>CAYSHK010000028.1:0-50331 GCA_964430935.1 uncultured Rhizobiaceae bacterium
GAGGCCTCCGGAGGCAAGCGCGAAACGCCGACGGAGAACGCGCATACGAGATCATCATCTCTGTCAAAGAGCATGCGCCGTATGGCGCCCCTCGCACACGAGCATCGCCAAGGCGCAGTTCCATTCCGGATACGCCCGGCATCATGATGCACTCATGCGAAGGAAATCTGCGGAAACCGGGCAGTCCGGCTTGCTTCCGGCCGCCCCCGCCCCGCGAGGTGATGCGCTATATATGGTTGGCGCCCTTCCGCTGTCAAGCGCCTTTTTCCAATTTTTTTCATCCGCCCGATCCGGTTCCCGTCGCGCCGAGGAACAGGCACGCCCGGCGCACCCCGTTAACCGAATATCAACCATGCCGCCCCACCCTGAAAGCAGCATGTTCCGCGGGCACATCGGCCTTGACCTGACGCAACGTCCGGCTGCTATCAGGGAAGACGGGTTTCCGGCGAGCCTGAAAACCCGTCCGGGCGATGCGGTGCGTACGGATATCTGGCCATTTTTCGCCATTATTGGCACCCATTAATATGGCCGTGTGTCGCGTACGCATGAGCATGGGCCCCGGCCGCTCAAGGTCCGAGCAAGCGGGGTGCGGCACGATACTGCTCAGCAGAGTTTCTTCGAGGGGTTGTCAGAACCGATGCGAATTCCGGGCAGGACGGACGAGGCCGCGACCAGGGACACCGGAACGGGCGGTGTACCCGCGGAAGATCCCATCAGCTTCTTCGAGGGGGGAGGTTCCCATGGTGGCGCGGAGCAGGGCCGCAAATGGCTGCTGCTGACGGCGGGTGCCGGTGTCGTGGCCGGTCTCGTCACCGCCGGCGTTCTGTTCGGCATGATGGACACGCCGACCGCCGTCTCCGAGAAGGAGGCTCCGTTCTCCGGCGTGGGTTCGCAGCGCCCCGTCATCTCCGCCAAGGGCAACATGGGCGGCCGCCTCGACGCCACGGTCTTCAACGCCTCCATCGCGGCGATCACGCCGGCGGCCGCGAAGCCCGTGGAGGAACACGTCCATACGGCCCGGCTCATGACCACCTTCGCCGGTACGGCGGACAGCTGGCCCTCCTCGGCGGTTTCGCCGTCCATCCTCCAGGCATCCCTGATGATTCCGGAAGGCACCGGCAGCAACGAGACGGTCATCCTGAAGTCTCCGCCGCCGGAGCCCGAGGACCGGACCTTCGAACTCGGCCGCGGCGAATCGCTCGCCGACGGTCTGATCGCGCTCGGCGTGCCGCCCACCGTGGCACGGGCCCTGGTCCGGGCGCTCGAGCCGGTCCACCCCGCCGAGCTGCTGAAGCCCGGACAGAAAATTTCCGTGACCCTCGACCGGCAACAGGACTTCTACGGTACCGAGGTCATCTACCCCGTCTATCTGTCGTTCCGCACCGGCGACGGAAAGCGCGTCATCGTCGAATCGGACGAGGACGGCAACTTCATGGTCCGCGACGAGACCCTGAAGGCGGACGGCAACGGCCGGGACACGGTGATCCGTCCGAAGGCCCGTCCGGGAACCCTGGTGATTCGCAGAAAGGGCGGGGACGCGCAGTATGCGGAAGCCCCCTTCATCCGCGCGCGCGGACGGGTCTCCTCCTCGCTCTACGCGGCCGCGAAGGACCAGAACGTCCCGGACTACATCATCAATCAGATGATGCGCGCCTTCTCCTACAGCGTCGACCTGCAGCGGCAGGTGGCCAAGGGCGACACCTTCGACATTCTCTACGGAACTCCGATCTCCGGATCCTCCAAGCGGCGCAAGGTGCTCTACTATGCCGCCCTCAACCTGCGGGGCCGGAAGATCGTCTACTACCGCTTCACGACCCCGCGCGGCCACACCGGATATTTCGACGAGAAGGGCCGCTCCGCCTCGAAGGGGCTGATGGTCACGCCGATCTCCGGCGCCCGGATCACCTCCGGCTTCGGCATGCGTCGCCATCCGGTTCTCGGCTACACCAAGATGCACACGGGCGTGGACTTCGGAGCGCCGCGCGGCACGCCGATCCGCGCCGCCGGTTCGGGCAAGGTGATCTTCGCCGGCTGGAAGGGCGGCTATGGCCGGACCGTCATGATCCGCCACGAGAACGGATACGTGACGCTCTACGCGCACCAGAGCCGGATCGCGCGCGGCATCCGCAAGGGCGTCCGGGTCAATCAGGGGCAGGTGATCGGATACGTGGGCGCCTCCGGACGCGTCACCGGACCGCATCTGCATTTCGAGGTGCGGATCCGCAACCGCCCGGTCAATCCGCGCCGCGTCCGCACCGCCCACAACGTCCGGCTCAAGGGCAAGGCGCTGGAGGCCTTCAGGAAGCAGAAGGCGCGCATCCTCGCCCTCTTGAAACAGGCGCCGACGGCGGATCTGGTCGCACGGCGCTGAACCGCCCGCGCGGCCTCCGGCCATCCGGAACGCGTGCCGGAACATCCTTTCCGACATGGAACGGGGACGCCCGTAAAGGCGTCCCCGTCGTCGTTCTCCGGCAAGGCGGATATCAGTCGGCGCCGGCCCTGCGCAGCGCGGGATGCAGGGACACGCCCAGCAGATGCTGCGTGTGCCCGATCACCTGCGCGGAGGAGCTGACGATGTTGGGATCGGGGCCGTGCACCACCTTGTGGTCCTTCTCCGGATACGGCATCGTCGAGAGGAAATGCTGCATGGCGTTGATGCGCGCCCGTTTCTTGTCGTTGGAGCGGATCACCGTCCACGGCGCGTCGGCGGTGTCGGTATAGAAGAACATCGCCTCCTTCGCCTCGGTGTACTCGTCCCACTTGTTCAGGGACTGCCGGTCGATGGGCGAGAGCTTCCACTGCTTCAGCGGATCCGTCATGCGGGCCGCGAAACGTCTCAGCTGCTCCTCGCGGGTTACCGAGAACCAGTACTTGAACAGCCAGATTCCGGAACGCACCAGCATGCGCTCGAGTTCCGGACACTGGCGCATGAACTCCAGATATTCATACGGGGTGCAGAAGCCCATGACCCGTTCCACACCGGCCCTGTTGTACCAGGACCGGTCGAACATGACGATCTCGCCCGCGGAGGGAAGATGTTCGATGTAGCGCTGGAAATACCACTGGGTGCGTTCCTTCTCCGTGGGCTTCGCCAGCGCCACGACGCGCGCCCCGCGGGGATTGAGATGCTCCATGAACCGTTTGATGGTACCGCCCTTGCCCGCGGCGTCGCGCCCCTCGAACAGGATGACCACCTTCTGCCCCGTTTCCTGCACCCACTTCTGCAGCTTCAGAAGCTCCACCTGCAGCGCCGCCTTCTGCTTCTCGTAGGCGTCGCGCTTCATCTTCGTGGCATACGGATACAGTCCCTTCTCGTGCGCCCGCCGCAGCGATTCGGCCAGGGACATGCCGGCCAGATCGCGCATCAGCTCCTCGGCGTCCGCATGGGCCACGTCGGTGATCGCATCCAGCGCCTTGCGCTGCGAAGGGGAAAGCCTGGTGGGCTTTCCCGCCCCCTTCCCGGCCACGGACCTTCCCGCCGCCGTTTTCGTCTTCGTCCCGCGGGTCGAGGTCTTCCCACCGCCCTTCTTCGCCGCGGCTCCGCTTCCGCCACCGGTCTTCGCTTCCGCCATGCCAGCCTCCCTTCGCACCGGACTCCATCCGTCCATGACGGAGTCCTCACATGTCCCATGCTATCGATGATACATCCGAAAAGTTTGACTTCGCTCAAAATGATCCCAAAAAGACCGCCCATTCCTCTTTCAGGGTAAACGGAAAGGCCCCGGAGACGGACGGTCTCCGGAGCCTTTCGAATGGACCGGGGTTCCGCGGCCTCACACGCCGGTCGCCTTGTCCGGAACGACCCGCTCGCCGTTGATGAGCAGGCCCTCCGCGTCGGCGGTGATCTTCACGACGTCGCCGTCCTTCACCTTGCCGGCGAGAATCATCTCGGCCAGCGGATCCTGCACCCAGCGCTGGATGACGCGCTTCAGCGGACGGGCGCCGAAGGCCGGATCGTAGCCCTTCTCGGCCAGCCACTCCTTCGCGGCGTCGTCGGCATCCAGCGTGATCTTGCGGTCGGAGAGCAGCTTCTGCAGCCGCCCCAGCTGGATCTCGACGATGGCCTTCATGTTGCGCTTCTTCAGCCTGTGGAACAGGATGATCGCGTCCAGGCGGTTGAGGAACTCCGGCCGGAAGGTGCGCTGCACCGCGGCCATGACCTGGTCGCGCACCTTGTCCACGTCGTCGTCCTCGCCCAGCTCGACGAGATATTCGGCGCCCACGTTGGACGTCATGATGATGATCGTGTTGCGGAAGTCCACGGTGTGTCCGTGGCTGTCCGTCAGTCGGCCGTCATCGAGCACCTGCAGCAGAATGTTGAAGACGTCCGGATGGGCCTTCTCGATCTCGTCGAACAGGATCACCTGATAGGGCCGCCGGCGCACCGCCTCGGTGAGCACGCCGCCCTCCTCGTAGCCGACGTAGCCGGGAGGCGCACCGATAAGCCGGGCCACGGCATGCTTCTCCATGAACTCCGACATGTCGATGCGCAGGATGGCGTTCTCGTCGTCGAAGAGGTACTCGGCAAGCGCCTTGGCCAGCTCGGTCTTGCCCACGCCGGTGGGGCCGAGGAACAGGAACGAGCCGATCGGCCGGTTCGGATCCTGAAGCCCCGCACGGGCGCGGCGCACGGCGGTGGACACCGCCCGCACGGCCTCCTCCTGGCCGACCACGCGCCGGGCGAGCTCCTCCTCCATGTGGAGCAGCTTCTCGTTCTCGCCCTGAAGCATCTTGTCTACCGGAATGCCGGTCCAGCGGGAGACGACCTGCGCCACGTCCTTCTCGGTCACCTCCTCGCGCAGCATGCCGCCACCCTTGCCGGCCTTCTCGGCCTCGGCGATGCGACGCTCCAGCTCGGGGATCACCGAGTAGGCCAGCTCGCCGGCACGCGCCAGATCGCCTTCGCGCTGCGCCTGCTCGAGTTCGGTACGGGCCCTGTCCAGCTCCTCCTTGAGCTTGCGCTCCTCTTCCAGCTTGCTCTTCTCGGCCTGCCATTTCTGGGTCAGCTCGGCCGCCTTCTGTTCGAGGTCGGCAAGCTCCTTCTCGACCTTCTCGAGCCGCTCCCTGGAAGCCTCGTCGGTCTCCTTCTTCAGCGCCTCGCGCTCGATCTTGAGCTGGATGATGCGCCTGTCGAGCTCGTCGAGCTCCTCCGGCTTCGATTCCGCCTGCATGCGCAGGCGCGACGCGGCCTCGTCCATCAGGTCGATGGCCTTGTCCGGCAGGAACCGGTCCGTGATGTAGCGGTTCGAAAGGGTCGCCGCGGCGACGGCGGCCGAATCGGTGATCCGGACGCCGTGATGGGTCTCGTACTTCTCCTTCAGGCCGCGCAGGATGGAGATGGTGTCCTCCACCGTCGGCTCCTTGACGTAGACCGGCTGGAAGCGCCGCTCGAGCGCCGCGTCCTTCTCGATGTACTTCTTGTACTCGTCGAGGGTCGTGGCGCCGATCACGTGCAGCTCGCCACGCGCCAGAGCCGGCTTGAGCAGGTTGGAGGCATCCATCGCACCCTCCGACTTGCCCGCGCCGATGAGGTTGTGCAGCTCGTCGATGAACAGGATGATCTGCCCGTTCGACGAGGTCACCTCGTTGATGATGGCCTTCAGGCGCTCCTCGAACTCGCCACGGTACTTCGCGCCAGCGATCAGCGCACCCATGTCGAGCGCCATGATCTTCTTGTCGCGCAGGGATTCGGGCACATCGCCATTGACGATGCGCTGCGCCAGTCCCTCGACGATGGCCGTCTTGCCGACGCCCGGCTCGCCGATCAGCACCGGATTGTTCTTGGTACGGCGCGACAGGATCTGGATGGTGCGGCGGATCTCCTCGTCCCGCCCGATCACCGGATCCAGCTTGCCTTCGCGCGCCTTCTCGGTGAGGTCGATGGCGTACTTCTTCAGCGCGTCGTAGCTCTCCTCCGCGGAGGCCGAATCGGCGGTGCGGCCGCCACGCAGCTCGTCGATCGCCTTGTTCAGCGAAGTCGGCGTGACACCGGCCTTCTTCAGGGCCTCGGAGGCCTCCGACGGCTCGATGAGCAGCGCATGCAGAAGGCGCTCCACCGTGACGAAGGAATCGCCGGCCTTCTGCGCCAGCTCCTCCGCGGTGGCGAAGACGCGCGCCGTCTCCGGCGCCAGATAGAGCTGCCCGGCGCCGGAGCCCTCGACCTTCGGAAGCTTGTTCAGCGCCCCCTCGACCTCGACCTTGGCGAGTTTCGGATCGCCACCGGCATTCTTTATGAGGCCGGCGGCCATGCCCTGGTCGTCATCCAGCAGGACCTTCAGCAGATGCAGCGGCGTGAACTGCTGGTGGCCTTCGCGCAGCGCGAGATTCTGCGCCGACTGCACGAAGCCCTTCGCCCTGTCGGTGTATTTCTCCAGATTCATGCTGTTCTCCTTTCCAAGCCCGCGCGTCTGGCGGCCCTCCTTCGAGGCGCCACCATGTCCGCGGCTCCATTGCGGGTTCAATTTGTCGCCCCCACGGGCATCGTCTGAATCGGATATAGTGTGCTACAAGCCGCTCACAAGTACCGCTGCAAAAAAAGGTTTTGGAAATGACCGCCAGAATCGTCTCGCTGTATCTGTGGCCCGTGAAAGGCCTTTCCGGCCAGCCGCTGGACGAGGCGCGCATCGAACCGGGCAAGCCGCTGAAGGACGATCGGCGCTGGGCGATGGAGCGTTCAGGACACGTCTTCGATCCCGTCCACCCGCGCCACATACCCAAGGGCAAGTTCCTGCAGCTGGTGAACACCGCGAAGCTGGCCGCGCTGGAAAGCCGCTACGATGCCGGGACGGCCACCCTCACCCTGCTGCGCGACGGGCAGCAGCTCGCCAGGGGCCAGCTCACCACCCCCGCGGGCAGGGCGATCATCGAGCAGTTCCTGTCCGCCTTCCTGGAGGACGAGATCCCGGCCCCGCCCCGCATCGTCGGGCACGGGGAGCACCATTTCTTCGACGTGCCGAAACCCTGGCTGTCCCTGATCAACCTCGAGACCCTGAAGGACATCGAGCGCATCGTCGGACGGCCGGTGGAACCGGAGCGCTTCCGCGCGAACGTCTATATCGAGGGCCTGCCCGCCTGGCGGGAATTCGAGTGGGTGGGAAAGGAGGTCCTCGTCAACGGCACGCCCGCCTTCCGGGCCACGGAGCGCATCGGAAGGTGCATCGCCACCGGCGTGAACCCGAAGACCGGCGAGCGGGATCTGCACATCCCGCGCACCCTTCTCGACCATTACGACCACAAGGACTGCGGCATCTACATGGAGCCGATCGCCGAAATGGTCCTGAAACCGGGAGACGAGCTGAAGCCCGCCTGAGGGTGCGCCCCCGCGCAAATCATGGCCCGCCGGCATTTCCCGACAGGCCGCATGCGTTTCCTGTCCGTCCGGCCGCCGGGGGACGGAACGCGCATTGACGGATCTCAGGCCTCCTCCGCGGAGGCCTCCCCGGCGGCGTCCTGTGCCGGCGCATCCTTTTTCGTGCGGCGCGTGGTGCGGGTGCGGCGCGTCCGGCGGACGGTCCTGCGCTCGCCCTTGTCCTCCTCCGCAGCCGCCTGCGCCTCACCGGCGCCATCCGCGCCGTCGTCCCCGGAATCGGGGGTCGCCGCCGGCGTCACCAGGAAGCTCGGCTGCGGGCCGCCCCAGGCGGGATCCGCCTGAACGTCGGGCTGCTCGCCGGACCCTTCCGGCGCTGCGGCCACAACCACCGGCTGCCCGGTATCGGACGCGGAGGACGCCTCGCCGCTCTGCGCGGCGCTCTCCTCCCGTCCCGCCGGAGCATTCCCCTCCGTGGCGGATGCCTCCGGCTGCGCGCCGCCGCTGCGGTCGCGGCCGTTGCCGCGCATGCGCTGCTCGCGCTGCTCCATCTGCTGCTGGCGTCGGGCCTGTATCTGCTCCTGGGCGGCGGCGATGATGCGCAGATAGTGCTCCGCATACTGGAAGAAGCCTTCCGCCTTCACTGCGTCCCCGGAAGCCAGCGCGTCGCGTCCCAGCTGCATGTACTTGTCCGCGATATGCTGCGCCGTACCGCGCACCTTCACGCCGGGACCATTGCTCTCGTAGACGCGGTTTGCCGGGTTGGGTTGCCTGCGATTGCGCGAGCGCGACCTGTTCTTGTGCTGGGCCTGTCTCATTTCGGACTATTCTTCTGTCATCCAATATTGATCAAGTGGACGCATGCCGGAAGCGGTTGCATCCTCCTCATTCCCGTCCCGCGACGGGTGACGCATTCATCAGGGTTGCCGCCTTGCTGCCTGATAGTGCCTGACTGTGATGTTCGTATCGGCCTGGCTGACTGCTACAACTCTCCAGAGCTGTTTCCTCAGGTGCTCCCTGTGCGGAAATACCGGCGCGCCGCCCGCCGGTCCCTCTGCGGCTCATGCCGCGACTGGCATCTCAGTGCCCGTCAGGCGCCAGTCAATCCCGATTCGCATGAAGCCTTCCGCGAACCACAGGCTCTACATAGCGCGCCTTACCGTTCATTCCAAGCAGATTCGCACACGAACCTTCCGGGGTGTTGCAAAAAAGCCTACTCCCTTTCCGCCACGATCACGCGCGCCACACCGGCCAGATCGTGGCGGACCGCGGGGCCGCCACCTCCGGCCAGACCGGCCTCGGCGAAGATGGTGCGCACCGCCTCGGCCTGCGCGATTCCCACCTCGACGATCAGCCTGCCACCCTTCCGCAGCACCGTGGCGGCGCGGCATGCCAGCGCCCGGTAGGCCGCAAGTCCGTCCGGACCGCCGGCCAGCGCCAGCCGGGGGTCGTGATCGGCCACCTCCCTGCCCAGCCCCTCCACCTCGCCGTCGGGAATATAGGGCGGGTTGGAGACGATCAGGTCGAAGCTCCCTTCCGCGAACGCGGCCAGCCAGTCGCCGCATACCGGGATCAGGCGCCCCTCCACGCCGTGCGTGCGGGCGTTCCCCATGGTCGTGGCGAGTGCCGCCCGGGAAATGTCGAGCGCCACTCCCCCGGCTTCCGGCAGCTCGGCAAGAAGCGTCACGATGATGGCGCCGGAACCGGAGCCGGCATCCAGGATGAGAACCCCGGAACCGAGAGGATCGTGCCGACGGGCCGTCTCCAACGCGGCCTCGACGAGGATTTCGGTGTCCGGACGGGGATCCAGCACATCCGGAGTGATGCGGAAATCCCGTCCGAAGAACTCCCGGCGGCCGATGATGCGCGAGACCGGCTCTCCCGAAAGCCGCCGCGCCGCAGCCGCGGCCAGACGGGCGGCCTCCCGCTCCGTCAGCGGCCGCTCGGGCCTTGCGATCAGGGCCGCATGGTCGATCCGCAGAACTTCGAGCAGCAGCACCCGCGCATCCAGCTCGGGCGTCGCCAGACCCGCGTCGCGGAACTCCCCGGCCACGAGGCGCAGGGCCTCCCCGGCCCGCATGCCGGCGACGGGTGCCTTCCTTCCGGTCATTCCCCGCTCTGGGCCGCCAGCCGGGCGGCGCGGTCCTCCGTGATCAGCGCCTGGACGAGCTCCTCCAGCCCCTCGCCCTCCATGATCTCGCCCAGCTTGTAGAGGGTGAGATTGATGCGGTGATCGGTCACCCGCCCCTGCGGGAAATTGTACGTCCGGATGCGCTCGGAGCGGTCGCCGCTGCCGATCTGCCCGCGGCGCTCCGCCGAACGCTCCTCCATCTGCCTGCGGCGCTCCATTTCGTACAGCCGCGCCCTCAGAACCTTCATCGCCTTCGCCTTGTTCTTGTGCTGCGACTTCTCGTCCTGCTGGGTGACGACGATGCCCGTCGGCAGATGGGTGATCCGCACCGCCGAATCGGTGGTATTGACCGACTGGCCGCCCGGACCGGAGGCGCGGAAGACGTCGATGCGCAGATCCTTCTCGTCGATGCGCACGTCCACCTCCTCCGCCTCCGGCAGAACGGCGACCGTCGCGGCGGAGGTATGGATCCGCCCCTGCGTCTCCGTCTCCGGCACGCGCTGCACCCTGTGCACCCCGGATTCGAATTTCAGCCGCGCATAGGCTCCGGCTCCACGGATGGCGGCGATGATTTCCTTGTATCCGCCGCGCTCGGATTCGGAGGCCGACAGCACCTCCACCTGCCAGCCGCGCGACTGGGCATAGCGCTGATACATCCGGAACAGGTCCCCGGCGAACAGCGCGGCCTCGTCCCCGCCCGTTCCCGCCCGGATCTCGAGAATGACGTTCCTCTCGTCGGCCGCGTCCTTCGGCAGAAGGCGCATCTGCAGCTCGCGTTCCAGCTCCTCGATGCGCGGCAGCAGGGCGGCCAGTTCCTCGCGCGCCATCCCGCCCATCTCCGCATCGTCCGCAAGCCCCTCCAGATCCTCCTTCTCCGAGAGGGCGGAACGCAGCTCCCTGGCCACCTTCACGACCGGCTCCAGTTCCGCGTATTCCTTGGACAGGCGCACGAACTCCTCGCCGGACGCGCCGGCGGCCATGGCCCGCTCCACTTCCGAGAAGCGCGCGAGAATGCGGTCGATCTTTTCCGAGTGGGCGATGGACATCGGCTGCATGTTCCCTGACGTGCAAGGGGGACGGAGCCTCCCGTCCCCCAGGCGCATGTCCGTTGCTGTAGCCGATTTGTCCGGCGCTGTCAGCCCTTGCGCCTGCCGAGCCTGCGCGGATCCAGCGGCTGGCCCACCAGCACCTCGCCCGGCGCCGACAGACGGCCCATCACCTTTCCGTCCATGAGCCATTCCAGGAACGAGCCGTCCCGGGTGATGATCAGCAGCCCCTTGCGTTTCGGCACGGTGTAGGTGTCGCCGGCGTTCATCTGGCCGGAGAAGACGACGGATCCGTTCTCGTCCTCGATGCGCACCCATGTATCCTTCACCGCCCGCAGCACGAACCCGCGACCGGGCGCGCGGGAAACCGCGGACGTCTCGCGGGCATCGGCCACCGTCTTCGCCGCTTCCGCGTCCGCCGCGGGCACGGAGACCTTCCGGACGTCGGCGGTCTTCTTCCCGCCTTCATCCGTGGCACCATCCTGCGCCACGCCGGGAATCGTCTTGGCGATCAGCTCCTCGATGCTGCCCACGCCGGCGGTGGTGTCCCCGGCGGCCGGTGCATCGTCCTTCAGGGCCTCCTCGGCCAGCCGCGAGATGGAGGAAACCGTGCGGGTTCCGGGTTCGTCGACATCTTCCGCGGATGCCGCGCGCTCCTCCCGCGCCGCGCCGGACGCGTCCTCCTGCGCGACGACCACGGGACCCTGCGGCTCCCCGCCGGGAGTGATCAGCCACACGCCGATGCCGAACATCACCACGACGGCCAGCACCGACGCCACCACGCCCCCGGCACCGGAGGTAACCGAACGCAGCCGCTCGATCAGCGGAAAGGCGATGATCCTCGCCGAGGAGAAGGCACGCCCGGAAGCCCCCTCCTGCCGCGGCAGGAGCCGTTCGTAGTGCCGGACGAGGGGCTGCGGGTCGAAACCGAGATAGCGGGCGTAGGTGGCGACCATGCGCAGCGCCTGGGAGCGCTCGGGCAGGGCCGCGAGATCCCCCATCTCGATCGCCTCGAGATGGTACGGATGGATTCCGGTGTCCTGACCGGCCTTGTCGAGGGGCACCCCGCGGTTCTCGCGCTCGCGCTGCAGATACCAGCCGGCTTCTCCCGCCGGATCCTGCTTGCCGTCGGGTTTCGGGCGGAAATGGGCCCGGGCGGCGGTGGAACTCGTATGGATGTTCATGTCCTTGCACCTGGCTGCATGCCATCCGGCTCCGCCGGATCGGCCGTCTCCCGCGGAAACGCGCCTGCAACCGCACACACGTTCCCGCCGTTTCCGGTGCAATCATGAAGGAAAATGGTAAGCGCTTTATGAACGCGGGCACCACGGCGGATCATCAACGGGAATAGAGGGTGACACCGTTCTCCCTGGCGAACAGGGCGGCCCTTTCGCGAAGCGACGTGCCCCCCTCCTCCAGCCACTGCGGAATGAGCCGGGCCAGCCGCCCCCGGTCGAGAGAGCGCACCATGGCCTTCACCGGCCCCACGGCCGCCGGGGCCATGGACAGCGACGTGAAGCCCAGTCCGAGAAGAATCATGGCGTCCAGCGGATTTCCCGCCATCTCCCCGCACAGGGAGACATGGGTTCCCGCCTCCCGCGCCGTGCGCGCCACCTGGTCCAGCAGGCGCACCATGGCGGGATGCAGGGGATCGTACCTGTGCGCCACGCGGGGATGCGAACGGTCGGCGGCGAAGAGGAACTGCATCAGATCGTTCGAGCCCACCGAGAGAAAGTCCGCATGCCGGCTCATCTCCCTGATCTGATAGACCAGCGCGGGCACCTCCAGCATGGCCCCCACCTTCACCCGCACGGGCGTGCGCCGTCCGAGCCTCCGCATCTGCTCCAGCTGGCCGGCGACGACGGCCCGCGCGGCGAGAAATTCCGCGACATCGGCCACCATCGGGAACATGATGTGGAGCACCCTGCCCGCGGCGGCGGAAAGCAGCGCCCGCACCTGGGCCTTCAGAAGCCCCGGCCGGTCCAGTCCCATGCGGATCGCCCGCCAGCCCATGGCCGGATTCTCCTCCCGCTCCGTGCGGAAGTACGGAAGCACCTTGTCCGACCCAACATCCAGCGTGCGGAACACCACCGGCTTGTCGTCGGCCGCCTCGAGCACCGCCCTGTAGTGCCGTTCCTGCTCCTCCCTCCCCGGCAGCTTGCGGGTCATCATGAACTGCAGCTCGGTGCGGTAGAGCCCGATTCCGTCGGCTCCGGAATCCTCCAGATGGGGCAGGTCCACCAGCAGTCCGGCATTGATGTTCAGTGTCACCCGCACGCCGTCCCTGGTGATCGCCGGCTTGTCCTTCAGACGCGCGAAACGGGCCTGGCGGCGCGCATAGAGGCGGACCTTCTCGCGATAGGCCTCCACGAGCTCCGTGTTGGGGCGCACGTGCACGTCCCCCGTGCGTCCGTCGAGAATGACGGCATCGCCGGTCTCCACGAGATCGGTGATGTAGTCCACCTGTCCCACCGCGGGGATCTCGAGGGCCCTGGCCACGATCGCCGCGTGCGACCCCGCGCCCGCCTCCTCGAAGATCACGCCGCGCAACTTCTCCCGGTCGTAGTCCAGCAGCTCCGCGGGCCCCATGTTGCGCGCGATCAGAATGGTGTCCTTCGGCAGCCGCGAGCGCGCCGCCGTCTGGGTCTGGCCGGTGAGTATGCGCAGCAGCCGGTTGGCGAGATCGTCCAGATCGTGCATCCGTTCCCGCAGGTAGGGATCGGACTGCCGCAGCATGCGCGCGCGGTTGTCGGACTGCACCCGCTCCACCGCCGCCTCGGCGGAGAGACCGTGGCGGATCATCTCCTCGATGCGCCGCACCCAGCCGCGATCGTTGGCGAACATCCGCACCGTCTCGAAGATCGCCGCATGCTCGCCCTGCCCGGCCAGCCCGGTGGTGGAAATGAGCCTGTCCACCTGCACCCGCAGACGCTCCAGCGCCCTCTCCAGTCGGGCGATCTCCGCGTCCACGCTGTCGGCGACGAAATTCGTGATCACCACCCGCGGCTGATGCAGCACGGCAAGCCCCAGGGCCACGCCGGCATTCAGACCCTCGCCCCTCAGATGCAGCCGGCGCGCCCGCTCCTCGCCGCGCGCCTCCCTCTCCATCCTGAATTCCGGCGAGGCCAGGAACTCCGCCAGCACCATGGCGGTCGTCTGCAGGGCCTCCTCCTCCTCCTCGCTGTAGTGGCGCGGCCTGCGGTTCTGCACCACGAGGACGCCAGTCACGCGGCCGCCGCGCAGGATGGGCACGCCGAGGAAGGAGGAATAGATCTCCTCGCCCGTTTCGGGGAGGTACTTGAAGGCCGGATGGGCCTGCGCGTCGGACAGATTCAGGGTTTCCGCCGTCTTCGCGATGGTGCCGACGAGTCCCTCGCCGACCTTGAGGTGCACCCGGTGGACGGCGTCGGGCTTCAGTCCCTCGGTCGCATAGAGTTCCAGAAGGTCGTCGTCCGTGGCGACATAGATCGAGCAGACCTCCGCCACCACGTTGGAGGCCACGAGCCTGGCGATTCTGTCGAGCTTGCGCTGCGCCGTCTCCTGCTCCGCCATGACCTCGCGCAATCTGCGGAGCAGGACGCGCGGGCCGAAGGCGGGAAAGGGCATCAGCCGGCGTCCTCCCTGTGCGGGAATTTTCGCCACGCGCATACGGGGGCGAACGGAGCCGCGGCGGAAACGCGAATGCCTGTCGCTGCCTTCATGTGCTCCTCTCTCCCCTCTCCGCCGCAGCCGTGTATCCGGCGGTCGCCATGGCTCTCAGGCGGCGTCGAGCCCGTATGCGGAATGCAGGGCCCGGATGGCCAGTTCCACGTAGGCCTCGTCGATCAGCACCGAAACCTTGATCTCGGAGGTGGTGATGGCCTCGATGTTTATACCCTTTTCGGCCAGCGTGCGAAACATCTTCGAGGCGACGCCGGCGTGGGAGCGCATGCCCACGCCCACCACGGACACCTTGGCCACGTCCGAGGAGGACGCGATCTCGCGGAAGCCGATGCTATCGCGCTCCCGCTCCAGCACCTCGAGCGCCCGCTTCAGATCGTTGCGGCTCACGGTGAAGGTCAGATTGGCGAATTCACCATCGGCGGAAACGTTCTGCACGATCATGTCCACGGAGATGCCGGCATCCGCCAGCGGGCCGAAGATCGACGCGGAGACGCCCGGCTTGTCCTTCACGCCCCGGATCGCCACCTGCGCCTCGTCACGGGAATAGGCGATTCCGCTGACAACCTGCTGTTCCATGATCTCGTCCTCGTCGCAAACCAGCGTTCCGGGCCCGCGCCCGTCCTCGGTCACCTGGAAGGGCGAATCCGGCGGATCGAAACTGGACCGCACCCTGAGCGGCACCTTGTAGACCATGGCCAGCTCCACCGACCGTGTCTGGAGCACCTTGGCGCCGAGGGAGGCCAGCTCGAGCATCTCCTCGTAGGAGATCTTTTCGATTCTGCGGGCCTTCGAGTCAATACGCGGATCCGTCGTGTAGACACCGTCCACGTCCGTGTATATGTCGCAGCGGGCGCCGAGCGCCGCCGCCACGGCCACCGCGGACGTGTCGGATCCGCCCCGCCCCAGCGTGGTCACCCGACCGTCCGGACCGACGCCCTGGAAGCCGGCTATGACGTTGACCCCGCCCTCCTCGAGCGTCTTCACGAGATTATCGGGCGGAATGTCGAGAATGCGCGCCCTGGCGTGCATCCCGTCGGTCCTGACGGGGATCTGCCAGCCGGCCCACGAGCGGGCGGGAATGCCCATCCGCTGCAGCACCATGGCCAGCAGACCGGAGGTGACCAGTTCGCCGGAGGACACGACCGCGTCGTACTCCGCCGGATCGAACATCTCGCAGGCGTCCTCGCACCAGCCCACGAGCTCGTTGGTCTTTCCGGCCATGGCCGAAACCACGACCGAAACCTGGTGGCCGGCCTTCACCTCGCGTTCCACGTGGCGCGCCACGTTCCTGATCCTGTCCATGTCGGCAACGGAGGTGCCGCCGAATTTCATCACCAGCCGGCTCATGACTGTCCCTGGCCTCTTGCAAGATGTCGACGCCCCGGCAGGGGCGCCGACCGCCGAAGTCGAAGGAATTGCGCACTCTCTTAAGGCAAGAGGCGTCCCCTTGCAACACCATGCGGAAGCCGCGCCCGCCGTGCCTTGCCGCCACGGCCGCCGCAGGCTATTCAGTTGGACGGACTTCCATATTCCTCAGGACTTCGAACGCCCATGACCGATCCGCAGAAGGCCCCCTCCCTCGACGAGGCGGAAATCGCCAAGTTCTCCGCCATGGCGGCGGAGTGGTGGCGCCCCGACGGCAAGTTCGCCGTCCTCCACGCCTTCAATCCGGTCCGCCTGGCATTCATCCGCGACCACGCCACCGCCGCCTTCGGCCTCGATCCGAAGGCGAAGAAGCCGCTGGAAGGGGTGCGCATCCTCGACATCGGCTGCGGCGGCGGCCTCATTTCCGAACCGCTGGCCCGCCAGGGCGCCCGCGTCACCGCCATCGACCCCTCGGAGAAGAACATCGGCACCGCCTCCGTCCACGCGCGGGAGCAGGGCGTGGAGATCGACTACCGCGTCGCCACGGCCGAGGATCTGGCCCGGGCCGGTGAAAGCTTCGACGTCGTGCTCAACATGGAGGTGCTGGAGCACGTCGCCGATCCACGCGCCTTCACGGCCACCTGTTCCGCGCTCGTCCGGCCCGGCGGGCTGATGTTCTGCGCCACCATCAACCGGACGCTGAAGGCCTTCGCCCTGGCCATCGTCGGCGCGGAATACATCCTCGGCTGGATGCCGAAGGGCACCCACCACTGGGAGAAGTTCATCACCCCGGAGGAGCTGAAGGGCTGGCTGGAGGAGAACGGCCTCTCCGTGCTCGAGGAGACCGGCGTCGCCTACAATCCCTTCACCGGAAAGTGGCTGAAGGCTCCCCGCGACATGGACGTCAACTACATGCTGGTGGCGCGACGGACGGAGCCGGGAGCGGACCCGGCGGACTGACGGCCCCTTCAGTTCCCGTCGTCGGGAAGCGGCGGAAGCGGCATCACGTCTATGCCCTCCTCGCGCAGTTCCCGGGCGTCCTCCGCCGTCGCCTCCCCCCAGATGGGACGTCCCTCCGTCGCCCCCTCGGCATGCCTGCGCCGCGCCTCCTCGGCGAACCGCGGCCCGACGTATTCCGCGCGTTCGCGGACCATGGCGTGCATCTCGCGCACGAACTGGCGCATGAGCCGCGCATGCCGCGCCGCATCGTCCGCGGCGGGACCGGAAGAACTCTTCGGCGGTTCCTCCCCGCCACGGTCGCCCTTCGAGGGTATCGCGGGGGCCGCGATCTGACGCTCCACCCGGGTGTCGCCGCACACGGGACAGCCGACCAGCCCCTCCTCCCTCTGGCGCTCGAAGGTTTCCGAGGAGGAGAACCAGGCCCGGAAGGCATGGCCGTTCCCGCAGATGAGATCGTACCGGATCATCTTTCCAACGCCCGATCCACCGCCGGCGGATCGAACTCCCGCTCGTTCCGCAGCACGGGAATGCGCGCCCGCACGTCCGCCACCCGGTCCATGTCCAGGTCGGCCCGGATCACCGCCGGCTCCTCCCCGGCCTCCGCAAGAATCTCGCCCCATGGGGAGACGATCAGGCTGTGCCCGTACGTGGCGCGTCCGCTCTCGTGCCGACCTCCCTGCGCCGCCGCCAGCACGAAGGCCCCGTTCTCGATGGCGCGGGCCCGCAGCAGCACATGCCAGTGCGCCCGTCCCGTCGGGACGGTGAAGGCCGCCGGCACCGCCAGACATTCCGCCCCCGCCTTCGCCAGGGTCCGGTAGAGGGCCGGAAAGCGCACGTCGTAGCAGATCGACATGCCGATGCGGACATCATCCGCCTCCGCCAGCACCGCCCGTCCGCCGGGCCGGATGTAGGCCGACTCGCGGTAGTCCCTCTCGCTGCCGCCCAGCCGCACGTCGAACAGATGGATCTTGTCGTACCAGGCCCGGATCCGGCCCGCCGGATCGAAGAGGATGGAGCGGTTGGCGAGCCTGTCGTCGTCCGCATCCCCGGTCCGCAGGGCCAGCGATCCCACGTGCAGGAATATCCCCAGCTCCGCGGCCAGGGCCGAGAACGCGGCCACGGAGGCGTCGTCCTCCATGGTGCCGACGAGGGACCCGACCCGCGCCTTGTCCTCGTCCATCAGGACGGTGTTCTCCGGCGTCAGAACGTAGCGCGCCCCAGCCGCCGCGGCTTCCCGGATCAGCTCCGAGGCGGCGCGCACCCCGGCCTCGGGATCGAGTCCCGAGCACAGCTGCACGCAGGCCGCTCTCAGCACCCGTCCCATCATCCATCCTCCGCAAGGAGCGGATCGAGCCGGCCCGCCGCATCGAGCGCGGCCATGTCGTCGTATCCCCCGATGTGCCTTCCGTTGATGAAGATCTGCGGAACGGTGTGCCGGCCGTTCGCCTTCTCGGTCATCCTTCGGCGCCCCTCGGGATCGAAGGTGACGTCGATCTCGGTGAACTCCACCCCCTTGCTGCGCAGGAGCCGCTTTGCCGCATGGCAGTAGGGGCACATCTGCGTGGCGTATATGATGACCTCGGCCATATGGATACCTCCAGACGTGTTGCCGCCGTGCTCGCGATCCGGGGCTTCATATATGAAGGGCTCCGCCATCTCCCGCAAGAGCGAAAACCAGCACCTCGACCCGCTCCGCCCCGGCCTCGCGCAGCGCCCTGCAGCAGTCCTCGGCCGTGGCGCCCGTGGTCATCACGTCGTCCACCAGCACCACCGACGCCCCGTTCACAGCCGCCACCCGCTCCGGCGGCACCGCGAAGGCGTTGCGCACGTTGCGCCGCCTGTCGTCACCGGAGAGGCCCACCTGCGGGCGCGTGGGTCTCACGCGGGAGAGCGCCTCCGGCATGTAGCGCGCGCCGGTCATGCGCGCCATCCTGCGCGCAAGCAGAGCCGACTGGTTGAATCTGCGCCGCCACAACCTGCCCCTGTACAGCGGCACCGGCACCACGAGCACCCCGGGCCGCAGTCTCGCGCCCGCCGCGCGCACCATGAGCGCGGCCATCAGGGCCACCCCCTCGTGGCGGTCGCGATACTTGAGCCCGTGCACCAGCCTGCGCGCCCCGCCCTCGAACAGCACCGCGGCACGCACGCCATCCCAGGCGCGCCCGGCGGCCAGGGCGGGCGCGGAGAGAAAATCCGCGGCCTCGCCCTCATGGGCCAGCGGCCTGCCCGTGACGGGGCAGCACGGCTCCTCGATGAATCGCAGGTCGCTCCAGCAGGACGCGCACAGCCCGGATGCCGCACGGACCGCCGCACCGCAGAGCACGCATGACGGCGGCAACAGCAGATCGGCGACCGGACCACCGATTCTCTCCGCCCATCGCGCGAACCTGACGGCGGCATCCGCCGGCCACGGGAACATGGCTCCGTCTCCTCCTCACGACCCCGCCCCTCCGGCGAGAATGCTGGACGAATGCGGCACGGACGTGCAACACATTCCCCGGAAGAACGTCGGGCCGCAGATGATGGAACCACCATGAACCGGGGACCGTTCGACAGACAGCTCGTGGCCGCCAGACTGCGGCGCGCCATGCGGAACGGACCGCAGAACCATCCGGACTACCTGCACCGCCACGCGCTGGAGGAGGTGGCCGCCCGCCTCTCCGCCGTGAACCGCACGTTCCACCGGGCCATGATCTGCACCGCCGCGCCGCGGGACGCGGCCGGGCGCATCGCCGACACCGGACGGGTCGAACGGATCGTCCGGGCCGCGCCACCGGGCGTCCCGGAAGCCGCCGACGCGGACTGCATCGTCGATCCGGAGCGGCCCGACCTGCCGGAAGAGAGTCTGGATCTCTTCATCTCCATCTTCGATCTGGCCTTCGTCAATGACCTGCCGGGCGCCCTCGCCGCCATCCGCCGGGCGCTGCGGCCGGACGGCCTGTTCCTGGCGGTGCTGCCCGGCGGAGAGACCTTCCACGAACTGCGCGCCGCATGGGCGCTGACCGACACCGAGCTGGACGGGGAGCCCGCGTTGCGCGTCGCCCCCTTCTGCACACTGGAGCAACTGGGAAGCCTGCTGCAGATCGCCGGCTTCGCCCTGCCGGTCACCGACTCCGAACGGCTGGTGATCCGTCATGCGGACGCGCTCTCCCTGATGCAGGAGATCCGGGCCATGGGGTGGTCCAATCCCCTGAAGGGCCGCCCCCGGCGCCCCGTGACGCGGAGACGGCTGGCCCTCGCGGCGGCCCGGCTGGAAGAGGCCTTCTCCGATCCCGACGGCCGGATACGCACCACGGTGGAGCTCTGCCATCTGTCGGGCTGGGCGCCCCACGAAAGCCAGCAGAAACCCGCCGCGCCGGGATCCGCAGACATCCATCTCGGCGAAGCCCTGGCCGCCTGCCGGCCACCGCGCGAAGACGGATGAACGGGATCCCGGATCAGGCCATGGCCTGACGGAGCTTCCGCCGGGCCTCGTCGGCATCGTCGGGGGTATCCACCCCCAGCCTGCGCTCGGCGGATCTGATGGCCTGCAGGGCGGCCTCCCACGTGAAGGCGAAGTAGTGGAATCCCTCGCCGTCGATGCGGTCCTCGTCCAGATCGTGCACCACCTGTTCCAGCATGGCGTAGAGCCGGCCGCGCAGTTCGCCCAGTTCCTCGACGCTTTTCGCCTCGCGCGCCTGCCGGCCGATGTCCACCAGATCCAGATTGTAGACGTCGACACGGCCCTTCTGGCGCTCCAGCCAGCGGCGGCGCACCCACATGATCCCGGAGAACAGCACCGCCATGATCGAGAACAGCACACCGATCACCTCGGCATTCTCCTGCAGGAACGACGGCTGGTCGCGGTTGTAGTAGGCCATCGCCCCCTCGTGCACCGGCAGGATGGTGCCCTTCTCCAGATCCGGCTTGTCGATCAGGTTGGCCAGATGGGAATATATCGACAGATCGCGCCGGTTCTCGAACAGAATGGAGGTCAGCGTCTTCACGATGCCCGGATCGACGTCGTTGCGCGTCACCAGCATGCGGGCGGCGGCGACCGATATCGTGTTCTCCGCCGGCAGCGGCGGGCTGCCCGCGTAGAGCCCCTTGGGCAGGGTGATGGTCTGCAGCGCGGAGCGGCGCTTGGACATGGCCTCGGCCTGCTCCAGGGGCAGCAGACGGATCGCCGTCGTCTCGGCGAGCCAGCGCACGTGACGGTCCCCCGGAGGCACCATCAGGAACATGCCCTGCACCTCTCCCTTGCGCAGGGCCAGAAGCGCCTCCTTCTGGGTCAGGGGCAGAGGGCGCATGCGTTCGGGATTGAGGCCGTACTGGCCGATCATGAACCAGAACGACCGGTAGGCCGCCGTGGTGTAGAACGGTACGGCGATGCGCTTGCCCTCCAGGTCGTGCACCGAGCGGATACCCGAGTCCGCGCGCACCAGGACATGGTACGTATCCGGGAAGAGATTGGCCACGAGCGAAAAGCTCGGCCGCGTCACGGCATCCGCCGGAATGGCGGCGAAATCGACCTTGCCACGCTCCAGAAGCTGGATGTTCATGGCGGGGTCGTCGCTGGCGACGAGTTCCACGCGCAAGCCGCTTTCGCGTCCTTCCGCCAGCTTCGCCACAGCCTCCAGCAGCTCCCGGATGTCGCTGCCCGTGCGGTCCGCGGCAATGCGCACCACCGGCGGCGGAGCCTTCATGACATAGAAGTAGTAGAGCAGCCCTCCGGCGATCAGGGCGGACAGCACGACCGGGATGAAAGCCAGCAGCAGGCCCCGCCTGTTGACCGTGTCCACATGTCCCTCCTCCCCCCGGCCCATATTGTCATTATACGAATCTTCTAGCTGCTTGCCATGCATCCGTACCGTCCCCGCGAAGCCTGCGATCGTCTCGCCGACTTTTAATCCCGAACCGGTGCGGGAGCAAGAAGGCGTCCACCCGCACCGCGGGCGACGTGTTCAGCCGTCACCGTCGGGCAGCAGGGAGAGCGTGTCGTCCCGCATGGCCGCCGCACCCCCGGAGAGAGGGTCGCGCACCGCGGCGAACAGTTTCTCGATCTCCTCCCGCGGATCGCCGCGCAGGATGAGAACCATGCGCGTATCCTCCATCCCATCCGGCCAAGAAGGCAGTCGGGAGGGAGGATGGAAGATGTGCTGGACCCCGTGCACCACCACGGGCCGCGACGGATCGTCCGACAGTTTCACGATGCCCTTGACCCGCAGGAGGGCGGGTCCGAAACCCGCCCGCAGCAGGTCGATGAAGATCTCCAGGGCCTGCGGCGCGAGAGCCTCGGAGGCCGTGAGCACGAGACTGCGGATCTCCCCGTCTCCATGATCGGCCGCGGATGCTCCGCATTCATGGGAATGGCCGTGACCGTGCGCATGCTCCCCTCCGGAGGGGGGCTCGCGGTCCAGCCCGAGCCAGCGCGCCGCATGCACCTCCCCGTTCCCGTCGGCGAGTCCGGCATGGAACAGCGTCTCCGGCGACACCGGATCGACATCGGCACGCAGGATCCCGGCCACGGGATTGAGGCGGACGAGCATTTCGGACAGCCGGGAGAGATCCGTCTCCCGGACCTCCTCCATGTCCCCCTTGGTGATCACCAGCCGGTCCGCCAGCGCCACCTGCTTGCGCGATTCGGGATGCTCCTCGAGCGTGCGGAGGCCGAACAGCCCGTCGACCACCGTGACGACACCGTCCAGACGCAGCCGTTCCACCAGCCAGGGATGGGCCATGACCGAATGCAGCACCGGGGCCGGATCCGCCAGCCCCGAAGTTTCCACCACGATGCGGCCGAAGGGGCGCACCCCGCCCTCCGCACGCCGCCCGAGCACGTCGATCAGCGTCTCCACCAGATCCCCTCTCAGGGCGCAGCACAGGCAGCCGGAGGAAAGCTCCAGCACTTCGTCGGCGGACGCCTCCACCAGCATGTGGTCCAGCCCCGCCTCGCCGAACTCGTTGACGACGACGAGGGTTCCGTCCATGCCCGGATGTTCGAGGAGGCGGTTGAGCAGGGTGGTCTTCCCCGCGCCCAGAAACCCGGTGACGACATTGAAGGGCAGCGGAAACCGCGCCTCCTCTCCGGCCATGGGCATGACGCTTCCTCCCGCCTCAGTTCACCTTCACGGGACGGGGAGTCGTCTTGCGTCCGCCGGCGCCGGTGGTCCGTTTCGCCTTGGCCGCCTTCCGCTGCGCCCGCTCCTGCTCGACCAGCGCGGCGAGCTCGGCCAGCGCCCGGGGCGGATAGAGCCGGCATTCCACGTCGTGCGCCCGGGCGATCATGCACGCGGAGACGGCCTCGTCCTCGCCGAGGCCCCAGACCAGGCCGGCAAAGGCCTTCTCTCCGGGCAGACGCACCACGCCCGAGGGCAGTTCCCGTTTCCACAGCCCGGCCGCCAGCCGTTCGGCCTCGAGCGCGGCCTCGGCGGAAACGGAGGCGCGATATGCGCCATAGGCCACCCCCCAGCCGGACACTTCGTCGAATTTCGCCATCCGGATGGTGCGCCCCTTGCAGATGCCCGCCGAAAGGTCCGGAGCCGTGCCTCCCACGTTCCGGATCTGGGTGATGGCGGGCAGCGTCCGTCGCTCCGCACCGGCCCGCAGACGCCGGAAGCCCTCCTCCAGCATGATGCGGGCGAAGCTCGCCCGCGTGTAGGCCGACTTGCGTCCGAATACCACCGCGGCGAGGGTCCGCCCGTCCCGTGTCGCCGTGGCCAGAAGGTTGAAGCCGGAGGCGCAGATGAACCCCGTCTTCATGCCGTTGGCGTCCTTCATCATGAAAAGCAGCTTGTTGCGGTTCTTCTGGCGATGCTTGCCGTGCTTCACGGTGCGCATGGAGAAATACTGCCACCAGGACGGATGCTTCTTCAGAAAGTGGTGGTAGATGGCCATGGCCAGCATGCCCATGTCCCGGGCCGTGGTGACCTGCTCGGGATGTCCCATGCCATGCGGATTGACGAAGTGCGTTCCCGTCATGCCCAGATGGCGCGCCGCGGCGTTCATCATGCGCACGAAGTCCTTCTCGGTACCGCCGACCGCCTCCGCCAGCGCCACCGCCATGTCCGCGTCGGAACGCACCAGCAGGAAGGCCAGCATCCTGTCCACGGTCAGCTCCGTCCCCGGCTTGACGCCGAGACGGGCCGCGCCATGCCCGCCGCCGGAGGCGGCGTATTTGGAGATGCGGAACTTCTGGTTCAGGCGGATGCGCCCCGCCTCCACGGCCTGGAACGTCAGATAGGCCGTCATCAATTTGGTCAGCGAGGCGGGATACCAGGGGCGTCCGGCCTCCTCCGCGATCAGCACCTTGCCCGTGTCGAGATCGAAAACGAGCGCAGGCTGGGCCTTCGCCGGATGGAATGCGGATATCTGCACGGTCAGAACGACCAGGAGGGCCAGCATCAGCCGCCACATGGCGCGCCTCCGGTTGACTGTATCGGACTTCCGCGCGAACCGGCACGGAACGCCGCTTCATGAACCTTTCTGCCCCCGGCAGCCATACAGGTACCAGCGCGGGCCACGGTTGTTCAACGATTCTCTTGCGGCGAAATTGCGGCCGCGCCCGTCTCCTCCCCAGGCACCTCCCGATGCGGCTCGAAGGGGCGGGCGCGCTCGAAGAGCTCCCGCACGCGGTCCAGCTCCGCCATGGACATGGAGAAGTCCGCCGTCAGATTGGCCAGCACCTGCTGGCCGAACTCCGAGAATTCCGAGCACACGCGCATGAACAGATCGTGGGAGATGCGTCTTCCGGCCAGCGGCGAGAGCGCGCGCACGCTCATCCGGTGCGGAAGGTCGGCGATCATGGACAGCTCCCCGGCGAAGGCACCCGCCTCGAGGCGGGCCACCCGCTCCCGCCGGCCGCCGTGGTCCAGCCACGCCTCCGCCGTTCCGCGGCTGATCAGCCAGCCCGCTCCGGTCCTTTCCCCCTGCTCGAAGAGATATTCGCCCGCATCGATCTCGAACTTCTCCGCGGAGAACACCAGCAGCTGCAGATGCGCCGCATGGGTGCCCGCGAAGAGGGGCACCTCCTGCAGCAGCCGGACCTCTTCCCTGATGCTCATGGGTGTGGATGCGCCCCCTGACGCGACTGACCGTCCCTTTGCGATTCCGACGGCATTATACACGAAACGGCACGGACGCCAGCGCGTTTCGCAGGACGCTCACGGCGCCAGCCGGTAGCCGCCGGATTCGGTCAGCAGAAGCTCGGCCTGCGACGGCTCCCGCTCGATCTTCTGACGAAGCCGGTAGATGTGCGTCTCGAGGGTGTGCGTGGTCACGCCCGCGTTGTATCCCCATACCTCGTGCAGCAGCGTGTCGCGCGAAACCACCTTGTCGCCGGCCCGGTAGAGATATTTCAGGATCGCGGTCTCCTTCTCGGTGAGCCGGATCTTGCGGCCATCCTCCGCGATGAGCATCTTCTGGGCCGGCTTGAAGGTATAGGGGCCGATGCGGAAGACCGCCTCCTCGCTCTGCTCGAACTGCCTGAGATGGGCGCGGATGCGCGCCAGCAGCACGGCGAAGCGGAAGGGTTTGGTGACGTAGTCGTTCGCGCCCGCGTCGAGTCCGAGGATGGTGGCCGATTCGCTGTCCTCCGCCGTCAGCATGATGATCGGACCCGCATATCCGTTGCGGCGCATGACCTTGCACGCCTCGCGGCCATCCATGTCGGGCATGTCCACATCCAGCAGCACGAGATCGAAATGCTCGTTCTTCACCGCGTTTATGCCTTCCGCGGCGTTCTCCGCCTCGGAAACGGAGAATTCCTCGTGCAGGGCGAACTGTTCGCCGAGCATCTCCCGGAGGGTTTCGTCGTCGTCCACGATGAGGATCTTTTTCGCAGGCCCCATATGCCCTATTCCTCTGTTGTTGTCGTGACGCAGGAATTCTAGGGCACCACCCCCGCAAGTCAAAGCCGCCGAAGATGCCCACACGCACAATTGAAGAGATCCGCCTTTTCGTGAGCCCCCGCAACCGCTGCCGGGCCGTGCTGAGGGCCGGCGGCCTGCTTGTCCCCGCCGCCATCGGCGGCCGCTCCCTGACCCGGTTTCCGAGGGAGGGGGACAGGGCCACCCCGGCGGGCGCCTTCCCGCTGCTGGAGGTGCTCTACCGGCCGGACCGCGTCGGCAGGCCGCGCACCGCCCTGCCGGTGCGTCCGCTCCGTCCCCGCGACGGATGGTGCGACGCGCCCTTCCATCCCGCATACAACCGCCCCGTCCAGCATCCCTTTCCGGCGAGCGCGGAACGGCTGTGGCGGGAGGATGGCATCTACGACATCGTCGTCGTGATCGACTTCAACGTCACCAGGCGGATTCAGGGACGCGGCAGCGCCATATTCTTCCATCTCGCCCGGCCGGACTTCTCGCCCACCCTGGGCTGCGTCGCCATCCCGGAGCGGGAGATGCGGCTGATACTGGCCATGAGCGGACCGCGGACCAGGCTCGTCACCGGCTGAGCGCGGCTGCGGCCATGCGCTCCCGTCCGCTTCCCCGCGGAAGGGAACCGCGCCCCAGGCGGCGTCCGATCTCGTAGAGCCTGCGCATGTGCTCCGGATCGAAATCCAGGGGGTCGGGCGTGGGCGGCGCCGAACGCGGAATGGACACGACATGGTAGCGCCCGCCATGGCGACGGGTCAGGGCGCCGGCCTCGAAAACCGTCTTGCGCATCATGGTGCGCAGGAGCTCGCGGATGGAGCGGCGCGAAATGGCGATCGTGTTGGGCTTCACCGCCCGCGCATCCCCATCGGACCGCAATCTGCCATTGACGACCACCCATACCGACTTCTCGCGCGCCGCGGGCCGCAGCATGAACTCCTCCAGGAGGAACGGCGCCTTGACCGAACCGTCCACATGCATCTGCCGGGCCGGATTGTCGGGAAGGGGCTGGATGTAAACGGGCTTGAAGAAACCGGGCACCGCCGCCGAGGCGCGCAGAATCTTCTGCACGATGCGGGTGCGCCGGGGGTGTCCGGAGGCGGCGATCATCCCGATGTCCCACGCCACGAGACGGCCCGCGTCGAGATTGACCGTCGCCACGTAGAGCCTCCGCCCCCTGCGGTGCTCGCGCGCGATCTCGTCCAGGAGACGGTCGTCGATCAGCCGCTCGATCTCGTGCTTCAGCGGCGTGTAGTCGTACATCGACGCGCCCGTCAGCCCGGCCAGCAGCGGTTTCCGCCGATAGATGCGCGAATTGTTCGTCCGCGTGTACAGATCCTCCAGCAGGTCGTCGTAGCGGGAACCGAGAAACGCGAAGACGCTCATCAGGGCTCCGGTCGAGACGCCGGTGACGATGTCGAAGCGCGGACGCCTGCCGCTTTCCGTCCAGCCCCGCAGGACGCCGGCGCCGAACGCTCCATCGGCGCCGCCTCCGGAGAGGGCCAGGATCTCCAGCCGTTCGCCGGCCCGCATCCGCGCGGCCGAAAGCCGTCCCGGAGGCGAATCCGCCGCGCCCATGGGCGTGACGGCGAGCACCGCGGGATCGACGGGAGGACGCGTGGCGGATGCGCAGGCGGACAGCGCCATGGCCAGAAGCAGTACCGCCAACCGCGCGAAGACGATGCGGTGGGCGGCGACGATGGTGGTCATGTCTGGAGTTCCCCCGGTCCGACGATCGTTTCCGAATACGGAAGGCATCATGCCGCATGCGTCCGGTGGAACGCAAGGGGAGAAGGAATTCCGAGATTTCAGACGCCCCGTAACGCCTCCGGCATCGGCAGCCCCTTCTGCATGCACGCGGCCTCGACGGTGTTGCGCAGCAGCATGGCGATGGTCATCGGCCCCACCCCGCCGGGAACCGGCGTGATGGCGGAGGCCGCCTTGCGCGCCTCCTCGAAGGCCACGTCCCCGACGAGCCGGGTCTTTCCCTCCTCTTCCGCCGGCACCCGGTTGATGCCCACGTCTATGACGATGGCGCCGGGTTTCACCCAGTCGCCACGCACCATCTCCGGGCGGCCCACCGCGGCGACCAGCAGATCCGCCCGCCGCGCGACATCCGGCAGATCGCGGGTGCGGGAATGGGCGATGGTCACCGTGCAGTTCTCGTTGAGCAGAAGCTGTCCCAGCGGCTTGCCGACGATGTTCGAGCGGCCGATGACCACCGCCTCCAGACCGCTCAGATCCTCGCGGACCTGCTTGGCCAGCAGCACGCATCCGCGGGGCGTGCAGGGGACGAGCGCCTTCTGCCCGGTCATCAGCCGGCCGGCGTTGATGACGTGGAAACCGTCCACGTCCTTGTCCGGATCGATGGTGTCGATGACCTTCGCGGCGTCGATCTGCGCCGGCAGCGGCAGCTGCACGAGAATCCCGTGAACGTCGGGATTGGCGTTCAGCGCCCGCACCCGCTCCAGCAGCTCCTCCTCCGGGGCGTCCGCGGGCAGCAGGTACTCGAAGGAGCGCATGCCCGCCTCGACCGTCCGCTTGCCCTTCGCGCGGACGTAGACCCTGGAGGCCGGATCGTCCCCCACCAGCACCACGGCCAGCCCCGGCACCAGTCCGTGTCCGGCCTTCAGCTCCCCGACCGCGGCCCGGACCCTCTCCAGCACCTCGCCGGCGAGCGCCTTTCCGTCGATGATGCGCGCACCACCCGTCATTCGCCGTCCTTCTCCACCTTGTCCCGGTACTTCTCGACCAGATGCTCCAGCCGCTCCACCGCATCGTCGAAGGGCGGCGGAATCTTGAACACCTTGTCCCGCGAGGTCTCGCCGAGCGCCACCGAGATGACCGACTTGGGCACCTTCAGCGCCTTCGCGAGAATGGCGATGGCCGCCTTGTTGGCCTTGCCCTTCTCGGGCGGCACGGAGACGTAGATGCCCAGCGCCAGCGAGCCGTCGGCCGCCTCGTAGAGTCCCCCGATGCCGTTCTTGCGGGCATTGGGCGTGACCCGGGCATGCACCATCAGATGTTCCTTGACGATCTCCCAGGGCTTGTCGCGCATGTCGCAGTATCCTCTCCGCCGTCTGCCGACCGGTCGTCCGGGCCGGCGCTCAGGCAATGTAGTTGACGTAGAGCCAGATGATCAGGCGCTGAAGGAAGATGATGCCGATCAGCGCCACCATGGGCGAAAGATCCAGCCCGCCGAGGTCCGGCAGAAAGCGCCGGATGCGCCCCAGCACGGGCTCCACCAGGCGCGACAGCCCGTAGAGCACCTGGCGCACGAACTGGTTGTGCGGATTGATGACGTTGAAGGCGATCAGCCAGCTGGCCACCACCCAGATGATGATGATCCAGAAATAGATGTCCAGGGCCGTCAGAATCAGCCACAGGAAGGGATTGCTCATGAAGGCGCTCCGGATTCCTCGCGTTGCGTTCGGCTACCAGATGTAGCCCCGCCCCGGGGCATGCGCAAGGCGCGCCCGGAGCCTTTTTTCGTCTCCCGCACCGCTCGTCGCTTGACACGGAGAGGGAGGCGGCATAGATGAAGCCCACACGGGGCCGTAGCTCAGTTGGGAGAGCGCAGCGTTCGCAATGCTGAGGTCAGGGGTTCGATCCCCCTCGGCTCCACCATCCCCCCACGACTTCCCGCAGCCGTCCGTTTTCCCTTTCGCGGAAATCACGGAAAGGCTCTCCGCCGGAATGGTATACGGACGGAAATATATAATACTAAAGTATGAATTGATTTTCCACTTTTCGGATATCTATCGTGCAGATGCAACCATCACTTGTTCTGCTTCGAGGGGGGAGAGGAACATGCAAACTGCACGACTTGTGGGAGGGGCGTTGCTCGCCCTGTTGACGACGATGCCCGTTTCCGCCGAAGCGGGTGGTCCCCATTGGGGATACGGAGAGAAGGACGGCCCGGCCCACTGGGCCGAACTCTCGCCCGGGTACGCCATGTGCGGACAGGGGCGGAACCAGTCTCCCGTGGACATCTCGGATGCCGTCGAAGCCGACCTTCCGCCCGTCGCCTTCCACTACGGCGGCGCGGTGACGGAGGTCGTCAACAACGGACACACCATCCAGGCGAACTACCGGCCGGGCTCGTACATCGAAGTGGACGGAAAGCGATTCGAGCTGAAACAGTTCCATTTCCACGCACCGAGCGAAAACCGCATCGGCGGGAAGTCCTTCCCGATGGAGGCGCATTTCGTCCACGCGGCCGAGGACGGAAGCCTCGCCGTGGTCGCCGTCCTCATGGATGTCGGCAAGACCAATCCCGCGCTGGACGCCCTGTGGAGAAAAATGCCCATGGAGCCCGGCGGAAAGAGCGTTCCGGACGGAGAGGTCCGGGCCGGGGACCTTCTGCCCGAAGATCGCGACTACTATCGCTACAACGGTTCCCTCACCACGCCGCCATGCACGGAAGGCGTGCTCTGGCTGGTCATGAAGGCGCCCATCGTCGTATCCGCCCAGCAGGTGGAGACTTTCCGGAAGGCCATGCACGACCATCCGGACAACCGTCCCCTGCAGCCGCTCAATGCCCGGGTCATTCTGAAATAGATCGGACCGGATGCAAAAAACCGCGACGCCGGAAGGCATCGCGGTTCTCATGCAAATCGTGACAATTTCCCGCTCGCCGGTCCTCGCGGCCCGGCGGGCCCGCCGGTTCAGCGGCGCTTCTTGCCGCCCTTGGGCAGCAGGCCCTCGCGCTGCAGCCTCTTGCGCTCCAGCTTGCGGGCGCGACGGATCGCCTCGGCCTTCTCCCTGGCGCGGCGCTCGGAGGGCTTCTCGTAGAACGCCCGGAGCTTCATCTCGCGGAAGATGCCTTCGCGCTGCATCTTCTTCTTCAGCGCCTTGAGGGCCTGGTCGATGTTGTTGTCGCGAACGATTACCTGCACGTCTGTATCACCTGTCTTTCGATCTCGAGGGTTGATGCCAGTGGGTTTCGCAAGAATTCGCCCCGCCCATGGGCGGAAACGCAGAAAACCGTTGCAAGAGGAGCCCCCCTTGCATCCGTCGTCCGGCTTATAGCGGAAACGTTCCCTCCTGTCGAGAGGCAAGCCCCCTCACGTCGTCGGAGACAGACGCGTATAGTGTCCCATCTTGCGTCCGGGCCGCGCCTCGCGCTTTCCGTACAGATGCAGCACGGTGCCCGGTTCCGCCGCCAGCTCCTTCCAGCGCAGCACTTCGTCCCCCAGGATGTTGGTCATCACGCAGTCCCCGAGCCGGGCGGGATCTCCCAGCGGCCAGCCGCAGACGGCCCGGATGTGCTGCTCGAACTGGCTCACCGTGCAGGCCGCCTCCGTCCAGTGGCCGGAATTGTGCACGCGCGGAGCGATCTCGTTGATCACCAGCCGCTCCTCCGCCTCCTCGCGCACCACGAAGAACTCCACGGCCAGCACGCCCTCGTAGTCCAGCGCATCCGCGATCCGGCGCGCCATGTCCACCGCCTGCCGCACCGTTCCCTCCCGCAGCCCGGACGGCACCGTGGATGTGCGCAGGATGTGGTTCTCGTGCACGTTCAGGGGCACGTCGAAAGCGGCGAACCCTCCCTCGGAGTTGCGCGCGGCGACGACGGAGACCTCGCAGTCGAAATCCACGAAGCCCTCGAGGATGCAGGGAACCTCGCCCAGCGCCTCCCAGGCGGAAAGGATCTCCTCTCCGGAACGCACCATCGCCTGCCCCTTGCCGTCATATCCGAAACGGCGCGTCTTGAGCACTGCGGGCATGCCGGTGATCCCGCCCGCCACGGCGGCGTCCACGGCGCTCTCCACATTGGCGAACGGGGCGACGGGCAGCCCCAGTCCGGACACGAAGCTCTTCTCCGTCCATCTGTCCTGCGTCGTCTCCAGGGCCTTGCGGGACGGTTTCAGCGGACGCAGGGCCTCCAGACGGGCCACGGCCTCCGCCGGTATGTTCTCGAATTCGTAGGTGATCACGTCCACCGCCCCGGCGAAAGCCGCCAGCCGTTCCGCGTCCCCGTAGGGCGCGCAGGTATGCGCATGGGCCACCTCGAAGGCGGGATTGTCGCCCTCCGGCGCGTAGACATGCGCCTTCAGCCCCAGCCGCGCCGCCGCCATGGCCAGCATGCGGCCGAGCTGGCCGCCGCCAAGAATGCCCACAGTGCCGCCCGGGGCGACCACGGTCATGCCGCGCCCTCCCCGTCGGAGGGAAACTCCGCCACGGAGGCCGTCTGCGCGGCCCGCCATTCGTCCAGGCGCGCGGCCAGCTCCGGATCCTCCAGCGCCAGCACCGCGGCCGCCAGCAGCGCCGCGTTCACCGCCCCCGCCCGGCCGATGGCCAGCGTACCCACCGGAACGCCCGCGGGCATCTGCACGATGGAGAGCAGACTGTCCTTGCCGGACAACGCCCGCGACTGCACGGGAACGCCGAAGACGGGAAGCGGCGTCATCGCCGCCGTCATGCCCGGCAGATGCGCCGCCCCTCCCGCGCCGGCGATGATCACCTTGAAGCCCGCGTCGCGCGCCCCTTTCGCGAAGGCGTAGAGTCTGTCCGGCGTGCGGTGGGCGGAGACGATGCGCGCCTCGTGCGGCACCCCCAGCTCCTCCAGCACCTCGCAGGCGTTGCGCATGACCGGCCAGTCCGACTGGCTCCCCATGATGACCGCGACCAGCGGCTTTCCATCCTCCATGACAGCCCTCTACGGCGAATTGCGAATGTCGTTAACGATGGATTTACCTTATCGTTGCCCGCGAACGCAACGGACGTTTATTGATGTACCGACGCAGCTGCGCGGAAAGGTCCCCATGTCGCCACCGTTCCCGACGATGAACGCCCGTCTCCGTCAGGCCTGCCAGCGTCTCGGACTGGCCCGGCACGAAATGCGCAAGCTCGCCCGGCTGGCGGAGAATCCGGAGGTGCTGGACTCGGAACTCCTGGTCTTCTCCGCGGAGGCCTTCCGCAGACATCTGCATACCCTGGTCTCGGAGGGCGGGGAGACGGCACCGCCCCATGCCCTGTGCATGTTCGCCCTGCGTGGCGAAGGGGTGGACCTGCATCACGCGGTCCAGATTCTCAACGGCGGCACGCGCGGACACGACATCGTTGCCCGCACCGGCCGAAACTGCTTCACCCTCCTGCTGGGCGACTGCCGCACGGCTGGCGCGCGGGCCGTGGCGCGACGGCTGGCACGGGACCTGCGGAAGGGCTGTTTCCCCGCCGGATCCGGCACCGTCCACTGGGCCGTGGACGATCTGCGGAACGCCATGCGGGACGGCCGCCCCCTGGAGCGTCTTGCCGGCCGTCTCGCCTTGGAAGAAAAGAAGATTCCGCTTTCATGAACTCCTGTTCATCTGTGTCCGGATATTCGACATGCCGACCACTTTGTGCAACACTGTGGAGGTTCGATACGACCCGTTCGTTCCACTGCAAAAAGGAGGTCCGGAATGTCTCTGGAAGCGCACATCCAGGAATTGGAAGCCAGGCGGCAGCAGCTGAAGCAGCAGATCGCCGAACTGATGGCGCACCCCAGTGTGGACGACATCGAGATTGCCCGCCTGAAGCGGGAGAAATTGCATCTGAAGGACGAAATCGCGCGCCTGAAGAAGGAGCTCGGCGCGGCCTGAGGACCGGCAGGCGCTTCATCCGGTCTGCATGACATGCGCCCACGCCCGCCCGCCGGGAACTCCGGCAGGAAGACGGGCCGTTGCGAAAGCGGATCGTCCGCCCCCTGCCCGCCGCCGCCACGCGGCCGGGAGGGGGCCGTTTTTATGTCCGCCCCCGTTGACTTCCCAGCCCCGGCGAACCACCTTTCGGGAAGAGTCGAGCGTGACGAACCGGAACCGCACCTTCCTTTTCGGGGTTTTCCATGGAATTCAAGGACTACTACAAGATACTCGGCGTCGAGCGGACCGCTTCCGCGGACGAGATCAAGCGCGCCTACCGCAAGCTGGCCCGCAAGTACCACCCGGACATCAACAAGGAGCCGGGGGCCGAGGAGAAGTTCAAGGAGGTTTCCGAGGCCTACGAGGTGCTCTCCGATCCGGAGAAGCGCAAGGCCTACGACAAGTTCGGGGCCAACTGGCAGCACGGACAGGAGTTCCGGCCGCCGCCCGGATGGGAGAGCGAATTCGGATTCGCCCGCGGTGGGGGCGACGCGAGGGCGGAGGGCTTCTCCGGTTTCGCCGGCGGAGGCGCATCCGGTTTCTCGGACTTTTTCGAGGAGCTCTTCGGACGCGCCCGCGGCGGCGGGTTCTCCGGCTTTTCCGGGCGCTCCGGCGGCATCCGCATGAAGGGCGAGGACGTCCACGCACGCGTGGTCATCGACCTGGCCGACGCCTACACCGGCGCCCAGAAGACCCTCACTCTCCGCATGCCCGAGACCGACGCCTCCGGGCATACCGTGCTGAAGGAGAAAACCCTCAACGTGCGCATCCCCAAGGGGGTCAAGGAGGGCCAGCACATCCGCCTGAAGGGACAGGGCGGCCCCGGCGTCGGCGGCGGCGAGAACGGCGATCTCTATCTGGAGATCCGCTTCCGCGCGGACCGGCGTTTCCGCGTCGAGGGTCGAGACGTCTACCTCGATCTGCCGGTCGCCCCCTGGGAGGCCGCCCTCGGCGCGAAGGTGAAGGCCCCCACGCCCACCGGCGCGGTGGAGGTGAAGATCCCGCCCGGAACCCAGTGCGGCCGCAAGCTGCGCCTGAAGGGCAAGGGCATTCCGGGCCGCACCCCCGGCGACTTCTACGTGGTCGTCCAGGTGGTTCTGCCTCCGGCCGACACGGAAAAGGCCCGGGAGATCTACAGAACGATGGAACGCGAGCTGAACTTTGATCCGCGTAGCGGACTGGGAGTGTAGCCGCCATGAGCAAGTATCCCGTCATCGTCGTCTCCGGCGAGATCATGGAGGAAGCCCCCGGCCTCACGCTGGCCGAGATGGCCGGGATCTGCGGCCTTCCTGCCGAACGGATCATGGAGTATGTGGAACTCGGCATCCTGGAGCCCACCGGCGCCACGGCGCGCCAGTGGCGCTTCCCCGCCGGTTCCGTCCCGCGCCTGATGAAGGCCGCCCGCCTGCAGCGCGATCTCGGGGTGGAGGCCTCGTCGCTGGCGCTGGTGCTCGATCTGCTGGACGAGATGGACCGTCTGCGCGCAAGGCTGCATCGCCTCTGCGCTCCCTTCGACGAATAGAGGGAGGCGGCGCTTGCACGCCGCCGCAAATCCTTTAAGCTGCCCCGGAGTGGGGTTCAAGTTTCATTCCGGGGTCCGCACGGCATGCGCTTCGTTTCGTCCTTCCCTCTGCTCGTCTTCGCCCTCATGGCCTTCAACCTGGTCTTCTGGAGCGGCTCCGTCGCCCTGGAGGACGAAGTGTTCCGCGCCGTCATGTCCTCGGGCGCCCTGCTGGTGCTGAGCGTGGCCGATCTTCTGCTGCTGTTCTCCCTTCTTCTGCTGTTCCTGGAGATGCTGAAGTCGGCCGGATCCTCGAACGCCACCATTGCCGACCACATCCTTTCCACGGGTGTGTTCATCCTCGCCCTGGTGGAGTTCCTGCTGGTCCCGCAGGCCGGAAACGCGTCCTTCCTGATGCTGGTTGTGATCTGCTTCATGGATGTCGTGGCCGGCTACGCCGTTTCCATTCGCACCGCCAGACGCGACATCAGCATGAAGTGAGCGCCGGAAGGCAGATCAACGGGGAAGCGCCATGGATCCGGCCATCGCAGAAGTCGTCGCGACATCCTTCGCCACCTTCTTCGTGATCATCGACCCGCTCGGGCTCACGCCGATGTTTCTGGCGCTGACCGCCCACATGCCCCTCCGGGAGCGCCGCCGCACCGCCGTGCGCGCCGTGGCCCTGAGCTTCGGCATCCTGCTGCTGTTCGCGCTCTTCGGGAAGTCCGTCCTGTCCTTCCTAGGCATCTCCCTTCCGGCATTCCGCATCGCCGGCGGCATACTGCTCTTCATCATGGCGCTGGAGATGCTGTTCGAGAAGCGCACCGAGCGCCGCAGGAAGAACGTCGAGAACGCCACGCACGAGCACGAGGAGGCCGCCGACGGCACCGACGACCTGTGGGTCTTCCCCCTGGGCATCCCGCTCATATCCGGGCCCGGCGCGATCACCTCGGTGATCCTGCTGATGGGCGAGCATGCCGGACATCCCCTCGAACAGGCAATGGTCATCGGCGTGATGACGACCGTTCTGCTCGCCACGCTCGCCCTGTTCCTGCTCGTCACCCAGCTCGGCCACTTCATGAGCGACACGGCGACCCGCGCCATATCCCGCCTGCTGGGCATGATTCTCGCCGCGCTCGCCGTGCAGTTCGTTCTCACGGGTCTGAAATCGGCCGGTCTTGCTCCGTAGTTTGGTCCAATTTTACCTGAAGTTAACCCTGTGCGGAGAATTTCGGGCACGCATGGCGCCCATTCCCGCCATCCGTTCATGGTATCGCACCATTTTTCCACAACCATGGTCGCCACGGGGCGGGGGGTCGACATCTGGGACTTTGAACGCATGCGTGGCCTGATTTCCAGACTTCCGGCGCCGCTTCGCGACCTCCTGTCGGGCGAAGGGGACGACGCCCGGGCCCGGTCGGGGGCTCTGCTCACCTTCGCCATCCGCATCGCCTCCGCCCTGCTGGCCTTCCTGATGCAGGTGCTGCTGGCGCGCTGGCTGGGCGCCTTCGATTTCGGCGTCTACACCTACGTCTGGGTCTGGGTGAACGTTCTCGGCACGCTGTGCACGGTGGGGTTCTCCACGTCCTCGGTACGTTTCCTCGCCGAATACGCCCGCCCGCACCTGCATTCCTTCATGCGCGGCTTTCTGCGCATGGGTCGTCTGCTCTCCGCGGGGATGGGCTTCCTCATGGCCGGCATCGGCATCGCCGTCATCCATCTCTTTCCGGATCTCGCGGAAAGCCACTACGTGCTGCCCATGACCATCGGTTTCCTGTCCCTGCCGGCCTTCGCCCTGACGGACTTCCACGACGGCACGGGACGCGCCCGCCACTGGTTCACGCTCGCCTTCCTGCCCCCGTACATCCTGCGCCCGCTGCTGGTTCTCGTCTTCGTCGGACTGGCCACGGTGGTCGGCGGACACAGCTCGGCGACCCTGGCGGCCGCCGCCCTGACCCTCTCCACCTGGGTGACCGCGCTCGTCCAGTTCTTCCTGCAGCACAGAAGGTTTTCCCGGGAGCTGACCGGCGTGCCGGCCCGCTACCGCACGCGCCAGTGGATCGCCGTCTCCCTGCCGCTGCTGCTGATGGACAGCTTCTCCCTGCTGATGATGAACATCGACGTGCTGCTGCTGGAGCTGTTCGTCACGCCCGACCGGATCGCCGTCTACTTCGCCGCCGCCCGCACGATCTCCTTCATCGCCTTCATCCACTTCGCGATCGTGGCGGTGGCCATGCCGCGTTTCGCCACCGCCTTCGCCGAACACGACGCGCAGCGCGCGGCGCGACAGCTGAAACGCTTCCGCATGTGGACCCTCTGGCCCTCGCTGGCGGCCGCGGCCTTCTTTCTTCTCACGGGCAAGTACATCCTCGCCTTGTTCGGCGAGGAGTTCCCCGCCGCCTGGCCGGTGATGTTCGCTCTCGTCAGTGGCCACCTGGCCCGCGCCCTGGCCGGTCCCGTTCAGGCTCTCCTGGTGGTTTCGGGGCGCCAGAACTACACCGCCATGGTCACCGGCATCACCGCGGCGATGAACATCGCCCTCAATCTGGTGCTGATTCCCCGCTTCGGACTGGTCGGCGCCGGCGCGGCCACCGCCATCGCCTTCGCGTTCGAGGCGCTCGTTCTCTCCCTCGCCGCACGGCGGACGCTGGAAAGGGGCTTCGGGAAGCCCCCCGGAACGGAGGACAAGGCATGAAAAGCGCAGCATGCGACGACGAAGCCGTGCTGACGCCCGGTCCGGAGCTCATGGAGGACTGGAGCGGACTGGAACGCGCCGCCGCGGAGCCTGCCCCCGCCGCCTCCCCCTTCTGGCTGCCGTCGGCGGTGACAAACCTGCCCGCGGCCGAACGTCCGCGGTTCTGCATGCCGCGCGCTCCGGAGGGCATGCCGCTCGCCGTGATCGGCCTGCGCGCGTCGCGCCGGTTCGGCCCCTTCCCTCCCGTCGCCACGACCCGTTGGGGGGAGTTCTTCTTCTCCGGCCTTCCGCTGCTGCGCGCGGACCGGGAGGAAGAAGCCCTGAAAGCCATTCTGGAAACCGCCACCACCGGCGCCTGCGCCCTGGAGCTGGCCACCGTGCCGCTGGAAGGACCGGTCGCGCGGGCCGCCCTGCGGCTTACGCGGGAGCGGGGCGGTACGCGGGCCGTGATCATGGCCCGCTGGAGACGCGCGGCGCTGGACGCCACCCGCGATCCCGAGGAGTGGTGGAGAAAGGACGTCTCCTCCGGAAGCCGGCGCAAGTGGACGCGCCTGCGCCGTCGCATGGAACGGGAAGGCGAAGTGCGGTTCCGCGCCATGGAGCGGGGGGAGGATCCCGTCCCCTGGCTGGAGGCCTTCATGAAGCTGGAGGCGTCGGGCTGGAAGGGACGGGCGGGAACCGCCATCGCCTGCAGCGCCCCCCTGCGCCGGTTCGTGACCGACACGGTGCGCGCCCACGCGACCGCGGACCGGCTGCGCTTCTGGCAGCTCGAGATGGAGGGGCGGCCCGTCGCCTCCCTTTTCGGCTTCCTTGCCGGCACCACCCTCTGGCTGGGCAAGATCGCCTACGACGAAACGCTGGCCCGCCATTCTCCCGGCGCCCTGCTGATGATCGACGCCACCCGGCACATCCTGCGCGACGAATCGGTCGCCTTCGCCGATTCCAGCGCCGATCCCGACCACCCGATGATCGACCATCTCTGGAAGGAAAGACTGGAGATGGCCGATATCCTCCTCACCGCGCCACACCTGCCGGCAACCGCGGCGCGGGCCGTGATCGGTGCGGAAAGGGCGCGGAGGGCCCTGCGGGAAAGGGCCAAGCGCGCCTGGCACGCCCTGCGTCGCAGGTGACCGGCCAAGGGACTTTAACTTCCGTAAAAAGAAAAGGGGCCGCTGAACAGCGGCCCAAGTCTTAGGGAGGAAACGCCCAGGAAGGGCATTGCATGGACGAAAATGCATTCCGGCCTTGCGGGGGTGTATGTCGCAGCGGGAGGGAAAAAATTCAAGCCCCACCGACCATATGCGACAACGTGTCTGACCCTTCTCCATCCAGTTCCCGCAACATATTGAAATATAACGATATTTATTGAAATTTCGCGACAATTCCACCCTTTCCCCGGCCATTTTCCTCCGCATTGCGGAACGGTTTCGCCCGCTCCCGGAGCCGTTTTCATGAATATATTCCAATATTCGCAAGCATTGCGCCCGCCTCCGGCGCGGTGCTAAGGGTTCGGCATGACCATTCTCTCTCCGGACGACATGGAAGACCTCGCCCGATTCGCCCTGCGGCTGGCGGAAGCGGCCGGGCGCGTCATCCTCCCCCGGTTCGCCCGTCCACCGGAGGTCACGGAGAAGCGGGGAGGCGACAAGGGCTACGACCCGGTCACCGAAGCCGACCGCGAGGCCGAGAGGGTCATGCGGCGGATGATCGCCGAGACCTTTCCCGACCACGGCATTTCCGGCGAGGAGATGGAGGAGAGAAAGACGGCCTCGCCCTTCCGCTGGGTTCTGGATCCACTGGACGGCACGCGGGCCTTCGTCTACGGCCTGCCCACGTGGATGACCCTCGTCGCCCTGCTCCACGAGGACCGGCCCGTGATCGGCGTGGCGCGCCAGCCGCTGCTGGACGAATCCTGGCTCGGAACGGAGAACGGGGCATGGAGGATCGGTCCGGAAGGGCGGCTTCCCCTCTCCACCCGTCCCCGCAGACCCATGTCCGAAGCCCTGGCCGGCACCACCCTGCCGGAGATCTACCGCGACCCGCGGGAACGCCACGTCCTGGAGGTGATGCGCACGCGCACGCGCATGCTGCGCCACGACGCCGACGCCTGGTTCTACGTCCTCGTGGCCTCCGGGCGCATCGACATCGCGCTGGACACCCGTCTGGCGCCCTACGACATCGCCGCGCTGATTCCCATCGTGCGCGGGGCCGGCGGCGTGGTGTCCGACTGGGACGGCCGCCCCGATCCGCTGGGCGGGCGGGTCATCGCCGCATCCGGCCCCGAACTTCTGGACGAGGCCCTCACCCTGATGCGGCTTCCGCGGGACGTGCCTCCGTCAACCGGCTAGCGGCCGTTTCCTCCGCCTTCCCCGCCCCCGGCACCGGCACCTCCTCTCCGGAAATGAAGCTGTCGAAGGCGGCCCAGACCTGTTCCCGGTGGACATCCCGCTCCATCAGCAGCTCGTGCCGGGCCCCGCGGATGACGATGCACGCCATCCCCGCCACGTCCCGGGCGAAACTGCGCGTCGCCTCCGTGTCCACGAGCCGGTCGTCGCCCGCGCACACGGCCAGCACCGGCCACAGCGGCACATCGCGCGCCTCCGCATGGCGCCGAAGCCTGTCGGAGGAGGCGAGCGCCGCATTGAGCCAGCCCATGGTCGGGCCGGCCACGCAAAGCTGCGGGTGTTCCCGCGCCATTTCCACCTCCCGGGAGAACCGTTCGAAATCGGCGGTGAGGGGGTTTCCCGGAAAATCCTCCTCCGTAAGCGGCTTGCGACGCTGACCGGGCACGAACATCCTGCCGAACCCCGCATAGGTCGCCAGCATGGCGGCGAAACGCCATACGGCGCGCGGCAGCCGGCGCCTGCGGATCTCGATCATCGGCGAGAGCACCATCGCCCGGGTGAACCAGATGTGCCTGTAGCCCGCGTGCAGCAGGATGTGGCCGCCCATGGAATGGGCCAGCGCGAAAAGGGGCGGCGGACATTCCGGAAGCACCACCTGCCGCATGAAGGTTTCCAGATCGGTCTCGTACTGCCGGAACGAGTCGACATGCCCCTTCAGCCGGTTCCGGGTCGAGCGCGAGGACAGGCCCTGACCGCGCCAGTCCATCGTGGCCACCGCATAGCCCCGCGCCAGCAGCTCCTCCATCGTCTCGTAGTAGCGCTCGATGAAGTCGGCCCGTCCCTGGAGAAGCACCACCGTGCCCCGCACCGGCCCCTTCTCCGGCCGTGCGACGGCATGGCGCAGCACCACCCCGTCGGGCGTGCAGATCCGGCCCGCCTTCAGCCCCGCCGGCGGTCCGCTGCGATCTGTCCGGAACAGTTTCATGAACGATGGGAAGCCCTGCCCGAATTTCCGCGAAACCGATGGTTGTTCCGCATGCTATAGCCCACCTGCGTGACCAAGTCATGACATCTTGAAAACGCGCATGCGGCTGCCCAGATATTGCATGGCGGCCGCTTTCCGCAGGGGAAGCGGAAGGGGAATGCCTGTCGCGGGTTCCCCGTCGCCCGCCCGGCCGATGACGGCGGGCGAGACGTCAACATTGCTCGAAAGGAGGATGTTGCCATGTTCGATCTGACACCGCTGTACCGTTCCACCGTGGGATTCGACCGCCTGGCGCAGCTGCTCGGCGAGATGGCGCAGTCCGACGCGCCCAACTGGCCGCCGTACAACATCGAACGCCTGGGCGAGAACGAATACCGCATCACCATGGCCGTCGCGGGCTTCCAGCCGGAGGACCTGCGCATCGAGGTGAAGGACAACACCCTCACCATCAGCGGCCGTAGGCCCGAGAAGCTGAGTTCCGGCGAACTGCTGCATCAGGGCATCGCCGCGCGCAGCTTCGAGCGCCGCTTCCAGCTCGCCGACTACGTGGAGGTCGAGGACGCCGAGCTGGAGAACGGCCTGCTCCACATCCGGCTGAAGCGGGAGCTTCCCGAGGCCATGAAGCCCAAGGCCATACCGATCCGCACCTCCGCATCCGCCCGCAAGGAGCCGAAGACCATCGAGGGACGGGTGGAGAAGGAGGAGGAGAAGGCCGCCTGAAACGGCGGACTCCACGCGAGACCCGATGGATGGAAAGGGCCGCGACGCGCGGCCCTTCTTCCGTAACCGGCCCGCGGAGACAAGTCATTCCGACCGCCTCCCGCGCGTCGCCCCCTCCACGTGGTCGGCGAGACCGCGCGCCGCATCCTGTAGAAGATCGAGCACATGTGCGAACCCCTCCGGCCCGCCGTAGTAGGGATCGGGCACCTCGTCCTCCGGCCTGTGCGGCGCGAAATCCAGGAACAGCCGCACCTTGTCCGCATGTTCCGGGCCGGCCAGGCGCTTCAGATGGTCCAGGTTCTCCCGGTCCATGGCCAGGACGAGATCGTATCTCTCCATGTCCCGGCGCGTCGCCTGCCGCCCGCGCAGGCCGGAAATGTCCACGCCGATGCCCGCCGCCGCGTCCCGCGCCCGCGGATCCGGCGGCTCGCCCACATGCCAGTCGGAGGTGCCGGCGGAATCGATCTCCACCTCGAGCCCCCGGCGCTCCGCCTCGGCGCGGAAGACGCCCTCGGCCATGGGCGAACGGCAGATGTTTCCCAGACAGACGAAAAGAATGCGCATGAACCTCAACCCTACGAAGATTTAAAGATGAACCGTTGCGCCGTGCTATATACTGGAAAGGAATGAAAGACCATGGCCGCGGCTCCGGTCTTGAAACACGCGCCGAAAGAGGCCATATGCCTCTACCGCGTCTTTCTCCGGAAGCGGCGGAGACGATGGAATTCTCTTTTTTGCGACAGCTGGGAAGACGATCGAAAGCGAGGGAAGAATGAACGACTTCAGGATCAAGACCGCGACGCCCGCGGGCGTCGGCGCACGGGCCGGGATCGATGCCGGACTGCGCTCCTACATGATGCGCGTATACAACTACATGGCGCTCGGCGTGGCCTGGACGGCCATCGTCGCCATGTTCATGGCCGCCAATCCGGCGCTGATGGCGACCGTCGCCATGGGCGGCATGAAGTGGGTGCTGTTCTTCGGCGTGCTCGGGCTGGGCTGGTTCGCCCCGCGCCTCATCTTCTCCGGCAACGCCGCCATGGCCTACCTGGCCTACGGGGCGTACGCCACGCTCTGGGGACTGCTGATCTCGCCGATGATCGCCTACTATCTCGGCATGAACGCCGGACTGGTGGTGCGCGCCCTTCTGATCACCGCCATCACCTTCGGCGCCACGTCGCTGGCCGGCTACGTCACCAAGCGCGACCTCTCCGGCTTCGCCGGCTTCTTCATGATGGCCTCCATCGGCCTGCTGGTGGCGATCGTGGTCAACGCCATCTTCTTCCAGTCCACGGCCGCCAGCCTGATCACCTCCATCCTGGTGGTCCTGCTGTTCTCCGGCATCACCGCCTGGGAGACCCAGCAGATCAAGGAGATGTACGTGGAGGGCGACCTGCCGGCGACGGCGCGCTCGAAGGCCATCTTCGGAGCCTTCATGCTCTACGGCAGCTTCATCACCATGTTCATCCATATACTGAACATCCTCGGCATCATGAGCGAGGAATGATGCCACGTCCCCGAGGTTGAGGAAGGCCCGGAAAACACCATTTTTCCGGGCCTTTCGCATGTCCGCCGCATGAAATCTCCCCGGAGTGGCCACGAACTTTCCACATTTTGCGCACGCGATCGCCATCAGTCACGGCGACTATATGCGCGTTGCCTCTTCGGCCCGGCTTTCCAGGCAAATCAGGGGTGACCGGAAATTTTCAAGCCCCCCAGCCCCATTCCGGTCATCGTGGATCTGCCCTTCATAGAGCCGGGCCGATCCTTTTTGGGGTTCCGGTTTTCCCGCACACGATGCTATCCCTCCGGGCATGACCTACGAACAGGCGGCACTCTTCGCGATCATGGGCGGCGTCCTCGGACTGCTGCTCTGGGGCCGCTGGCGCTACGACGTCGTCGCCTTCGGCGCCCTGACCCTCGCGGTGCTGATCGGCGTGGTGGACACGAAGCACGCCTTCGAGGGCTTCGGCCATCCCGCGGTGATCGTCATCGCCCTGGTGCTCGTCGTCTCCCGCGGACTGGCCCAGTCGGGCGCCATCGAGATGCTCACCCGCCGCATCATCGGGGCGGGCCGCTCCCTGCCCGCGCACATCGCCATCATGGGCGCGGTGGGCGCAACCCTCTCCGCCTTCATGAACAACGTGGCCGCGCTGGCCCTGCTGATGCCGGTGGACATCCAGGCCGCCCGCCGCGCGAAGCGCTCCCCCGCGCTCACCCTGATGCCTCTCTCCTTCGCCACCATCCTCGGCGGCATGACCACCATGATCGGCACGCCGCCAAACATCGTCATCGCCCAGTTCCGGGCGGACGCCCTCGGCGCGCCATACGGCATGTTCGACTTCACGCCCGTGGGCGTGGGCGTGGCGCTCGCGGGACTGGCTTTCGTCTCCCTCGTCGGCTGGCGTCTCATTCCCGCCTCCAGCACCCGCAAGGACGCCCACCGGGAGCTGGAGGCCCTGGAGGCCTACGTGATGGAGGTCCTCGTGCCGGAGGGCTCCCCCGCCATCGGCAGGCGGTTCCGCGACCTGAAGGCGGAGGCCGAGGAGGCCGACGTGTGGCTGATCGCCCTCGTGCGGCGCGGCCGCCGCACCCGCCGGCCCTCCGGCGAGGAAATCCGCAAGGGGGACATCCTGGTCATCGAGGGCGGCCCCGAAGGACTGGAGCAGTTCGCCGGCGCCCTGAAGCTGGATCTCTCCCGCTCCCGCAAGCACGGCAGTCTCATGGCCGACACGCTGGCCATGGCCGAGGCCGTCGTGCCGAAGGACGCCCGCATCGTCGGCCGCTCCGCGGAGGACCTCCGGCTGCTCGCCCGGCGCGGCGTGATCCTCGTCGGCATCGCCCGCCACGGCCGCCGCGTGAAGGGACGGGTCCGCAAAGAACGCATACAGCCCGGCGACCTGCTGCTCCTGCTGGGGCCCGAGAACGGACTGGAGGAGACCGTGCGCTGGCTGGGCGCGCTGCCGCTGGACCGCCGCGGCGCCACCATCCCCCAGCGCCAGAAGGCCTGGCTGGCGGTGGGCCTCTTCGGCCTGGCCATCGCCGCCGCCTCGCTGGGAGTGGTGTACCTGCCGGTGGCGCTCGCCGCGGTCGCCGTGGCCTACGTGGCCCTGCGCATCGTCTCCCCGTCGCAGATCTACGAGGCCGTGGAATGGCCGGTCATCGTCCTGCTGGCCTCGCTGATCCCCATCGGCGCGGCGCTGGAGAGCTCCGGCGGCACGGCGCTGATCGCCGACGGCATCCTGCGCCTCACCGACGGACTTCCGCCGGTTCTCGTGCTGGTGGTCATCATGGTGGTGACCATGACCCTCTCCGACATGCTCAACAATGTCGCCACCGTGCTGGTGGCCGGACCGGTGGCCGTGCAGGTGGCGAAAGCGCTCTCCGTCAACCCGGACGCCATGCTCATGGGCGTGGCGGTGGCCGCCTCCTGCGCCTTCCTGACCCCCATCGGCCACAAGAACAACACCATCATCATGGGACCCGGCGGCTACGCCTTCGGCGACTACTGGCGTCTCGGCCTGCCGCTGGAGCTGATCGTGCTGGCCGTCTCCGTGCCCCTGATCCTGGTCGTGTGGCCGCTGTGACGGGCGCCTCCGCCTCCCCGGAGCGGGCGAGCGCCCCACTCCGCGGGAAGAGGCGGGCCTGCGGCGTTTTTCCGCACCATGCGCTTCAAGTTCTATTGCACCACGCTAAGGGCTATGATAGAGGACACGCGACATGCGGAGGGCAGGGTGTTTCCCGCCCCCTTTTGTCATGAAAATATGTCAATATTTTCAAATGTTTGAATGTATCGTGCATCCGCACGGCGACGGGGTCGGGAAACCGGGCGCAAGCAGCAGGGGTTCAGGCAGGTGGCAGCCAGCAGCACAAAATCCTCCGGCGTGGCGGCGCGCTACGCGCGCGCCCTCTTCGAGCTGGCCGAGGAATCCGGCGAAACGGACACGGTGGCGGCGGATCTGGAGAAGCTGGGAGAGGCCATCGGAAAGTCGTCCGACCTGGCGCGCCTGATCGCAAGCCCCCTCTTCGGCGCCGACGAGCAGATCGCCGGTCTCGACGGCGTCATGGAGAAACTTGGCGTCGGCCCGCTGACCGCCAATTTCGTGCGCCTCGCGGCGCGGAACCGCAGGCTCGCCCTGCTGCCCGACATGATCGGGGCCTACCGCGCCCTCGTGGCCGAGCGCCGCGGCGAGCTCCACGTGCGTGTCACGTCCGCCGCCAGGCTGACCGCCGCGCAGGCGAAGAAGGTGACGGCGGCCCTGAAGGAGGCCCTCGGCTCCGAGGTGCTCATCGAGAACGAGGTGGATCCCTCCATCATGGGCGGGCTCGTCGTCCGGGCCGGATCGCGCATGATCGACACATCCGTGAAGACACGTCTCAACACCCTGAAATCGATGCTGAAAGGGATGTAAGGAAATGGACATCCGGGCCGCGGAAATCTCCGCAATCCTGAAGAAGCAGATCCGGGACTTCGGCAAGGAGGCCGAGGTCGCAGAGATCGGTACGGTCCTCTCCGTGGGCGACGGCATCGCCCGCGTGCACGGTCTGGACAATGTCATGGCCGGAGAGATGGTGGAGTTCCCCACCGGCGTCATCGGCATGGCGCTCAACCTGGAGCGCGACAACGTCGGCGTGGTGCTGTTCGGCGAGGACCGCGGCATCAACGAGGGCGACACGGTCAAGCGCACCGGCGCCATCGTCGAGGCCCCCGTCGGCAAGGAGCTGCTCGGCCGCGTGGTGGACGCCCTCGGCAACCCGATCGACGGCAAGGGCCCCATCGAGGCCAAGGAGCGCCGGCAGGTGGACGTGAAGGCGCCCGGCATCATCCCCCGCAAGTCGGTGCATGAATCCATGCTCACCGGCCTGAAGGCCGTGGACGCCCTGATCCCCATCGGCCGCGGACAGCGCGAGCTGATCATCGGCGACCGCCAGACCGGCAAGACGGCCATCATTCTGGACACCATCCTCAACCAGAAGGCCTACAACGACGCCGCCAGGGAGGAATACGACAAGCTCTACTGCATCTACGTCGCGGTCGGCCAGAAGCGTTCCTCCGTCGCCCAGTTCGTGAAGGTTCTGGAGGAGCACGGCGCGCTGGAATACTCCATCGTCGTCGCCGCCACCGCTTCGGAGCCGGCACCGCTGCAGTTCCTCGCGCCCTTCACGGCCACCGCCATGGGCGAGTACTTCCGCGACAACGGCATGCACGCCCTGATCGCCTACGACGATCTCTCCAAGCAGGCCGTCGCCTACCGCCAGATGTCGCTGCTGCTGCGCCGTCCGCCGGGACGCGAGGCCTACCCGGGCGACGTCTTCTACCTCCATTCCCGCCTTCTGGAGCGCTCCGCGAAGCTGAGCGACAAGATGGGGGCCGGGTCGCTGACCGCCCTGCCGGTGATCGAAACGCAGGCGAACGACGTCTCCGCCTACATCCCGACCAACGTCATCTCCATCACCGACGGCCAGATCTTCCTCGAGACCGACCTGTTCTACCAGGGCGTCCGTCCCGCGGTGAACGTGGGCCTCTCGGTGTCCCGCGTGGGGTCCGCCGCCCAGATCAAGGCCATGAAGCAGGTCGCCGGCACCATCAAGAACGAGCTGGCGCAGTACCGCGAGATGGCCGCGTTCGCCCAGTTCGGCTCCGATCTGGACGCCGCCACCCAGAAGCTCCTGAACCGCGGCGCCCGTCTCACCGAGCTGCTGAAGCAGCCGCAGTTCTCGCCCCTGAAGATCGAGGAGCAGGTGGTGGTCCTGTTCGCCGGCACCCAGGGCTATCTGGACCCGCTGCCGGTGGAGAAGGTCGGCGAGTTCGAGGAGGGGCTTCTCACCTTCATGCGCGAGAAGCATCCCGAGATCCTGGAGACCATCCGGGTCGAGAAGGAGCTGACCGACGAGACCACCGCGAAACTGCGCGAGGCGGTGGAAACCTTCGCCAAGGCCTTCGCCGGCTGAACCGGGGGTCTCGACACCCGACCGGCACCTAGAAACGGGACACGGAGCCAATGCCCAGCCTGAAGGACCTTCGCAACAGGATCTCCTCGGTCAAGGCGACCCAGAAGATCACCAAGGCCATGCAGATGGTGGCCGCCGCCAAGCTGCGCCGGGCGCAGGAGGCGGCGGAGGCTGCCCGTCCCTATTCGCAACGCATGAACGCGGTGATCGCCAAGCTGGCCGCCAACCTCAAGGGACGCGAGGGCGTCTCGCCGTTCCTCGCCGGCACCGGCAGGGAGGACGTGCATCTCCTCGTGGTCTGCACCGCCGAGCGCGGCCTGTGCGGCGGCTTCAACGCCAACATCGCGAAGCTGGCCGCCTCCCACGCCGACCGTCTCATCGCCGAGGGCAGAACGGTGAAGATGCTCTGCGTGGGCCGCAAGGGCCACGAGGCGCTGAAGCGGCAGTACGGCGACCTGATGATCGACGATCCGGTGGACCTGAAGCAGGTCAAGCGCCTGCGCTTCACCCACGCCCACGAGATCGCCGACCGTCTGATCCGCATGTTCGATGCCGGCGAGTTCGACGTCTGCACGCTGTTCTATTCCGAGTTCCGCTCGGTCATCTCCCAGAAGCCCACGGCCCTGCAGCTGATTCCGGCCAGGTTCGAGGAGGAGGAACCGCAGGAGACCGTGGAGACGGTGTCCGGCGCGCCCGCCGCCTATACGTACGAGCCGGACGAGGCGGAGATCCTCAACGACCTGCTGCCGCGCAACGTCTCCGTCCAGGTGTTCCGCGCGCTGCTGGAGAACGCCGCTTCCGAGCAGGGTGCGCGCATGACCGCCATGGACAACGTCACCCGCAACGCCGGCGAGATGATCGGCAAGCTCACGCTGTCCTACAACCGGCAGCGCCAGGCCCAGATCACCAAGGAACTCATAGAGATCATTTCCGGCGCAGAGGCCCTCTGACGGCTTCGGGCGCAAACCTTTCGAGGAAAGACAATGGCTACTGCGAAGAAAGAGAGCACCGAGAAGACCGCCGCCGCCAAGGTCGGCCGCGTCGTGGAAGTGAAGGGCCCCGTGGTCGACGTGCAGTTCGACGACCACCTTCCGGAAATCCTCAACGCGCTGGAAACGGAGAACCGCGGCAAGCGCCTCGTCCTCGAGGTGGCCCAGCACCTCGGCGAGCATACCGTGCGCACCATCGCCATGGACGCCACCGAGGGCCTCGTGCGCGGACAGGAGGTGACGGACACCGGCGCGCCCATCTCCGTGCCCGTCGGCGAGGAGACGCTGGGACGCATCCTCAACGTGATCGGCGAGGTGGTGGACGAGGGCGAGCCGCTGAAGACGAAGGAGCGCCGCGCCATCCACCAGCCCGCGCCCGCCTTCGTGGAGCAGTCCACCGAGGCCGAGATCCTCGTCACCGGCATCAAGGTGGTGGATCTGCTCACCCCCTACGCCAAGGGCGGCAAGATCGGCCTGTTCGGCGGCGCCGGCGTGGGCAAGACGGTGCTCATCATGGAGCTGATCAACAACGTCGCCAAGGCCCACGGCGGCTATTCCGTGTTCGCCGGCGTCGGCGAGCGCACCCGCGAGGGCAACGACCTCTACCACGAGATGATCGAGTCGGGCGTGAACAAGCCCGGCGGCGGCGAGGGATCCAAGGCGGCGCTGGTCTACGGCCAGATGAACGAGCCTCCCGGTGCCCGCGCCCGCGTCGCCCTGACCGGCCTCACGGTGGCGGAATACTTCCGCGACCAGGGGCAGGACGTGCTCTTCTTCATCGACAACATCTTCCGTTTCACCCAGGCGGGTTCCGAGGTGTCTGCGCTTCTGGGCCGCATCCCCTCCGCGGTGGGTTATCAGCCGACGCTGGCCACCGAAATGGGCGCACTGCAGGAGCGCATCACCACCACCACCAAGGGCTCCATCACCTCGGTGCAGGCCATCTACGTGCCGGCGGACGACCTCACCGACCCCGCGCCGGCCACCGCCTTCGCCCATCTGGACGCCACCACCGTGCTGTCGCGCTCCATCGCGGAGAAGGGCATCTACCCCGCCGTGGACCCGCTGGATTCCACCTCGCGCATGCTCGATCCGCGCATCATCGGCGAGGAACACTACCAGGTGGCCCGCCAGGTGCAGGAGATTCTCCAGCGCTACAAGGCGCTGCAGGACATCATCGCCATCCTCGGCATGGACGAGCTGTCGGAGGAGGACAAGCTGATCGTGGCCCGCGCCCGCAAGATCGAGCGTTTCCTCTCCCAGCCCTTCTTCGTCGCCGAGGTGTTTACCGGAGCGCCCGGCCGCTTCGTGAACCTCGAGGACACCATCAAGGGCTTCAAGGGTCTGTGCAACGGCGAATACGACCATCTGCCCGAGGCGGCCTTCTACATGGTCGGCACCATGGACGAGGCCATCGAGAAGGCCAAGAAACTGGCGGCGGAGGCGGCCTGACCGGGTTCCGCGGCCGGCCGCGACGCTCCGGGGCACGGATGCAGCAGAGAGGTTGAGACATGGCGGAGGCACTGAAGCTGGAACTGGTCAGCCCGGAAAGGGAACTGGCCTCGCGCCTGGTGAAGCAGGTCGTGGTTCCGGGCATAGAGGGCGAGTTCGTGGCCATGCCCGAGCACGCCCCCCTGCTTTCCACCATCAAGCCGGGCGTTCTGGTCATCTCCGAGATCTCCGGACAGGAGACCCGCTATTTCGTGCGTGGTGGATATGCGGAGATGGCCAACAACCAGCTCATCGTGCTTGCGGAGCGCGCCATTCCGCTGAAGCAGCTGGACGCCGCGGAGATCGAGAAGGAAATCCGCTGGGCCGAGGAGGATCTCGAGGACGCCCGCGACGACGAGGAGCGCCGCAAGCTCCAGGAACGCCTCGATTTCCTCAGACAGTTGAAGCAGGCCCTGGAACTCGGGCACTGAAACCGACGGGCCCTGCCACGAAAACGGAAAAACCCCGGCCGTTGGGCCGGGGTTCCTTGTTTCCGCAATTCCGGTGACATGCCGGTTCAGTCCACATATGCGCTCTGCTCGATGTTGGCCGGGGACATGCGCTTCACCGCCTCGAGCAGCAGCAGCCCCGCTTCGTTGATGCTGTTGCGGCCGACGAAACCCGCCGCACGGGCCTGTTCCAGCGCATCCTCGAAGGCCTCGCCGGAAAGACCGGAGCGTTTCATGGCCTCCCTGACGTTACGGG
>CAYSHK010000029.1:0-12506 GCA_964430935.1 uncultured Rhizobiaceae bacterium
CGGCACCTTCATCATCAACGGCACGGAGCGCGTGATCGTATCCCAGATGCACCGCTCCCCGGGCGTCTTCTTCGATCACGACCGCGGCAAGACGCATGCTTCCGGCAAGCTGCTGTTCGCGGCGCGCATCATCCCGTACCGTGGTTCCTGGCTGGATTTCGAGTTCGACGCCAAGGACATCATCCATGTGCGCATCGACCGGCGCCGCAAGCTGCCGGTCACCACGCTGCTCTACGCCCTCGGCATGGATTCGGAGGAGATCCTCCACTACTTCTACAACACCATCACCCTGAAATGGGACGCCAGGAAGAACGGCTGGCGCACGCCCTTCGATCCCGAGCGCTTCAAGGGTATGAAGCCGGCCCACGATCTGGTGGACGCGGACACCGGCGAGGTGGTCATCAAGGCCGGCCAGAAGATCACGCCGCGCAAGGCCCGCAAGCTGGCCGAGAGCGGGGTGAAGGAGCTGCTGCTCACGGACGAGGATCTGCAGGGGCAGTTCCTTGCCGACGAGCTGGTCAATCCGAAGACCGGCGAGATCTACGGCGAGGCGGGTGACGAGATCACCCCGGAGCTGCTCGACGGCATCCGCAAGGCCGGATACGAGGAGATCCGCATCCTCGACATCGACCACGTGAACACCGGCGCCTACATCCGCAACACCATGAAGGCGGACAAGGCGGAGAACTACGAGCAGGCGCTGCTCGAGATCTACCGGGTCCTGCGTCCCGGCGAGCCGCCCACCCGCGAGGCCGCCGAGGCCCTCTTCCACGGGCTGTTCTTCGATCCCGAACGCTACGATCTGTCCGCGGTGGGCCGCGTGAAGATGAACATGCGGCTGGGTCTGGACGTGCCGGACACCGTGCGCACCCTGCGCAAGGAGGACATCCTCGCGGTGGTGAAGACGCTGCACGAGCTGCGCGACGGCCACGGCGAGATCGACGACATCGACAACCTCTCCAACCGCCGCGTGCGGTCCGTCGGCGAGCTGATGGAGAACCAGTACCGCATCGGTCTGGTGCGGATGGAGCGCGCCATCAAGGAACGCATGAGCTCGGTGGACATCGACACCGTGATGCCGCACGACCTGATCAACGCCAAACCGGCGGCGGCGGCGGTGCGCGAGTTCTTCGGTTCCTCGCAGCTCTCGCAGTTCATGGACCAGACCAACCCTCTGTCCGAGATCACCCACAAGCGCCGTCTCTCGGCTCTCGGTCCCGGCGGTCTGACGCGCGAGCGCGCCGGCTTCGAGGTGCGCGACGTGCATCCGACCCACTACGGCCGCATCTGCCCCATCGAGACGCCGGAAGGCCCGAACATCGGCCTCATCAACTCGCTGGCCACCTTCGCGCGGGTGAACAAGTACGGCTTCATCGAGGCTCCCTACCGCAAGGTGGTGGACGGCAAGGTCACCGACGAGGTGCACTATCTGACGGCCATCGAGGAGAGCAAGCACTACATCGCCCAGGCGAACGTCAAGCTGGACGACGAGGGACGCATCGTGGAGGACATGGTGCTGGCCCGTCATGCCGGCGACGTGCACATGGTGCCCGCCGACATGATCGACTACTGCGACGTGAGCCCGAAGCAGATCATCTCTGTGGCGGCCTCCCTCATTCCGTTCCTCGAGAACGACGACGCCAACCGCGCGCTCATGGGCTCCAACATGCAGAGGCAGGCGGTGCCGCTGCTGCGTGCGTCCGCTCCGCTGGTGGGCACCGGCATGGAGGCCCGTGTGGCCCGCGACTCCGGCGCGGCCATCACGGCGCGCCGTCCGGGCGTCGTGGACCAGGTGGACGCGCGGCGCATCGTCATCCGCGCCACCGAGGAGACGGATCCGACCAAGCCGGGCGTGGACATCTACAACCTGCAGAAGTTCCAGCGTTCCAACCAGGACACCTGCATCAACCAGAAGCCGCTGGTGAACAAGGGCGACTACGTGAGGGCCGGCGACATCATCGCCGACGGTCCTTCCACGGAGCTGGGCGAGCTGGCGCTGGGCCAGAACGTGCTCGTCGCCTTCATGCCCTGGAACGGCTACAACTTCGAGGACTCCATCCTCCTCTCCGAGCGCATCGTGAAGGATGACGTCTACACCTCGATCCACATCGAGGAGTTCGACGTCATGGCCCGCGACACCAAGCTCGGGCCGGAGGAGATCACCCGCGACATCCCCAACGTCGGCGAGGAGGCCCTGAAGAACCTCGACGAGGCGGGCATCGTCTACATCGGCGCCGAAGTGAAGCCGGGTGACATTCTCGTCGGCAAGATCACGCCGAAGGGCGAGAGCCCCATGACGCCGGAGGAGAAGCTGCTGCGCGCCATCTTCGGCGAAAAGGCCTCCGACGTGCGCGACACCTCGCTGCGGCTGCCGCCGGGCGTCTCGGGCCGCGTGGTGGAGGTGCGCGTGTTCAACCGCCACGGCGTGGAGAAGGACGAGCGCGCACTGGCCATCGAGCGCGAGGAGATCGAGCGCATGGCCAAGGACCGGGACGACGAGCTTGCGATCCTGAACCGCAACACCTACGGCCGGCTGCGCGATTTCCTGATCGGCAAGGAGGCCGCCGGCGGGCCGAAGGGCTTCAAGATCAAGGGCGAGATCACCGCGGAGGTGCTGGACGGAATGCCGCAGTCGCAGTGGTGGAACATCGCGCTCGCCGACGAGAAGGCCCTGACCGAGCTGGAGGCCATGCGGCAGCAGTACGACGACACCAAGAAGCGGCTCGAGGAGCGCTTCCTGGACAAGGTGGAGAAGCTGCAGCGCGGCGACGAGCTGCCTCCGGGCGTGATGAAGATGGTCAAGGTCTTCGTGGCCATCAAGCGCAAGATCCAGCCCGGCGACAAGATGGCCGGCCGTCACGGCAACAAGGGCGTGGTTTCGCGCATCCTGCCGGAGGAGGACATGCCCTTCCTCGAGGACGGAACGCCGGTGGACATCGTGCTCAACCCGCTGGGCGTGCCGTCGCGCATGAACGTCGGCCAGATCCTGGAGACGCATCTCGGCTGGGCCTCCGAGGGCCTCGGCCGGCAGATTGCGGAACTCGTTGAGGCATGGCAGGCGGAGCAGAAGCCGGCCATGGTCAAGGCCATCCGCGAGAAGCTGCTCGAGATCTACGAGAAGCCGGAGGAGCGCGAGGAGATCGAGAAGGCCTCCGACGAGGAGATCGTCTCCATGGCCGGACTCCTGAAGAAGGGCGTGCCCATGGCCACGCCGGTCTTCGACGGCGCCAAGGAGGAGGACATCAACCGGATGCTCGAGCTCGCAGGACACAAGGCGTCCGGCCAGGTGACCCTCTACGACGGCCGCACCGGCGAGCCGTTCGACCGTCCGGTGACGGTGGGCCGCATCTACATGCTGAAGCTGCACCATCTGGTGGACGACAAGATCCACGCCCGTTCCATCGGCCCGTACTCGCTGGTCACCCAGCAGCCGCTGGGCGGCAAGGCGCAGTTCGGCGGCCAGCGTTTCGGCGAGATGGAGGTCTGGGCGCTGGAGGCCTACGGTGCCGCCTACACGCTGCAGGAGATGCTCACCGTCAAGTCGGACGACGTCGCGGGCCGCACCAAGGTCTACGAATCGATCGTCCGCGGCGACGACGCCTTCGAGGCGGGCATTCCGGAGAGCTTCAACGTGCTCGTGAAGGAGATGCGCTCGCTCGGCCTCGACGTGGAGCTGATCAACGAGTCCGACATGGCGGCGGAGTAGCGCCGGCATACGCATGAGACGGGGCGGGGCGGCGCCGCAGCGGCAGCCGCCCTCCCGACGGGAAAAAAGTCATGGGGCCGCCGGCCCCGCGCCTTGGGAGAACAAGGATGAACCAGGAAGTCGCCAACATCTTCAATCCGGGCGGACAGCCGCAGACCTTCGATGCCATCCGCATCGGCATCGCCTCGCCGGAGAAGATCCTCTCGTGGTCCTACGGCGAGATCAAGAAGCCGGAGACCATCAACTACCGCACCTTCAAGCCGGAGCGCGACGGTCTGTTCTGCGCCCGCATCTTCGGTCCCGTGAAGGACTACGAGTGTCTCTGCGGCAAGTACAAGCGGATGAAGTACAAGGGCGTCATCTGCGAGAAGTGCGGCGTGGAGGTGACGCTCTCCAAGGTGCGCCGCGAGCGCATGGGCCACATCGAGCTGGCGGCGCCGGTGGCGCACATCTGGTTCCTGAAGTCGCTGCCTTCCCGCATCGGCCTTCTGCTCGACATGACGCTGAAGGACATCGAGCGGGTGCTGTACTTCGAGTCCTACATCGTCACCGAGCCCGGCCTGTCCCCCCTTCAGAAGGGACAGCTGCTGTCCGAGGAGGAGTATCTCGCCGCCCAGGACGAATACGGGCTGGACGGGTTCACCGCGGGCATCGGCGCGGAGGCGATCCGCGAGATGCTGGCCGGTATCGACCTCGAGAAGCTGCGTGACGACCTGAAGCAGGAGATCGCCGAATCCAGGTCCGAGCTGAAGCCGAAGAAGCTCGCCAAGCGGCTGAAGGTCGTGGAGGCGTTCATCAAGTCCGGCAACCGGCCGGAGTGGATGATCATGACGGTCATCCCGGTCATCCCGCCGGAGCTGCGTCCGCTGGTGCCGCTGGACGGCGGCCGTTTCGCCACTTCCGACCTGAACGATCTGTACCGCCGCGTCATCAACCGCAACAACCGTCTGAAGCGGCTGATCGAGTTGCGCGCGCCGGACATCATCATCCGCAACGAGAAGCGCATGCTCCAGGAGGCGGTCGACGCCCTGTTCGACAACGGCCGCCGCGGCCGCACCATCACGGGCGCCAACAAGCGGCCCCTCAAGTCGCTCTCCGACATGCTGAAGGGCAAGCAGGGCCGCTTCCGCCAGAACCTGCTCGGCAAGCGCGTGGACTACTCCGGCCGCTCGGTGATCGTGGTGGGACCGGAGCTGAAGCTGCACCAGTGCGGTCTGCCCAAGAAGATGGCGCTGGAGCTGTTCAAGCCGTTCATCTACGCACAGCTGGAGAAGAAGGGCCTTTCCGCCACCGTCAAGCAGGCCAAGAAGCTTGTGGAGAAGGAGAAGCCGGAGGTCTGGGACATTCTGGACGAGGTGATCCGCGAGCATCCCGTCCTGCTGAACCGCGCGCCGACGCTGCACAGGCTGGGCATTCAGGCCTTCGAGCCCGTGCTCATCGAGGGCAAGGCCATCCAGCTGCATCCGCTGGTCTGCGCGGCGTTCAACGCCGACTTCGACGGAGACCAGATGGCCGTGCACGTGCCGCTGTCGCTCGAGGCGCAGCTCGAGGCGCGCGTGCTGATGATGTCCACCAACAACATCCTGCATCCGGCCAATGGCGCGCCGATCATCGTGCCGTCGCAGGACATCGTGCTCGGTCTCTACTATCTCTCGCAGATGCGCAAGAACGAGCCGGGCGAGGGCATGGTCTTCTCCGATATGGCGGAGATCGAGCATGCGCTGGAAACCGGCGCGGTGACCCTCCATGCCCGCATCAAGGCGCGCTATACCTCCGTCGACGAGGAGGGCAACGAAGTCTCGAAGATCTACGAGACCACGCCCGGCCGCATGATCATCGGCGAGCTGCTGCCCAGGAAGCCGGGGATCTCCCTGGATCTGTGCAACAAGCTGCTCACCAAGAAGGAAATCTCCAGGATGATCGACGCGGTGTACCGTCACTGCGGACAGAAGGAGACGGTCATCTTCTGCGACCGGATCATGGGCCTGGGCTACAAGGAGGCCTGCAAGGCCGGCATTTCCTTCGGCAAGGACGACATGGTGGTTCCGGAGACCAAGGAAAAGCTGGTCGAGGAGACCCGCGAGCTGGTCAAGGAATACGAGCAGCAGTACATCGACGGCCTGATCACGCAGGGCGAGAAGTACAACAAGGTCATCGACGCCTGGTCCAAGTGCACGGACAAGGTGGCCGAGGAAATGATGGCGCGCATCTCCGCCGTCGAGGTGGATCCGGAGACGGGCCGCGAGAAGCCCATCAACTCCATCTACATGATGGCCCATTCCGGCGCGCGCGGTTCCGCAGCCCAGATGAAGCAGCTGGCGGGCATGCGCGGTCTGATGGCCAAGCCGTCCGGCGAGATCATCGAGACGCCGATCATCTCCAACTTCAAGGAGGGCCTGTCGGTTCTGGAGTACTTCGTCTCCACCCACGGCGCCCGCAAGGGACTGGCCGACACGGCGCTGAAGACGGCGAACTCGGGCTATCTCACCCGCCGTCTGGTGGACGTGGCGCAGGATTCCATCATCCTGGAGGAGGATTGCGGCACCGAGAACTCCATCACCACGCGCGCGGTGATCGAATCCGGCGAGGTGACGGTCTCCCTCGGCCAGCGCGTGCTGGGCCGCACCGCCGCGGAGGACGTGGTGGATCCCGCGACGGGCGAGGTCATCGTGAAGAAGAACGAGGAGATCATGGAGGACGCGGCGGCGAAGATCGACGCCGCGAACATCCAGGAGATCCGCATCCGTTCGGTGCTGACCTGCGAGACGCACTACGGCGTCTGCGCCAAGTGCTACGGCCGCGATCTGGCGCGCGGCACGCCGGTCAACCTGGGCGAGGCCGTGGGTGTCATCGCCGCCCAGTCGATCGGCGAGCCGGGAACGCAGCTGACCATGCGCACGTTCCACATCGGCGGTACGGCGCAGGTGGTGTCGGAGAGCTTCATCGAGGCCAACTACGACGGCACCGTGAAGATCATCAATCCGAACCTGGCCCGCAATTCCCGCGGCGAGAACGTCATCATGGGCCGCAACGTGCAGCTCGCCATCGTGGACGAGCACGGCAACGAACGGGCCGTGCACAAGCTGCCCTACGGCGGCAAGCTGCTGGTGGACGAAGGCGATTCCATCAAGCGCGGCACGCGGCTTGCGGAATGGGATCCGCACACCCGTCCGATCCTCACCGAGGCCGACGGCGTGGTGGACTTCGAGGACATCGTGGAGGGCGTGTCCGTCCACGAGGTGACGGACGAATCCACGGGCATCACCAAGCGCGTGGTCATCGACTGGCGGTCTACGCCGCGCGGAGCCGATCTGCAGCCCGCCATCGTCATCAAGGACGAGAAGGGCAACGTCATGAAGCTGAAGCGGGGCGGCGAGGCGCGCTACCTGCTTTCGGTGGATGCCATCCTCTCCGTGAACCCCGGCGACAAGGTCAAGGCGGGCGATACGCTGGCGCGCATTCCGCTCGAAAGCGCCAAGACCCGCGACATCACCGGCGGTCTGCCGCGTGTGGCGGAGCTGTTCGAGGCCCGTCGGCCGAAGGATCATGCGATCATCGCGGAGATCTCAGGCCGCGTGGAGTTCGGACGCGACTACAAGAACAAGCGCCGCATCAAGATCGTGCCCGACGATCCGGACCAGGCGCCGGTGGAGTATCTCATCCCGAAGGGCAAGCACCTGCAGGTGCAGGAAGGCGACTACATCGAGAAGGGCGAGTATCTGCTCGACGGACATCCGGCTCCGCACGACATTCTGGCCATCAAGGGCGTCGAGGAGCTGGCCATCTATCTGATCAACGAGATCCAGGACGTCTACCGCCTGCAGGGCGTGACCATCAACGACAAGCATATCGAGGTCATCGTCCGACAGATGCTTCAGAAGGTGGAGATCGTGGATCCGGGCGACACGCCCTACCTTGCCGGCGAGCAGGTGGACAAGTGGGAGCTCGAGGAGATCAACCGGGAGCTCGAGGCCGAGGGCAAGAAGCCCGCGACGGCCAATCCGGTGCTCCTCGGAATCACGAAGGCCTCGCTCCAGACCCGTTCGTTCATCTCCGCCGCCTCCTTCCAGGAGACGACCCGCGTGCTCACCGAGGCCGCGGTGCAGGGGAAGGTGGACCGCCTCGAGGGACTGAAGGAGAACGTCATCGTCGGCCGTCTCATCCCGGCGGGCACGGGCGGCATGCTGCGCCGCTTCAAGCAGATAGCGGAGAAGCGCGACCGTCTGATTCTCGAGGAGAAGCGCAAGGCCGCCGAGCGAATCGCCCGCGAGGCCGAGGAGCAGGCCGCTTCCGCGCTTCCCGCCGCGGACGTCATGGAAGCCGAGCGTCCCGACGGGGAGGCTCCGCAGGAGGGAGGCGATTCGGCCTGACGGATGCCCGCTTTCCATCCCGCGGCCCGTCGCCGGGAGGCGATGGAGTCGTGCGGGAGGAACGTCTTGCGGTATTGCCGCAAGTTGGAGCGGACGACATACGAAAAGAGCCCGCGGGTGGATCCTGCGGGCTCTTTTTCGTGGCGGTCAACCCGGAACGGAAAGGACCGGATGGCGTTTCCGTCCGAAGGATCCGGCCTCAGTTGGCCAGATGGTGTCCACGCGGCGCATCCGCGGAGAGCGGACGCAGCGCCAGCGGGTGAGGTACCTCGGGCTCGATCAGGCCGATGAGCGCGTCCGCGACGTCGGTGACGATGGCCAGCTTTCCGAGACCGGGAACGTGCAGCGGCGAACGGGAGACCTTGCCGCCGGCGAAGGCCGTTGCGCGAATCGCGACATCCATGTCCGTCACCGTCATGTAGGTCATCCAGTGCGCGGGGATGCCCTTGTGATTCTTCTCGTCGAGCTGGAACAGACCGCAGACCGGCGCTCCGTTCTTGCGCGCGACCCAGTACGAGCTGCCATCCTTCAGGGGAATGTCGTCGAATTGCCATCCCAAGGTCCGGCTGTAGAAGGAGATGGCAGCGCGCGCATCCCAGCAATTCAGTTCATGCCACCACTTTTCGACCGGATTGCCCATAGTACTTCTAACCCTCTCTCTCCGCTGAATTCCGAATCCCCAGCCCGGAACTCCAGTAAAGAGCATGAAATACGCCATCGGCGGGCTTTGGGCGGCATTTCGACCATGCTGGGGCGAATCGCGCCCATAATGTGACACGGTTAATAAATCGTTTACGTAACGTCATGTTCCGGAACGCCGTCGTGCGTCGATGCGGGGTGTGAAGTTTCCGGAGCCGCCTTTCCGGCGCAGGTGGGGCGGTGTTCCGCTCTTCCCGTGGCTTCCACGGGGTGGTGGTTTGGCGCCGGAATGGCGGCGCGCCGCATTTTTTCGCGCTTTTTGGGGTTGACGCGGGGCAGGGGGGTGGGTATTGGTAGCGCCGTCCTGATGAAGGCAGGCTGCAGGTCGATAGCTTGTTGCCTGGACGCTGCCAGAAGGACCAGCGAGCAAGATTCAAGGCAAGACCTTGTAGGGCTTCGGCCTTATGAGGTCCTCTGTTTCTTGAAGCTTCCGGACATTGGCGGGGCCGCATGTCCGGCTGCTTTCGTTTATGCGCTTGCGCCGCGATTTCCGGCACAGGCGCATTTCATGCGGCCCGGTGGAATTCAACGGTCTAACGAGACAGGTTCGAGCCGACATGCCGACGATCAACCAGCTCATTCGCAAGCCGCGGAAAGCCCCGGTGAAGCGCAACAAGGTGCCCGCCCTGCAGGCCTGCCCGCAGAAGCGCGGCGTGTGCACCCGCGTCTATACCACGACGCCGAAGAAGCCGAACTCGGCGCTGCGCAAGGTCGCGCGCGTGCGGCTGACCAACGGTTTCGAGGTGACCAGCTACATTCCGGGCGAGGGCCACAATCTTCAGGAGCACTCCGTGGTTCTGATCCGTGGCGGTCGCGTGAAGGACCTGCCCGGCGTGCGCTACCACATCATCCGCGGCGTTCTCGACACCCAGGGCGTCGAGGGCCGCCGTCAGCGCCGCTCCAAGTATGGCGCCAAGCGTCCGAAGTAACGGTTTTCAAGAACAGGAAGACAAGCGATGTCTCGTCGTCACCGCGCTGAAAAACGCGAAATCAACCCCGATCCCAAGTACGGGGACGTAGTGCTTTCGAAGTTCATGAACTGCCTGATGGTCGACGGCAAGAAGTCCGTTGCTGAGCGCATCGTCTACGGCGCGCTGGAGCGCATCGAGGAGAAGACGAAGTCCGATCCGCTGGCGCTGTTCCATCAGGCGCTCGACAACGTGAAGCCGCAGGTGGAGGTCCGTTCCCGCCGCGTCGGCGGCGCCACCTACCAGGTGCCGGTCGAGGTCCGTCCGGACCGCCGCCAGACGCTGGCCATCCGCTGGCTCATCGCCGCGGCGCGCGACCGCAACGAGAACACCATGGTGGAGCGTCTGTCCGGCGAGCTGATGGACGCCGCCAACAACCGCGGCGCGGCCGTCAAGAAGCGCGAGGACACGCACCGCATGGCCGAGGCCAACCGGGCCTTCTCGCACTACCGCTGGTAGGCCGGGCGACCGACAGGAATTCAAGGGATTTTCGGAGCAGGAACATGCCCCGCAGCTACAAGATCGAGGACTACCGCAACTTCGGCATCATGGCGCACATTGATGCCGGCAAGACGACCGTCACGGAGCGGATCCTCTACTATACCGGCAAGAGCCACAAGATCGGCGAGGTGCACGACGGCGCCGCGACCATGGACTTCATGGAGCAGGAGCAGGAGCGCGGCATCACCATCCAGTCGGCGGCCACCTCGACCGTCTGGCGCGGCAAGCGTCTGAACATCATCGACACGCCCGGCCACGTCGACTTCACCATCGAGGTGGAGCGCTCCCTGCGCGTGCTCGACGGCGCGGTGACCGTGCTCGACGCCAACGCGGGCGTGGAGCCGCAGACCGAGACCGTCTGGCGGCAGGGCGACAAGTACGGCGTGCCGCGCATCGTCTTCGCCAACAAGATGGACAAGCTCGGCGCGGACTTCGACCGCTGCGTGCGCGACATCAAGGAGCGTCTCGGCGCCAAGCCCGTTCCCATCCAGCTGCCCATCGGCGCCGAGGACGAGTTCCGCGGCGTGATCGACCTGATCCGCATGGTGGCGATCATCTGGGACGAGGAGACCCTGGGCGCCAAGTTCCACGAGGAGGAGATCCCCGCCGATATGCGCGATGCCGCCGAGGCCGCCCGGCTGGAGATGATCGAGAACGTCGTGGAGCTCGACGAGGAGGCCATGGACGCCTATCTCTCCGGCGAGGAGATCTCCGAGGACAAGATCCGCGAGCTGCTCCGCAAGGGCACCATCGGCAACGACTTCTTCCCCGTGCTGTGCGGTTCCGCCTTCAAGAACAAGGGCGTGCAGCCGCTGCTCGACGCCGTGGTGGACTTCCTGCCGTCCCCGGTGGACATTCCGCCGATCAAGGGCACGGACTACAAGACCGGCGAGGAGGTCGTCCGCAAGGCTTCCGACGACGAGCCGCTGGCCATGCTGTCCTTCAAGATCATGGACGACCCCTACGGCACGCTGACCTTCGTGCGCATCTATTCCGGCAAGGTGAAGAAGGGCACCACCGTGCTCAACACCACCACCGGAAAGACGGAGCGCATCGGCCGCATGGTGCTCATGCACGCCAACGACCGCGAGGAGCTCGAGGAGTCCTATGCGGGCGACATCGTGGCTCTGGTCGGCCTGAAGAACACCAACACCGGCGACACCCTCTGCGACATCAACAAGCCGGTGATCCTCGAGAAGATGGAGTTCCCGGAGCCCGTCATCGAGAAGGCCATCGAGCCGGCCACCAAGGCGGACCAGGAGAAGCTCTCCATCGCCCTGCAGAAGCTGGCCAAGGAGGATCCGTCCTTCCGCGTCTACACGGACGAGGAATCCGGCCAGACGATCATCGCCGGCATGGGCGAGCTGCATCTCGACATCAAGGTGGACATCCTGAAGCGGCCGCCGCACAACATCGAGGTGCAGGTGGGCGCGCCGCAGGTGGCCTACCGCGAGACCATCACGAAGACCGCCGAGGTGGACTACACCCACAAGAAGCAGACCGGCGGTTCCGGCCAGTTCGCCCGGGTGAAGCTGACGGTCGAGCCCAACGAGCCCGGCGAGGGCTATGCCTTCGAGAGCACAGTGGTCGGCGGCAACGTTCCGAAGGAGTTCATCCCGGCTGTCGACAAGGGCATCCAGTCGGTCATGAGCTCCGGCGTCCTGGCGGGCTATCCCGTGGTCGACGTCAAGGCCACCCTCACGGACGGCGCCTACCACGAGGTGGACTCCTCCGCGGTGGCCTTCGAGATCGCGGGCCGCGCCGCCATGCGCGAGGCGCTGGCCAAGGCCGGGGCCCAGCTTCTGGAGCCGATCATGAAGGTCGAGGTGGTGACCCCGGAGGAGTACCAGGGTTCCATCATCGGCGACCTCAACTCCCGCCGTGGGCAGATCGTGGGCACCGACATGCGCGGCAACGCCACCGTGATCACGGCCATGGTGCCGCTGGCCAACATGTTCGGGTACGTGGACAATCTGCGCTCCATGTCCCAGGGCCGCGCCAACTTCAGCATGGTGTTCGACCACTACGCGCCGGTGCCCAAGAACGTGGCCGATGAGATCATCGCCAAGGCCTGACGGGCCGGAAGGAACAACGGAACACGAGCCAAGAGAGTTTCAGGAGACGAGACAATGGCGAAGGAAAAGTTCGAACGTACGAAGCCGCACGTGAACATCGGCACGATCGGTCACGTTGACCACGGCAAGACGACTCTGACGGCTGCGATCACGAAGGTGCTTGCCGACGAGGGCAAGGCGGAGGCGA
>CAYSHK010000030.1:0-1902 GCA_964430935.1 uncultured Rhizobiaceae bacterium
AAGGGCGTCGAGGTAACCACCGGCCCGCTCGGCTCCGGGCTGGCCACGGCGGTCGGCATGGCGCTGGCCGAGCGCATGATGAACGCCCGCTACGGCGACGATCTGGTGGATCACTACACCTGGGTGATAGCCGGTGACGGATGCCTGATGGAGGGCGTCTCCCACGAGGCCATCGACCTGGCCGGACACCTGGGGCTGAACCGGCTGATCGTGCTCTGGGACGACAACGAGATCACCATCGACGGCAAGACCTCGGTGGCCACCTCCATGAACCAGATCGAGCGTTTCGACGCCGCCGGCTGGAACACCATCGAGGTGGACGGTCACGACCACGACCAGATCGACGCGGCGCTGGCCGCCGCCAGGGAGAGCGACCGTCCGACCTTCATCGCCTGCAAGACGATCATCGGCTACGGCGCGCCCAACAAGCAGGGCTCCGAGGCCACCCACGGCGCGCCGCTGGGCGAGGACGAGATCGCGGCCGCCCGCGAGAAGCTCAACTGGCCGTACGAGCCGTTCAAGATTCCCGAGGAGATCCTCGACGCCTGGCGTGCCTACGGCGCCCGGGGCCGCGAGGCCCGCGAGGCCTGGGAGGCGCGTCTGGAGGCCTCTCCGAAGAAGGACGACTTCCTGCGCGACCTTTCCGGCAGGGTGCTGCCGCGGACGCTGGAGGCGCTGGACGACTTCCGCCGGAAGCTGGCCGAGGAGAAGCCGAAGCTGGCGACCCGCCAGGCCTCCCAGAAGACGCTGGAGGTGCTGGTCGCCAACCAGCCCAACCTCGTTGGCGGTTCCGCGGACCTCACGCATTCCAACCTCACCGTGGTGAAGGGCATGAAGTCCATCGCGCCCGGCGACTTCTCCGGCGCCTACATCCATTACGGCGTGCGCGAGTTCGGCATGGGCACGGCCATGAACGGCATCGCCCTGCACGGCGGCTTCATGAACTACGGCGGCACCTTCCTCATCTTCTCCGACTACATGCGCGGCGCGATCCGTCTCGCGGCGCTCCAGGGGCTGCCGGTGACCTACGTCTTCACCCATGATTCCATCGGTCTCGGCGAGGACGGGCCGACCCACCAGCCGGTGGAGACCATTCCGTCCCTGCGCGCGATGCCGAACCTCAACGTCTTCCGCCCGGCGGACGCCATGGAGACGGCGGAGGCGTGGGCCTGCGCCATGCAGTCCGAGAGCACGCCCTCGGCGCTGTGCCTGTCCCGCCAGGGGCTGCCGGCGCTGCGCGACGATGCCGGCGAGAACATGGTGGCGAAGGGCGCATACGTCCTGCGCGAGGCCGACGGCGGTCGCGACGTGACCCTGCTGGCCACCGGTTCGGAAGTGTCCATGGCGCTGGAGGCCGCGGACATGCTTGCGGAGAAGGGCATCGCGGCCGCCGTGGTTTCCATGCCGTGCTGGGAGCTCTTCGAGCGGCAGGACGATGCCTACCGGGCCTCGGTGCTGGGCGATGCCCCGCGTGTGGCCGTGGAGGCGGCCATCGGCATGGGCTGGGAGAAGTGGATCGGCGACAACGGCCGCTTCATCGGCATGAACAGCTTCGGAGCCTCCGCGCCGGCCGGCCAGCTCTACGAGTTCTTCGGCATCACCGCCGAGGCCGTGGCGCGCGCGGCCGAGGAGCTCGTCAAGGGCGCCTGAGGGCCGCCCGATCCTGGGAATACCTCTTCTTCCGCGGTCGGAGGGCGCATGTCCGGTGGCCGCGGAGGAGGCGGGGCGGGAACATCGTTCAACAAGATTGAGGGAAGACACATGACCTTGAAAGTAGCGATCAACGGATTTGGCCGGATCGGGCGGAACGTGCTTCGTGCGATCGTGGAGTCGGGTCGGGACGACATCACGGTCGTCGCGATCAACGATCTTGGTCCGGTGGAGACGAACGCGCACCTTCTG
>CAYSHK010000031.1:0-6728 GCA_964430935.1 uncultured Rhizobiaceae bacterium
CTGGCCGCCTGGTTCTGCGCGACGGACGAAGCCACGCCGGCGCGGGTGAAGGGCATGCTGCTGGCCGCGCTGGCCTATTTCGTGGTGCCGGTGGATCTGCTGCCGGACTTTCTCCCCGGACTGGGATTCACCGACGATCTCACCGTTCTGCTCACCACGCTGGGGCTCGTTCGCAGCCATGTGACGGAGAGACATCGCGAGCGGGCGCGGCGCGCTCTGGAGGATCTGAAAGCCGGCCGCAGCCCCCGCAGCGGGACGGAATTTCCGGAAGACTGACGGCGAAAGCAAAAAGGACCGCTTCCTGGCAGGAAGCGGCCCGTATCCGTATCCGCCCGAGCGGACGGAATTCGTCTGTCAGGCTTCGGCCTTTTCCTCCAGCCGGCGGCGGATCTGCTTCTTCAGCCGGCGCGCCCTGTCGGAGAGCTCGCTGTCGCGCGCCTTCAGCAGAAAGGCGTCCAGCCCGCCACGGTGCTCGACGGACTTCAGCGCCTGCGTGCTGATGCGGAAGCGGTAGCTGGCGCCCATCACGTCGCTCATCAGGTGGACATTCACGAGATTGGGCAGAAAGCGGCGGCGGGTCTTGTTGTGGGCGTGGCTGACGTTGTTGCCGGTCATCACGCCCTTGCCGGTCAGTTCGCAGCGGCGGGCCATGGTCAGGGTCTCCGGAATTTGTCCTTCAGGAATTGTATGGACGGCATGCGGAAAACCGAACTCTCCGGCACGCGCGATCGCGCGCCGGACACGGGCCGCTTCCGTCACGTCTTCAGGGCGCATGCTATAGGGCACCGAACGCGGGGCGTCAAGCCCGCCGGAGACCGGCTTCACAGTCCCGCCGCAATTTGGCGAAATAACCGCACCGCGGGAGAAACCTTGCGCCGGCCTGCGTGGCGGGTGCAAGGATGGGGCGGAAGGATCCATCGAGCCAAGGGGTACCCGAACATGAGACATCCCGCCTTCATCGCCCGCCTCGCCGTGACCGGTGCCGCCATCGCGGCCGCCGCGGCTCATGCGCCGGCGGTCCGCGCGGAGACGGTGAAGCTGCGCTACGACATCGCGGTGGCCGGCACGCGCGCCATGACCATGAAGTTTTCCGGCGACGTCGGACGCACCGCCTATCGTGCATCCGTCACATTGCGCCCGGCCGGCTTCATGTCCTTCTTCATCAAGAAGTCCTTCGACCTGAAGGGCGAGGGGCGGATCACGCCGCAGGGCGTCCGGCCGACGTTCTTCACCATGACGGTGAAGAAGAAGAAGAAGGTGAAGACGGGCACCGTACGCTGGAACGGTGGAACCTTCAGCTGGCAGCGGGTGCCTCCGCCCGGCCCCGTGACCCGCTCCGAGGTCATGCGCGCACTCGGCCGTTCAGGTGCTCCCGATCCCCTCGGGCTGCTCGTCGGGCTGGCGGGCAAGGATCCCGCCAAGGGCTGCCGGGGCACCCGCAGGGTCTTCGACGGACACGACGTCTACGACCTGCGGCTTTCGCTGCGGGGGCGGAAGGCCTTCCGGGGCGCGGTCTACCGGGGGGATGCCGTACTGTGCCGCATGGTGTTCGTGCCCGTGGCCGGCAGCATGAGCGAGAAGAAGAAGCGTCAGGCCCTGGCCGATCCGTGGGTTTTCAACGTCTGGCTGGGGGCGGTGGAATCGTCCGCCGCCGGCCGCCTCATGATACCGGTCTCCGCCTTCGGGCGCATGCAGGGGCGGGATTTCACCGCCGCCCTGGTGGGAGCTTCGATCGATGGAAGGCCGCCGCGGGCGGTGCCCCCGACCGGCGGTCGGTGATCCCGCGAAACCTGCGTGCCAGTCCGGACTTCGGCCCCATGAGGGCATGACGCCGGGCGGAATGCACATTTCCGGAATACTGAAAAAAGGTGGGGCGGAACGGAAAAATCCGGCAGCCGCCATGGCTGCCGGATGATTTCCAGTGTCCACCGGGAAAGGATTTCCGCACCTTTCCCGGTGCTTCCGCTCCAGCGGGACGGGCAATCTCCCGTCGCCTCCGGATCAGAAGACGAAGTCGTCGCTGCTCAGCTGGTCGATGGTGGTGATGCCGACGAGCTCGATCGAGTTGTCGCCGTCCGTGATGAGGACGTTGCCATCCATGCTGAGCGTGATGTGGTTGGCGGTCAGATCGGTCCAGTCCATGATGCCGGTGACGGCGGACAGATCGATCGTCTCGCCCCTGCCGGCGGCGAAATCATGGATGACGTCATTGCCGAAGCCGTCCTCGAACACGAAGGTGTCGATACCCAGGCCGCCCCACAGGCCGTCGTTTCCGGCGCCACCGCAGAGGGTGTCATCCTGTTCGTTGCCGAACAGCTTGTCATCACCGTCACCGCCACCGAGCGTGTCGTCGCCGAAGCTTCCGACCACGTAGTCGTCGCCGTCTTCGCCGCACAGCATGTCGTCGCCGGTACCGCCGGAAATGTAGTCGTCTCCGTCGCCACCGTAGACGGTATCGTTGTCGAGGCCGCCCCACAGGCCGTCGTTTCCGGCGCCGCCTGAAAGGGTGTCCTCCCCTTCGTTGCCGAACAGCTTGTCGTTGCCGGTGCCGCCGTCGAGCATGTCATCGCCGGTGCCACCGGTCATGAAGTCCCAGCCGGCCTCGCCGTACAGCTCGTCGTTGCCATCGCTGCCGCGGATGTTGTCGCCGAGGTCGCCGCCGTAGACCACGTCGTCACCGATGCCGCCGTCGATGTCGTCATGACCGTCGCCACCATACAGCTCGTCGTTGCCGTTGCTGCCCCGGAGAGTGTCGTCACCCTCGTCTCCGAACAGCTTGTCGTTGCCGACGCCGCCGTCGAGCATGTCATTGCCGGTGCCGCCGGTCATGTAGTCCCAGCCGGTCTCGCCATACAGCTCGTCGTCGCCATCGCCACCATGGATTCTGTCGCCGAGGTCGCCGCCGTAGACCACATCGTCGCCGATATCGCCGTCGATGCTGTCATAGCCGTCGCCTCCGTACAGGTTGTCGTTTCCATCCTCACCGTACAGTTCGTCGTTACCGTCATCGCCATAGATCTCATCGTCTCCGATGCCTCCATAGACGACGTCGTCACCCAGACCGCCATCGATGTAGTCGTTGTCATCCTCGCCGTAGAGGGTGTCGTTTCCGCTCTGGCCCAGGATGTAGTCGTCACCGGCGCCACCTTCCGCCAAGTCGTCGCCGATACCCCCCTCCAAGCGGTCGTTGCCGTCGCCGCCGTACAGCTCGTCGTTGCCATCCTCGCCATAGAGGGAGTCATCGCCGGCACTGCCATAGATCACGTCGTCCCCGGTCCAACCCATGATGGTGTCGTTGCCGGCACCTCCATTGACGACGTCGTTGCCATCCCAGGCATCGATGTAGTCGTTTCCATCCTCGCCGCCGATGATGTCGTTCCCATCACCGCCAGTGATGGAGTCGTCGCCTTCGCCACCATAGATGATATCGTCGTCAACGGTTCCATTGATGACATCATTGCTGGCCGTTCCAATGGTCGTACCCATGTCTGGTTTCTCCTCTGGTTTGCCGTTTCAGACAGAACCCGAAAATCTCTTGCCCCCGGGTTTGTCTCTTCCACTTTCACTCTCGGGACGGGTGTTCCATGGCTGGTGACGCCGGCGGACCGCAGGGCACGCGCATCCATATCCCCGCACCCGTCCCTCTTCAGTCCGGGGCCGGACACACGCGGCATTTTCGGATCACCAGTCGTTCCGATCCGTTGTCATGCGGAAACGAAGGTTGCCCCCTTCCATCCCCATTTGCGATGCCGGCCATCACCAGCAACGGCAGCCTATGATAGAGATTTACGCTACGTCAAACACGCAAAGATTGCATGTGAATTGGTAATCGGAAGTGGCTGTGAGAAATCACGCACTACTGCGGACAAGGAATATTCCGTATTCTTCTGATGGCCGGAAGGCTCAGAATCGGCAGGTTTCCGCCCCATTTTTGGCGATCACGGGGCGGCCTTGGGATGGTCGGATGCGACGTGTGCGGCAATTTTTCTACCGCCAAAACTTTTCCGCATCGTGGAATGGATTATGAAATGCTCCAGTGCCGATTCGGACGGAAATTCCCCGACGGCGAAGAAAATCGCGATGGCCGACCCATGCCGGGCCCCCGCGGGCGGTGCCCCTGGCTGGCGGTCGGCGATCCCGCGGTCGCGCGCCTTGCCATCGTGCCGCGCGCGCCTTATGAAGACATGCCGCCGGGCGGTCGCGTCCGGCGGTTTTTCCTTTGCATGCAGGATACCGGATGAATTTGCGCAACATCGCCATCATCGCCCACGTGGATCACGGCAAGACCACGCTCATCGACCGGCTGCTCGCCGCTTCGGGCGTTTTCCGCGAGAACCAGCAGGTGGCCGAGCGGGCCATGGATTCCAACGATCTGGAGCGCGAGCGGGGGATCACCATCCTCGCGAAGGTCACTTCCATAGAGTGGAAGGACGCACGCATCAACATCGTGGACACGCCGGGCCACGCCGACTTCGGCGGCGAGGTGGAGCGCATCATGAGCATGGTGGACGGCGTCATCCTGCTGGTGGACGCGGCGGAAGGCGTCATGCCGCAGACCAAGTTCGTGCTCGCCAAGGCGCTGGCGCAGGGCCTGCGCCCCATCGTGGCGGTCAACAAGATCGACAAGCCGGAGGAACGGCACGAGGAGGTGATCACCGAGGCCTTCGATCTGTTCGTCGCCCTCGGAGCGGACGACGGTCAGCTGGATTTCCCGATCCTCTACGGTTCGGCCAAGGAGGGCTGGATGTCCGACGACCCGCATGCGGGTCCCGCGGCTGGAATGGACGCCCTGCTGGACCTGGTGCTGGAGCATGTCCCTCCGCCGCGGGTAGAGGAAGGGCCGTTCCGCATGCTGGCCACGCTCATCGAGTCCGATCCGTTTCTCGGACGCATCCTCACCGGCCGCATAGCCTCCGGCTCGGTGAGGGCCAACGACACGGTGCAGGTGCTGGACCGCCACGGCAACCCGGTCGAGACGGGCCGCGTCTCCCGCGTCCTGGCCTTCCGCGGCCTTTCCCGCCAGCCCATCGAGGTCGGCGAGGCGGGCGACATCGTGGCGGTGGCCGGCCTGAAGGAGGCCACGGTGGCCCACACCCTGTGCGATCCGTCCGTCGGCGAGCCGATTCCGGCCCAGCCCATCGATCCCCCCACCCTCTCCATGACCTTCCGCATCAACGACGGTCCGCTGGCCGGCACCGAGGGCGACAAGGTGCAGAGCCGGGTCATCCGCGAACGTCTGCTGCGGGAGGCGGAGGGCAACGTGGCCATCACCGTCGAGGAGATCCCCGGCGAGGCGGAGGCCTTCAAGGTTTCCGGCCGCGGCGAGCTGCAGCTGGCGGTGCTCATCGAGACCATGCGGCGCGAGGGCTTCGAGCTGACCGTGGGCCGGCCTCAGGTGGTCACCCGCACCGACGGGGACGGCACCCGCCTGGAGCCCGTCGAGGAGGTGATCATCGACGTGGACGAGGAGTACGCCGGCGCGGTGGTGAAGAAGATCTCCGAACGGCGCGGCGTGCTGGTGGACATGGGCGCCTCCGGCGCCGGCCGCCAGCGCCTGGTGTTCCACGCCCCGACGCGCGGTCTCATCGGCTACCACTCCGAACTGATGAGCGATACTCGCGGCTCGGCGGTGATGAACCGCATATTCCACGCCTGGGAACCCTGGAAGGGCGAGATGCCGCGCCGTGCCGCGGGTTCCATGATCGCCAATTCCGACGGTCGCGCGGTGGCCTACGCCCTGTGGAACCTGGAGGAGCGCGGCCCGCTGTTCGTCTCGCCCGGCGATCTGGTCTACCGCGGCATGATCGTCGGCGAACATACCAAGGGACAGGATCTCGAGGTCAACGTTCTGAAGGGCAAGAAACTCACGAACATCCGCGCCGCGGGCAAGGACGACGCCATCCAGCTGACCCCGCCGGTGAAGATGACCCTTGAGCGGGCGCTCTCCTACATCGCCGACGACGAGCTGGTGGAAGTCACCCCGCAGTCGGTGCGGCTGCGCAAGCGCATCCTCGACCCGCATGAGCGCAAGAAGGCCTCCCGGGCGGCGAAGTGAGCCGGATGCCGGATTTTCCGCCATCCGACGAAAGGGCCGATTGACTTTCGTCGCGACCCGGACGAAGGCTCACCGGAACCATGCGGAAACAACGGCGCGGATCCTCTGCGGAGATCCGCCCACATCGGGGAACAGCGGACAATGAGACTGGACGCCATCAGCCTGGGGGCCAATCCCCCCAAGGAAGTCAACGTGGTCATCGAGGTGCCCATCGGCGGCGAGCCCATCAAGTACGAGATGGACAAGGACGCCGGCACGGTGGTCGTGGACCGCTATCTGTATACGCCCATGCGCTATCCGGGGAACTATGGCTTCATCCCGCACACCCTGTGCGACGACGGCGATCCCATCGACGTGGTTCTCATATCCTCGCGCCCGCTGCTGCCCGGCTGCATCATCGCGGTGCGGCCGGTGGGCGTGCTGAAGATGCGCGACGAGAAGGGCGGCGACGAAAAGATCATAGCCGTGCCGGCCCCCCACATCACCCGCCACTACGAGGACATCCACGACATCTCCGATCTGCCCGGAATCCAGCTGAAGCAGATCGAGCATTTCTTCACCCACTACAAGGACCTCGAGGAGGGCAAATGGGCGCGGATGGAAGGATGGGGCGGCCACGAGGAGGCCGAACGCCTCATCATGAATTCCATCGAACGACACAACGGCCGCTGAG
>CAYSHK010000032.1:0-10932 GCA_964430935.1 uncultured Rhizobiaceae bacterium
ATGAATTGCGGGTTTCGGGAGTCCGGCTCCCTTTCCGGCCTTGCCCGTGGCGTCGCAAGCCAATATACCTTGTGGCAGGATTGGAACGGGCAGGGTTTCCCTGCCGGAACATGACGAGGACGAATGCACATGACCACCGCCACTCGCCAGACCATTCTCTCCGGGATCTCCTCCCTGCCCGCGCAGGTCGCGGCCGTCGTGACGGGATCGCTCCTGCTGTGGGTTTCCGCCAAGGTGCAGCTTCCCTTCTGGCCCGTGCCGATGACGCTTCAGACACTCGCCGTCCTGGCCATCGCCGCGGCGCTCGGCCGCCGGCTCGGCACCGCCACCGTCGCGCTCTATCTGGTGGAGGGAGCCCTGGGGCTGCCGGTTTTCGCCGGCACGCCGGAGAAGGGCGTCGGGCTGGCCTACATGATGGGGCCGACCGGAGGCTATCTGCTCGGCTTCCTGCTGGCCGCCCCGGTGGTCGGACATTTCGCCGACCGCGGATGGACCCGGCGGCCGGTGGCCATGTTCGCCGTCATGCTGCTCGGACTGGCGCTCATCTACGCGCCGGGTCTCGCCTGGCTGGCCCAGTTCGTTGGCGCGGAGAAGGCCGTGGCCTTCGGCTTCACGCCCTTCATCCTCGGCGATCTGGCCAAGGCGGGCATCGCCGCCCTCGCCTTCCCGGCCGCCTGGAGCCTGCTGCGCCGCGGGTGAGCGGGAAGCGGCCATCCGGATCGCACGGGGCCGGCGCGGAGACATTCCGCCGGCCCCGAGTCTTTCGGAGGGCATGCGGATGAACGACAGACCGAAACCCGTCGCCGGCGTCAGCGTTCTCGTTCTGCGCGGCCCCGATGTTCTCCTGGTGCAGCGGGCCAATCCGCCCTGGCCGGACGTATGGAGTCTGCCCGGCGGCCGTGTGGAGCTGGGCGAACCGGTCCGGCGCGCGGCGCTGCGCGAGCTGAAGGAGGAGACCGGCGTTTCCGCCGAGCTGCTGCGCCTGCTGGACGTCATAGACATCATCCACCGGGACCCGGACGGCCGGATCACCGCCCATTACATCCTCTCCGTCTTCGGAGGACGCTGGGTGTCCGGCGAGCCGAGGGCCGGCTCCGACGCCCGGCGGGCCCTCTGGGTTCCGGTCGCGGATCTCGATTCCTTCCGCCTGACGCCGGGCACCGCGGACCTGATCCGCCGCGTGGCCGCCGACCTTGCGGGCGAAGATCCTGAATCATCCGGAGACAGGCGTTAACCGTTTCTTCAGAGGTCGCTCGCCTCCCCTGCGGAGAGTCTGTAATTATTCTTCCGGACGACGCGATGCGGACCCGGCCGGGACGGATGGTCGGGGGAAGGACAGGGAGAGGATCCACCGATGCCGCTTGATGACTGGCACATGGACAGAAGGGCCGACGAGCAGCGTTCGCGCCATGCCGCCATGCGCTACATCATCGAAGCCTGGGAGGAAGCGGTCTACGACGGTCTTCATCCCGACTCGGTCGCCACGGCGGCCCTCTTCGCGGCCCTCTCGGAAATGGTGTCCGCCTATGGCGAGGAGGCCGTGGCCGAAATGGCGGAAAGCCTGCCCGAACGCATCCGCAACGGCGAATTCACGCTCTACAGGACGAAACAGTAGGTTTCCGACGGATTGCTCCGGTTGCTCACTCACCAGCACTTCCACGGGGCTCCGGCACATGCCGGGGCCCCTTTTCTTCCGGCCGCATCCGGCCGTCCTCCGATCACTGGAGCTGGCGGCAGCGGCGGATCATCTCCGCCTTGGCGTGATCCGGAGACCATGGCTCGAGGCGGAAGAGCGCCTCGACGCCCGGCCCCTTCAGCCCCCGCGGCCGGCCGAAGAAACGGGCGGCCTCCCCGTCTGAGAAACCGGCCAGCTGGGTCGCCTCCAGAAAGGCGCTGGCCCTGTCCGCGCGCTTGATGAGCTTCTCCACCCATTGCGGCAGCTCCGGCGGCAGGCCGAACCGGATGTGGATCGCCGCCTCGAGCCGCCGCTCGAACGCCTTGTAGTCCAGCCCGAGCGCCGCCTTGAACGGGCTGATCATGTCGCCGATCACGTATTCCGGAGCGTCGTGCAGCAGCGCGGCCAGCCGCCAGCGGCGGTCGATGTCCGGCCGGAACAGCGTCACCAGCCTTTCCACGAGCACGCAGTGCTGCGCCACGGAGAAGGCGTGCGGCCCGTGGGTCTGTCCGTTCCAGCGCGCGACGCGGGACAGGCCGTGGGCGATGTCCTCGATCTCGATGTCGTAGGGGCTGGGATCCAGCAGATCCAGCCGCCGCCCCGAAAGCATGCGCTGCCAGGCGCGGGGCGGATCGGACTTCGCGGCCATTTCGGTTCCTCACCCTCCGTCGTGGCGTCCCTTCCGGCGTGCCCTGTGACAGGTCGCGAGATGATCATCGACCATGCCGACCGCCTGCATGAACGCGTATACCACGACCGGTCCGCAGAAGCGGAAGCCCTTCCGCTTCAGCTCCCGCGCCAGCCGTTCCGAAAGCGGCGTGGAGGCCGGCACATCCATCTTCGTGCGCGGCAGGTTCACCAGCGGACGTCCATCCACGAAATCCCACAGGAACCGGGAAAAGGCCTCCGGCCCGCCCATCTCCAGCAGCGCGCGGGCGTTGCCGATCGTGGCCTCCACCTTGGCGCGGTTGCGCACGATGCCCGCATCCTCCATCAGGCGCGCCACGTCGTCTCCACCGAAGGCGGCGACCCGTTCGGGATCGAAACCGGCGAAGGCGGCCCGGAAGGCCTGTCGCTTGCGCAGGATGGTCAGCCATGACAGCCCGGCCTGGAAGATGTCCAGGGACAGCTTCTCGAACAGCCTCCTTCCGTCGCGTTCCGGCACGCCCCATTCGGTATCGTGGTAGTCCACGTAGAGGGGATCCGTGCCGCACCAGCCGCAGCGCGCCCGGCCGTCGCCGTGCACGACCACATCCTCGTTCCAGCCTATGCCCACGTTCCGCGCGTCCTCCGTCGCATCCCGTCCACCAATCGGGCGGGGCGCATGATCCCGTCCGCGCCCTCCGGCGTCAAGCCCGCGCGGGAACCCGGTGGACGGGCCGCGGGACGCGGATCACGCGCCGGGCACGTCGAACTCCGCCCATTCGGGGCGCTCCAGCCGGATGGCCACATCCCCGGCCATGAGGGGTTCTCCCGCCTCGATGGCGGCGGCGGCGCGGTCGAGACGCACAAGGGCCATGCCCCTTTCCCCGGCGGTGGAGAAGATCTCGCCGACGCGCCTTCCGGCGCCGGTGATCTCCATGCCCGTCTCCAATGCGCCCCGCCCCGCGACCGGCAGCAGACGGTTGCGGGTGGTGGAGCGGTGCTGCATGCGCGAAACCACCTCCTGCCCCACGTAGCAGCCCTTGGTGAAACTCACCCCGCCGAGCTGGTCGAAGTTCGCCTCGTGGGGGAACAGCCGGCCGGTGCCGATGTCGGCATCGGTGTCCGGCAGCCCCAGCGCGATCCGTCGTGCGTGGTACTCCGCGGCATCGTCCGGGAGACCGGCCGCCGCCTCCCGCGTCGCGATGCTCCGCATTCCCATGTCCCCGAAGCGCGGATCGGCATGGGCGGCGACGGCATCCGGCAGTTCCCCGTCCACGACCGCCAGATCGTCGCGGGGCGCGATATCCACCTTCCGGCGCAGCCTGTACATGCCCATCCGCTGCAGCAGCGGCTCGCGCTGCGCCGCGGAGACGTCCAGCAGAAAGCGCTCCCCGCCGACGTCGAACACGAAGAAATCGAACAGGATCTTGCCCTGCGGGGTCAGCAGTCCGGCCCACAGCGCATCCCCCCGCCCCATGGCCGCGATGTCGTTGGTCAGCAGCGACTGGAGAAACCCGCGCGCCTCCGGCCCGGAAACTTCCGCGACGGCGCGCTCCTTCAGGCATGTCGGCATTGGACTTTTTTCGCCTTGCGTGGTCAGTATGGAACCCTGCATCAACACATAGGCCACAGCGGGAGTTTTTTCCATGGGTCTCCACGACCTGCTTCTGAAGGGCGGAACCGTCGTTTCCCATTCCGGCACGGCACGGGCGGACATCGGCGTGCGCGATGGCCGCATCGCCGCCGTCGGCGATCTCGATCCGGGCTCGGCCGCGGAGGTGGTGGACTGCACCGGGCTGCATGTCCTGCCGGGCGTCATCGACACGCAGGTGCATTTCCGCGAACCCGGCGGCGAGCACAAGGAGGATCTGGAGACGGGCTCCCGCGCCGCCGTCCTCGGAGGCGTGACCGGCGTCTTCGAGATGCCCAACACCGCCCCCGCCACCACCACGGCGGAGGCCGTGGCGGACAAGGTGCGCCGGGCCACCGGGCGCATGTTCTGCGACTTCGCCTTCTACGCCGGGGCGACGGCGGAGAACGCGGACCGTCTGGGAGAGCTGGAACGTCTGCCCGGCGTATGCGGCATCAAGGTCTTCATGGGTTCCTCGACGGGCGACCTGCTGGTGGCCGACGACGACACCCTGGCCCGCGTCCTGGCCGCCATCTCCCGGCGCGCCGCCTTCCATTCGGAGGACGAGGAGCGGCTGGAGGCGCGCAAGGACGAGCGGATCGCCGGGGATCCACGTTCGCATCCCGTCTGGCGCGACGTGGAGACCGCTGTGCGCTCGACCACCCGCCTGCTGCGTCTGGCGCGGGCGGCCGGACGGCGCATCCACGTGCTGCATGTCTCCACGGCCGAGGAGCTGCCCCTGCTGGCGCGGGCGCGGGACTTCGCCTCGGTCGAGGTCACGCCCCACCATCTCACGCTCGCGGCTCCCGAATGCTACGAGCGGCTCGGCACGTTCGCCCAGATGAACCCGCCGGTGCGCGGCCCCCGCCACCGCGAGGCGCTGTGGCGGGCCGTGCGTTCCGGCCTCGTGGACGTCCTGGGTTCCGACCACGCCCCCCATCTGCCCGGGGAGAAGGAGAGGGACTATCCCGAATCCCCCTCCGGAATGCCGGGTGTGCAGACGCTTGTTCCGGTCATGCTGGACCACGTGAACGCCGGACGGCTGTCCCTGCAGCGGTTCGTGGACCTGATGTGCGAAGGGCCCCACCGGCTGTTCCAGATCGCCGGCAAGGGGCGCATCGCGGAAGGATACGACGCCGATTTCACGGTGGTGGACATGAAGGCGCGCCGCACCATCACCAACGACTGGATCGCCTCGCGCTGCGGCTGGACGCCCTACGACGGCATGCGCGTCACCGGCTGGCCGGTGATGACGATCGTCCGCGGCAGGATGGTCATGCGCGAGGACGAGATCGCGGGCCCGGCCGGGGGAAGGCCCATGCGGTTCATGGAAACCTTGAGGGGAGAAGAGACATGAGCGACACATTCCGGGCTCTCGTCGTGGACAGGACGGACGACGGCCAGACGGTGGAGATGCGCAGGGTCGGCGGGGATTTCCTGATGGACGGCGACGTGGACGTTGCGGTCTCCCATTCGACGGTGAACTACAAGGACGGCCTGGCCATCACCGGCCGGGCGCCGATCATCCGCACCTTCCCCCTCATTCCCGGAATCGACTTCGCGGGCACGGTGACCGCCTCCCGCGGCGGGGATTTCGCCACCGGCGACCGGGTGATCCTGACCGGATGGGGCGTGGGCGAGAGCCACCATGGCGGATACGCGGAACGGGCGCGCGTGAAGTCCGGATGGCTGGTCCCCATGCCCGAGGGCATGACGCCCGGACGGGCCATGGCCATCGGCACCGCCGGATTCACGGCCATGCTGTGCGTCATGGCGCTGGAGGAACAGGGCGTGCTGCCGCAATCCGGCGAGGTGCTGGTCACCGGCGCCACCGGCGGCGTGGGGTCCGTGGCCGTCGCCCTGCTGGCCGGGCGCGGCTACCGCGTCGTCGCCTCCACGGGCAAGGCGGACGAGGCGGGCTATCTGAAGGAACTGGGAGCCGCGGAGGTCATCGACCGCGAGGAGCTTGCCGGCAAGCCCCGTCCGCTGGCGAAGGCGCGATGGGCCGGCGCGGTGGACGTGGCCGGATCGGTCACGCTGGCCAACGTGCTGTCGCAGGTGAAGTACGGCGGCACCGTGGCCGCCTGCGGACTGGCCCAGGGCATGGACCTTCCGGCCTCCGTCGCCCCCTTCATCCTGCGCGGCGTGAAGCTGGTCGGCGTGGATTCCGTCATGTGCCCGAAAGAGCGGCGCCTCCAGGCGTGGAAGCTTCTGGCGGAAGAATTGGACGGAGAGAAGCTGGCCGCCATGACCAGCCACATCACGCTGGACGACGTGCCCGACGCGGCCGGGAAGATCGTGCGGGGCGAGGTGCGGGGCCGTCTCGTGGTGGATATCGCCTGAACCATCCGGCATGCGGTGGGCACGGGCCGGGATCGTTCCGTCCATCCGGTCTCATGCGTCGCGCATGGCCGGAGGCATGTCGCCGCCGGCGGCCCACTCCAGAAGCTCCACCACGTGTACGACCGGAAGGTCCGTTCCCTCCGCGAGATGGTGGATGCAGCCGAAGTTGGCCGAGGCCACGACCTCCGCGCCGGTCGCCTCCAGATGGCCGGCCTTGCGCTCCCGCAGGCGGAGGGACATGTCCGGCTGAAGCACCGAATAGACGCCTGCGGCACCGCAGCAGATGTGCCCCTCCGCGGGTTCGAGAACCTCGAAGCCGGCATTCTCCAGCAGCTGCCGCGCGACATCCGCCAGCTTCAGGCCGTGGGTCAGGCTGCATGGCGCGTGGAACACCACCTTGAGCGGCCGCGGTGCGCGCAAGGGCGGCAGCTCCAGGGTGGCGAGATACTCGTGCACGTCCTTCGTCCTCTCCGAGATGCGGCTGGCGCGCAGGGCCCATTTCGGATCTCCGGTGAGAAGGTGGCCGTAGTCCTTCACCGTGACGCCGCATCCCGAGGCGTTGACCACGACGGCGTCCACGTCCGCCCTCTCCCAGGCGGCGATGTTGACGCGGGCCATCTCGCGGGCGCGTTCCTCCCGCCCCATGTGGTGGGTCAGCGCGCCGCAGCAGCCGGCCTCGCGCGGAATCACCACGTCCACCCCGCAGCGGTTCAGCAGCGAGATGGTGGCCCGGTTCACGGACGCGCCGAGTACGGATTGCGCGCACCCCTGGAGCAGGGCCACCCGCCCCCTGCCCTCGCGGCGGGTGAGGAAGGCTCCGGCCACCGGCTTCGCGATGCGGCCGCCCCCCGCCATGCGCAGCATGGACGCGGCGGGCCTCAGGGCGGGCAGACGCTCCAGCAGTCCCGCCAGCGGCCTGAAGATCCGCCCCGCGCGCAGGGCCAGGGCGAACCGGGAGGGATGGGGCACCACCGCGTCCAGGACGCCGCGCCAGAAACGCTCCACCGCGGGACGGCTGCGCGGATCGCCCTCCAGGACCTCCCGGCCGATGGCCAGCAGATGGTCGTAGTCCACGCCGGAGGGGCATGTGGTCATGCAGGAGAGACAGGTGAGACAGCGGTCGATGTGCCGCGCGATGTCCGGCGAGGGCGGCGTGTCCCCCTCCAGCATGTCCTTGACGAGATAGATCCGGCCGCGGGGTCCGTCCAGCTCGTCGCCGAGCAGCAGGTAGGTCGGGCAGGTGGCGGTGCAGAAACCGCAGTGTACGCACTTGCGCAGGATCGAATCGGCCTCGCGGATGCGCGGATCCTTCAGCTGCTCCGGCAAAAATCGCGTCTGCATGTTCCGTCAGCCCTCCCGCTTCTCAGAAGGATGCATGCGGCCGGGATTGAGAACGTCCCGGGGATCGAAGGCGGCGCGGATCCGGGCCGTCGCCTCCGCCAGCGGCTCCGGCTGGGGATGGAAGACCGGCAGCCGCCGCCGGACATCCCCGGGCGCGCGGAACAGCATGGCGTGCCCGCCGCATCCCGACACCGCCCCGCGCACCAGCTCCGCCGCAGCATGGTCGGAAGGCGGGACGGCGGCCCAGATCAGCCCGCCGGCCCAGTCGAGGAAATACCGGACGCCGGGGATCATCTCCTCCAGCGTCTCCGCCACCTCGCCGCCCTGCGCCGGTGGACAGACGATGCGCCAGACGAAGGCCTCCCGGTCGCCGGCCAGCGGCGCGACGTCCCGCACATCCCGCCAGAGGGCGCGGGCTTCCGCATCCTCCACCATCGCCGGAACGCCGTACTCCGCCAGCATCCCCTTCAGCATGTCCGCCCGCGCCGCCACCGAGGGGGCGAAACCCTCCAGCCGGATGCACGCGAGGCTTTCCTCCCCGTCCGTTCCGGCCGGCAGATGGGCGGCCCCGGAGACCTCCGCCGGCGCGCGCATGGCCGCGGTCATCAGCCGCACGGCGCGCGCCGCGTCCAGGCTGCGGAAGATCAGGGTCGCCGTGGTCTCCGGCGCGGGCTGGACCTTGAAGGTCAGCTCCGTGAGCACGGTCAGCGTGCCCCAGCTTCCGCACATCAGTTTCGACAGGTCGAAACCGGTGACGTTCTTCATGACGCGGCCGCCGGACTTGAAGATCTCCGCCCGTCCGTTGACGCCGGCGAAACCCAGGACATGGTCGCGCACCGCCCCGGCGCGGATGCGTCGCGGGCCGGAAAGACCGCTGGCCGCCATGCCGCCCAGCGTCCCCCTCCCCCGCTCCCCGCCCAGAAGACGGGAGAAGTCCGGCGGTTCGAAGGCCAGCATCTGTCCCTTTTCGGCGAGCGCCGCCTCGATGTCCGCCAGCGGCGTTCCGGCGGCGGCGGTGAAGACGAGCTCCTCGGGTTCGTAGAGGGAGATGCCGGTGATGGCGGACATGTCCAGCCGCCGGCGGGCGGCCACCGGTCGCCCCAGCTCGCGGCGGGTGCCATGTCCGATCACCTCCAGCGGCTCGTCGGCGGAAAGGGCCGCGGCGACAGCCTCCGCCACCTCCCGCCGCGTATGCGGTTTCTCTTCTGCGTTCATGCTCTCTCAGAATCTCGGAATGTCCGGGAATCTCTCCTCGATCTCGCGGACGGAAAATCCGGATATCTCGCCGCAGCCCTTCAGTTGCGGAAAGACCTTGCCGGGATTGAGAAGCCCCTGCGGATCGAGGGCGCATTTCACGCGTTCCTGCACCTTCAGATCCGTTTCGTCGAACATTTCGGGCATCAGGTCGCGCTTCTCCACGCCGACGCCGTGCTCGCCGGTGAGCACGCCACCCACCTCCACGCACAGGCGCAGGATGTCCGCCCCGAATCTCTCGGCCCGCTCCAGCTCGTCCGCCCGGTTGGCGTCGTACAGGATCAGCGGATGGAGGTTTCCGTCCCCGGCGTGGAACACGTTCGCGCAGTCCAGGCCGTACCGCCGCGACATCTCACCGATGCGGGCCAGCACCTCCGGCAGGCGGTTGCGGGGGATGGTGCCGTCCATGCAGTAGTAGTCGGGCGAGATGCGCCCCACCGCCGGAAAGGCCGCCTTGCGCCCCGCCCAGAAGCGCAGCCGCTCCTCCTCGGACTGGGAGACCCGCAGGGTGCGGGCGCCGCACCTGGTGGCGATCCGCCGCACCCGTGCGGTGAGATCGTCCACCTCCACCTCCGGCCCGTCCACCTCGACGATCAGAAGGGCCTCCACGTCCAGGGGATAGCCGGCCTTCACGAAGGCTTCCGCCGCATGTATCGCCGGCCGGTCCATCATCTCCATGCCGGCCGGGATGATGCCCGCCGAGATGATCTCCGCCACGCAGCGGCCGGCATCCTCCGCGGTGTCGAAACCGGCCAGCACGGCCCGGGCGCACGGGGGCGCGGGCAGCAGGCGCACGGTCACCTCCGTGACCACTCCCATCAGCCCCTCGGAGCCGATCATCAGGCCGAGCAGGTCGTATCCCTCCGGATCCAGATGCTTTCCCCCGAGCCGGATGACGGTACCGTCCACGAGCACCATCTCCAGCCCCAGGATGTTGTTGGTGGTCAGGCCGTATTTCAGGCAGTGCACGCCCCCGGCGTTCTCGGCCACGTTGCCGCCGATGGTGCATGCGATCTGCGAGGACGGATCCGGGGCGTAGTAGAAGCCCTCGCCCTCCACCGCCCTGGTGATGGCGAGGTTGGTCACGCCGGGCTGCACGGTGGCCGTTCGGTTGTCGAGGTCCACGTCGAGAATGCGGTTGAACCGCGTCATGGCGAGAAGCACGGCGTCGGCCAGCGGAAGGGCCCCGCCGGAAAGCGAGGTGCCGGCGCCGCGCGGCACGATGCGGATCCCCTGCTCGTGGCAATGGCGCAGGATGCGCGAGACCTCCTCCGTATCGGCGGGCAGGATGGTCAGCAACGGCGGCTGGCGGTAGGCCGTCAGCCCGTCGGTCTCGTAAGCCCGCAGTTCGGCCGGGGAGACGATGACCACGGCCTGCGGACACAGCGCCCGCAGATCCCGCGCGATGTCCTCGCGGCGGGCGATCACGGAGGCGTCCGGTCCGGGCATGGCGGGCTGGGTCATGGGTGGCGATCCTGACTCTCTTTCATGTCATTCTGGCACACGCGGCAAATCGTGGCACCGTTCCGTCACAATGGAAATTCCGTCACATTTTGTTGTAGTGTGCCGGCATTGCAATGCCCCACAGCGGGAATTATCACACGTCGGGAACGCATTCGCATCCTTTTGTTTTGTCAATCAATGGAGGCATGAGGAAATGAAGCTGAAAATCGCGCTGGCTTTCGCCGCTCTCGTCGTCGCTCCGTCCGTCGCTCTCGCCGGCGGCGACGCGGCCAAGGGCAAGAAGGTCTTCAACAAGTGCAAGGCCTGCCACTTCGTGGACAAGGAGAAGAACAAGGTGGGCCCGTACCTGAAGGGCGTGATCGGCCGCAAGGCGGGCTCCGTCGAGGGCTTCAAGTATTCCAAGGCCATGAAGGCGAAGGGCGAGGAAGGTCTGGTCTGGACCGAGGAGACCATCGCCCAGTACCTGAAGGCTCCGAAGAAATTCATTCCCAAGAACAAGATGGCCTTCGCCGGCCTGAAGAAGGACGAGGACATCGCCGACGTCATCGCCTACATCAAGGAGATGAGCGCCAAGTGAGGC
>CAYSHK010000033.1:0-3819 GCA_964430935.1 uncultured Rhizobiaceae bacterium
ATCCGGGGCATCGTCCCTCCCGGTCTGCACGTCTTCCGCGGATTCCACCTCCTGCCGGGCGGCGGGACCCGCGGGCGGCCTGCCTCCACCCGCACCTCCACCGGCCTTCCCGGCCTTTCCTTCACCACCGGCATCGCCACCGGCCACAGCGGCCTTCGCTCCGGCAGCGCCACCACCGGCAGCGGCACCGGCAGCGGCCGCCGCGATGAGCGCCTCCGCGTCCGAACCGCGTTCGAGGATCGAGGCATCCGTCAGCGTGGTGGGACCACCCAGAGGCTCCGAGGAGGTTCTGCCGTTCTGCGGACCCGTTTCGGGTTCGCGACCGGCCGCGATCTCGTCGAGGATCTCCTCGAACCTTTCCGGCGTCAGATCCTCGTAGACCTTCTCGCCGATCTGGATCATCGGAGCGTTGGTGCAGGCACCGAGGCACTCCACCTCCTCCCAGGAGAAGTCGCCGTCTCCGGACAGGGTGTGCGCCTTCTCCGCGATCCTGCGCTTGCAGACCTTCACCAGATCCTCGGCCCCGCGCAGCATGCACGGAGTGGTGCCGCAGACCTGGACATGGGCCTTCCTGCCCACCGGCTGGAGCTGGAACATCGTGTAGAAGGTCGCGATCTCCAGCACCCGGATCGGCCGCATGCCGAGCATGTCGGCGATGTAGCGGATCATCGGCTCCGTGGTCCAGCCGCCGTTCTGTTCCTGGGCGCGCCACAGCAGGGGGATCACGGCCGATGCCTCGCGTCCCTCCGGATAGAGGGCGATGCGCTTCTTCGCCCACTCCAGATTCTCCGGCGTGAACTCGAAGCTGTCCGGCTGTTCGGGATGAAGCCTGCGGAAACTCATCGGTCGATCTCCCCGAACACGATGTCGATGGATCCGATGACGGACGGAACATCCGCCAGCATGTGGCCCTTCGTGAGGAACTCCATGGCCGCCAGATGGGCGAATCCCGGCGCGCGGATCTTGCAGCGGTAGGGCCGGTTTCCGCCATCGGAGACCAGATAGACGCCGAACTCGCCCTTGGGGGCCTCGACGGCGGCGTAGATCTCTCCCTCGGGAACCTTCATGCCTTCCGTCACCAGCTTGAAATGCTCGATCAGCGCCTCCATGGAGGTCTTCATCTCCGCGCGCTTCGGCGGGGCGACCCTCCGGTTGCCGGTGATCACCGGCCCCGCCCCCTTCTGCGAGGACAGGATCTCGACGCACTGCTTCATGATGTGCACCGACTGGTACATCTCCTCCATGCGCAGCACGTAGCGGTCGTAGTTGTCGCCATTGCGGCCGACGGGCACCTTGAAATCGAGCTCGTTGTAGCACTCGTAGGGCTGGGCGCGGCGCAGATCCCACGGCACGCCCGTGGAGCGCAGCATCACTCCGGAGAAGCCGCGCGCGAAGGCGTCCTCCTTCGTGAACTTCGCGATGTCCACGTTGCGCTGCTTGAAGATCCGGTTGTCGGTGAGAAGACCTTCGATGTCCCGCAGCACCTTCGGGTGGGTCTCGCAGAATTCCCCGATGTCGTCGATCAGCTCCGGAGGCAGGTCCTGATGCACGCCGCCGATGCGGAAATAGGCCGCATGCATGCGCGCGCCACAGGCCCGCTCGTAGAAGATCATCAGCTTCTCGCGCTCCTCGAAGCCCCACAGGGGCGGCGTCAGCGCGCCGACGTCCATGGCCTGCGTCGTGACGTTGAGCAGATGGTTGAGAAGCCGTCCGATCTCGGAATAGAGCACACGGATCACCTGGGCCCTGTACGGCACCTCGAGTCCCAGCAGCCGCTCGGCGGCCAGCACGAAGGCATGCTCCTGGTTCATCGGCGCCACGTAGTCGAGCCGGTCGAAATACGGCACCGCCTGATGCCAGGTCTTCGTCTCGATCAGCTTCTCCGTTCCGCGGTGCAGAAGCCCGATGTGCGGATCGGCCCTTTCCACGATCTCTCCGTCGAGCTCCAGCACCAGTCGCAGCACGCCGTGCGCCGCGGGATGCTGCGGGCCCAGGTTGATCGTGAAATTGCGAACCTCGACGTCCGTCTCAGCCATCGTTCCGTTCCGCCTTCTCGTCACCCGGCAGAACCGCCGGCTCGCCCTTCCACGGCGAGAGATTGTCGAATTCGCGCCAGGCCTGCTGGAGCTGCACCGGCTCGTAGACCACGCGCTTCTTGTCCTCGTCGTAGCGCACCTCGACGAACCCCGTGACGGGGAAGTCCTTGCGCAGGGGATGTCCCTGGAAGCCGTAGTCCGTCAGGATGCGCCGCAGATCCGGATGCCCGGCGAAGAAGATGCCGTACATGTCGTAGGCCTCGCGTTCGAACCACTCCGCGCCGGGGAAGATCCCGATGCAGGAGGGAACGGAGGCGCCGTCGGCGACAGGCACCTTGACGCGGACGCGCGCCGGAATGTAGGGCGACAGCAGGTGGTAGACCACCTCGAAGCGCTCCTCGCGCTCCGGATGGTCGACGCCGCAGATGTCCGTGAAGGCGACGAACCGGCAGCTCTCGTCGTCGCGCAGGAAACGCAGCACCTCGAGCACGGTGTCCGGCCGCGCCACCATCTGGATCTGGCCATGCACGATCCGGACGTCGGAGACCCGCCCCTCCAGACCGTTCTCGATCACGTCGACGATATCGGCAAGCGCCTCGGGGTCGGGACCCGCGACAGACTCCATTGCACCGCCCTCTTTCCTGTCTTCGCCCATCCGTCGCCTCCGTTTCAGCGCTCGATGGTTCCCGTCCGGCGGATCTTGCGCTGCAGCAGCAGCACGCCGTAGACGAGCGCCTCCGCCGTCGGCGGGCAGCCGGGCACGTAGACGTCCACCGGCAGCACGCGATCGCAGCCGCGGACGACGGAATAGGAATAGTGGTAGTAGCCGCCGCCGTTGGCGCACGATCCCATGGAGATCACCCAGCGCGGCTCCGGCATCTGGTCGTAGACCTTGCGGATGGCCGGGGCCATCTTGTTGGTCAGCGTGCCGGCGACGATGATCACGTCGGACTGGCGCGGCGAGGCGCGCGGGGCGAAGCCGAAGCGCTCCAGGTCGTAGCGCGGCATGGACGCCTGCATCATCTCCACGGCGCAGCAGGCCAGACCGAAGGTCATCCACATCAGGGAGCCCGTCCGCGCCCAGTTGATGATGTCGTCCGTGGTGGTCGTGATGAATCCCTTGTCGGCAAGCGCGTCGTTGATGCCCGCCATCGAGGCGCGATGCGCCGCCGTGATGGAGGCCCCCGTCGCCCCCGCCGCGTCCGCGGGATTCACGATCAGGGGTTTTCCGGATCCGCTCAATCCCATTCCAGCGCTCCCTTGCGCCACTCGTAGATGAAGCCGATGGTGAGGATGCCGAGGAAGACCATCATCGACCAGAAGCCGAACAAACCGTTCTCCTTGAGCGTGATCGCCCAGGGGAAGAGGAACGCGACCTCGAGGTCGAAGATGATGAACAGAATGGAGACGAGGTAGAAGCGGACGTCGAAGCGCATCCGCGAATCGTCGAACGGATTGAAACCGCACTCGTAGGCGGAGTTCTTCTCGGCATCGGGCCTGCGGACCGCCAGAACCATGGCCGAAACCAGCAGCGCCAGCCCTATGACGGCGGCGATGGCAATGAAGATCGCCACCGGCAGATACTGGATCAGAAGCTCCCTCATCTTGCCTTTCCCCTCGGGCCGGAAAGCCTCCGGCACTTCAGCGATCCAAACCGGAATCGGAGCCCCTACCCTGTTCCGTTCCGCGTGCCTTGAACGAATTCGTAGCCCAGACCCGCATGTCCCGCAAGAAAATTCAGACACGGCAACGTGCGGCAAATTTGATCTGAATCAGGAAATTT
>CAYSHK010000034.1:0-10633 GCA_964430935.1 uncultured Rhizobiaceae bacterium
CACACGGCGGGCAAGATGCGCAAGAACCGCATCCGCGTTCTGGCGGGGGACCGCGTGCTGGTGGAGATGACGCCCTACGATCTCACGAAGGGCCGCATCACCTACCGCTTCAAGTAGGCCGCGCGGCCGCCGGCCGCTTCCTTCATCCGGTGGGGCAGGGGAGAGGACAACCGCGCCAATGACCGTGTCTGACGTCAAGCTCGTTCTGGCCTCGGCCTCGCCGCGCCGTCTCGCCCTGCTGGAGCAGGCGGGACTGAAGCCGGATCTGCTCAATCCCGTGGACATCGAGGAAATCCCGGCGAAACGCGAGACGCCGCGCGCCTTCGTGCAGCGCATGGCGCGCGAGAAGGCGGAGGCCGCGCGGGAGGCGCCCGTCGTGCGCGGTCTGGAGGGAGAAGTCTTCATCCTTTCCGCCGACACCGTCGTCGCCATCGGCCGGCGTATTCTCGGCAAGGCCTCGACGGCCGAGGAGGCGCGGTCCATGTTGCGCCTTCTGTCCGGGCGTTCCCACAAGGTGCTGACCGCCGTGGCGCTCGTCACCCCGGCGGGCCGCACGCGTCTGCGCATCGTCGAGACGAAGGTACGCTTCAAGCGCCTGTCTCTGGAGGACGTGCGCACCTACGTGGACTGCGACGAATGGCGCGGGAAGGCCGGCGCATACGCCATCCAGGGGCGTGCCGGCGCTTTCGTGCGCCATATCAATGGCTCCTACACCGGCGTTGTCGGTCTGCCCCTCTATGAAACCGTGTCGCTTCTGGATGGAAACGGCTATCCCGTGCACGAGGCCTGGCGTCTCGCCGAGGGAGGGATCGCCTGATGCCGGACCGCGACGACAGGGAGCGGAAACGGGAGGAGGGCTCCGCGCCCGACAACGTGGAACCCCTGCGGCCGCCGCGTCCCTGTCCCATCTGCGGCAAACCGAGCGTGCGCAGATACCATCCCTTCTGTTCGAAGCACTGCGCGGACCTGGATCTGCACCGCTGGCTCAGCGGCAGCTATGCCATCCCCGTCGTCGAGGAGGACGGTTCGGTGCCCGATGGCGGCGATGGTGGGGACGAATAGGGCCGGGTGCATGGAAACCCTTCTTCTGGCCAAGCTGCTCGTCACCGTCGTGGTCGTGGTGGCGCTGTCGCTCGTCGCCGAATACGCATCCCCCCGCCTGTCCGGGCTTCTGGCGGGCTTTCCGCATGGCGTGGCCATCGTTCTGTTCTTCATCGGGGTGGAGCAGGGCACGGAATTCGCCGCCTCGGCCGCCGTGTACACGCTGGCCGGGCTCGCCGCCAATGCCGGTTTCGCATGGGGATACTGGAAGGCGCTCCGCCTGATCCGCCGCATGGACATGCCCCTTGCGCCTCTGGCGGCCCTGATCGTGTTCTTCGTTCTTTCCGCCCTCTTCTCGCGGCTGCCTCTGAACGTCTGGACGGCGGCGGCCCTGGCCTGCGCGGCGATCGTTCTGGTGGGCCTGCAGGTGCGGCACGAGAAGGATGTGACCATATCCCGCAGGGTGCGCATCGGCTGGCGCGAGATTCTGGCGCGGGCATTCGGCGCGGCCGCGATCGTCGTGGCCATAACCGGAGCGGCCCGGCTGATCGGTCCGGAATGGTCCGGCCTCCTCGCGGGCTTTCCGGTCGTGACCTTTCCCTTTCTCGTGATCATCCATGCCGGATACGGCAAGGCCCCTCTGCGGACCATCCTGAAGGCCTATCCGACGGGACTGGGTTCGCTGGCCGTCTTCGCCCTTGTGGTGTCCTTCGCCTATGCCGCCCTCGGCATGATTGCGGGCACGCTGGCCGGTTTCGCGGCCGCCGCCCTCTGGCTTCTCGCCTTCCGGCACGTGCGCGGCCGCATGGCCGGATGATTCCGCCCCCTGCCGTCAGTCGCGGGCGGGCCTGGCCTCCGGAGCCGGGAAGAGCAGGGAGGAATCCCCGTAGGAATAGAAGCGGTAGCCCGTTTCGATGGCGTGGGCATAGGCCGCCTTCATCGTTTCCAGACCGCTGAATGCGCTGACCAGCATGAAAAGGGTCGAGCGGGGCAGGTGGAAATTCGTGATCAGCGCGTCGATCGCCCGGAAATGGTGGCCGGGCGTGATGAAGATGTCCGTCTCCGCCGCGAACGGGTGGATGCGCCCCGTCTCGTCGGCGGCGCTTTCGAGGATGCGCAGACTTGTGGTGCCCACCGCGACCACGCGGCGGCCCGCGGCCCGGACGGCATTCAGTCGTTCCGCCACCTCTTCGGAAATTTCGCCGTATTCGGCATGCATGCGGTGGTCGCGGGTGTCCTCCACCTTGACCGGAAGGAAGGTGCCGGCTCCCACGTGCAGCGTGACGCGGGCCGTCTCCACACCCCGCTCCTCCAGCCGCCGCAGCAGCTCCGGCGTGAAATGGAGGCCGGCGGTCGGCGCCGCCACCGCTCCGTCCTTCTCCGCGTAGACGGTCTGGTAGTCCCGGCGGTCGCGCATGTCCGGGCGCCGTCGCGATGCGATGTATGGCGGCAGTGGCATTTCGCCGACACGGGCGATCACCTCGTCCAGAACCGGACCGGACTTGTCGAATTTCAGCAGGATCTCGCCGCCCTCGCGCTTTTCCACCACCTCGGCCCACAGTTCGTCGGCCCCGCAGGCGCATCCGGGCATGCCGAACATGATCCTGTCGCCGACGCGCAGTTTCCGTCCCGGCTTTGCGAAGGCCAGCCAGGAATCGTCCCCCACCCGGCGGTGCAGGGTGGCGGAAATGCGCGGCGAGCTGCCGTCCTGCCGGGGCGCGCGACGGCCGTAGAGCTGGGCGGGAATGACGCGGGTATCGTTGAACACCAGCACGTCGCCCGGTTCCAGCAGTTCCGGCAGGTCGCGGAACACGCGGTCCTCCAGAACGGGCTCTCCCTCCGGCCGGACCACGAGCAGGCGCGAGGAATCGCGCGGGCTGGCCGGCCGCAGGGCGATTCGGTCCTCCGGAAGGTCGAAGTCGAATTCGTCTACGCGCATGGACGTAACCTCGGCAGGAAGGGAACGGGCCGCCACTTCGTCGGAAGGGCGGCCCGTTTTCTCGCACAGTGGCGGGCGTCTGTCAGCCCCCGGCCTCGTCGGCCAGGACGCGGGCCTTGACGATGCGGCCGGGGTTGGGGACCGGCTCGCCCTTCGGCAGGGCGTCCACGACGTCCATGCCTTCGACCACCTCGCCCCAGACGGTGTACTGGCCGTCGAGGAAGGGGCAGTCGGCGGTGCAGATGAAGAACTGCGAGTTGGCGGAGTTCGGATCCATGGCGCGCGCCATGGAGGCGACGCCGCGCTTGTGCGGAGCGTCTGTGAATTCCGCCCTCAGGTCCGGCTTGTCGGAACCGCCCATGCCGGTTCCGGTCGGATCGCCGCCCTGCGCCATGAAGCCCTCGATCACGCGATGGAAGGGGGTTCCGTCATAGAACCCCTCGCGGACCAGCTCCTTGATGCGGCGCACGTGCTCCGGAGCCAGATCCGGCCGCAGGCGGATGACCACCCTGCCGGACGTGGCGGGATCGGTGGTGTCGATATCGAACACGATGGTGTTTTCCGGGTCGAGATTGTCGGTCAAGTGTCGTCTCCTTGAAATCGGTATGTCCATGTTGCCGCGGTCCGGCCGGATGCACGGCCGGGACGCATGCGATCGTTCAGTCCTTGTCCACGTCGGCGGCGACGCGCACCTTCAGCATCTTGTCGGGATTCAGCGGCGGTTCGCCGCGGGCGATCCTGTCCACGCACTCCATGCCCTTCACCACCTTGCCCCATACGGTGTACTTGCCGTTCAGGAAGTGGCCGGGCTTGAACATGATGAAGAACTGCGAGTTGGCGGAATTCGGATCCATGGCGCGCGCCATGCCGACGACGCCGCGGTCGAAGGGCACGTCGGAGAACTCCGCGGGCAGGTCGGGATATTTCGAGCCACCCATGCCGGTTCCGGTGGGATCTCCGGTCTGGGCCATGAAGCCCTCGATGACGCGGTGGAAGACGACGCCGTCGTAGAAGCCTTCGCGGGCCAGCTTCTTGATGCGCGCCACGTGCTTCGGCGCCACGTCGGGCAGCATCTTCACCACCACCCGGCAGTTGTCCTTGAGGTCTATGTAGAGGGTGTTCTCCGGATCTAGCCCCAGTTTCTTCGCCTCGCCGGCGAAGGCTCCCGCCGCCGTCGTGAACATGGCGGCGGCCACAAGCGCGGCGGCGAAATTTCTGCGATTCATGGTTTCGTCTCCCTGTTGACATGGCATTGCGGCGGACGACGCCCGTCCGCCGTGACCGGACATGGGACTGCCATAGCAGAAAATGCCGCCGCTGTCCGTCCCCCGTTGCGGGTTCTTCCGACAGGGGCGACGGAGACGCATCCGGATGGCCGCGGGGAGGCGCTCCGCCCCCTCGCGGCCTCATCCTCGGATGCGGATCAGCCGTGCGAGATCGTGGTGCCCAGCGCCTTCAGGAACTGCGCCATCCAGGCGGGATGCGCCGGCCATGCCGGCGCGGTGATCAGGTTGCCGTCGGTCTGGGCCTGGTCGATGGGAATGTCGGCATACGTGCCTCCGGCGGCGGTCAGGCCCGGCGCGCAGGCGGGATAGCAGGAGACCGTGCGGTCCTTCACGATTCCCGCCGCGGTGAGGATCTGCACGCCGTGGCAGATCGCGGCGATGGGCTTTCCGGCGTCGTTGAAGGCCTGCACGAGCGCGATCACGCGCGGATCCAGTCGCAGATATTCCGGTGCGCGGCCGCCGGGAATGACGAGCGCGTCGTAGTCCTCCGCCTTGACGGCATCGAAATCCGCCGTGAGCGTGAAATTGTGACCGGGCTTTTCCGAATAGGTCTGATGCCCCTCGAAATCGTGGACCGCCGTGGCGATCTTCTCGCCCGCCTTCTTGTCGGGACAGACGGCGTCCACGTGATGGCCCACCGCGAGAAGCGTCTGGAACGGCACCATCGTTTCGTAGTCCTCGGCGAAGTCGCCGCACAGAAGCAGAATTTTCCTGGCCATGGTTCTTCGACCCTCCCTTCGTTGTCATGAGGCCGGGGAGATCCTCCCCATACGGAGCCTAGCACGGGGAATGGGGAAAAACGATGGAAGGCGCTTCCGCGTGCGGACGGCAGGGAAGGGCGGTCAGTCGCGTTCGGCCAGTGCCGCCCTGAGGGCCTCGGCGGCCTCCATGGGCACGAACTGGGAGATGTCCCCGCCCATGGCCGCGATCTGCTTGATGAGGGAGGAGGCGATCATGCGGGAGGAGGGGCTGGCGGCCAGGAACACGGTGTCCAGATCATGGGCCAGTGCGGCGTTCATCTGCGCCATGCGCACCTCGTAGTCGAAATCGCTGCCGTCGCGCAGACCGCGGACGATGAACTTCGCGCCCGCGCGCCGCGCGGCGTCCACCGTCAGGCAGGAGAAACGGGCCAGCGAGATCTCGCAGTCCGTGCGCTCGGTGATCGGCCGCAAGGCGTCCTCGAGGATGCGGGCCCGCACCTCCACCGGCAGAAGCGTCTTCTTCTCGTGGTGCGTGCCGATGGCGATGATCAGCCGGTCGAAGAGTTGCGCGGCGCGCGTGATGATGTCCAGATGGCCGTAGGTCACCGGATCGAAACTGCCGGGATAGAAGCCGGTGCGGGCCATGTCACGCCTCCCCTTCCGTATCGCCGGGGGAGGCGTCCCGCGTAGCCTCGGCACCGGTGTCCTCCGCCGCGCCTTCCTCCTCGTGGTCGTCCACCTCGGAAATGCGCTCCGCGGAGACCACGCGTTCGTCCTCCGCCGTCTTGAACACGATGACGCCCTGCGTGGCGCGCCCGGCGATGCGGATGTCCGACACGGGGCAGCGGATCAGCTTGCCGCGGTCGGTGACCAGCATGATCTGGTCGCCGTCCTCGACGGGGAAGGCCGCCACCAGACGCCCGTTGCGCTCGTTGACCACCATGGCCACGATGCCCTTTCCGCCACGCGAGGTGATGCGGTACTCCAGCGACGACGACCGCTTTCCGTAGCCGCGCTCGGATAGGGTGAGCAGCATCTGTTCCGCCGCCTCGATTTCCGCGAAGCGCTCCGCGGAAAGCGCCGTTTCCGCTTCCTCGCCGCCGCGTTTCATCCTGAGATAGGCGTCGCGCTCCTCGGGCGAGATCTCGAAGTGCTTCAGCACCGACATGGATATCACCTCGTCCCCGTCCGCGAGGGTGATGCCCCGCACGCCGACGGAATTGCGCCCGGCGAAGACGCGCACCTGCGTAACCGGGAAGCGGATGGCCTGGCCTCCCGCCGTGGTGAGCAGGATGTCGTCGTCCTCGGTGCAGGTCTCCACGGCGAGAATGGCGTCTCCCTCGTTCAGCTTCATGGCGATCTTGCCGTTGCGCATGATGCCGGTGAAGTCCGAGAGCCTGTTGCGGCGCACGTAGCCGGAGCGGGTGGCGAACATGACGTCCAGCTCGCCCCACTTCTCCTCGTCCTCCGGCAGCGGCAGCACCGACGTGATGGTTTCGCCCGGCTCCAGCGGCAGCAGGTTCACCAGCGCCTTGCCGCGCGCGTTGGGCGCCGCCTGCGGCAGTTTCCAGACCTTGAGCTGATAGGCCATGCCCCGCGAGGAGAAGAAGACGATGGGCGTGTGGGTGCTGGCGACGAAGAGCTTCGAGACGAAATCCTCCTCCCGCGTGCTCATGCCGGAGCGTCCCTTGCCGCCGCGCCGCTGCGCCCGGTAGACGGACAGGGGCACCCGCTTGATGTAGCCGGCGTGGGAGACGGTGACCACCATGTCCTCCCGCGCGATCAGGTCCTCGTCCTCCACCTCGCCCATGTAGTCGGCGATCTCGGTGCGGCGTCCGTCGGCGAACTGTTCCTTCACCTCGTCGAGCTCGGCGACGATGATCTCCATCACCCGTTCCCGGGAGCGCAGGATTTCGAGATAGTCGGCGATCTCCTCGGCCAGCTTGCGCAGCTGCTCGCCGATCTCGTCGCGGCCCAGCGCCGTGAGCCTGTGCAGCCGCAGATCCAGGATGGCCTTCGCCTGCACCTCGGTGAGGCGGCAGGAACCGTCGTCGTTGATGATCACGCGCGGATCGTCGATGAGGCGGATGTAGGGCAGCATCTCCTCCGCCGGCCAGTCGCGGGCCATCAGCGCCTCGCGCGCCGCCGCCGGGTTGGGGGCGGAACGGATGAGGCGGATCACCTCGTCGATGTTGGCCACGGCGATGGCCAGGCCGACCAGCACGTGCGCCCGGTCCCGCGCCCGCGCCAGCAGGAACTTGGTGCGCCGGGTGACGACCTCCTCGCGGAAGGCCACGAAGGCCTCCAGCAGCTGCTTCAGGTTCATCAGCTCCGGGCGGCCGCCGTTGAGGGCCACGTTGTTGATGCCGAAGGTGGTCTGCAGCGGCGAATACTTGTAGAGCTGGTTGAGCACCACCTCCGGATTCGCGTCCCGCTTCAGCTCCACGACCACCCGCATGCCGTGGCGGTCCGATTCGTCGCGGATGTCGGAGATCCCCTCGATGCGCCGGTCCTTCACCAGCGCGGCGATCTTCTCCACCATCGCCGCCTTGTTCACCTGGTAGGGTATCTCGGTGATGACGATGGCGTAGCGGTCCTTGCGGATCTCCTCCACCTCGGCCCGTCCGCGCATGACGACGGAGCCCCGCCCGGTATGGTACGCGCTGCGGATGCCGGCCCGCCCCAGGATGATGCCGCCGGTGGGGAAGTCCGGCCCCGGCAGGTGCTCCATCAGCCCGTCGATGGTGATGTCGGGGTCGGCGATCAGCGCCTTCGTGGCCTCGATCACCTCTCCCAGATTGTGCGGGGCCATGTTGGTGGCCATGCCCACCGCGATGCCGCCGGCGCCGTTGACGAGCAGATTCGGGAAACGGGCGGGAAGCACCACCGGCTCCGTCTCCGATCCGTCGTAGTTGGGCTGGAAGTCCACCGTCTCCCGGTCGATGTCCTCCAGCATGAAGCGGGCCGGCTGTCCGAGCCGCACCTCCGTGTAGCGCATGGCCGCCGGAGGGTCGCCGTCTATGGAGCCGAAGTTGCCCTGCCCGTCCAGCAGCGGCAGGCGCAGGGAGAAGTCCTGCGCCATGCGCACCAGCGCGTCGTAGATCGCCGCGTCGCCGTGGGGGTGGTACTTACCCATGACATCGCCGACCACGCGGGCCGACTTGCGGTAGGGCCGGTTCCAGAGATAGCCGTTCTCGTACATCGAATAGAGGATGCGCCGATGCACGGGCTTCAGGCCGTCGCGGACGTCGGGCAGCGCGCGCGAGACGATCACGCTCATGGCGTAATCGAGATAGGAGCGGCGCATTTCCTCCTCGATGGCGACCGGGCGAATCTCGCCGCCGCCGGGAGTCTCCGGATGGGTGTTCTGCTGTTCGCTCAATGGATTTTCCGAACCTGTTCAATGATGCCCGCCCCGGAAGCCGGGACCGGGCGGAGGATACGCGCGGAATCATCCCCGCGCCGGTTCCGGAAAGCTAGCAAATCCCGCCGCACCGGGCAATTTCCGGGCCTTGGAAAGAGCCGGAAAATCATGGTTTTCCAACGAAAAGGGCATATGCTGCGACAATATCGCCGGGGGGCATTGCCGCGGCCGTGTTCCGATGGCACTAACGGACGGTCTGGAACGACGGGCAGGAAAGGACGAGATGGGCGACAGGAACGGGAAGAAGCCGCTTTCATGCGGCGATGTGGAGGCCGCGGGCGGCAATCCGTGCATCGAATCCCCGGTCTACAGGCTGGCCTTCGAGGACACGGACTATCTGCATGCCCCCTTCCTGCGGGGCACGCGCCTCCTGCTGGAGTACAACAAGCCGGAACGCATCCTCCGGGAGGCCGGGATCAAGGCCACGGTGGTGGTCTTCGGGTCCGCCCGCACGCTTCCGGAGGACGTGGCGCGCCGCCGTCTGGAGGAGGCTCTGGCGCGTCTGGATGCCGATCCGGAGGATCCGGAGGCGCAGGAGGCCCTGCGCCTGGCCCGGCGGGATCTGAAGATGTCCCGCTGGTACGAGGAGGCCCGGCGCTTCTCCGCCATCGTCTCCCAGCACGTGGAGGAGGCCGGGCGGGACGATTTCGTGGTCATGACGGGCGGCGGCCCCGGCATCATGGAGGCGGCCAACCGGGGCGCCCACGAGACGGGCGTGCGCTCCATAGGCCTCAACATCACGCTGGAGCACGAGCAGTATCCAAACCCCTACATCTCGCCGGAATTCTGCTTCCGCTTCCACTACTTCGCGATCCGCAAGATGCACTTCCTGATGCGGGCGAAGGCCATGGTGGCGTTTCCCGGCGGTTTCGGCACCATGGACGAACTGTTCGAGGTGCTCACCCTTGTCCAGACGGAGAAGATGAAGCGCATACCCATCGTGCTGGTGGGCCACGAATTCTGGGACAACTTCGTCAACTTCGAATGGCTGGTGGAGATGGGCACCATCAGCCCGCGGGACATGGAGCTGTTCACCGTCGTGGACACGGCGGAGGAGGCCGTTGCCGCGATCCACGACTTCTACGGCGGCAATCCGATGACCAACGGCTCCGTCTAGCCGGCGGGCCGTCTTGGTCGCCGCCGCGGCGTTCAGCTCCGGCCGGTCTGTCCGCGGTGCATCAGGTAGTGATCGGCCAGCACCAGGGCCATCATGGCCTCCGCCACCGGCACGGCGCGGATGCCCACGCACGGATCGTGCCGGCCCTTCGTGACGACTTCCGTCTCCTCCCTCCCGCGCGTGACGGTCCTGCGGGGGACGAGGATCGACGAGGTGGGCTTCACCGCCATGCGGGCGACGATGTCCTGCCCGGACGAAATGCCGCCCAGGATGCCGCCGGAATTGTTCTTCGTGAACCGCACCTCGCCGTCGTGGATGTACATTTCGTCGGCGGCCTCGGATCCGGTCATGGCGGCGGCGGCGAATCCCGCGCCGATCTCCACCCCCTTCGCCGCCGGAATGCTCATCAGGGCGGAGGCGATGTCCTGATCCAGCCGGGCGTAGACGGGCGCGCCCCAGCCGGCCGGCACGCCGGTGGCGATCACCTCCACGACGGCCCCCACGGAATCGCCGCTCTTGCGGATGGTGTCGAGATATTCCTCCCACACCTTCGCGGCTTCGGCGTCCGGACAGAAGAAGGGATTGCTGTCCACCTCCGCCCACGACCAGTTGTCGCGGTTGATGGCGTGCGGTCCGAGTTGCACCAGCGCCGCGCGGATCTCCACCTGCGGGACGATCTTGCGCGCCACCGCGCCCGCCGCCACGCGGCAGGCGGTCTCCCGCGCGCTGGCCCGTCCACCCCCGCGGTAGTCGCGGACGCCGTACTTGGCGTCGTAGGTGTAGTCGGCATGACCCGGCCGGTAGCGGTCGCGGATCTCCGAATAGTCCTTCGAGCGCTGGTCCGTGTTCTCGATGAGCAGGGCGATGGGCGTGCCCGTGGTCACCTGCTCGGCGATCACGTCGTCGGAGAAGACGCCCGAAAGAATGCGCACCCGGTCGGCTTCCCGCCGTTGGGTGGTGAAGCGGCTCTGTCCGGGACGCCGCCTGTCCAGATGGGGCTGGATGTCGTCCTCCGACAGGGGGATGCCCGGAGGACAGCCGTCCACCACCGCCCCGATGGCCGGTCCGTGGCTTTCGCCGAAGGTGGTGACGCGCAGCATGCGCCCGAAGGTGTTCCAGCTCATG
>CAYSHK010000035.1:0-2214 GCA_964430935.1 uncultured Rhizobiaceae bacterium
CTCCGCGGGCGGTTCCTCGAAGGGGGAGAGCTGCAGCACCGGACGCTCGGCGAGCGCCGCCGCCCATTCGTCCCCGGTGAGCCACATCGTCTCCGGCGGCAGCGGCTTGTAGGGATCGGCGCCGAAGAGCTTCTCGCGCACCGCCTCCTGCCGCGCCCTGTGGTGTTCCGCCACTTCCTCCATGCGTGCCGCGCGCGCCGCGTCGGCTTCATGGTCGAGACCGACCGGCGCGCCGGGTGCGTGGTCGAAGATGGTGTCCAGCCGCTCGTGGAACAGCGGCAGCCAGTGCTCCATTCCGGGGGCGGGCCGTCCCTCGCGGATCGATTCGTACAGCGGATCGCGCATGGCGTCGCCTCCGAAGGCGGCCACGTATCCGGTGCGGAAGCGGCCGCGGGAGGCTTCGTCGAGCAGGACCTCGCTGGCCGGCTCCAGACGGATCTCCTCCAGTGTCCGGGTGCTGCGCTGGGTGGCCGGATCGAATGCGCGGATGCTTTCCAGCTCGTCGCCGAAGAAGTCCAGCCGCACCGGCTCGTCCGTTCCCGGCGCGAAGAGGTCGAGGATGGCGCCGCGCTGGGCGAACTCCCCGGGCTCCATGACGGTGCCGGTGCGCGTGAAGCCCTGACCGGCGAGCCAGGCGGTCAGTTCCTCCGTCCTGCGCAGCATGCCCGGCTTCAGATGCAGGGAGGCGCTCTCCACCACGTCCGTGGGCACGGTCCGCTGGGTGACGGCGTTGACGGAGGTCAGCAGGACCAGGGGGGCGTCGTCGTCCGCGTTCCGGCGTCTGCGGGCGAGGCGGGCGAGCGCCGCCATGCGGCGGGCCACGATGCGCGCCGAGGGCGAGACGCGGTCGTAGGGCATGCAGTCCCAGGCGGGAAAGCGGACGACCTCGATCTCCGGGGCGAAGAAGCGCAACGCCTCCTCCAGCCTTGCCATGCGCTTGTCGGAAAGGGCCACGTGGAGCAGCGGATGGCGGCCGGTCTCCGCGGCGGCGCGGGCGAGGTCGGCGAGGACGAGCGCGTCCAGCCCTTCCGGCGTGCCGGAAAGGACGGTCGTGCCAGGCGCGGAGACCAGGCGGCGCGGATCCTCGGGTCCGATGCTCATGCGGAAACGGCCGTGTCACCCATAGCTGTCGGTGTCGAAACGGTAGGACAGCAGCCTGTCCACCAGCGGGCCGGCATGCTCACGGGGCACCTCGGCGTTGCCGGAGACCCACGCGACCACGTCCACGTCCGGCACGTCGAGCAGCCGCTCGAAGGCCGCCACCCCCGCCTCGTCCAGATCGTCGAGCACCTCGGCGGCGAGCCGGCCGAACAGCAGGTCGGTCTCCTTCATGCCCCGGTGGGCGGCGCGGAAGCGGATGCGGCGTTTTCTCGCCTCCAGTTCGCTTGCCGGATCAGGCATCTGTTCATCTTCCTTCTGCATGCTCGGGGAAACAGCTAGCGAAACGGAGACGGCATGTCCATCGCCATCATCGCCTACGGGTCCCTGATCTGGGACGAGGAATGTCTGGCCCCGCACATCTCCGGCGGCTGGGCGCGCGGAGCGGGACCGCGCCTGCCGGTGGAGTTCTCCCGCATCTCGCCGAAGCGCAGGGGGGCTCTCGTGCTGGCCATAGACGCGGACGCGGGGGCCCCGGTGTCCACCTCCGTCACGCGCAGCCGCCGGACGGACGTCCGGGAGGCCGCGGCGGACCTGGCGGAGCGGGAGCGCGCGCCCCTTGAGGCCATAGGCATGGCCGACGGACGCCTTGCGACGAACTGTCCCGGTTCCATCGGTGGCATCGTCAACGACTGGCTGGCGGCGCAGGACGAATTCCGGGCCGCGGTATGGACGAATCTGCCCCTGAACTTCCGGGAGGAGACGGGGGAGGCGTTCACGCACGCGCGGGGGCTGGCCTGGCTGAAGCGGCTTCCGCGCGCGAGCCTCGCCGAGGCGTGGCGCTACATCACCTTCGCTCCGGAGGAGACGGACACGCCCTTCCGCCGCTTCCTGGAAGGCGACGCTTGGTGGCGCGGACTGGACTTCTCCTGCGGCGGCGCGGGGGCATGAGCGCCGGCCCATGGCGTCAGGTGCCGGCCAGTTCGCGGGCGCGGCGCTCGAAGGCGTCGAGAATCCTGCGCGAGGCATAGTCGAAGGCGGTGTCCATGACCATCTGGAGCATCCGCGAGGCCATCTGGAAATCCAGGGTGAAGATGATGTCCGTGCCGCCGCGGC
>CAYSHK010000036.1:0-72432 GCA_964430935.1 uncultured Rhizobiaceae bacterium
CCCTTCGTCTCGGTCGGCACGACCTCGAGGTCCGAGATGGCGGTATGCAGCTTCGGATCCCAGTTGACCAGCCGCTTGTCCTTGTAGATCAGGCCCTCGCGGTAGAGCTCGACGAACACCTTCCGCACGGCGCGGGAGAGGCCCTCGTCCATGGTGAAGCGTTCGCGGGACCAGTCGCACGAGGCGCCGAGACGGCGCAGCTGGTTGATGATGGTGGAGCCGGATTCCTCCTTCCATTCCCAGACGCGGCGCACGAATTCCTCGCGCCCCAGCTCCCAGCGGGAGGGTTCGCCCTCGGCGGCAAGCTTGCGCTCGACCACCATCTGCGTGGCGATGCCGGCATGATCGGTGCCCGGCTGCCAGAGCACGTCCTTGCCACGCATGCGCTCGAAGCGCACCAGCACGTCCTGGATGGTGTTGTTCAGCGCATGGCCCATGTGCAGAGAGCCGGTGACGTTGGGCGGCGGAATGACGATGCAGAACGGCTCTCCGGTGCCGGAGGGCTTGAAGGCTCCGGCCTTCTCCCATTCGTCGTAGATGCGCTGTTCGGCCTCGGCCGGATCGAAATGCTTGTCCAGCATGGAACGCCCCATGGATGATGGCGGGCGAGGAACGTGCGGAATCGCCCGGCAGGGATACTCGGTTCCGGTGGTATAAACACCACTGGAAGGCTGCTTGCAAGATGCAAGCGCTCCGTCGCCGCACAAGCCGAGCGGCGGTCAGCGCACGCGGCGGGACGGCGCGCCATGGGCGATGCGCGCGATCTCCTCGCGGACGAGACGTTCCACCATCTCCGGCAGATTGGCGTCCAGCCATTCGCGCAGCATGGGACGCAGCATCTCCTCCGTCATGGCGCGCAGATCCTCCGGCGGAGCCAGCTCCCTGCGCAGCATGTCGAAGGCTCTGGCGGCCAGCTCGCCGGTATGCGGCGACACGAGGGATTCGTCATCGTCCGGTCCGCCGGAACGGGCATCCGGTGCCGCCCCTCCTCTCTCCTCCGTCCGCGGCGTCTCCTCTTCGGGCCACCAGGAGGCGTCTTCGAGGGATGCGTCGAACATGGCATCCCCGTCATGTCGCGTTTCCGCAGCAGCGGCCGCGGCCGGCGTTTCCTCCATCCGCTGCGGGCCGGGATCCATGGCGGACGGGGATTTGCCGCCCATGATTCCCCCCACGCTCGGAAGGTCCTTTTCGAGAAGGGCCTTCCGCGGTGCGAAGGGTGCGCCGCCGACGTCGTTCCACCCTCCGTCCGTGCCGCTCCGCGCACCGGTGTTGCGCTCCGTCGTGGAAGCGCTGGTTCCGTCGGGGTCGGTGGCGTCCATCCATTCGGTTTCCGGTGCGTCCTCGGACAGCGGCTTGAGGAAGTCCGGCGTTCCGGTTTCCCGCGTCTGGTCGTTGTCGGGGGTCATCGCGGGAGCCTCGTGCGCGGCTTTCACGCGCAGGGGCGCATGGAGACCTACGGCCTGATGCGCCGCCTCCTCGTGTATGGCCTCGCGGATGGAGGCCAGCATCTCCTCCATGGCCGATTTGCCTTCCTGCCTGGTCATCGCGTCCCCCGTGGCCCGTCCAGACGGCTTCATCCGGAACGAATCACCCGGTGCCGTCTTTTCCGATGTATAGCACGCAAGTTCACCCATATGGACGGCCCCGGCAATTGCCGCTTTCCCGCGGCCAACATGTTTTGCACAGAAACGATCCGGATCCTGAGGAATGCCGGCCGTGCGTCACCTTTCCGGCATACCGAAGGCTCCGCATGCGGAAATCCCGGAGCATGCGGAGATCCGGAAAGCGGATCGCATCGTCCGGCTGGTCTACCGGCGGGTGCCGAAGAGCTTGGACTTGACGGCCCTGTAGTGCTCCGTGGGGTCGTAGGCGGCCACCTTGAGGCCGAGCCTCCAGGCGGTCAGCTCGCCGATCGCCGCCAGCAGGGAATAGGCGGCCGTCATTTCGGCGGCACGTGCGGAGACCAGCGAGACGCGGGCGTTGAGAAGCGTCTGCTGCGCGTTCAGCACGTCGAGCGTGGTGCGGGAGCCGGCCTTGTACTCCTCCCGCACGCCCTCGTAGGCCCGGCGGGACGCGGTCACCTGCGCCCGCGCGGCGGATATCACCTGACGGGCGGCGATCAGGTTGTTCCAGGCGGAAACCACCTGCTGCCGAACCGCCCTGCGGGCCACGGACACCGAAAGCCGTGCGGCCTCGGCCTTGTGGCGCGCCTCGCGCACCGAGGCATGGACGAAGCCGCCCTGGTATATCGGAACGCTGATCGTGCCCATGATGCTGGCGTCCCGGGTCTTCGTAGGATCGGAACCCTCGACCTTGTTGCGGGAAGCCGACAGGCTGGCCTGGATGGACACAGAGGGCAGCAGATCACCGAAAGCCGCCCGGACATTGTGTTCGGCGGCCTTCTGCGAGTACGCGGCGGCGAGAATGTTGGGATTGATCCGGGACGCGCGCGCCAGAGCGTCGTTGAGGCTCAACGGCAATTTGGGGCAGGCACGCGGAAACTTCAGCTTGCGCGGCTTGTGCCCGATCACCTTTTCGTAGGCCGCCATGGTGGCAGCGAGCTGGGCCTTGGCCTGTGCGTAGTCCGAACGGGCCTGGGCGAGGGCCGCGCGGGCCTGCGAAACGTCCGTTTTCGTCACTTCGCCGACCTTGTATCGGGCGATGGTGGACTGGAGCTGCTCCTTCAGGACACGGATGTTGCGCGCCTTCAGGCGGAGGATCTCGCGGTCGCGGACCACGTCCATGTACGCCGTGGCCGCGTCCAGCAGGACGTTCTGCTCCACGGCGAGCAGATTCTGTCGCCCGGCCTTCACGGCGGCCTTGGCGCTCTTCACCTGCTCGACCGTCTTGAAGCCGTTGAAGACGGGCTGGGTCAGCGTGATCGACACGCTTTCGTAGTCGTAGTTCCGGCTGGTGCCGGGAAGCGGCGTGGTCTTCGATACGCCGACCTTGGCCGTACCGTTGGCGAAGACGCTGGGCCGCCAGCCGGACTTGGCCTTGGCGACGCCCTCGTCCGTCGCCTTCAGGCGCGCACGTTCCGCGGCGATGTCAGGATTGTTCCTGTAGGCGCTCGAAAGAGCCTGCGAAAGGGTCTCGGCCCGGGCCGGTTCCGGACCCGCGGCGAAAGACCCCGCAAGCACGAGAACTCCCGCGATCAAGAGCCGTTTCTTCATGCCGCCTGCCCGCCGATGCATTCCTGTGACCCCTCGCAAGTGATTTGTTGCCGGACCGTTCGGCTCAACCCGCCGTCAGGATGGCAGGGCCGAACGCCAAATGCAATACACGACTCACATTCGGATTGCCACAAGATGGAAATCCCGCTGGATCGTCCCTGTTCTTATACGCTTCATGCGGGATAGCTGTCATCCGATTCGTCTTTCCGAGCAAGGTTATCCATGCATTTCCTCACGACGTGCGCTCTTTTCGCCACAGAAAATGACCTTGCGTGAGGTCCGCCTCCCCATCTCATTCCCCCGCGCATGGGGCATTTGGAATTTCTTGATCCTTTTTTGCGCAAAATGATTGTCAACAACATCGTTATTGCATATATCAAGCGTGCCCGACGGGCTGGAGGGCCTCGTGGCGGAGTGGTGACGCAGCGGACTGCAAATCCGTATACCCCGGTTCGATTCCGGGCGAGGCCTCCACAGTTTCCCCATTCCATCGACAGCACGCATTCCAGGGAGCGCACCGCACGCATGCCGCGCATTCCGTGTGCGTGGATCCTGCTCCGGGTTCTCCGGCTTGCGGCCCGTTGCGCGGAACGGTTCAGGGAAAGAGGGGCAGCTGCTCCAGCGCGGTGGTTTCGGGTAGTCCGAACATGAGATTGAAGTTCTGGAGGGCCTGTCCCGAGGATCCCTTCACGAGGTTGTCCAGCGTGGACATGAGTATCACCCGGCCCGGTATGCGGTCTTCCCGCACGCCCAGAACCACGTAGTTGGATCCCCTCACCTGCTGGGTGGCCGGGAGGATTCCCTCCGGCGCGAGTCGCACGAAGGGCTCGTCGGCGTAGCGTTCGGACAGAACGCGCTCGCAGTCCGCGGCCGTGGCCCCGTCGGCGAGCTTCGCATGGGCGGTGATGAACTCGCCGCGACTCATGGGAATCAGGTGCGGCGTGAAATTGACGACGACGCTCCGTCCCGCCACGCGCGACAGCTCCTGTTCTATCTCCGGCGCATGTCTGTGCCGGCTCACGGCATAGGGGCCCATGCCTTCGCCCGCCTCGCAGAACAGGGTGTTCTGCTTCAGGCCGCGTCCGGCGCCGGAGACACCGGACTTGGCGTCGATGATCAGATCGTCCGTGGAGATTACGCCGGCCTCCACGAGGGGGAGGAGCAGGATCAGGGTTGCCGTCGGGTAGCAGCCCGGGCAGGCGACGAGGCGGGCCCCGCGGATGTCGTCCCTGTAGTGTTCCGTCAGGCCGTAGACGGCTTCCTCAAGCAGATCCCGCGCGATGTGTTCGCGTCCGTACCATTCCGCATAGGTCCGTGGATCGCGCAGGCGGAAGTCGGCGGAGATGTCGATGACCTTCACGTGTCGCGGAAGCGTTGCGATCACGTCCTGCGACGTGCCGTGGGGCAGACCGCAGAAGGCCGCGTCGATGCCGCTCCAGTCCACTTCCTCGTTGCGGACGAGGTCCGGCAGTCCGAAACCGGCGAGATGGGGATAGACCTGCGCCATGGGCTTCCCGGCATGGGAATTGGCGGTCAGCGCGACGATCTCGATGCCCGGGTGGCGCACGGCCAGACGCACGAGGTCCGCGCCCGTGTATCCCGAAGCTCCGATTACCGCCGTTCTGATCTTCTCGCCGGTCATGTTTCCCTTCCTTTCCGGATGTCAAGGCACACGCCTGTCGGCAGCTTTCCGGCACTGGTTATCAGAACCCGCCGGGCATGAAAAGCCGCGCCGCGAAAAAGGGCCGGAACGCTGTCCGGCCCTTTCAGAAGAATGCTGGATGCCGCGGGGCCTTCCGGCTCCGCCATCAGTCCTCTTTCTTCTTCTTCGTGGCGGTGCCCTTCTTCTTCGCGCCGGAGGACTTCTTCGTGGAGGACTTCTTGTCGCCACTGCCGGATGAGGCCTTCTTCCCGGCAGCCTTCTTCTTCGCGGCGGGCTTCTCCTCGTCCTCCTCCTCGAGCATCTTCTCGATTTCCTCGCGGGTGACCTCCTTTTCGGTCACCTTGGCCTGTTCGACGATGTAGTCGATGGTCTTGGACTCGAAGATCGGACCGCGCAGCTCGATCAGCGCCTCCGGATTCTTGCGGTAGAAGTCGATGACCTCCTTCTCCTGGCCGGGGAACTGCCGGGCCTTGTCGATCAGGGCCTGCTGCATCTCCTCGTCGGAGACGGTGATTCCGGCCTGCTCGCCGATGGTTCCCAGCACGAGGCCCAGACGCACGCGCCGCGCCGCGATGTCGCGATATTCCGCGCGGGCCTCCTCCTCCGTGGTCCCCTCGTCCTCGAAGGTGCGGCCCTCGTCCTTCATCTGGTGCTCGAGGGTGTGCCAGATCTGGTTGAACTCGCTGTCGACGAGCTTCTGCGGCAGCTCGAAGTCGTACTGTTCGTCCAGGGCGTCCAGCACGTCCCGCTTGAGCTGGGTGTAGGCGAGCTTGTCCATCTCCGCCTCGGCCTGCTCCCGCACCCTGTCGCGCAGCTCGGCCAGATCCTTCATGCCGAGTTTCCTGGCGAACTCGTCGTCGATCTCCGTCTCGACGGGAGCCTCCACGGACTTCACCTGGACCGTGAACTCGGCATCCTTCCCGGCCAGCTTCTCGACGCCGTATTCCTCCGGGAAGGTGACCTTGACGAGCACCTCGTCGCCGGCCTTCGCGCCGACGAGCTGGTCCTCGAAGCCGGGAATGAACTGTCCGGAACCGAGTTCGAGCGGCACGTCCTCGGCGGAGCCGCCCTCGAACTCCTCGCCGTCCACGCGGCCGACGAAGGAGATCACCACGCGGTCGCCCTTCTCCGCCTTCGCGCCCTCGGGCTTGTCCTCGTAGTCCTTGAACTGCTGGGCGATGGACTTGACCGCCTCGTCGATGTCCTCGTCGGAGACCTTGACCTTGTAGCGGGTCAGTTCGATGGAGGAGAGATCCTTGACCTCGACCCTGGGGGTGATCTCGTAGGTCATGGTGTAGGACAGATCCGCCTTGCCGGCGATCAGCTCGTTGACTTTCTCCTGGTCGTCCTGTCCCTCCAGAACAACGTCGGGCTGATAGGCGGGACGCTCGTCCTTCTCGGAGAGCACCTTCTCCATCGTCTCCTTGACGGCCTCGTCGATGACCTCCGCCATGACCTGCTGCCCGTAGAGCTTGCGCAGGTGGGACACGGGAACCTTGCCGGGCCTGAAACCGGGAATGCGCGCGTTCTTCGCCATCTCGCCGAGACGGGCATTGAGCCGGGCTTCCAGCTCGCCGACGGGCACGACCACCTTGTACTGCCTCTCGAGGCCTTCGTTCTTCAGTTCGGTGACTTCCATGTCTTTACGTCCGTTCTCTTTTCCTGAAAGCCGGAAACGGCCGGCAGGGCCCGAAGTCCCCTGCCCGCTCCCGGCGTGATCCATACCCCTGGCGGGATGGCCGTGTCCCGGAAGTCCGGCTGCGGAAGCCGCCGGCGGAGCTGGTGCGGGCGGAGGGACTCGAACCCCCACGGGTTGCCCCACAGGAACCTAAATCCTGCGCGTCTGCCAGTTCCGCCACGCCCGCCCGTGATCCGGAGGCACAACCCCCTCGCGGCGCGAATTGGGCGCTTCTATAGCAAAGGCCGCATGTGCACGCTAGGACTTTGTGGGGCTTTTGTACATGGAGGCCAGGACTTTCCCCGCCATGCGCGGGAGATCCTCCGCGGTCAGTCCGGGTCCGGCCAGCCGGGCGGCCTCGCCGTGCATCCATGCGGCCGCGCAGGCGGCGGCGAATGCCGGCATGCCCTGGGCGCACAGCGCACCGATGATTCCGGACAGCACGTCGCCGCTTCCCGCCGTGGCGAGCCAGGGGGGCGCCCCGATGTTGACCGCGGCCGTTCCCGAGGGATCCGCAATCACGGTGTCCGGTCCCTTCAGCAGGACCACGGCGCCGCTCCTCCGGGCTGCCGCGCGGGCGCGGGAAAGCCTGTCCCCCGCGATGTCCGGAAAGATCCGCGCGAATTCACCGTCGTGCGGCGTCAGAACGGCCGGCCCCTCGTGCGCCCGGACGATCCCGAACAGCTCTTCCGGTCGCTCCCGGAAGGCGGTGAGGGCATCCGCGTCGAGCACCACCGCGAGATCGGGAACGTCCAGCGCCTTTCCGACCATGCGGCGGGTGCGCTCCCCCGTACCCGCGGCGGGACCGATCACGAGCGCCCGGATGCGCCGCGTCCGGATGATTTCCGGAAGCTCTTCCGGGTCGTCGCAGCGGGCGAGCATGATGGCGGTGAGATGCGCGGCGTTGACCTGCAGCGCGGAGCCTGGCGAGGCCACGGTGACCAGTCCGGCTCCCGCGCGCAGACCGGCCATGGCCGCCAGCCTCGCCGCGCCGGTGTGCGAAGCGTCTCCGGAGATCACGAGCAGGTGTCCGCGCCGGTACTTGTGCGTATCCGCGGCGGGCACCGGGAGACGGGAGCGCCAGAGGGCCGGGACGTTCACGAACGCGCGCGGACGGATTTCATCCAGAACCGCGTCCGGAATGCCGATGTCCCGGATCTCCACCTCTCCGCAGAGTTCGCGGCCCGGCAGCAGCACATGCGCCGGCTTGGGCCTGAAGAACGAGACCGTGAGATCCGCCTCCACCGCCAGATCGCCGATCGGCCGGCCACTCGCACCGTCGAGCCCGGAAGGCACGTCCACCGCGACGGTGCGGCACAGTCCCGCCGCCCTTCGCGCGTTCAGGGCTTCCGCGAAAGCCGCGGCCTCCCCTTCCAGCGGACGGCTCAGCCCCGCGCCGAACAGCGCGTCCACCACGAGATCCGCCCTTTCGGGAGTGGCCGCGTCGAGGGGGCGGACGGCCCCATTCCACCTGTCGGAAGCTGCGCGCGCATCCCCCTTCAGGCGGGCGCGTTCGCCAAGCAGCGCCACCGCGACCGGCCAGCCGCGCTCCGCCAGGCGGCGGGCGACGACGAACCCGTCGCCGCCGTTGTTGCCGGGGCCGCAGGCGACGAGAACGCGGCACGGCGCATATCGCCGCATGATGGCCCTGCACACGCCCCATCCGGCATTCTCCATGAGAACATGGCCCGGCGTGCCCCGTTCCATGGCCAGGGCGTCGGCCCGGTACATCTCCTCCGGCGTCAGCAGGGCCGGATCGCGCGCCTCTGCGGCATGCGGCGGGATTGTGGAAACCGGTTCACGCATAATTTGCCCATTTTTTGTGCATATGCCCGGAAATTATGCAGAAGAAATCGGGAGCCATTTGCGCCTCATCTTTTCAAGCCCATGTTTTTCCACATTTTTTCCCTTTTCGTGCGTGCTGGCACGGGATCTGCTATGGTGATGCCGTCCGGATGAGACCGTCCGTCCCGCCGGGGATGGCGGCATCGGCAACCGAACCGACGATAACACGAACAGAAGGCAGGAAACCCGTGAAAAAGATCGAGGCGATCATCAAGCCGTTCAAGCTGGACGAGGTCAAGGAAGCCTTGCAGGACGTGGGCGTTCAGGGCATAACCGTGATCGAGGCCAAGGGCTTCGGGCGCCAGAAGGGGCATACGGAGCTCTACCGTGGCGCAGAATACGTCATCGACTTCCTGCCCAAGGTGAAGGTCGAGATCATCCTGTCCGACGACATGGTGGAAAAGGCCGTCGAAGCGATCCAGAACGCGGCCCGTACGGGGCGCATCGGCGACGGCAAGATCTTCATCTCCGACATTCAGGAAGTAATACGCATCCGCACCGGAGAGACCGGTCCCGACGCGCTCTGAGGCGCCCGGGAGGGCGGACCCCGGCGGTTTTTTCAGAGGGGACAGGGCTGGCACCGCCGGTGCCGGCCATGTCATGGGAGCAACCACGACAATCCAACAGCAAAGCGAGGCAAGACATGGCCAAGAAGGAAGCCACGGCTGAGTCCGTGCTACAGGAGATCAAGGACAAGGACATCAAGTTCGTCGATCTGCGGTTCAGCGATCCGCGCGGCAAGATGCAGCATCTGACCATGGACGTCTCGGCCATCGACGAGGACGCCATGGCCGACGGCATCATGTTCGACGGCTCCTCGATCGAGGGCTGGAAGGCGATCAACGAGTCCGACATGGTTCTGATGCCCGATCCGGAGACCGCGCATGTGGATCCGTTCTACGCGCAGCCCACCCTGGGCATCTTCTGCGACATTCTGGAGCCGGGCACCGGCGAGGGCTACGGCCGTGATCCGCGGATGACCGCGAAGCGCGCCGAGGCCTACCTGAAGCAGACGGGTGTCGGCGACACCGCCTACTTCGGTCCCGAGGCCGAGTTCTTCATGTTCGACGACGTGCGCTTCGCCGCGGAGCCCTACGACTGCTTCTTCCATCTCGACGACGTCGAGCTGCCGAAGAACACCGGCGCCGAGTACGAGACGGGCAACATGGGCCACCGTCCGCGCACCAAGGGCGGCTACTTCCCGATCAATCCGGTGGACTCCGCCCAGGACATCCGCTCCGAGATGGTCGCGGTGATGAACGATCTGGGTCTCGATCCCGAGAAGCACCACCACGAGGTGGGCGCCGCGCAGCACGAGCTGGGCATCAAGTTCGACACCCTGACCCGCATCGCCGACAAGCTCCAGCTCTACAAGTACGTGGTGCACAACGTCGCCCAGGCCTACGGCAAGACGGCGACCTTCATGCCGAAGCCGGTCTATGGCGACAACGGCACCGGCATGCATGTCCACCAGTCGATCTGGAAGGACGGCAAGCCGGTCTTCGCCGGCAACGAGTACGCCGACCTGTCCAAGGAGTGCCTGTACTACATCGGCGGCATCATCAAGCACGCCAAGACGCTGAACGCCTTCACCAACCCGTCCACCAACTCCTACAAGCGTCTGGTACCGGGCTACGAGGCGCCGGTGATGCTGGCCTACTCCGCCCGTAACCGTTCGGCCTCCTGCCGCATTCCGCACGTGGCGTCCCCAAGCGCCAAACGTGTCGAAGTCCGTTTTCCCGATCCGACCGCCAATCCCTACCTGGCCTTCGCCGCCATGCTGATGGCCGGTCTGGACGGCATCCTGAACAGGATCGATCCGGGCGAGGCCCTGGACAAGGACCTCTACGACCTGCCGCCGGAGGAGGAGAAGAAGATCCCGCAGGTCTGCGGCAGCCTCCGCGAGGCCCTGGAGAATCTGGAGCGCGACCACGACTTCCTGCTGGCCGGTGGCGTATTCTCCAAGGACCAGATCGATGCCTATCTCGAGCTGAAGTGGGAGGAGGTCGTCCGCTTCGAGCACACCCCGCATCCGGTCGAGTTCGACATGTACTACTCCGTCTGACCGGACGGGCATCCGCAATTCCGGGCCGGGGCGTCAGCTCCGGCCCTTTCTGTTCCGGATCTCGGCCAACCGCAACCGGGAGGCATGGGCGCATGCTGGACCTGTCGCAATTCGACATTCTCTCCTTCGACTGCTACGGCACGCTGATCGACTGGGAAACCGGCATCTGGGACGCCTTTCAGCCCGTTCTCATGGAGAACGGCCGGGACGACATCGGCCGCGGCGAGCTGCTGGAGGCCTTCGCGGAGGAGGAGAGCCGTCTCGAGGCGGAACATCCCGCCCTGCCCTACGACCGAATTCTCGAGCTGACGCACGCCGCGCTGACCCGGCGGTTCGGACTGTCCGGATCCGCCGATCTGGATCGCGCCTTCGGAGCCTCGCTTCCGCACTGGCCGGCATTTCCGGACACCGCGGAAGCCCTGCGCGTGCTCGCGCGCCGCTACCGCCTCGTCATCCTGTCGAACGTCCACAGAGCGGGATTTGCCGCGTCCAACCGGAAGCTGGGAGTGCGGTTCGATGCCGTCCTCACGGCGCAGGACATCGGCTCCTACAAGCCCGACCCCGCGAACTTCCGCCATCTCGTCGGCCATGTCCGGGAGAGATGGGGGGTGGGGCCGGAGCGCATTCTCCATGTCGCGCAAAGCCTGTTCCACGACCATGTTCCGGCCGCCGCGGCCGGCCTCGCCCGGATCTGGATCGACCGTCAGGGGCTTTCCCGGGGTGGATCGTGGGGCGCCACGGCGCGGGTCGAAAGCGTGCCGGAGCCGCTGGCGGTCCATCCCGATCTCGCTTCCTTCGTCTCCGGCATCGCATAGCGCGGCGGAGGCCTTTTCCATTCTTTTTCGCATCCCGCCCTTGCCAGATGCGCCGGGGGGACTATCTTCGCGGAAACCCTTCCGATGGACAGCGGGGAATTGCGACACATGAAGAAGATCGAATGGCTTTTCGAGGGTTTCCTCTGGAATTCGCGACTGGTGGTCCTGATCGCCGTCATGGCGTCGCTGGCCGTTTCGTTCGCCATATTCTTCATCGCCACGGTGGACGTCTGGTTCATGCTCGTCCACCTTCTCGACTACGCGGATCTGCCGGAAAGCGATCGCGCCATCCTGCACGACCAGACGATCAAGCACGTGGTGCAGGTGATCGACGGCTATCTGCTGGCCACCGTGCTTCTGATCTTCTCCCTGGGCATCTACGAGCTGTTCATATCCAGGATCGACCAGGCGGACGAGGCATCGGCGTCGCGCATTCTCTCCGTGCGCAACCTCGACGACCTGAAGAACCGGCTCGCCAAGGTCATTCTCATGATTCTGGTGGTGAAGTTCTTCGAACATGCCATCAGCATGAAGTTCGAGAGCCCCATGGACATGCTCAGTTTCGCCGGCGGCATCGCGCTCATCGGGCTGGCCCTGTACCTCACGCACGCGGCGGAGAAACAGGGGCATGCGGTGACGCCACCGCCCCGCAGGGAGGAGTGAGGCGTTCCGAGGGAAGCCACTGGCGCTTGAAACATCCCCCTCCCCCGCCCAGATAAGACTCGAGGTTATCGGTTCATAACAACGGAAAGGAGCGAGGGACATGACCGGGCCAGACTGGGATGGCATCGTCGCGGGGGACCGCAAGGCCTTCGACGCGTTCGTGGAATCGGAGATGAACGGCCTCCTCGAGGCGGCCAGGCACGAAGTCGCCTACTACGAGGACGTCGGAGACTTCCCGCCCCGGTACATGACTCCCGAGGAGCTGGTCGGCGAGGCGATGATCCAGGCCTGGGACCATCGGGCGAAGAAGCCGAAGGGAATGAGCCCGAGGGCGTGGCTCTATGCCATGCTTTTCCAGGCTGCTGACAGGCTCGCCGCGCGCCGTCGCGAGATCCAGGCGCACGAGACGCTCTCCACCGAGCAGAGGATTCCCGACGATCCGCTCGTTCTCGATCCCGTCTACGACGACGACGAGGAGTTCTACGAGTGGTTCCAGCCCGACGAGGCCTTGAAGTGGGAGGACGTCATTCCGTCCGATGTAATCGCTCCCGAGCAGCTGCTCGCCGTCTGCGAGAGCGAACCGGCCCGTCTGAAGCCCGAGGAACGCCGGGCCGCCCTGCTCTATTTCCGGCTCGGCTTCTCGATGGAAGAAGTGTGCCGTGTGCTGGGCCGGCCCGTGGAGGAGACGGGCAGGCTGCTCGAAAGGGCCCGCGACGCCGTTCGCGGTTGACGGTTTCCGGCCCCCGCCACGGACACCGGCGGGGGCGTTTCCCTGCGGAGGTGGATCATGGGTGCGCAACGGACGCGGGCGGGCGGCGGGAAGGCTCTGGGGCTTCTGGAGCTCATCGCCCTGGGGGTCGGCGGCATGATCGGCGGCGGCATCTTCTCGATGCTCGGGCTGGCGGTCTCCATCACGGGCCATGCGGCTCCCTTCGCCTTTCTCATCGGCTCTTTCGTGGCCTTCTTCGCGGGCTATTCCTACATCCGGCTGGCGCTGACTTTCCGCAACGACGGAGCAAGCTACATCTATCTGCGCCGGGCCTTTCCGAACCGTCCGGAAATCTCCTGCATGACGGGCTGGACGGTCACGATCGGATACGTCGGCACGCTCGCGCTCTACGCCTTCACTTTCGGCGCCTACGGTTCCGACCTGATCGGCAGATCCGGAGATCCCTCCATCCGCATGGCCATGTCCATCGGCGTTCTGCTGTTCTTCCTGTTCGTGAATCTGCGTGGGGCGCGCACCACCGGCCACACGGAGGATCTCGTGGTCTACGCCAAGATCCTGATCCTCGCCGTGTTCGCCGTGGCGGGGCTGCAGACGGTCAGGCACGACAATCTCTTTCCCCTGTTCGACAAGGGCGTCGATTCCGTCTTCATGGCCGGCGCCCTGATCTTCGTCGCCTTCGAGGGATTCCAGCTCATAACCAACTCTGTGTCCGAAACCCGGGATCCCGACCGCAACATTCCCCGCGGCATCTACGGAGCCATAGCCATCACGTCCGCGATCTACATCCTGCTCGCCGTGGTGGCCATCGGCAATCTGCCCGTCGACCGGCTCGTCAAGGCGGAGGAGTACGCCCTTGCCGAGGCCGCGCGCCCGGTGCTGGGAGAGGCAGGCGTGATCCTCGTGGGCATCGCGGCCCTGCTGGCCACTTCCTCCGCCATCAACGCCACCGTCTTCGGCTCGGCGCGGATGATGGCGGAAATGGCCGTGGAGGGACGCATGCCCGCGTATCTCGCGGCGCGCAATGCAGACAACGTCCCCTGGCTGGCCACCATCACCCTCATCGGTCTCGGTGGCGCCTTCACCGTCCTCGGCGGGCTGGAGGTCATCGCCTCCTTCTCCTCGATGACCTTCCTGCTCGTCTCGATCGGCGTCTCCGTCGCCAACTGGAGGCTGCGGGGGCAGACGCATTCGCGTGCGTGGATCATCGCCGCGGGCATCGGCCTCATGGCCACGACCGTGCTGCTGCTGGTGATCCATCTGGCCAATGAGAAGCCGACGACCCTGCTCGCCGTGGCGGGCATCTATCTCGCGGCCGGCATACCCGCCTGGCTGTACGGCCGCGGAGCCGGCGGCCGCGCGCCACGGGCGACGAAGTGAGGTCCGCCTCGCAGCCTCAGCCGAGTCCCAGCCCCTTGAGCTTCCTGTGCAGGGCCGACCGTTCCATGCCTATCGCCTGGGCGGTGCGGGATATGTTTCCTGAGAACCGGGTCAGCTGCGCGGCGAGATAGGCGCGTTCGAACGATTCCCGCGCTTCGCGGAGCGGCAGCGCGAGCAGCTTCTCCATGTCGAAACCGCCGTCGTCCTGGGTCGAAGGCGGCGTGTCCTTCGGCAGCATGTCCGGCGTGATCTCGGAGGCGTCGCCCGTGCCGCAGATGATCATCAGACGCTCTATGTAGTTGCGCAGCTGGCGCACGTTGCCCGGCCATTCACGCGCCTGCAGCAGGGCCACGGCCTCCTCCGAGAGACGGCGCGGCGGCTGGCCGGACTGGCGGGAATACTGCTCCATGAAGTGCTCGATCAGAAGGGGGATGTCCTCGCGCCGTTCCGCCAGTGCCGGAACATGCAGCGGAACCACGGCGAGCCTGTGGTAGAGGTCCTCGCGGAAGGCGCGCTGCTCGATCAGCTCGGGAAGATTGCGGCTGGAGGAGGAGACGATGCGCACGTTGACGTTCACCGGCGTGTCACCGCCGACCCGGGTGAAGGTCTGGTCCACCAGCACGCGCAGCACCTTGCCCTGCGTCTCCAGGGGCATGTCCGCCACTTCGTCGATGTAGAGGGTGCCGCCATGGGCCTCCTCCAGCTTGCCGACCACCCGCCGGACGCTGCCGCCGCCCTCCGTGCCGAAGAGCTCGATCTCCATCCGCTCGGGCGACAGGGCGGCCGCGGGCAGCACGACGAAGGGGCCGTCCCGGCGCGACGACCATTCGTGCAGGGTGCGGGCGGTCAGTTCCTTGCCGGCTCCCATGGGACCGGTGATCATCACGCGGGAATTCGTCGGCGCGATCTTCCGCAGATCCTGGATGAGATGGCGGATGGCCGGGGACTCCCCGATGATGCGGGTTTCGCTTCCGGTGCGTTCCTTCAGGTCCGTGTTCTCGCGGCGCAGGCGGGAGATTTCGAGCGCCCGGTTCACCACGAGCACGAGCCTGTCGGCCTTGAACGGTTTCTCTATGTAGTCGTAGGCACCCTTCTTGATGGCCGCGACAGCGGTTTCGATATTGCCATGGCCGGAAATGATGACCACGGGAAGATCCGGGTGCTCCGACTTGATCACCTCCAGAAGCTCCAGTCCGTCGAGACGGGAACCCTGGAGCCAGATGTCCAGAATCACCAGTGCCGGCCGCCGCTTCTCGATTTCCGCAAGCGCGGAGGTGCTGTCGTGGGCCAGACGCGGCTCGTAGCCCTCGTCCTCGAGGATGCCTCCGATCAGCTCTCGGATGTCGGCCTCGTCGTCGACTATCAGAATGTCCGCAGTCATGTCGCCTGTCCGGTTTCGGGTTGTGTTCTGCTGCTATCCGATTTTTCTGCCGTCTTCATGACCAGCGAAAGGATCACCATGGCTCCCCGCCCGTCCGGCGCGTCCTCGAGCCTGAGCTGTCCGCCGTGCTCCTCCATGATGCGCTTGACGATGGCCAGTCCCAGACCCGTGCCCTTCTCCCGTGTGGTCATGTAGGGTTCCGTGAGCCTGCCGCGGTTCTCCCTCGGAAGGCCGCGGCCGTTGTCGATCACCCGGATTTCCGCCCGGTCGCCCTCCGTGACGATTTCCACGACGATGCGCCCCGGCGGCTCCGGGGTCTCCTCCAGCCGCGCCTCGATGGATTCCCGTGCGTTCTTGACCAGATTGGTCAGCGCCTGCGTGATGAGCCGGCGGTCGAACGCGAAGACGAGGGGCTCGTCCGGCAGGCGCATCTCGAAGGAGATGTCGTCGCTGGCGACGCGCTGCAGAAGCAGCGCCTCCTTGACCACCTGCACGAGGTCGTTCGGTTCCGGATGGGCGGAGGGCATCCGCGCGAAGGAGGAGAATTCGTCCACCATGCGGCCGATGTCGCCGACCTGCCGGATGATGGTGTCCGTACACTGCTCGAAGACGTCCGGCCGGGAGGTGATCTCCTTGGCGTAGCGGCGTTTCAGGCGTTCCGCTGAGAGCTGGATGGGGGTCAGCGGATTCTTGATCTCGTGGGCGATGCGGCGGGCGATGTCCGCCCATGCGGCATTGCGCTGGGCGTTGAGCAGCTCCGTGATGTCGTCGAACGTCACGACGTAGCCGAAGACGTCCTGTCCGCCACGTTCCGTCGTGATGCGCACGATGAAATTGCGCTCCTCCTCCCCGACGGTCCGGGTCACGTTGTCTTCGGCGTATCCCGAGCGCTTGTTCCTCGCCTTCCCGAAAGCCCCCGTGAATTCGGGCAGAACGTCCGACAGCCTCTTCCCGATCAGGTCGTCCCTGTGCATTCCGAGCAGTTTCAGGGCGGAGCGGTTGACCAGCGTGATGCACCCTTCCCTGTCCAGTCCCAGCACGCCCGCCGAGGCCCCCGCCAGCACGGCCTCCGTGAAGCGCCGCCGCTGGTCGAGCTTGTGATAGGCGTCCAGCAGTTCCTCCCTTTGCGCCTTCAGCTGCCGCGTCATCTGGTTGAAGGCGCGCAGGAGGGTTTCTATGTCGCCCGTGGCCCGTCCCACGGGCAGGCGGACGTTGAAGTTCCCGCCGGACACCTGCCGGGCGGCGCGGATGAGCCCGATGACCGGCTCCACCAGCCGGTCCGCGAGCCAGAGACCGAACCAGATCGCGGCCAGAAGGAAGATGAAGGTCACCGAGGCGTACATGAGCGCGAAGGTGACCTGGAGACCGAACCTCTGGGATTTCAGCTGCGCGAATTCCTCCTGCTCCCGACGCGCCTTCACCAACTGCTTGAGGACGTCCCTGTTGACGGTCCGGTACACGTAGAGATAGCGCTCGCCCGGCAGATCGAGGCGTTTCAGCCCCCGGATGATGTTGTCGCCGGGGCCCGGGCCCATGACGAGCGCCTTGCCCTTCTTCGCCACCTCGAAGGCCGCCGGCGGAGGAGGACGGAAACGCACATTGTCGCTGGCGCGGACCATCACGTCCAGGCGCCTGTTCTTCTGGTCGATGACGAAGACGCCCGTCAGTCCACGCACGGCGGCCAGCAGGGCCACGTGCTGGACGAGCTTCTGGCGGTCCTTCTCGAAGAGTTCCGCGTTCTTCTCGAGATCCGACGCGATGCCGGCCAGATCGATCCGCGCGAGATCCGTCTTTTCCTGGATGTATGTCTGGGCCACGTCCACCGCCCTGTTGACGATGGACTGGATGCGCTCGGAGAACCATGCGTCCAGACCCCGGTTGAGCGTGACGGAGGCGAAGACGGCGACGATGATCGCCGGTACGGCGGCGAACAGGGACAGCAGCGTCACGATCCGGATGTGCAGCCCCGCTCCCTCGAGCCGCCGCCTGCGCGCGCGGATCAGCAGAGCGACCTGCCAGCCGATGAGAATGGCCATCAGCAGCACGAAGCCCGCGTTCAGCCACAGAAGCGTGGTGACGATGCGGGGGGTGGGACGGATCGGCGTCAGTCCCGTGAGAATGGCATAGGTCACCAGGCCCGCGACGACGGCGAACACGACCAGGACCAGCCCCACCCGGCCGGTGCGCGGCCGCCTGAAAGCGACGATGTCCTCGTCGTCGGAGGAGGCCCCGTCCGCCGCATGCCGGTGCGCGGTCTTCGCGTCTGGTTCTTGCCTTGCCGGAGTCATGTGGCGTCGTTCGTTCCGTTCCGGTTTTCCGGAATAACTATGCAGGAATGTTGCATGAATTCAACACTCCTGTGGCATTATTGCGACACGCTCCGCAGGCCCGCGTCACGCCGCCGGCCCCGCCAATTCATTCGACGGTCACGGACTTGGCCAGATTGCGCGGCTGGTCCACGTCGGTTCCGAGGAAGACCGCTGCATGGTAGGCCAGCAGCTGGACCGGTATCGCGTAGAGGATGGGCGCGATGAAGGGGTCCGAGGTCGGAACGGCGATGGTCTCGAAGGTATTGTGGCCGTGGTCCCGCGCCCCCTCCTCGTCGGTGATCAGGACGATGTGCGCTCCACGGGCGGCGACCTCCTCCATGTTGGAAACCGTCTTGTCGAACAACGCGTCCCGTGGAGCGATGACCACGACGGGCACGCCCTCGTCGATCAGCGCGATGGGACCATGCTTGAGCTCGCCGGCGGCATAACCCTCCGCGTGGATGTAGGAGATCTCCTTCAGCTTCAGGGCGCCTTCGAGGGCCGTCGGGTAGTTTATGCCGCGTCCGAGGTAGAGGATGTCGCGCGCATGGGCGATCTTCTTCGCCACCTCCTCGATGTGCGCATCCTGGGACAGGGCCTGCACCAGAAGGCGCGGAAGGCGGTTCATGGCTCTGACGAGCCGCGCCTCCTCCTCTTCGTCTATGGCGCCCCGGGCACGGGCCACGGCGATGGCGAAGGCGGCGAGCACGGTCAGCTGGCAGGTGAAGGCCTTCGTGGAGGCGACACCGATCTCCGGCCCGGCGTAGGTGCGCAGGATGATGTCGCTTTCCCGGGCGATGGTGGATTCCGGAACGTTGACCACGGCCGCCACGTGCTGACCCATGTTCTTGCAGTACCTTAGGGCGGCGAGCGTGTCCGCCGTCTCCCCGGACTGCGAGATCACCAGCGACAGGCCGCCCTGCTTCAGTGGGGCCTCGCGGTAGCGGAACTCGGACGCCACGTCCACGTCCACGGGTATGCGCGCCAGCTGTTCGATCCAGTATTTGGCCACCATGCCCGCATAGTAGGCGGTGCCGCAGGCGGTTATGGTGATGCGGTCGAGGGAGGCCAGATCGAACGGCAGGTCCGGCAGCGTGACGCGGTTGGCGTTGAAATCCAGATATTCGGCCATGGTGTGTCCGACCACAGCGGGCTGTTCGGCGATCTCCTTGGCCATGAAATGGCGGTAGTTGCCCTTGTCCACCAGAAGCGCGGAAGCCTGCGTGAACTGGAGCGGACGCACGGTCTGACGTCCCTGCGCGTCGTAGAGGGTCAGGGAGTTGCGCGTCAGCACGACCGTGTCGCCATCCTCCAGATAGGTCACGCGGTTGGTGAACGGCGCCAGTGCGATGGCGTCGGAACCGAGATACATCTCTCCCTCGCCATGCCCGACGGCCAGCGGCGAACCGCGCCGGGCGCCGATCAGGAGGTCATCCTCGCCCTCGAACATGATGACGAAGGCGAAGGCCCCCTCCAGCTCCTCGAGCGTCTTCTGGACGGCCTCGACGGGAGACAGCCCCTGCCCAAGCCGGCGGTCGATGAGATGGGCGACGATTTCGGTGTCGGTGTCCGTCTCCGGCTTGATGCCGTCGGCCTCGAGAGAGGCGCGCAGGGCCTTGAAATTCTCGATGATGCCGTTGTGCACGATGGCCACGCGTCCGGCGAAGTGCGGATGCGCGTTGTTCTCGGTGGGAACGCCGTGGGTCGCCCAGCGGGTGTGTCCGATGCCTATGGTGGACTTCAGTTCCCTTTCGGACAGGCACGCCATGAGCTGACCCAGCTTGCCCGGCGCGCGGACGCGTTCCAGCCTGCCGTTCTCGAGCACCGCTATGCCCGCGGAGTCGTAGCCGCGATACTCCAGCCGCCGCAGCGCCTCGACGAGACGCATCGCCACGGGTTCCCTGCCCAGAATTCCGACGATTCCGCACATGTCCGGTCTCTCTCCCGCTTGACACCCGCCGGCCGCGGCATCCGGCGCGCCGACGGAATTGAGACGGCCGGCGGGCTCAGTGCCCGCCTTCCTTGCGTTTCCTCATGGCCGCGCGGAATCTTTCCGCCCAGCCCGGTTTCTCCACCTGCCGCCCGCGCCCGAGCGCGAGCGCACCGGGCGCCACGTCCTCGGTGATGACGCTTCCGGATCCCACATATGCGCCCCTGCCTATGCGCACGGGCGCCACGAGGGCCGAGTTGGAACCGATGAACGCTTCCTCGCCGATGTCCGTGAAATGCTTGAAGAAGCCGTCGTAGTTGCAGGTGATGGTTCCGGCGCCGATGTTGGCGCGGGCGCCCACGCGGGCGTCGCCGATGTAGGTGAAGTGGTTCACCTTCGCGCCCTCCTCCACGACGGCCTTCTTGATCTCGACGAAATTGCCGATCTTCGCGCCGCTGCGCACGTCTGCCGCCGGGCGCAGGCGGGCGAATGGACCGATCTGCGCGCCGTCTGCGACCCTGGCGTTCTCCAGATGGCAATGGGCGCGGATTGTCACGCCGTCGCCGACGCTGACACCGGGGCCGAACCAGACCCAGGGCTCCACCGTGACATCCCGGCCGAGCCGCGTGTCCCACGACAGAAACACCGAGGAGGGATCGACGAGGGTCGCACCGTTCTCCATGGCGCGGCGACGCAGGCGGTTCTGGAAGACGGCTTCCACCCGCGAGAGCTGGACGCGGTCGTTGACGCCCATGACCTCCTCTTCCGGGCAGGTCGCATGTCCGGCCTTCAGCCCTTCCCCGACGACGAGGGAGACGAGGTCCGTCAGGTAGTACTCCCCCTTGGCGTTGTCGTTTCCGATCCGCGGCAGCAGCCGCCAGAGCAGTTCGTTGTCCACGGCCATGACCCCCGAATTGCACAGGGTCAGGGCCCGTTCTTCCGGCGAGGCGTCGAGTTCCTCGCGGATCGCGACGAGATCGCCGTTCCCGTCGAGAATGAGTCTGCCGTAGCCAGTGGGGTCCGCGGCATGGAACCCCAGCACGGCCAGCGGCCGCCCGTCGGCGACCGTGTCGGCGAGCCTGCGGATGGTTTCGCTTTCAAGCAGCGGCACGTCGCCGTAGAGGATGACGGTCGTGCCATGGAAATCCCGCAGCGCGTCCCCGGCCATGGAGACGGCATGGGCCGTTCCCAGCCGTTCGGCCTGCGGTACCGTCTCGGCATGCGGCATCCAGCGCCGGGCCTCTTCGGCGACCTCCGGCACGTCGGCCCCGGTGACGACGACGCAGCGCCGCGGTTCCAGCCGGCCGGCCGCGTCCAGAACATGCCCGAGCAGCGAACGGCCCGCGGCCTCGTGCAGCACCTTGGGTCTGGAGGATCGCATCCGCGTCCCCAGACCCGCTGCGAGAATGATGACGGCGATGTTGCTCATGTCGCGCTTATGATCCCCCATGGCTCGAATTGCAACGAGGTTTCATCAAGATGATGAAGGAAACATGGCGAAAAGGCCCCTCGGGGATCCGGCGCACGACGTTGCGCCTCACCGCTTGCGGATCTGCGCGTCGAGCTCCTTCTGCTCCATGAGCCGGACGAATTCGACGGCGATCCCCTGCTCGTGATAGCGCACCACGCGGCCACGCATCCGCCCCAGCATGACGTGGGTTCCGATCTCCGGCAGCACCTGCGTGCGGATAGAGGCTCCCGAGAGCGAGATGTCCAGCACCTCGCAAGGGTAGGAGCGGCCGTCCGGCAGGGTTATCACGGATTTCGAATCCTTCGGGCTGTAGCGTTCGTGGCGGCGCTGATCGACGACCTTGCCGAGCGCCTTGTCCCGAAGCCACTGGAGCCGTCTGAAGATGCGCTCGCGCCCCACGCGCGTCAGCCGCAGGGCGAGGATGAAGCCGTCGGGCATGCGTCCGCTCGCCACCCCTTCCAGACGACCGATTTCGTCGATGTAGGCGACGACGTGGGTGCCGGCCTCCACCTCGGTTTCGGTGACGATCTCCGCGTCGTCCGGCGTGATGTTCCTCAGGCGGCAGGCATGCTCGCTCTGGTCCGGAAGCATGAACCGGCCGAACAGGATGAATCTCCTGCCCGTCTCGGCCGCAACATCCTGAAGACTTACGTTTGAAACGTTCACGTTCACTTCATGCACCTTTCCGTTGCGGCCCCGTACCTCCAGAAAGGCTCCCCAGCGGCATCTCGATGCCGTGACAATAGGGGCGTCAAGGTAAAGGATATCCTAAGAATTGCGCTCGCATGCGGCGAGACGGCGCAATTCTCTACCCGAACTTGCGCATGAGGCGGGCCTTCTGGCGCTGCCAGTCGCGCTTCTTCTCCGTTTCGCGCTTGTCGTGGAGCTTCTTGCCGCGCGCCAGGCCGATCAGGAGTTTCACGATCCCCTTTTCGTTGAAATACATCTTCAGCGGCACGATGGTCATGCCCTGCCGCTGCACCGCCTGCGCGAGACGGTCGATCTCGCGACGGTGCATGAGCAGCTTCCGCTTCCGGCGCGGTTCGTGGTTGAAGCGGTTGCCGAAGCTGTATTCGGGGATGTCGGCGTTTATGAGCCAGAGCTCGTCGTTCTCCGGAGCGATGTAGCTCTCCGCGATGTTCGCCCTGCCCTCGCGCAGGGATTTCACTTCGGTCCCGACCAGGGCCAGGCCCGCCTCGAAGGTATCGGAGATTTCGTAGTCGAACCGGGCGCGCCGGTTTTCGGCGACGACCTTGCCGCCCTCCGACCGCTTCTTCGCGCCACCGCTCTTCGAAGACATGATGTTCAGTCCAGCAGTCCCGCCACCCGCATGGCGTCCTCGACCACCCGCTTCGAGGCGTCGGAGATCTCCACCATCGGCAGCCGGGCGAAGGACGAGCACAGCCCCAGCAGGGAAGCGGCATACTTCACCGGGCCCGGGGAGGTCTCGACGAACATCGCCCTGTGCAGCGGGAAGAGCCTGTCCTGCAGCTCCAGCGCCTTCGCGTAGTCGCCTTCGAGCGTCGCCTTTTGGAACTCCGCGCAGAGCGCGGGCGCGATGTTGGCGGTCACGGAAATGCAGCCCCGGCCGCCGTGGGCGTTGAAACCCAGGGCCGTCCCGTCCTCCCCGGAGAGCATGGCGAACTCCCTGCCGCCCAGCAGGCGCCGCAGGTTGGACGGACGGTTGAGGTCTCCGGAGGCGTCCTTGACGCCGACGATGTTCGGGCAGTCGGCGGCGAGCCGGGCGATGGTGTCGTCGGAAATGTCGGCGACGGTGCGACCGGGAACGTTGTAGACGATGACCGGCAGTTCCGTCGCCTCGGCCACGGCCCTGAAATGCGCGTAGAGGCCTTCCTGCGTCGGCTTGTTGTAGTAGGGCACGACGACAAGCGCGGCATCCGCGCCGGCCTTCTCCGCATGGCGGGTGTATTCGATCGCCTCGGCCGTGGAATTGGAACCGGTCCCGGCGATGACGGGCACCCTGCCCCGCGTCTGCTCGACGACGATCTCGATGACGGCCTTGTGCTCATCCTCCGTCAGGGTCGGGGATTCCCCCGTGGTGCCGACCGCGACGAGGCCGTCCGATCCCTGCCCGATCTGCCAGTCCACGAATTTGCGCAGGGCCTCCTCGTCCAGAGAGCCGTCTTCCGTCATCGGCGTGATGAGCGCGGGGAAGGAACCCCTGAAACTGGCGGTCACGATCCTGCTCCTGTTCGTTGCCGCCGGCACGCCTCCGCATCGTGGAAAGAGTGCGTGGCCGGCTTCCGCTCCCGTTAAGGTTTCATTAACCCTGTCTGTCAGACAGTCCGTGCATGGAACCGGGCAACCTTAACCACATCCCCGTGCCTGCGGCAACCCATTCGGTGGACGCGCCCGGCGGTCGCGTCTATCGTATGGCGGTACGAACGGGGGCTTGAACATGAGACGGCATTTTCGGACAGACGGAATTGGAAGGCGCGCCGCGCCGGCGCTTCTGGCCGTGGCGACGGCCGTCGCGTGCGTGTTGCCCACGGGGGCGCTCCAGGCCCGCCCCGACGACAGCGAGCCCGCTGCGCGGAACTTCACCTCCACCGGCTCCGGGATCCGCAAAAGGGGCGTTCCGCGGGACGCAGCCACCGCGGCGGTCCATGCGGCCGTGCGCGGCCGTTTCCGTGAGGCCTTCCTCAAGGTCCGGGCCAGCGGCGATCCGGTGGCCGCGAAGGTCGTGGAATGGATCTATCTGCGGCGCAAGCCCGAGGAAGCGGGCGCGGAGAGGATCATCCGGTTCGTCGATTCCGATCCGCGGTGGCCCTATGCCGGATCCCTGCGCACCAAGGCCGAGGAACTGCTCATGAAGTCGCGGAACGTCGCGCGGCTTCGGACGTATTTCGCGAAACACGCACCCCACTCCCTCAACGGACGGGTCGCCCTCGCCTGGCTGCGCATGAAGGAAGGGCGGCGGAACGAGGCGCTCCGCCATCTGCGCATGGCCTGGCACAGCCCGGACCTCGGACTGGCCGCGGAGCGGTTCGTACTTTCGGAAATGCGCAGGCTTCTGGGCGCCGGTGATCACGAAACCCGCATGTGGAGGCTCATCACGGCGCAGAAGACCCGCGCGGCGGTGCGCACCGCGGGCCTGCTCTCCCGCTCCCATGTCGCGGCGGCAAACGCGGCCCGCGCACTCATCCGCTTCCGTCGCAACGGGCCGGCGCTCTATGCCCGTCTGCCCGCCTCCCTTCGCGGAAAGCCCGCCATGCGCTACGCGATGATCCGCTACTGGCGCAAGCGGGGACCGCTGACGAAGGCGCTGGCCGCGCTGGAGCGGGCGCCCTCCCGCGAACGGCAGCTGGACCCCGTGCAGTGGTGGACCGAAAAGCGCCTCGTGGCGCGCTATCTGCTCGGGACTTCCTACCGGAAGTACTGGCCGCGCGCCTATCGTCTGGCCGCATCGCACGGTTTCGCCACCGGCAAGTCGGCGTTCCGGGGCGAGTTCCTCGCCGGTTTCATCGCGCTGGAGAAGCTCGGCAGAAGGAAGCAGGCCCTGGAACATTTCATGCGCATGACCCGGCACGCCAGGACACGGACGCAGAAAGCCAAGGCCTGGTACTGGGTGGGCCGTGCGCGGGAGGCACTGGGAGACATCGCGGGCGCACGCCGGGCCTACGGGGAATCGGCACGCACGCCGACGGTCTACTACGGCCTGCTGTCGCGCGAGAAGATCGGGCTGGGACGCAGGCCCATACCGATCAGCAAGGGCGTGCCGACGGCCAAGGCGAAACGCGACGTGGCTTCCCACAGGTTCGGCCGCGCCGTGCGGCTGCTCGGCCGCGCCGGTGGGGAATGGCACGTTTCGGCCTTCATCTGGCCCATGGCCCACGCCTGGAACGACCGCGCACATCTCGCCGCGGCCGCATCCCTGCTGTGGGATGCCGGCGGGCCGGTCATGGCCGTGAAGCTCGCCAAGGCCGCGGGCGCGAAGGGCATAGACATCGACAACTACGGCTATCCCGTGAAGGCCCTGCCCCGGTTCAGGCATCTGGGACCGCCGCTCGAGGAAGCCGTCCTTCTCGGACTGATCCGTCAGGAGAGCGAATTCAACGCCCGCGCGGGGAGCCATGCCGGCGCGAAAGGACTGATGCAGTTGATGCCGGGAACGGCCCGGCGCGAGGCCCGGATCCTGCGCGTGCCCTACAAGCGGGCATGGCTCATTTCGCGCCCCGCGTACAACCTCATGCTCGGCCGCCATCATCTCTCCCAGCTGATCCGGAAATTCTCCGGCTCGTACGTGCTGGGCTTCGCGGCCTACAACGCCGGTGGAGGAAATGTCCGCAAGTGGTTGAAATACTACGGTGACTTCAGAAGCGGACGCCCCGATCCGGTGGAATGGGTCGAGCTCATTCCCATCACCGAGACGCGGAAGTACGTCCAGAAGGTCCTCCGCGGCGTGCATGTGTACCGTACGCGTCTGGGCAAACCCATGCTGCCCATGTCCCGCGATCTGTGGCGCGGTGTGCCGGGATGGCGGGAACAGGTGCTGCGGGGTGGAGCCTCCTCGCCCGCGCCGCGTCCGCGCACGCGGCCCGAAGCGGATGGCCGCAAGGCCTCGGATGGTGGTTGCGGAGAGGGCAGCCGGTCCATTGGCGAACTGATCAGCAACTGCTGAGCGGAAGAGCCGGCGGTGTTCGTCCTGGTCAACCGGCTCTGCGCGGCTCGCCGTCGTTTCCGCCGCCCCCCGGAAACGCGGGTTTTCCGTCCCCGTCGAGTATCACGACGTCATGCCGCGGATACGGAATGCGGATGCCGTTGTCCTTCAGCGCGTCCCAAATGAGAAACAGTACGTCCGAGGAGAACTTGTTGGGGCCGTCGTCCAGCCCGTCCACCCAGAATTCCACGGCGAATTTCACGCCGCTGCCTTCGAAGCCCCGCAGCTCGCAGTCCGGCTTCTCCGGGGCGTCGAGCACGCGGGGATGGCGGGAAACGGCCGCCTCGATGACGGGGGGCACCTTGTGCAGGTCGGTTTCGTAACCGACCATGAATTCCACCTCGTATCTCTGGCGGGGGTCGTCGTGCGTCCAGTTGACGAAACGGGTGGTGATGAACTTCTCGTTGGGAACGACGATCTCCTTGCCGTCGAAGGTCTCCAGCGTGGTGGAACGCATGTTGATCTGCTTGACGATGCCGGCCTTGCCCCCTTCCAGCTCGATGTAGTCGCCGACGGTGATGGAGCGCTCCAGCAGAATGATGATGCCGGAGATGAAGTTGGCCGCGATCTGCTGCAGGCCGAAACCCAGTCCGACGCCGATCGCGCCACCGAACACCGCCAGGGCGGTCAGGTTCAGGCCGAGCACCTGCATCAGCAGAATGAAGACGATCGCGTAGAGGGCGAGCTCGAACAGTTTCGCGAACAGTTCCCGGGTCGGCTTCTCGAGCGCTTCCTGCCTGCGGATGGCGCTCTGTCCCGCCTCCGAGGTCATGCGGCCGATCCAGAAGAACAGTCCTCCGAAAACGGCGGCCTTCAGCAGGAAGTAGAGGGAAAGGCGGATGTTCCCGATCTGCAGGGAGAGGCCGTCGAGCCAGGCGGCCACGGAATCGTACCAGCCGAAGACGTGCAGCGTCGCCACCGGGATGCCCAGCCATATGGCCGCGGAGCGTATCAGCGGGTCGGAGATGTAGCGGTTTATCGCGGCGTAGAGCACCCAGATCACGGATGCGCTCTGTGCCAGGCGCACCAGCCACGCCGTGCCGAGAGCCGCCTGCGCGACACTGATGCCGACCGCGAGAGCGAGCACGAGCAGCGCCGGCCTGAGAAGATCGCCGAAGGAATGCAGCAGCCGGGCGATCCTGTCCGGAAATCCCCTGCCCTCCCGGGGAGGCTCCCTGAAGAAGGCGATGCGGCGGTGCAGCCAGCCGGCGGCGAAGAGACTGATGACGAGCGCCGCGGCAATGATGCCTATCTGTCCGTAGAAGGCCGGCGAGGCGAACCACTCGAGCAGACGGTTCACCAGCGGCTCCAAATGGGCGCGCAGGGTGTCGAGATAGGCCTGGATCCGGGGCATGAAGGGCTCGTCAGAGAATTTTCGGCGACAGCTTCAAAGTCTGGTGGGCGGTGACAGACTCGAACTGCCGACCCTCTCGGTGTAAACGAGATGCTCTACCAACTGAGCTAACCGCCCGGACGTGCGAAGGTATTACCGACAAAAACGGGCATTCGCAAGACGCGGCGGAGGAAGCGTTTCATGACTGGTCGGGAGGGATGTATCGCCGTCATCTTCATCTCCCGGCTTCGTGATCCGGCTCCCGGCCATGCCGAAACGGCCGAACGCATGGTGATGCTGGCGCGGGACATGCCGGGTTTTCCTGGAATGCGCAATGTGCGGGATGTGGACGGCTCCGGCATTACCATATCGTGGTGGCGCTCGGAGGAAGATATCGCGCGTTGGCGGGAGCATCCGGAACATCTCGAGGCTCGGCGGAGGGGGCGGGAGGAATGGTACGAAAGCTGGCATATCGAGGTGTGCCGTGTGCAACGGGCATGGACGTTTCCATGAAGTTTCAGGCCGGACCGCATCTGGCCTGCATGATCCAGCGGCCGTTCGCGTGTTTCTGCGTTCCCGGCACGATGCGGGCCTTGTGTCCGTCGCGGCAGTTGAAATGCCGGACCGTGGACATGGCGATCCGTTCGACGATCTTGCGGTCTCCGTCCGTGCCGCCGAGCTTCCTGCCCGGGGCGGCTACCGTCACCACATAGTGCCCGGGACCGTCCTTCTGGCGGAAGCTGACACGGTACATGCGACCGTTGTAGTTGACCGGTTCGGTGCGCACGCCGCTGACCTTCGCGCCGCCCGGAGCCGCGCCCACGGCAGGTGCCGCGTCCTTCTTCGCGCAGCCCGCGGACGTCGCCGCGACCGCCGCCAGAAGCACCGTCGGAAGGATTTTTCTCATGTGACTTTCGCCCCCGTTTGCGAATCCTGGTCACCGAGGTTGAACTTTTGCGCTTTTCCGCGCAAGCGGGGCGTGGCAAAAAGCCTCGCTGTGGTTCCATTCAGGACAGGCTTGGCAAGAAAGGCTGCGACGATGTCCATATTCCGTCCCGAAAACAATCTGACATGGCGCGTGACAGGCGTCGAGGAGGCCGCCATCCTGCGCATGTCCCGGAAGGCCCGCGAGCTGCGCGCACGGGGACGCGACATCGTCTCGCTCACCCTGGGCGAGCCGGATTTCGACACGCCCGAACACATCCGCGCCGCCGCCTGCGCCGCGCTCGAGGAGGGATGGACGCACTACGCGCCCATTCCGGGACTGCCGGAACTGCGCGCCGCCATCGCGGAGAAGCTGCGCAGGGAGAACGGCCTGTCCTGCTCGCCGGAGGAGATCGTCGTCACCAACGGTGCCAAGCAGGCGATCACGAACGCCATCTTCGCCCTAGTCTCGGAGGGCGACGAGGTGATCCTCATGCAGCCCTACTGGGTCGCCTACGAGGGGATCGTGCGTCTTGCGGGCGGGCGTCCCGTGATCCTCTCCTCCTCGTTCGAGAACGGCTACAAGGTCGCGGCCACGCAGGTGGCGGCGGCCCTGACGGAACGCACGAAGCTGGTGCTGCTGAACTCGCCGTCCAATCCGTCCGGCGCGGTGCATTCCGCGACGGAGCTGAAGGCGCTCGCGAACGTCATCCGCAGCCACCCCTCGGCCATGGTGATTTCCGACGAGATCTACGAATACATCGTCTTCGACGGGATCCGGCCGGTTTCCATCGGCTCCCTGCCCGGCATGAAGCCGCGCACCATCACCATAAACGGCTTCTCCAAGGGCTTCGCCATGACCGGCTGGCGTCTGGGATACGCCGCGGCGCCGGAACCCGTCGCCCGTGCCATCCAGAAGATGCAGGGGGCGCTGACCGCTGGAGCCAACGCCTTCGTCCAGCGGGCCGCGATCGCGGCCCTGGAGGGACCGCGCGAGCCCGTGGAGGCCATGCGGCAGGCCTACGAGGCCCGGAGATCCCTCGTCATGACCTGGCTCGGGGACATGCCCGGCGTGCGTGTCCGTCCGCCGCAGGGCGCGTTCTACGCCTTCCCGGACATCCGCCCGGCGCTGTCGGCGGCGCGGCGGGGCGGCATCGCGGACGACGTGGACGGCTTCTGCGACTGGCTTCTGGAACGGCATGGAGTGGCCGTGGTCCCGGGCAGCGCCTTCGGCTCGGACACCGCGATCCGCCTGTCCTTCGCGGCTTCGGCGGAGGATCTGGAGGCGGGTCTGGAAAGGCTCTCCGCCGGTCTGCGGGAGGTCGCGGCCTGAGGAAAAGGACGGCACGCCGACAGGAGAAGGCCCTCCTTCCCGGATCCTCAGAAGACGAAGGCGGGGCGTTCCGCCTCGAAACCCGGAGCCAGCGGCGCGGTGGCGTCGAATTCGTCCACATGCGAAACCACGCCGTCGCGGCGGGTCCAGACGCGGATCGTGGCAACCTCTTCCGGGCCGTAGACGGCCACCAGCCGCCCCAGATCCCTCAGCTGCCCGAGCAGCGCGTCGGGACGGCGCGTCAGCCGGCCGTTCACGACGATGACGTCGAACGGCGCCTCCTTCTCCCATCCATGTTCGTGCGGACCATTGACGAAGGCGGCATTGGTCACGTCGAGCCGTTCCAGAACCTCCGTGGCCCGCGCGGAAAAGGAGGCGCTCTCCTCCAGGCTGATGACGGACTGCGCCAGATCCGCCAGAACCGCCGTAGAGTAGCCCGAGGCGCAGGCGACGTTCAGCACGCAGTCGTCGTGCCGGATCTCCGCGAGCTGGAGCATGCGCGCCAGCGTCATGGGCTGCAGCATGTACCGCGCCCTGCCCCTTTCGTCCACGCCGATGAAGAGATCCTTGTCGATGTAGGCGTATTCCCGCATCTCGTCGGGCGCGAACTCCTCGCGCGGCACCTCGGACATGGCCGCGATGACACGCAGGTCGATGACGTTGTTGGTGCGCACCTGGGAATCGATCATGTGCGCGCGGGCACGGGCGAAATCCGTCATTCTGGCATCCCCTCAAGGCGTGCGAGACATCTCTCGGTGCATGAAATAACCATCGGACGGGGCTTGTCCAGTCCCAATCGTGCTATCACCATGCAGCAAAACCATGACGACGGGGAGGAACGAAGATGAAATCCGGCGATGTGCTGGGATTGATCGGCAATACGCCGCTCGTCAGGCTCCGCAAGGCTTCCGAGGCCACCGGATGCGAAATTCTCGGCAAATGCGAGTTTCTCAATCCGGGCTTTTCCGTGAAGGACCGTCCCGCGCTCTGGATGGTCCGCGACGCCCTGGAGCGCGGGCTGGTGGAGCCGGGCGGCGCGGTCGTGGAGGGAACGGCGGGCAACACGGGGATCGGCCTGACGCTGGTGGCCAACGCCCTCGGGCTGGAATCCGTGATCGTCATTCCGGAAACCCAGTCGCGGGAGAAGAAGGACGCCCTGCGCCTGCTCGGCGCCCGGCTCGTCGAGGTGCCGGCGAAGCCCTACCGCGACCCCAACAACTACGTGCATTACTCGGAGCGTCTCGCCGAACGCCTGAAGGACGTCTTTCCCGGTGGCGCCTTCTGGGCCAACCAGTTCGACAACGTCGTCAACCGCCGCTCCCACGAGGAGACCACCGCCAGGGAGATCTGGGACCAGACGGATGGACGTGTGGACGCCTTCGTCGCCGCCGTCGGCTCCGGCGGCACGCTGGGCGGCGTATCCGACGGCCTGAAGGCACGGAAGCGGGACATCGTGATCGCGCTCGCCGACCCCTGCGGCTCCGCGCTCTACAGCTACTACAAGACCGGCAGGCTGAAATCCGAAGGCTCCTCCATCACCGAGGGCATCGGCCAGGGGCGCATCACGAAGAATCTCGAGGGTGCCGTGGTGGACGAGGCCTACAGGATCACGGACGCGGAAGCGCTCGCCGTCCTGTACGATCTGAACATGCTGGAGGGGCTGTGCCTGGGCGGCTCCTCCGGCGTCAACGTGGCGGCGGCGATCCGCCTGGCGCGGGATCTGGGGCCGGGCAGGACCATCGTCACCATGCTGTGCGATCCGGGCAGCCGCTACCAGTCGAAACTTTACAACCCCCGATTCCTGAAGGAAAAGGAACTGCCTCCGCCTCCCTGGCTCGTGGAGCCCGGACCGGAGATGCCGGAGGTGTTCGTGGACGAACCGCGGGAGACGGAAGAATGACGGAAGAGCTGTTTCGCGACGATGCCTATCTCACGGAATGCGAGGCCACGGTCCGCGAAATCAACGACAGGGGCGGCATCGTCCTCGACCGCACGGTGTTCTATCCCACCGGCGGGGGGCAGCCCGGCGATTCGGGGGAGCTCGTCCGCGCGGACGGAACGCGCGTGCGCATCGCCACGACCGTGAAGGATCGTGAAACCGGCGAGATCATCCACGTTCCGGACGAGGGACAGGAGCTACCGGAACCCGGGGAGACCGTGACCGCCCGCATCGATTCGGAACTCCGCCGCAGACGGATGCGGGTGCACACGGCCATGCATCTGATGTGTTCCGTGGTCCCCTTCCCCGTCACCGGGGGACAGGTCGGCGACGACGGCGGACGCCTCGATTTCGCGATCGACGACCCTTCCGCTGTGCGGAAAGAGGACCTTGCGGAAAGGTTGAATGTGCTGATCGCACAGAACCATCCGGTGCGGGTCACCTATATTTCCGAGGAGGAGCTGGACGCCAATCCGGACATGGTCCGGACCATGTCCGTCAAGCCGCCGCGCGGAGCGGGAACCGTGCGCGTCGTCGAGATCGGCGAGGATGGAGGGATCGACCGCCAGCCATGCGGCGGCACGCACGTTTCCTCCACGGGCGAGATCGGGCGCGTCGAGGTCGTCAAGATCGAGAAGAAGGGGCGGCTCAACAGGCGCATCCGCATCCGGCTGGCGGAATGAAGAGAGAGGGAACGGAATGAGCAGCAGATGGCTTGTCGGCACGGACTGGCTGGCGGAACACCTGAACGATCCGGATCTTGTTGTCGTGGACGCCAGCTGGGCGTTTCCCGAGGACGGTCCCACGGGACTCGGCACTCCGTATGAGGAATACCTGGAGGAGCGGATTCCCGGCGCGGTGTTCTTCGACATCGACGAGATCGCCGACCACGACACGGATCTCTTCCACATGGCGCCGGGGCCGGAGCAGTTCGCCGAACAGGTGGGACGTCTCGGCATCGGCAGCGGCAGCATGGTCGTGGTCTACGATTCGTACGCGCCCTTCGCCGCGCCCCGTGCATGGTGGATGTTCCGCCTCTTCGGTCACGACAACGTGGCCGTGCTGGACGGTGGACTGGAAAAGTGGAGCATGGAGGGCCACCCCACCGAGGAGGGGGAACCCGCTCCCCGCGAACCGGCCCGTTTCCTGGCCCGCCGCAGGCCGGAGCTCTACGCCACGCTCGACGACGTGCGCAGGGCGCTGGAGAATGGCGACCCCCAGGTGGTGGACGCGCGCTCGCCCGGGCGCTACTGTGGTGTCGAGCCCGAGCCTTACGAGGGAATCAATTCGGGGCACATGCCGGGATCGCTGAACGTGCACTACGAGACGCTTCTCAACATCGACAACACGTTGAAGTCTCCCCAGGAGTGCAAGGCCGTGTTCGATGCCGCCGGCGTGGACCTGGAACGGCCGGTGATCTTCACCTGCGGGTCCGGCGTCACGGCATGCCTGCCGATGCTGGCCGCCGCGGTGCTCGGCCATGACGAATATCCGCTCTACGACGGCTCGTGGCTCGAATGGGCCAGTCGGGACGACACGGAGAAACTCACCATATCCGATCCCGTCTGCCGCAAGCTGGCGGAGGAGAATGCATGAACGACGGGGAGAGCGGGACGCGGGGGAAGCGCAGTCTGGAAACCATCGTCACCTATCTGGAGATGCATGCGCCCTCGCATGCCTTCGTGCCCGCACCCTCGAACCTCAAGCTCACCCTCATGCGGGCGGAGAAGCCGACCGCGCATTTCTACCGCTATCTCTACAACGCCGTGGGCGACGCCTACCACTGGGTGGATCGCAGGAATCTGGACGACGAGGCGCTGCTGAAGATCATCCACGACGATTCCGTCTCGATCTTCGTGGCCTATTCCGCAGGCGTGCCCGCAGGTTTCTTCGAGCTCGAGGACCGCGGCGACGGCGAGCTGTGGCTGGCCTATTTCGGCGTCATTCCGGACTTCCACGGACGCGGGATCGGCAAATGGCTGCTGGCCGAGGCCATAGACGAGGCCTGGGGCCGCGAGCCCGAGGTCTTCCGCGTGGAAACCTGCACCCTGGACGATCCGCGCGCCCTGCCCCTCTATCAGAAGATGGGCTTCACCCCCTACGAACGCCGTCGCAAGACCATTCGGCTGGACGATGAGTGAGCCGCCCCGGACGCTGCTTCAGGCGCTGGCCGGCGCGGGACTTTCCGCTCCCCTCGTGGGGGACGTCGCCGGGAGCGCGCCCCCTCCCGCGGAACCGGGCGCGTACCTTCTTCTGCTGCACCTGCCGGACGGGCTGGTTCTGGCGGGAGGTCGCCATGCCGGCGCACGGCTCCCCGCCGGCTGGGTCCTCTATGCCGGAAGCGCCAGGGGGCCCGGCGGGCTGCGCGCCCGCGTGGGCCGGCACCTGCGCCGCGACAAGCCGAAACGCTGGCATGTGGACTGGATCACAACGGAGGCCCGGGCGTCCTATGCCATGTGCTTCACGGACCGCGGCGAGTGCGACATCGTTGCGGCCCTCGCCGACGGTGGAGATTTCGTCTTTCCCCTTCCCGGCCTCGGCTCCTCCGACTGCCGCGTCTGCACCGCCCATGTGCTATGCTGGACGGGGCGCTGACGAATCCCCATATACCGACGCTGCGTCCGGAGGATCACGAGGAGAAGCACCGGCGGCATGGAATCCCTTCTGCATCTTGCGATCATGTGGAGCGCGGTCTATTTCGCCGCGCTCGTCGCGCACCGCACGCGGCTGACGCCCGTCCTCTACTATCTGTTCTTCGGCGCGGTGATGGCCAACATCGGCGTGCTTCCCAGCGAATCGGGGCCGTTCATCGAGAACTTCGCGACGCTCGGCATCATCATCATCATGTTCGCGCTGGGCTTCGAGGAGAACGCCACGAACTTCCTCCAGTCCATCCGCCGCGCCTGGGGCATCGCGCTGTTCGGGGCGGTGGCGCCGTTCGCGGCCGCCTACGCCGTGGCCATGTGGTTCTTCGGCGACCTCTCCATCGCGCTCATGGTGGGCCTGACCATGACGGCCACGGCCGTGTCGCTGACCATGGTCTCCCTGAAGACGCTGGGGTTGGCCCGGTCCCAGGCCGCGACCCTCATCATGACCTCCGCCGTGCTGGACGACATCGCGTCGCTGGCGCTCGTGGCCGTCGTCGTGCCGATCGCCACCGGTGCCGCGCAACCCCAGCTCGCCGACGTGGCCTTCGTGGCGTTGAAGGCGGTCGTCTTCTTCACATTCATCTCCTTTCTCGGCGGATGGCTGCTGCCCAGGGTCGAGGACGGCTGGTTCTCCCGCATTCCCGTCATCGGGCGCGGATCCATCAGCACCATCATCGGGGCGGCGCGCGGGGAATACGCCACCCTGACCATCCTCCTGCTGGCGCTCGTCATCGGACTGATCGCCCATGCCTTCGGCTTCCACCCGGCGGTGGGCGCCTACATGGCAGGACTCATTCTGCGGGAGGAGTATTTCGATCTGGGGGAATCGAAGGGCAACGCCTGGCGCATCACCAAGCGGGTCATCGACGACGCCGCGTTCAAGCTGGTCGGTCCCGTCTTCTTCGTCGATCTGGGAACGAAGATCGTTTTCGATCCCGGCGTGGTGCTCGGCATCATTCCGCAGGCCCTGACGCTGCTTCTCGCGGTCTTCGTCGCGCAGGTGGCCTCCGCCTCCATGGCCGCGCGCTACACCGCGGGTTCCAGCTGGCCGGAGGCCCTGCTCATCGGATTCGGCATGCTCGGCCGCGCGGAGCTGGCCTTCGTGGTGATGGACATCGCCTACGTCCAGAACGCGATTCTCCCGCGGGACGCCTTCTACATGCTGATGTTCACCACCTTCATGCTGAACATTCTCGTGCCGCTCACCGTGGCCTGGTGGAAGCCGAAATACGTTCGGCTCGATCCCTGGCACGCCATGCCGCGCGGCGACGAGAGGCCCAGGCGGCCGCGAGACCGCGCCTTCCGCCTGCTGCACGAGGGCAGACTCGACCGTTGAGCCCCTTCCCCTACATGTCCCCGTCGAGAAGAAGCTCCCTCTCCAGCGGAGCGAACATGGCGGCCACGGCCGCCCCCTCCACGTCCTCGAGCCGTGCCGGTTTCCAGCGTGGCGAACCGTCCTTGTCGATGATCCTGGCGCGGATTCCCTCGGCGAAATCGTGGGCCGTGGCCATGCGGCAGGCGAGCCGGTATTCCATGCGCATGCAGTCCGCGAAATCCAGCGACGCGCCGCGCCGGAGCTGCTCGAACGCCACCTTGAGACTGGTGGGGGCGTTGCGCTTCATGGCATCGAGGGCCGTCCGCGCCCATTCCCCTTCGCTTGCGGACAGTGCCCGGACGATCTCCTCCACGCCATCGAGACCGAACACGGTGTCGATGAGCGGCCCCAGCATGCGGATGTTCCCCCGCCCCGCCCTTCGGGCGTGATGGCCAAGCACCGCTTCGATCTCGTCGGTCTCCGCGAGTTCGTCCACGATCCCGTCGAAGGCGGCCTGCGGCACGATCACGTCCGCGATCCCGGCGTAAACGGCATCCTCCGCGCCGATCCGGAGTCCGGTGAGGCCCAGATACATGCCGAGGCGTCCCGGCATCCGTGGCAGGAACCACGATGCGCCGACGTCCGGAAACAGTCCGATGGAGCATTCCGGCATGGCGAAGGAGAGGTTCTCCGCGACCACCCGGTGCGATGCATGGACGGACAGTCCCGCGCCGCCGCCCATCACGTGGCCGTGCATCAGCGCGACATAGGGTTTCGGGTAGTCGTGGATCAGGGCGATCAGGCGGTATTCGTCCCAGTAGAAGCGGCGGCACATGTCGGGATCCTCCATGCACACCCTCCGCAGGGCGCGGATGTCCCCGCCCGCGCAGAAGGCCCGATCGCCCGCGCCCCGGACGACGACGAGCGCCACCCCGTCGTCGAGAGCCCATTCCTCGAGCCGGCGGTGCATCGCGACGGCCATCCCGTGGGTGTGCGCATTGAGCGCCCGCGGCCTGTTCAGGGTTATGACGCCCGCGTGCCCGCGCCGCTCGAAAAGGATGTCCCCGCCCATCTGTTCCCTCTGCCCTAATTTCGCCTTCACCGTGGTGAGATACATTCCCGTGGAACTTTGCGCAATCGCACAGGGGGCTCGCATGGCGCTCAGGCGGATCCTTCCGGTCGCACTTCTGGCGGGCGTGGTGCTCGCTTCCGGACCTTCCCCCGCACGGGCGGGAGAGGGACTGGATCTGGGCGGCCTGAAGACGTTCATCCGTCAGCACGTGCTGGGAAGGAAGGACGTGCCGCGGGAGGAGACGGTGCGCAAGCCGGCCCCTTCGCCGAACGCATCCGCCGCCGTCTCCCGGAACCGTGTTCCCCTCCCCCGCCCCCGCCCGGCCGGGCTCGTGCCGGCAACCCGCGGCGGCAACGTGGCGGAAGGCTCGGAACGCCCCTCCTCCCCCGTGGTCGCGACCCGCGACGGACGGCTCACGGTCAAGGTGGAGAAGCTCGGCAAGGAGCGCGATTCCTATTCCGCCGTCTACCTCTCGCCCAGGGAACGCGGCCGCTGGAGCGGCGATGCGGTGCGCAAGGCCCGGCGGCGCTGCGAGATCGTGCTGGCCGCCACGAACGTCGACGCCGAACCCGTCGCGCCGGTCGGCGGTCCGAAGGGCTGCGGCATAGCCGCGCCGGTGAAGGTGCGGGCCCTCGGGGCGGTGAAGGTCTCACCTCCCGGTCGGTTCAACTGCACCATGACGGCGGCGCTCTACAAGTGGGTAACCGACGTCGTGCAGCCCGCCGCCCGTTCCCGGTTCAAGCAGCCGGTGGTGGAGATCCGCGAGTTCTCCAGCTATTCCTGCCGGCGCCGCGGCGGCGTCACGCGCGGCCCGGTCCGCATCTCCGAACACGCCTTCGGAAACGCCATCGACGTGGCGGAGTTCCGTCTGGCGGACGGCACGCGGATCTCCGTCCTGAAGGACTGGGGCGGCCTGAGCGCCCTGTTCAACCGCAAGGCCGCCTTCCTGCGCGAGGTGCACAAGAAGGCCTGCGGCATCTTCTCCACCGTGCTCGGCCCGGAGGCCAACAAGGCGCACCGGAACCACTTCCATTTCGATCTCGGCCGCGGCGGCCGCTACAAGTACTGCCGCTGACCTTTCCTCCCGGGCGCCCCGGAGGATCACGGAGGCGGCCATCGGCGCCCCCTGCCCCGATGCCAGGTTGACTTGGCCCGGACTTTGAGGCTTTCCTTCCCGTGGAACAACGTCCGGGACTACCGACATGACCTCCTTCACGCACGCTCCCTGGCCCCAGGGCAGACCGCGCCGGAACAGGCGCACGGAATGGGCGCGCCGCCTGGTGCGCGAGAACACGCTCGGCGTGGACGATCTCATCTGGCCGGTCTTCGTCATCGACGGCGAGAACCGCACCGAGCCGGTCGGCTCCATGCCCGGAGTCGAGCGCATGACCATCGACCGCCTCGTTGAGGCTGTGGCGGAGGCGCGCGATCTCGGCATTCCGGCCGTCTCGCTGTTTCCGAACACTCCGGACGACCGGCGCACGCCGGACGCCCGCGAGGCGTGGAATCCGGACAACCTCGTCTGCCGCGCCGTGCGCGCCATCAAGGAGGCCGTCCCCGACATCGGCGTCATGACCGACGTCGCGCTCGATCCCTACACCTCCCACGGCCAGGACGGACTGATCGACGACCGGGGCAACGTCCTCAACGACGAGACCATCGAGGCTCTGGTGCGGCAGGCCCTGAACCAGGCCGCGGCGGGATGCGACATTCTGGGGCCTTCCGACATGATGGACGGCCGCGTGGGGGAGATCCGCCGGGCATTGGAGGGAGCCGGCCACATTGATGTTCAGATCATGGCCTATACGGCCAAGTACGCTTCCGCCTTCTACGGGCCTTTCAGGGATGCCGTGGGATCCGGCGCGCGCCTCACCGGCGACAAGCGCACCTACCAGATGGATCCGGCCAATTCCGACGAGGCCCTCCGGGAGGCGGCCATGGACCTGGCGGAGGGCGCGGATTCCATCATGGTCAAGCCGGGCATGCCCTATCTGGACGTGATCCGGCGGTTGAAGGACGAATTCCGCTGTCCCGTCTTCGCCTACCAGGTGTCGGGCGAATACGCCATGCTCATGGCTGCCATAGGGAACGGCTGGCTGGACGGCGACAAGGTGATCATGGAGAGTCTCATGGCCTTCAGGCGCGCCGGGGCCGACGGGATTCTCACCTATTTCGCGAGGGACGTGGCGCGCAGACTGAACGGGGGATGACATGAAGCGCATACGGCGGACGGTGCGGTTGGCTGCGGCGGTACTGGCGGGAATTCTCGCCCTGCCGGCAACGCAGGTGCCGACCGCCTCGACCGCCGCCGCGACGAGCCTGCTCATGCAGGTGAAGAAACGCCCCCTCGCGCCCGGCTTCATCCTGCCCGACATCACCGGTCGGCCCTATCGGCTGGAGGGCATGCGCGGCCGCGTCGTGGTGATCAATTTCTGGACCACGGGCTGCCCCTCGTGCCGTGCGGAAATGCCCGCCCTGGACCGCATGTGGCGCAACCTTCGCGACCGGGGCGTCGTGGTCTGGGCGGTCCATATCGGCGGAAACATCGAGCAGATCCGCCGGTTCGTGCGCGAGTCCGGCGTGAGCTTCCCCGTCCTGTGGGACTCCGGCAAGCTCGTGGCGGACGAGTGGGGCGTGCGCTTCATTCCCACCACCATGGTCATCGGTCCGGATGGACGGCTGGAATACATAGCGTTCGGGGGACGCGTCTGGACCAATCCGGAAATCCAGAACGCAATCCTGAAACTGCTGGAGAAGTCATGACCCTTTCCAGGCGAGACCTGCTTCTGTTCTCCCTCCCCCTCATGGCCGGCATGGCCGCCGGATCCCGCTCCGCCCGTTCCTTCGAGGCGAAACTCATCCGCGTCAAGCGACGCCCGGAGGCCCCGGTCTTCACGTTGCGCGCGGCGGACGGTTCGCTCCATTCCCTGAAGGACTACCGCGGCCGGGTGGTGGTTCTGAACTTCTGGGCCACGTGGTGTCCGCCCTGCCGTCGCGAGATGCCATCCATCGAGGCGCTCTGGAAGGGGCTGAAGGACAGCGGGATCGCGGTTCTGGGCGTGCACGTGGGGCCGGACATGGCGGCGGCCCGGACCTTCGCGGCCCGCACCGGGCTGACCTTTCCCATCCTCGTGGACGACACGAAGGAGGTGTCCTACCACTACGGCGTGCGCAGCATGCCGACCACGGTGATCGTCGGTCCGGAGGGGCGTGTGGAGTACGTCGCCTTCGGTCCCCGCGACTGGAACAGCGCGGAGACGCGCCGGGTGCTGCTCGCCCTGCGCCGCGGCGATGCTCCGGAAAGAACCTGACGGATCATTCCGGCCGGTCCTCCGGAACCGGTTCCACGCGCGCGGCGGAGAACTTGAGCTCCGGAATTTTTCCGTGGGGATCGAGCTTCGGATTGGTGAGGAGGTTGGCCGCCGCCTCGACATAGGCGAAGGGCATGAACAGCAGTCCCTCGGAGACGCGGTTGTCCGGCCGGGCCATGACGGTCACCTCGCCGCGCCGGGTCGCCACGCGCACCATCTGCCCCGGTTCGATGCGCCTGAAGGCCATGTCCTGCGGATTCATGGCCACGAACGGTTCCGGCTCCAGCGTTTCGGTGACCTCGGCGCGGCGTGTCATGGCTCCGGTGTGCCAGTGCTCCAGAACCCGTCCCGTGGTGAGCACGAAGGGCCAGTCTCCGTCCGGTCTTTCGTCCGGGGGCACCAGGTCCACCGGAACGAGACGGGCCTTTCCGTCGGCGGTGGGAAATTCCCGTTCGAAGACGATACCCCTTCCGGGATGATCCGGTGCCGGACAGGGATAGGTCACGCTTCCCTCCCGCTCCAGCCGGTCCCATGTGATGTTGTCCAGGCTGGGCATGGCATGCTTCATTTCGGCGAAAACGTCCCGCGGTTCCTCGAAGTCCCATTCCAGCCCGAGCCTGCGGGCGATCTCGCGGATGATCCACCAGTCCGGACGCGCCTCGCCGGGCGGCGCCACGGCGGGCCGTCCCATCTGGATCTGCCTGTTGGTGTTGGTGACGGTGCCCCGCTTCTCCGGCCACGCCGCGGCGGGCAGAACCACGTCGGCGAACATGGCGGTTTCGGTCGGGAAGATGTCCTGCACGACCAGATGCTCCAGCGATGCCAGCGCGGCGCGCGTATGGTTCAGATCCGGGTCGGACATGGCCGGATTCTCGCCCATGATGTACATGGCGCGGATGTCGCCCGCCCGCGCGGCGTCCATGATCTCCACCACGGTCAGCCCCGGCGTTCCGTCCAGCCGCGTTCCCCACAGATCCTCCAGCCGCCGGCGGGCCTCCGGGTCCGATACCGGCCGGTAGTCGGGAAGGACCATGGGGATGAGCCCGGCATCCGATGCGCCCTGCACGTTGTTCTGGCCGCGCAGGGGGTGCAGGCCGGCACCGGGTTTTCCGACGTTGCCGGTCATGAGCGCAAGGTCGATGATGGCGCGTGCGTTGTCGGTGCCGTGCACATGCTGGGTGACGCCCATCCCCCAGAGGAACATCACGGAGCGCGCCTCGCCGATGAACTTGGCGGCGGAGCGGATCTTCTTCGCCGGGACGCCGCACAGCTGCGATATGGGCTCGGGAGCGAAACGGGCGAGATGGCGCTTCAGTTCCTCCCAGCCATGCGTGCGCCGCTCCAGAAACTCCTCGTCCACGAGGCCCTCGCGCATGATCACGTGCATCATGGCGTTCAGCAGCGCGACGTCGGATCCCGCGTGGAACTGGAGCATAAGGGTGGCATGGCGCCTGAGGGCCTGGCCCCGCGGATCCATGACGATCAGTTTCGCGCCCCGTTTCGCCGCCTGCTTGATCCATGTGGCGGCCACCGGATGGTTCTCCGCGGGATTGGCTCCGATGACGACGATCACCTCGGAATTGGCGACCTCGGTGAAGGGGGCCGTCACCGCGCCGGATCCGATCATCTCCATCAGCGCCGCCACCGACGATGCATGGCACAGACGCGTGCAGTGATCGACGTTGTTGCTGCCGAAGCCGGCGCGGATCAGTTTCTGGAAGAGATAGGCCTCCTCGTTCGAGCCCTTCGCGGACCCGAAGCCGGCGAGAGCCCCCGGCCCATGCCGTTCCAGGACCTTCCGGAAGCCCGCGGCGGCGGCGTCCAGGGCCTCGTCCCAGGAGGCTTCGCGGAAATGCGTGGATGGATCGGACGGATCCACGTTCAGCCCCTTCGGCGCGCCCTCCCTGCGGATCAGCGGGCGGGTCAGGCGCTGCGGGTGGGCGACGTAGTCGAAAGCGAAACGGCCCTTCACGCACAGCCGCTTGGCGTTCGCGGGGCCGTCCGCCCCTTCCGCGAGGACGATCCGTCCATCCCGCACATGATATTCCAGCCGGCATCCGACGCCGCAGTAGGGGCAGACCGTCTCCACAACGTCGTCCGCGTGCCCCGCTTCATGCCCTTCCGCGTCGAGCAGGGTGCCGGGCGTCAATGCGCCGGCGGGGCAGACCATGACGCATTCGCCGCATGCCACGCAGGAGCTTTCCCGCACGGGATCGTCGAAGTCGAAGCAGACTTTCAGATCCTTCGCACGTCCCGCCAGGGAGAGCACCTCGTTCACCTGGATGTCGCGGCAGGCCCGCACGCAGAGGCCGCAGTGGATGCAGGCATCCGTGAACAGGGTGAATGCCGGATGGCTGTCGTCCCTCCCCGCTTCCGGACCCTCCCGCGTGGAAGGGAAGCGCGAGCCCGTCACTCCCAGCCGTTCCGCCTGCCTGCGGAAGGACGAAAGGGCGTCATGGCCCGGGGATTTCTCCGCGCGATCCGCCATCAGCAGCTCGAAGACGAGCCTGCGGGTCCTGTCCGCCCTCGGCGAGTTCTCCAGCAGTACCACCATGCCCGGCTCGGCCTTCCGGCGGCAGGCGGGGGAAAGCCTTCTTTCGCCCTCCACCTCGATCATGCAGGCGCGGCACTGTCCGGCCGGGGCGTATCCCTCGCGGTGGCACAGATGCGGAATGAAGACGCCGGCGCGTTCCGCCGCCTCGAAGACGGTCTCGCCTTCCCGCGCCTCGATCTCCCTGCCGTCCAGCGTGAAGGTGAAGGTGGCGTCCGTCATGAGAGTTCCTCCGGGAAATGCCGCAGGATCGAGAGAAAGGCGTTCGGGGCCGCCTGTCCGAGGCCGCAGATGGATCCCTCGCGCATCACGAGGGCGAGATCCTCGAGCAGCTCGCGATCCCAACGCCCCTCCTCCAGCAGCCGCAGGGCGGTTGCGCAACCCTGCCGGCATGGCGTGCACTGGCCGCAGGACTCCTCGGCGAAGAAGGCCATGAGGTCGCGTGCCACGGCTTTCAGGTCGTCCCTGTCGGAAAGCACGATGAGGGCTCCGGATCCAACGAAGGCGCCATGCCTCTCAAGCGTGCCGAAATCCAGCGGTTCGTCGGCCAGGGTTGCGGGCAGGATGCCGCCGGAGGCACCGCCGGGAAGGAAGGCCCGCAGCGAATGCCCATCGGCCATGCCGCCGGCCATCTCGATGAGCTGCCGTGCCGTCGCACCCGACGGAGCCTCGTACACTCCCGGCCGACACACCCTTCCCGATACGGAATACAGGCGCTTCCGCGCCGCATCCGCATCGCCGTTCAGGATCGCGGGAATGCGTGAGATCGTCTCCACGTTGTGCACCAGCGTCGGCTGTCCGAACAGGCCGTTCTCGGAGACGTAGGGCGGTTTCTGTCTCGGCCACCCGCGCTTGCCCTCCAGCGATTCCAGCAGGGCCGATTCCTCGCCGCAGACGTAGGCGCCTGCACCGCGCCGGAGATGCACGTATTTCTTCGGTACGATGTTGAGATCCTCCAGCAGCAGGATCTCGCGGGACAGCACCGAATGGACATGGGGGTATTCGTCGCGCAGGTAGATGTAGACGCCCTGCGCCTTCAGCGTCTCCGCCGCGATCAGCGCTCCTTCCAGCACGGCATGCGGCGTGCGTTCCAGAATGTGGCGGTCCTTGAAGGTGCCGGGCTCGCCTTCGTCGGCATTGACGACCACGTATTTCACACCCTCCGCCTCCAGCACCGCGCGCCATTTCGCATGCGCCGGGAAACCCGCGCCGCCGAGCCCCCGCAGGCCGCTTTCGGCGAGCAGGGAGACGACCTCCTCCGGCTTCAGCTCGCCCCGCCGCACGCGACCGAAAGCCCGATAGCCGCCCCGCTCCATCCGGGCGCCGAAATCCTCGTACTTCGGAATGACGGCGTTCAGACGCCCCTCCCCGACCAGATCCAGCAGTTCCCCGGCCGTGGCGCCGCCCCTTCTGTTGCGTCCGGCCATGGCGAACGGAGCCCTGTCGCATCCTCCCATGCACGGGGCTTCGAGGATGCGCACGTGCGGTCCCGCCATTTCGCGCAGCTCCTCCGCAAGCCGTCCGCCTCCGGCCATGGCGCACGGCAGCGATGTGCAGACGCGCACGGTGACGGGGGGCGGCGGTTTTCCGCCATCATCCACGTAGTCGAAATGGGCGTAGAAACGGACCGTCTCGAAGATCTCGGAAAGCGGCAGGTTCATTTCCTCCGCCAGCGCCACCAGCAGCCGCGCCGGCAGGTGTCCATGCACGTCCTGTATCAGGTGCAGGTGCTCCAGCAGGCTGGTGCGCTCCAGAGAGGGCTTGTCGCCCAGAAGGGATTTCAGCTCGGCGCGGTCCTTCGCGTCCGCCTGCCGCCCCTTCGGCAGGGCGCGCGCCTTTCTCTTGCTTCCTGGTGCCATGGCCGACGGTCCTCAAGCGACTCCGTTGGCCGCCATGCTAGACCGCCTGCGCGCGAAAATCAGCCCTGTTTGCCCTTCCGTGCCCGTTCCATGAGATACTGGATGAAACTGCCCTTCTCGTAGCCGCGGTCCCAGGCGTACCGGAACAGCTCCAGGAACATGTCGGGCCCCTGTCCGGGACCGTCCATGCGGGCCACGATGCGTTTCTCCGGGGGCTTCTTCGCGATGTTCTCCACGTCGTCGTCGAAGATGACGATGTTGGGCGTGAAGAACATCTTGTATTTCATCACCCATTTGCGTTCGGGAAGAACTTCTCCGTCGAAATCCGTGACCTCGCGCTCGCCCTTCTTGTTCATCTGGAGGATGGCGAAGTGCTTGCGCAGAAAGGCGCAGACTTCCGGTCGCGTGAGGTATTTCTCGTGCATCATCGCACAATAGGGACAGCCCTTGGTCTCCATGATGACGGCGAGGCGCTTGCCCTGTTTTTTCGCCCGCTCGAGTTCCTCCTTCATGTCGAGAAAGGAATCCTGGATGAACCACGGCTGCATGTGCAGACCGTCCTCGGTCATATAGCTTTTCGTGCAGGAAAGGTCTTCGGCCGCGCGTGCTAGACTTCCCATGGCCGGAACGGCCAGAATTGACGTCAGGAAAATTCTGCGGTTGAGCATGTTTTTTGCCTCGTTCCTTTGCGTTTCCCCATGCTATCGTTAGCAGACACATAGGAGAAACTGAATACAAATCTGCGTCAGAGGCCTTCATGAACCGCCTGAAGATCGGACTCGCGCTAGGTTCCGGCGCGGCCCGCGGCTGGTCGCACATCGGCGTTCTCAACGTTCTGGAATCGGAGGGCGTGCGGCCAGACGTGATCGCCGGCAGCTCCATCGGCGCGCTGGTCGGGGCCGCCTACGCCACGGGAAACCTGCGCGCCCTGGAGGCGTGGGCGCGGAAGCTGACGTGGCGCGGCATGGTTTCCCTCATGGATCTGTCGCTGTCCCGCGGCGGACTGATCAGGGGCGGCGAGATCATCGCCTTTCTGGAGGAGATGGGCGTGCGCGGCGACATGGAGGAGCTGGAAATCCCGTTCATGGCCGTCGCGACGGACCTCACCACCGGTCGCGAAGTATGGCTTCAGGAGGGACCGGTCGGCAGCGCCATCCATGCCTCCATCTCGATGCCTGGCATTTTCGCGCCGGTCAAGCGCGGGCGTCACTGGCTGCTCGACGGAGGATTGATCAATCCGGTTCCGGTCTCCGCATGCCGCGCCCTCGGAGCCGATATCATCATCGCCGTGAATCTCAACGGCGACCTGGTCGGCCCCCACCGGCTGCCGAATCTCTACCGGCGGGAGCCGGACGTCATCACCCAGATTCTCGAAAAGGCCCCCGCGGCGCTGGCGGAAAACCTCTCCCGCATCGCCCCCTCCCTGCAGCCGAGGGAGAACGCTCCCGGCTACTTCGACGTTCTGGCGGCGTCGATCAATATCATGCAGGACCAGATCACCCGCTCCCGGCTGGCGGGCGAACCGCCCCACGTGCTGCTCAATCCAAGACTTGCCGGCTTCAATCTTCTCGATTTCGACCGGGCGGAGGAGATCATCGCCGAAGGAGAGGAGACGGCCCGCCGCGCCCTGCCCCACATCCGGCACGTCATGGAACGCTACGAGCCGCTCGACTGATCCGATGCCGGTTTGCATGCGGCGTCTTGACGGACACCGAACACATTCCCCATTCTTTCCACTCCCTCCGACCATCAGAACGAGAATGCGTGGCGGATGAATGTGCTCCGATTGATGAAAAGATTGTCCCGCCGCCGGCCGGCCCCGTTGCTTGCGGCCAACAGGCTGCTAACATCCCCTTCCATCAGGAGAATCGCCCATTCTCTCGGTTTCCTGCCGGAAGACTTCGAAAGTGTCCACTGCATCGGTGACAGTCATCTGCGATATTTCGATTGGGTTGCACGGCATGCGCTCTGGCTGAATACCCGCTACGAGATCTTCATGGTGCCCGGCGCGACTGCGATGGGCATGGCCAACCCGAATTCCAGAACCAATGCCCTGCAGAGTTTCTCCGAGTATCTCGCCGCCCGCAAGCCGGTCGAAACGGTTCTGACGATGCTGGGGGAAGTGGATTGCGGATTCGTGATCTGGTACAGGGCGGACAAATATGGAGAAAGTCCGGATTCCCAACTCGAAAGATCTTTTTTCAACTATACGGAATTTCTCGACAATATATCAGCCCTGTATGGATGCAGGATCATCGTGTCCAGCATTCCCCTGCCTACGATCATTGATGGCCAGGACTGGGGTGAGGTCGCAAATCTGCGAAAGGAAGTAACCGCGTCTCTCCGTGAAAGAACGGATCTCACTATTCGCTACAACGACATGCTTTCGGAATTCTGTACGCAAAGGGGATACGAATTTCTTGATTTCACCAGTCCCACCCTGGATCCGGAAACCGGCGTGATCTCGCAAACGTTTCTGGAAAACGACCCCCTGGACCATCACCTTTCCTCGAAGGCCATCGCTCCCCTTATCGTCGAAAGACTACGCAATCTCGGTTTTTCCTGATCGAAGCTCCCGACCGGCGGCGCTCAGGATTGCCGCCCGCCGCTGCCGCCGTCCTTTCCGGTGGATTCCGGGGAGCCGTGGACTTCCGGCGGTTCCGGCGGGAAGCCGCCGCGATCGAATATTTCCGGAGGCAGGGAGCGGACGTGGATGTCGCGTTGCGGGAACGGGATCTCGATATCGGCCTCGCGGAAGGCGCGGAAGATGGCGAACCGCAGATCCGAGGCCGTCGAGGCCAGATAGCCCGCGTCGTCGATGTAGACGCGCAGTTCGAAATCCAGGGAATTGTCGCCGAACCCGGTGAACAGGACGAACGCCTTCGGGGCGGCCAGCGCGCGCGGATGGGAGTTGGCGCAGCGCAGGAGGATCTTCTCCACCTCGTCTGGGTCGGCGTCGTAGGAAACCCCGATGGGCAGCCGCAGCCGTCCCATGCGCGAGGAATGGTACCAGTTGGACACGGGCTCGGAGATGAGCGAGGAATTCGGCACGATGATCGAGCAGCGGTCGAAGGTCTCGATTTCCGTGGAGCGGACCTTGATCTTGCGGACAACGCCCTCCCCTCCGGAAACCTTGATCCAGTCGCCGACCTTGATCGGCCGTTCCGCCAGCAGGATGAGGCCGGAAACGAAATTGTTGACGATGGACTGCAGGCCGAAACCGATACCGATACCCAGTGCACCGCCCATGAAGGCGAGCGAGGTGTAGTTCACGCCGGCGACGGAGAGCGCCACGAGGAACGCGCCGATGGTCAGCGCGTATTTCGACGTGGTGAGGAGCGAATGGCGGATGCCGGAATCCAGATTCATCCTCTCCAGCACCCGCCGGTCGAGCCACAGGGTGACGAGCCGGGCGAGGATGAGCCCGATGACGAGCACGACGATGGCCAGCAGGATGGAGGCCGGCTCGATGGTGATGTTGCCAACCTTGAAGCCGAAGAACGCCGCCTGCGCCCAGTTCGTCATGTCCGTCCAGTTGACGGCCCAGAGCATGAGGACGACCGGCAGACCCACGAGGACGGTGCCGATGTCCACCAGCGTGGAGAAGAGCACGCCGAGCTGGGTGATGGTGCGCTCCGGTATGGAAAGGGTCGTGCGCAGGAACTGGCCGGTGTAGGTGTGCCGGTCCAGGGCGTTGCGCACCATGGAATCGGCCAGATGGTGCAGCAGATAGAGGCCGGCGACGATCGAGGCGGTCAGCACGAGCCGGGTGGTGACGAAATGGGCCAGCGCCACGTAGCCCAGCATCAGCGCCACCGCCACGCCGAGCAGCACCAGCCACACGAAGTGGAACACGTAGCGCACCCAGCCGAAGAAGAAGCGGTGCCGCTCGCTGGTCTCCTCCTCCAGCGGCTCGGCCTGCCGCACGCGCAGCATGAAGAGCGCGACGAGCACGATGTAGAGGATGGAGGCGAACGCGCTCCAGCCCTCGGAAAAGGCCACCGGCATGAACAGGATGGCGGCGAGCTGGCCCATCATATAGTCGATCGAGTAGACGATCGCGATCGCCACGGCGACGCGGAAGGCCCCGCGGGCCCCGGCGTCCGAGATGTTGACGAGCCGCATGTGGGGCGTGAGCGGACGGAAGATGCCCCGCGCCAGCGCGATCACCACCGCGGAGAACATGATGGACATGGCCAGCGCGTCCAGCAGGCGCACGACGCGCGGGGACGGCGCGCTGATGGAATAGATGGCGACGTTGAGGACGACCAGCGTCGCGCCCACGACGATGGCGGAGAAGATGGCGACGCGGAGGGCGCGCCAGATGCGGCGGAAGTCTCCGGGCTCCACCCCCGGCTCGAGCGGCCTGCGCCAGCGCCGCCAGACGAAGATCAGCAGGACGAGGGAGATGAGGAACAGCCCGACGGCGGCGAGAAATCCGGTATTGTAGCCGCTGCCGTCGCCGGTGGACCATTTCGCGAGCAGCACCTTCAGGCGCAGCAGGAAGTCGGGCAGGGTTGCCAGCCCGTCGAACCACAGCAGCGGATTGAGCACGGATCGCGACGGCTGGAAGATGCTGGAGAGCAGGATCTCCCGCTGCCGGTCCGCCGCCTTCCGCGACAATTGGGCCAGCTCCAGGGCCAGCAGGTTGAGCTTCTTGTCCGCCGCGCCGAGCCGGGACTGCGCCTCCAGAAGCGCCTTGCGCTGGGCCGCGATGGCGGGGTCTTCCGTCTTGGGATCCTCCGGTGCGGCTCCCAGGGCCTGGAGCTGCTTCTTCACGTTGCGGATGGGCTCTTCCAGATCCTTGCGCGCCGCGAGGATGGAAAGACGCAGTTTCTCCAGCCGGCCGCGCACCCCGTCCAGTTCCTTGATGGTGACGTCCGGACGGGCGATCTTCATGCGCGCTTCGGAGAGCGCCTTCTCGATGTCCGGAATCATCCGCTCGGCGCGCGACGCGCGGGCCTTGATGTCGGACAACGCCTCCAGACGGATGGTGGAAGGCCGCGCGGCGGGCGGGACGGGCTGGTCCGCGCCTTCGGGCTTCGCGGCCGGTGGTTCGGTCTTCTTCTGCAGCTTCTGCGACGGCTGGTCCGCGCCTTCCGCCGCCGGATTCGCGGCCATGGCGCCGCCGGCGAGGAAGATCGCGACAAGCACGGCCGCCAGCAGCCTGAATATGTGAGCAGGTGAATTCATCTCCGCCGTCCCGCCGGATTCGCCATTCGCGCGCATCATGCCCTTGCAGGAGGGATCAGACAAGGCGGGTCTGCTCTATCGCCGCGGCGATGAAGGAGGCGAACAGCGGATGCGGCTCGAACGGACGGGATTTCAGCTCCGGGTGGAACTGCACGGCTATGAACCAGGGATGCTCCGGAATCTCCACGATCTCGGGCAGGAGCCCGTCCGGCGACATGCCGGAGAAGATCAGCCCCGCCTTCTCCAGCGGTTCGCGGTAGCGCATGTTCACTTCGTAGCGGTGCCTGTGCCGTTCCGAGATTTCCGTGGTTCCGTATATCTCCGCGACGCGCGATCCCGGCTTCAGAACCGCGCGGTATGCGCCGAGGCGCATGGTGCCGCCCAGATCCCCGGAAGCCGAGCGGCGTTCCAGCTCGCCCTCCTTCATCCATTCCGTCATCAGGCCGACGACGGGCTCCTCGCATTCCCCGAACTCGGTCGAACAGGCCTTCTCGATGCCTGCCAGATGTCTCGCCGCCTCCAGCACCGCCATCTGCATGCCGAAGCAGATGCCGAAGTACGGCACCTTCCGTTCGCGGGCGAACTTCACGGCCATGATCTTGCCTTCCGCGCCGCGTTCTCCGAAACCGCCCGGAACGAGAATGCCGTGCACGTCCTCCAGATACGGAGCGGGATCCTCCTTCTCGAAAATCTCCGATTCGATCCAGCGGATGTTGACCTTGACGCGGTTGGCGATGCCGCCGTGCGTGAGCGCCTCCATCAGCGACTTGTAGGCGTCCAGCAGGCCGGTGTACTTGCCGACGACCGCGATGGTCACCTCGCCTTCGGGATTGTGGATGGCCTCGGAGATTTCGTGCCAGCGGGAAAGGTCCGGAGCGGGCGCGCCGTCGATGCCGAAGGCGTGCAGCACCTCCCCGTCCAGTCCCTGTTCGTGATAGGCGGCCGGTACGTCGTAGATGGAGGCCACGTCCAGCGCCTGGATCACCGCCGAGGGGCGGACGTTGCAGAACAGGGCGATCTTGCGCCGTTCGTTCTCGGGGATCTCCCTGTCCGCCCGGCACAGCAGTATGTCCGGCTGGATGCCGATGGAGCGGAGTTCCTTCACCGAGTGCTGGGTGGGCTTGGTCTTCAGCTCGCCCGCCGCCGGGATCCATGGCACCAGCGTCAGATGCATGTATATGCACTGCCGCGGCTCCAGTTCGTTGCCGAGCTGACGGATCGCCTCGAAGAACGGAAGCGCCTCGATGTCGCCCACCGTTCCGCCGATCTCGCAGAGCACGAAATCGTAGTCCTCGTTGCCGTCGAGGATGAATTCCTTGATCTCGTTGGTGACGTGGGGAATCACCTGCACCGTGGCTCCCAGGTAGTCGCCGCGGCGCTCCTTGCCGATGATCTGCTGGTAGATCCGGCCGGTGGTGATGTTGTCCTGCTGGTTGGCGGAGCGGCCCGTGAAGCGTTCGTAGTGCCCGAGGTCGAGATCGGTCTCCGCGCCGTCGTCCGTGACGAAGACCTCGCCGTGCTGGTACGGGCTCATGGTGCCCGGATCGACGTTCAGATAGGGGTCCAGCTTGCGCAGCCGGACGCGGTAGCCGCGCGCCTGGAGAAGCGCGCCGAGGGCCGCCGAGGCCAGCCCCTTGCCCAGAGAGGACACCACGCCGCCGGTTATGAAGATGTATCGCGCCATGGACATAAAGCCTTACAGAAACTCCGGGAACTGTAAAAGGCTTCGCGGTCCGTTATCCACCGCCTGAAGCCGCATTCCGCAGCGGGAATGGCCGGATACGCAAAAAACGGAGGGGCGGTCGAACCGCCCCCCGGATGTCGTGCGGGAATGTCGTCAGGGCTTGACCGGCACCTGGGGCGCGGCCGGCACCTTCGGCTGGGCCGGGGCCGGAGCGGGTGCCGTCTGCGCGGGCGCCGCGCCGTTCACCTGGTCGAACACCGAACCGGGCTTCTCCGCGCGCACCGAAAGCATGGTCAGCAGGATGGAGGTGACGAAGAACGCCGTGGCCAGGATGGCCGTGGTGCGCGTCAGGGCGTTGGCCGCGCCGCGGGCCGTGAACAGCGACCCTCCGGAGGAGGAGCCGCCGATGCCCAGCGCGCCGCCCTCTGACCTCTGGAGCAGGATCACGCCGACGAGGGCGATGGTGATGATGAGGTGGATCACCAGGATGACGGTAATCATGGCTGCCTCGCGCAAAAGCGCCCGCGCGCCTGTTCGGGCGCGGGCGGAGAAATTCCGTTTCTCCAGCCCATGTACTCCCTATCGGGCGGGATTGCAACAGCGAACGGGGGCGCGGATCCATCGTCGGCGCGACGGCCGCGCCCCTCCGTCCACCATGTGCGGATCACATGTAGGCCTTGATGATTCCGAAGAAATCGTCGGCCTTCAGGGAGGCTCCGCCCACCAGCGCACCGTTGACGTTCTCCACGCCCATCAGTTCCGCGGCGTTGGCGGGCTTCACGGAGCCGCCGTAGAGGATGCGCATGTCGTTGGCCGCGTCCGCGCCGACGATGCCGGCGAGTTCCTTCCGGATGTGGGCGTGCACCTCCGCGACCTGTTCGGTGGTCGGCGTGTGTCCGGTGCCGATGGCCCAGACGGGCTCGTAGGCGATGATGGTGTTGGCGGCATCGGAGCCGGAGGGCACGGAGCCCTTCAGCTGGGTGCTGATCACGTCGAGCGTCCTGCCCGCCTCGCGCTCCTCGATGGTCTCGCCGATGCAGATGATGGCGACGAGCCCGGCGCGATGGGCGGCGGAGGCCTTGCGGCCGACCACCTCGTCGGTCTCGCCATGGTCGGCACGGCGCTCGGAATGGCCGACGATGCAGGCCGTGGCGCCCGTCTCCGCGATCATCTCCGCGGCCACGTCGCCGGTGTGCGCGCCGGAGACCTCCCAGTGGCAGTCCTGACCGCCCATGGCGATTCGCGAATCGCCGAGCCGTTCGGACATGGGGAACAGCAGGGTGAAGGGCGGGCAGATCATGACGTCGCAGGCCGGGTCGGCACCCGCGAGATGCTCCTTGAGCCGGTCGATCTCCTCAAGCGAGGCAAGCGTTCCGTTCATCTTCCAGTTGCCGGCCACCAGCGGCGGAAACTTCGTCTTGGGCATGCGGTGTCCCCTCCTCTCTCGCGTCCATCTCCTGCCGCGTCCCCCCGCATGACCGAATTGCCATTTGCCAAGGGGCGCGATCTTGACTACAGCAGGTCCAACCGTTTCCTGCGCTATCGTCAGGGCGGCTTCTAGCACAGGGGGCGTGCGTGCTTGAAGGCCCCACATGACGCTTGCGCTTGAATGACGCGATTTCCTATGATGGCGCGCCCGGCACGCGGGCGTGCGGAACAACAACCGGGATCATGATACGATGCTGACCGTTTTGCGCAGCAAGGCCGGCGGACTGGTCGCCAAGATCTTCATCGGACTTCTCGCCGCCAGCTTCGCGGTGTGGGGTATCTCCGACGTCTTCCGCGGATCGCGCTCGGACACCCTCGCCACAGTCGGCGAGAAGGAGATCACCGTCGCCCAGTTCCAGGAGACGTTCCGCAACCAGCTCAACCGCATCTCCCAGCAGCTCGGCAAGCCGATCACGCCCGACGAGGCGCGCCAGATGGGCATCGACCGCCAGATCCTCGCGCAGCTCATCCAGAACGCGGCGCTGGACGAGGAGGCGCGGCGGCTGAACATCGCCCTCTCCGACCGCTTCATCGCCGATCGGGTGGCGAAGATGAAGGAGTTCCAGGGGCTCACCGGCGCATTCGACGTCAACCTCTTCCGTCAGCGGCTTGCCCAGTGGGGGCTGAGCGAGGCCCAGTTCCTGCGCGAGGAGAAGGCCGGCATCCTGCGCGCCGGACTGATTTCCGCCGTGGGCAGCGGCGTGACGGCGCCGAAGCCCGAGGTGGAACTGGTCTACCGCCACCGCAACGCGTCGCGGGACGTGCAGTACTTCCGGGTCTCTCCCGACACCGTGCAGGTCGGCGAGCCGACTGACGAACAGCTCAAGGCCTTCTACGACGGCCACCGGAACCTCTTCGCCGTGCCCGAGCGCCGACAGCTCTACGTCGTCACCGCCCTGCCCGCGGATCTCGCGGACAAGGTGAAGATCGACGACAGGGCCGTCGAGGAATACTACAAGTCCCATCAGAACGAGTTCGGCGCGCCGGAGACCCGCGAGGTGGAACAGATCGTCTTCCCCTCCGAGGAGGAGGCGAAGAAGGCGCTGGAGCGCATCCGCTCCGGCGCGGCCACATGGGAGGATGTCGCGAAGGAGCGGGGCGTCTCGGAGAAGGACCGCAAGCTTGGCACCTTCTCCCGCGAGACCTATCCCGATCCGCAGCTGGTGGACGCGATCTTCTCGCTGAAGGAAGGGGCGGTTTCGGAACCTTTGAAAGGCGCGCTGTCCATCTCGCTCGCGAAGGTCACGAAGGTCGTACCCGGCCATGTGCGCAAGCTTGAGGAAGTGAAGGACGAGATCACGCGCAGGCTGAAGCTGGACAAGGCGAAGGATCTGGCGCTGGAGCTTCATGACAAGGTGGAGGACGCCCGCGCCTCCGGCCGCTCCATCGAGGACATCGCGAAGGAACTGGGGCTGAAGGGCGCCCTCACGCCCCACGTCTCCGCGAACGGCACCGACGACAAGGGGGCGGCCGTCAAGCTGCCCGCCGCCGGGGAACTCCTCAAGGCCGCCTTCGAGAGCGACATCGGCGTGGACAACGACGTGATCACCACGCCGGACGACGGTTTCGTCTGGTTCGACGTGCGGGACATCCGCCCGGCTTCCGTCGAGCCTCTCGAAAAGGCCCGCGAGAAGGCCGTGAAGCTGTGGAAGGAGAACCGCCGCCGCGAGCTGGTCATGGAGAAGGCCCGCGCCCTGAAGAAAAGGGCCGAGGCGGGCGAGGACATCGCGACACTGGCCCGGGAGGCCGGTTCGGAGGTGAAGACCATCACCCATCTGAAGCGCAACGACGCGCGCGAGGACTTCCCCGTGGCCGCCGTCCGCGCGGTGTTCGCCGCGCCCGAGGACGCCTGGGTCGTGGCGCCCGGCACGGATGGCGTGTCGGCCCTCGTCATCCACTCCACCGGACTGGCCGTGCCGCCCATGGACGCGAATTCCGACGAAGTGAAATCCATCCGCCGCGTCCTGACCCAGAGCATCGCGGAGGACCTGACGGCACAGTTCGTGGCGGCCCTGCAGAAGGAGTACGGCGTGAAGATCAACCGCCGCCTGTGGGCCCAGATCACCGGTCAGGACACGCAGTAGGGCCGGACGGAACATGGACGCGGATCGCGCATACGGGGCCTTCGCCGAGCGCTACGGGGCCGGAGAGCCGCAGGTCGTCCACACCCGTCTGGTGGCCGATCTGGAAACGCCCGTCTCCGCATTCCTCAAGCTGCGGGACATGTCCCCTCGCGCCTTCCTTCTGGAATCCGTGGAAGGCGGAGCGGTGCGCGGACGGTACTCGCTCATCGGTCTGAAACCCGATCTGATCTGGAAGGTGGAAGGCGACCGCGCCTTCATCAACCGGAACGCCCTTGCGGATCCCGACGGCCCCTTCCTGCCCGAGGAGGCCCCTCCCCTCGCCTCCCTGCGCGCCCTGCTGGAGGAAAGCCGCATCGCGCTGCCGGAGGACCTCCCCCCGATGTCGGCGGGCCTGTTCGGCTACATGGGATACGACATGGTGCGGCTCATCGAGCGTCTGCCGGAGCCGAACCCGGACGCCCTTGGCGTGCCGGACGCCCTGATGATCCGCCCCACGGTCATGGCCATATTCGACGCGGTGCGCGACGAGGTGGTCGTCGTGACGCCCGTCTGGCCGGAGTCCGGCGTTCCGGCGGAAACCGCCTGGAAACGCGCGCAGGGCCGCCTCGACGAAGTGGTCGAGCGGCTGTCCCGCCCCATGGATCCGCGCATGCTGCAGGAGGCGGAACGGGACGTGGAGATCGCCCCGCCCGTCTCCAACACGCCGCCGGAGGACTACCACGCCATGGTGCGGCGGGCGAAGGACTACATCCGCGCAGGAGACATCTTCCAGGTGGTCCTGTCGCAGCGCTTCGAGACGGACTTCCCCCTGCCGCCCTTCTCCCTCTACAGGGCGCTGCGCAGGGTGAACCCCTCGCCCTTCCTCTACTACCTGGACTTCGGCGACTTCTCCCTGACCGGCTCGTCTCCGGAGATTCTCGTGCGCGTGCGCGACGGAGAGGTGACCATCCGCCCCATCGCCGGCACGCGTCCCCGCGGCCGCACGCGGGAGGAGGACGAAGCGCTGGAGAGGGATCTGCTTTCCGATCCCAAGGAGCTGGCCGAACACCTCATGCTCCTGGACCTGGGGCGCAACGACGTGGGGCGCGTGGCCAGGATCGGCACGGTCGAGGTGACGGAACGGTTCGTCATCGAGCGCTACAGCCAGGTCATGCACATCGTCTCCAACGTCGTCGGACGGCTGGACGAACGGTACGACGCCATCGACGCCCTCATGGCCGGCTTTCCCGCCGGCACGGTCTCCGGCGCTCCCAAGGTGCGGGCCATGGAGATCATCGACGAACTGGAACGCGACAGGCGCGGCCCCTATGCCGGATGCGTCGGCTACTTCTCCGCCGCCGGCGACATGGACACATGCATCGTGCTGCGCACGGCGCTGGTCAAGGGCGGCCGCATGCATGTCCAGGCGGGAGCCGGAATCGTCGCGGATTCGGTGCCGGAGAACGAACAGGCCGAATGCGAGAACAAGGCCAGGGCCCTGTTCCGCGCGGCGGAGGAGGCGGCGCGTTTCACGGGATCCGGGAGGCGCGGCCAATGATACTCCTCATCGACAACTACGACAGCTTCACCTTCAACCTCGTCCACTATCTGGGCGAGATCGGCGCGGAGACGAAGGTCGTCCGCAACGACGTCCTCTCCGTGCGCGAGGCCCTGGCGCTGGAACCGGAGGCCATCGTCCTCTCCCCGGGCCCGTGCACGCCATCGGAAGCCGGCATATGCGTGGAGCTGATCCGCGCTGCCGCCGGACGCCTGCCCATCTTCGGCGTCTGCCTCGGCCATCAGTCCATCGGCCAGGCCTTCGGCGGACGCGTCGTGCGCGCGCCCGAGCTGATGCACGGCAAGACGTCGCCGATCCTGCACGAGGGCGACGGCGTGTTCGCCACCCTCCCCTCGCCCTTCGAGGCGACACGCTATCATTCTCTGATCGTCGAGGAGGAAAGCCTTCCGGAGGAGCTGGTGGTCACCGCGCGCTCCCCCGACGGGCTTGTGATGGGCCTCCGTCACCGGGAGCACGAGATCCACGGCGTCCAGTTCCACCCCGAGAGCATCGCCTCCAGCCATGGTCACGACATTCTGCGGAATTTCCTCGACCGCGTTCCCGGCGGGTGACGCCCGGCGCATCTCCCCGAGCGCCCTCCCCGCCCTTTCCCCCGCATTTCCCATCGCGCCCCGCCGCGGCGTATGGACAGCTCCGGCGCCGCCCTTTACAAAAGGCGCGGGATCGTGACTGGAGGCGGAACATGGCGGATCTGAAACCCTACATCGGCAAGGTGGCCACGGGCGCGTCGCTGTCGCGGGACGAGGCCCGCGAGGCGTTCGACATCATGATGAGCGGCGAGGCCACGCCGGCGCAGATCGGCGGTTTCCTCATGGCGCTCAGGGTGCGCGGCGAGACGGTGGACGAGATCGTCGGCGCGGTGCAGACCATGCGCGAGAAGATGCTGCCCGTGCAGGCTCCGGCCGATGCGCTGGACATCGTGGGCACCGGAGGGGACGCCTCCGGTTCGTACAACATCTCCACGGCCTCGGCGTTCGTCTGCGCCGCCGCCGGCGTGCCCGTCGCCAAGCACGGCAACCGGGCCCTGTCGTCGAAGTCCGGCGCGGCGGACGTGCTGATGGCCCTCGGCGTCAACATCGACATCGGCCCGGAGCTGATCGGACGGTGCGTGGAGGAGGCCGGCGTGGGCTTCATGTTCGCGCCCGCGCACCATTCCGCCATGCGTCACGTGGGGCCCACGCGCGTCGAGCTCGGCACGCGCACCATTTTCAATCTGCTCGGCCCCCTTTCCAACCCCGCCGGCGTGAAGCGCCAGATGACGGGCGTCTTCTCCCGCGAATGGGTGGAGCCGCTGGCGCACGTCCTGAAGGAACTGGGCAGCGAAGCCGCCTGGGTCGTGCACGGCGAGGGCGGTCTCGACGAGATCACGCCCACGGGCACCACGTGGGTTGCGGAGCTGAGGAACGGCGAGGTGCGCACATTCGAGATCACTCCGGAGGACGCGGGCCTCAACCGCTGGGTCTTCGAGGATCTGCGTGGCGGAGACGCGGAATTCAACGCCCGCGCCCTGCGCTCGGTTCTGGAGGGGCGGCGCAACGCCTACCGCGATGCCGTCCTGATGAATGCCGGAGCCGCCCTGGTGGTGGCCGGCAGGGCCGGGGACATCCGCAGCGGCGCGGAAATGGCCGCGGAAGCCATCGATTCCGGCAGGGCGTCGGCAGTGCTGGAGAAGCTGGTGGAGATCTCCAATTCCGAAGGCTGAACGTTGCGCATCATGGATGCATCCGGTTCATTCCGCATCCATGTTCTTCAGTATCTTTATCTTTCCGGCCGACGGTTCCCCGATTTCGTTGTGAAGGGGCACGGTCACCACGACGCCGTACGGGGATTGATGGATAACGTTTGGGACGACCCTTCCCGTTTCAGCCGGCATCCGGCAAGCCGCAGGCGCTTCTCCAGGTCCCTGCGCTTCATGCCACCTCGACGGTTTCGCCCTGCCTATTGGCACCGGGAATTTCGGGGTACGTAGCCCGGCATCCTCCTTCCGGCGCCTTTTCGATGATGGCGGTGAACGCACCCTTCATACCGGTTCTCCATGCATTCGCGGGACTGAAGGCGTACCACGGGTGGCATCCCTGACACCCGAACGATTTTGCATCACAGCAGATCAATCTTGCACTGGTCATGACGGCAAGCTAACAAGCTGGCATGATCGACATTCTGCGACGGATAGCCGAATACAAGCGCGAGGAGGTGGAGCGGGCGCGGAAGGACGTGCCCGTATCCGAGCTGGAAGCCCGCATCCGCGAGCGGGATGCGCCTCGCGGCTTCGCGCGCGCCTTGCGGGAGACGGCCGCAACGGGGCGTCCCGCGCTGATCGCGGAAATCAAGAAGGCCTCGCCTTCCAAGGGGCCGATCCGTCCGGACGATTTCGATCCGCCCGCCCTCGCCCGCGCCTACGAGGCGGGAGGCGCGACCTGTCTCTCGGTGCTGACCGACACCCCTTCGTTCCAGGGCGCGCCGGAATATCTCACGCAGGCGCGCGCGGCCGCATCCCTGCCCGTGCTGCGCAAGGATTTCATGCTCGATCCCTATCAGGTCTTCGAGGCCCGGGCCTGGGGCGCCGACGCCATCCTGCTCATCATGGCGATGATCGACGACGTTCTGGCCGCGGAACTGGAAATGGCCGCCATGGAGCTGGGCATGGACGTGCTGGTGGAAAGCCACGACGGCACGGAGATGGCCAGAGCCCTCAGATTGCGCACCCCCCTGATGGGTGTGAACAACAGAAATCTCAAGACGTTCGAGACGAAACTCGAGACCACGGTCGAACTTTCCGCCATGGTGCCCGACGACCGTCTTCTGGTGGCCGAGAGCGGCATCTTCACTCCCGCCGACATCCGCATGCTGTGGGATGCCGGCGCCCGCGCCTTCCTTGTCGGCGAGGCCCTGATGCGGCAGAAGGACGTGGAGGCGGCAACTCGGGACCTGCTGGCCCCGGAGGAGAACCCATGAGCAAGCTCACCCACATCGACGAGACGGGCGCGGCGCGGATGGTGGACGTCTCGGCGAAGGACGTCACCGGCAGGGTTGCGCGCGCCGGCGGCCGCGTCCACATGAAGCCGGAGACGCTCCGCGCCATTCTCGACAACACCGCGAAGAAGGGCGATGTGCTGGCCGTGGCCCGGGTGGCGGGGATCATGGCGGCGAAGCGCACGCATGAACTGATCCCTCTGTGCCATCCTCTGATGATCTCGAAGGTCACGGTCGATTTCACACCCGACGAGGAGAACGCCTGCATCCACATCGAGGCCATGGCCAAGGTGGAAGGCAAGACGGGGGTGGAGATGGAGGCGCTGACCGCGGCCTCCGTCGCCGCACTGACGATATACGACATGGTGAAGGCCATGGATCGCGGCATGCGCATTTCGGACATTCGCCTGCTCGAGAAGGCGGGCGGCAAATCGGGACATTTCGTGGCGGAGGACGGATGATGGGTCTGCTGCCTGTCGAAGAGGCGAAACGGCGGATTCTCGATGGCGTGGAGCCCGTCGGAACGGAGGAGCTGCCGCTCATGGAGGCCGCCGGCCGGATTCTTGCCGAGGACGTGCGGGCCAACCGCGACCAGCCGCCGTTCGACGCCTCCTCCATGGACGGATACGCCGTTCGGGCGGAGGACATCGAGGGCGTCCCCGCGATTCTGCGGGTGGTCGGCGAGGCGCCCGCGGGCCATGCGCTGGACGTGGAGATCGGTCCCGGCGAGGCCGCGCGCATCTTCACCGGCGGACCGGTTCCGAAGGGGGCCGACTGTGTGGTGATGCAGGAGAACACCGGCCGCATCGGAAACGAGGTCACAATCTTCCAGAGCGCGCCCCGGGGCAATTTCATCCGCCCCCGCGGCATGGACTTCCGCAAGGACGAGGTGCTGCTTGGCCCCGGCACGAAACTGGGGGCGCGGCAGATCAATCTGGCCGCATCCATGAACCGGCCGACCCTCAGGGTGCGCAGGAAGCCCGTCGTCGCCATTCTCGCCACCGGAGACGAGCTGGTGCTGCCCGGGGAGACGCCACGCGAGGACCAGATCATCGCCTCCAATTCCTACGGGCTGGCCGCTTTCGTGAAGGCCCATGGAGGCGAGCCGCTGGACCTCGGACTGGCCCCCGACGACCGGGAGGCCATCGCCGGGGCCATCGACAGGGGGCGCGAGGCGGACGTCCTGGTGACCATAGGCGGAGCGAGCGTCGGCGACCACGACCACGTCAAGGACGCCTTCGAATCCCTTGGCGTTTCGCTCGATTTCTGGAAGATCGCCATGCGGCCGGGCAAGCCGCTGATCTTCGCCCGCCGCGGGGAACAGCGCATCCTCGGCCTGCCGGGCAATCCCGTCTCTTCGCTGGTCTGTGCGCTGGTGTTCCTGCGTCCGCTCATGTCCGCTCTGCTGGGTATGACGGAGACGCCGCGCACCGTTTCCGCCAGGCTGGGACGGGACCTGCCGGAGAACGACGAGCGGCAGGACCATCTGCGATGCCGGCTGGAGCGGGACGCGGAGACGGGCGATCTCGTCGCCCTGCCCTGGTCGCGTCAGGACAGCGCCATGTTGCGCGTCTTCGTCGAGGCCGACGGCCTGATCGTCCGCCCGCCCCACGCCCCCGCGGCGCGGAAGGGAGAGCGCGTGGACGTGATTCCGCTGGATTTTTGATGTTTGGAAAGGGCGGCAAATCTGGTATTGACCGGATGGACGTCGCGGGGCGTAGCGCAGCCTGGTAGCGCATCTGCTTTGGGAGCAGAGGGTCGCAGGTTCGAATCCTGCCGCCCCGACCAGCAAGGAAGGCGCGGTTGCCGGCCTTCCGGACAGGAAACGGGAGAGCGAGCCGATGAGCGCACGGATCTACAGACCGGCCAGGAATGCCATGCAGTCCGGAAAGGCCCGGACGGAGAAATGGGTGCTGGAGTTCGAGCCGCGGAAACCCTACGGCCGCGATCCCCTCATGGGCTGGACCACCATGTCCGACATGACGCAGCAGGTGAAGTTGCGTTTCAACACCAGGGAGGAGGCCGTCGCCTTCGCCGAGCGCAACGGCATCGCCTACTGCCTGCTGCCGGAACATTCGCCCGCGCCCAAGCACAAGTCCTACGCGGACAACTTCCGCTTCGGCCGCAAGCGCAACTGGACGCATTGAGCCGTTTCCATCCCCTTGCGCCGCCTTTCACGCGGCGGCGGCACGACCGGTCAGGCCCCGTAGCTCAGCTGGATAGAGCAACGGACTTCTAATCCGTAGGTCGAAGGTTCGAATCCTTCCGGGGTCGCCACTCTCCAGAATCCGCCACAGGATCTTTCGCGCGCCTTTTCCACCCTTCCCTACCGGATGAAGTCCACTCTTCGGTGGAACGGGACTGCCTTCCGCGCCTCCCTTCCGAACATTTTCTAATATTCTCATGAACATTCCGCCAGCTTGTCCGGCTGGTGACAGAATTTCATGTCCTCTGGCATTGGACGTTTTTTCCCGTTCGGCACATAATGAAAGAAAAAACGAGATGATGGGAGGAATTTCATGCCACGTGCAATCCGTGCCTACGTGAACTACGTGGATTCCGTCAATCGCTTCGTCGGGCATCTCACGATGTACCTGATTTTCGTGATGCTCGGGATCCTGTTCTGGTCGGCCATCTCCAAGCAGCTCAACGTTCCGTCCGTCTGGACGCTGGAAATGGCCCAGTTCACCATGGTCGCCTACTATATGCTGGCGGGCGGTCACTCCATGCAGCTGAAGGCCCACGTCCGCATGGACCTGCTCTATTCCCGCTGGAGCGAGACGACGCGCGCGAAGGTCGATTCCTTCACGGATCTTCTGCTCATCTTCTATCTCTTCATGTTGCTCTACGGAGCGATCTCCAGCACCCACTACGCGCTGAAATACGGCGAGCGCAGCTATTCCGCATGGGCGCCGTACATGGCGCCGATCAAGATCATCATGATCATCGGCATCGTGCTGATGATCCTGCAGGCGGTCGCCGTCTTCTTCAAGGACGTGGCGCGGGCGCGGGGCATCCAGCTCGGCAGGCCCGACGAGGAGCTGGAGGATCCGGCATGAGCTACGAGATGATCGCCCTCGTCATGTTCCTTGGCATGATGGGGCTTCTGCTGACCGGTCAGCGCGTCTTCGGGGTCATCGGTTTCGTCGCGGTCACGGCGGCGCTGTTCCTCTGGGGCGACGGCGGCGCGGAGCTGGGATTCTCGGCGGCGATGAAGCTGATGAAGTGGTATCCCCTGCTCACGCTGCCGATGTTCATCTTCATGGGCTACATGCTCTCCGAATCCCGCATCGCCGACGATCTCTACCGGATGTTCCACGTCTGGTCGGGGCCGGTGCGGGGCGGGCTGGCCATCGGCACCATCGGACTGATGGTGGCCATATCCGCCATGAACGGCCTCTCCGTGGCCGGCATGGCCATCGGCGCCACCATCGCCCTGCCGGAAATGCTGAGACGCGGATACGACAAGGTGATGATCACCGGCGTCATCCAGGCGGGCAGCTCCCTCGGCATACTCGTGCCGCCCTCGGTGGTTCTCGTCCTCTACGGCATGATCGCGCGGGTTCCGGTCGGGAAGCTGTGGCTGGCCGGCGTGCTGCCGGGACTGATGATGGCGGCTCTGTTCATCATCTACATAGCCGTCCGCTGCTGGAAGAACCCGAAACTGGGCCCCGCCCTGCCGAAGGAGGAGCGGGACATGCCGCTCGCGGAAAAGCTGAAACTGCTGCGGGCCGGGCTGCTGCCCCTGTTCATCTTCTTCTCCATGACCGGCCTGTTCCTGATGGGCGTGACCTCGCTGGTGGAAAGCTCCGCCGTCGGGGCCGTCGCCTCGATGATCGCGGCGGCCGTCAAGCGGCGTCTCAACTGGCGGGTGATGCATGCGGTAATGAAGAAGACGCTCGCCATCACCGCCATGTTCATGTGGATCATTCTCGCCGCGCTGGCCTTCGGCGCGGTGTTCGACGGACTGGGCGCGGTGAAGGCGATCGAGGCGTTCTTCACGCAGGATCTGGGGCTCGGGCCGTGGGAGATCCTCATCCTGATGCAGCTCTCCTACCTGATCATGGGCATGTTCCTCGACGACACGGCCATGCTCATCATCGTCGCGCCGCTCTACGTGCCTCTGGTGCGGCATCTCGGCTTCGACCTGGTGTGGTATGGTGTGCTCTACACGATCACCTGCCAGATCGCCTACATGACCCCGCCTTTCGGCTACAATCTGTTCCTGATGCGGGCGATGGCGCCACCGGAGATCACGCTGCACGACATCTACCGCTCCATCGTGCCCTTCGTGCTGATCATGATTCTCGGACTGTCCCTGGTGATCGCCTTCCCGGACATCGCCCTCTGGCTGCCGGAGCGGTTCTATTCCCGGTAGGAATCATCCGCGTTTCCGCCGGAACACACCCCGCGCCAAGACGGGGAACCACAACGAACCATAACGAAACCAAAGGGAGAAAACGCCATGACGAAAAGGAAAAGGCACGACGCAAGCAGACGCGGCTTTCTGAAGACGACGGGAATGGCCGTGGCCGCCGCGGGCGGGGCGGTGCTTGCCGCGCCCGCCGTTCACGCGGCGAACCGGCCCATCAAATGGCGGTTGCAGACCTACGCGGGGCCGGCCCTCGCGGAGAACGTCATCAAGCCGTCCATCGACAGGTTCAACAAGATCGCGAACGGCGAGATGGTGATCGAGCTCTACACCGCCGACCAGCTGGTGCCGACGGCGGAGCTGTTCCGGGCCATGCAGCGCGGCACCATCGACGCCGTGCAGTCGGACGACGATTCCATCAACGCCCCGGTGGACGTCTCGATATTCGGCGGATACTTCCCGCTCGCCCTGCGCTATTCGCTCGACGTACCGACGCTGTTCGAGCAGTATGGACTGCGCCAGATCTGGGAGGAGGCATACGGTGAGGTGGAAGGCGTCACCTGGCTGGGGGCGGGCGCATGGGACCCCTGCAACTTCGCCACCAAGAAGCCCATCCGCAAGCTGGCCGACCTGAAGGGCCTGCGCGTATTCACCTTCCCGACCGCCGGCAAGTTCCTCAAGCAGTTCGGAGTGGTGCCCGTCACCCTCCCCTGGGAGGACGTGGAAGTCGCCTTGCAGACGGGCGAGCTGGACGGCATCGCGTGGTCCGGCATCACGGAGGACTACACCGTCGGCTGGGCGGACGTCACCAAGTACTACCTCACCAACAACATCTCAGGCGCCTGGATCGGTTCCTACTTCGCCAATTCCGAGCGCTGGAAGGAACTTCCGGAGCATCTGAAGACACTGTTCCGGGTCTGCATGCACAGCTCGCACTACCACCGTCTCTACTGGTACTGGTGGGGCGAGGCGCACTACCGGACCAAGGGCGGCAAGCTGACCCTCACGACCATTCCGGACGAGGAATGGCGGACGGTCGAGGACGCCGCGCAGAAATTCTGGGACGAGGTTGCGAAAAGCTCGCCCAGACGTGCGAAAGTGGTGAAGATCATCCGGGAGTACAACGAAACCATGCGCAAGGCGGGTCCGCCCTACCGCTATTGACGCGAACACACGCCTTCCCCGTCCCCGGCTTCTTGCCGGGGGCGGTCTTGCCCATCGGAGAAACGCAAGGAGACGCGACATGCGCGGCATGCTGAACCTCGAGGAACTTCGGGAGCTCGTCAAACGCGGAAAGATCGACACGGTGCTTGTCTGCATGGCGGACATGCAGGGGCGCCTCGTCGGCAAGCGGTTCGGCGCGGAGTTCTTTCTGGAGACGGCGGAGGAAGGCACCCACGCCTGCAACTACCTGCTGACCGTGGACATGGACATGGAGCCGGTACCCGGCTACGAGGCCGCCAACTGGAGCGCGGGCTACGGCGACTTCGCCCTGAAGCCCGACCTGACGACGCTGCGCCGCGTGCCATGGCTGAAGAAGACCGCCATGGTGATGTGCGACGTGCTGGACGAGAACACCCATGAACCGGTGCCGCACGCACCGCGCACCATCCTGCGCAGACAGATCCGGCGCCTCGAGGAGCGGGGACTTTCCGCGATGATGGCCTCGGAACTGGAATTCTACCTCTTCGAGGACAGCCTGCGGAAGGCATACAACAAGGGATACCGCAATCTCAGGACGGCCGGATACTACATCGAGGACTATCACATCCTCCAGACGACGAAGGAGGAGAAGGTCATCCGCTCCATCCGCAACGGTCTGCAAGCGGCAGGCATTCCCGTGGAGAATTCCAAGGGTGAATGGGGTCCCGGCCAGGAGGAGGTCAACGTACGCTACGCGGACGCCCTCACCATGGCGGACCGGCACGTGATCATGAAGAACGCGATCAAGGAGATCGCCTGGAAGGCGGGACAGTCGGTCACCTTCATGGCCAAGTGGAACTACGACCTGGCCGGATCCTCCTGCCACATCCACCAGTCCCTGTGGGATGCGGAGGGCAAGCGGAATCTCTTCCACGACCCGGAGGGGGAACACGGAATGAGCCGCCTGATGCGTCACTACGTGGCGGGACTCGTGGCGCACGCCGCGGAGATCACCTGGTTCCTCGCGCCCTACATCAATTCCTACAAGCGGTTCCAGGCCTCCACCTTCGCGCCGACCCGCATATGCTGGAGCATCGACAACCGCACGGCGGGATTCCGGCTGGTGGGCGAGCATTCCCGCGGCATCAGGATCGAGAACCGCATAGGCGGCGCCGACCTGAACCCCTATCTGGCCTTCGCCGCGCAGATCGCCGCGGGACTGGACGGGATCGACAGGGAACTGGAGCTCGCCCCTCCGTTCACGGGCGACGCCTACGCGGCGCGCGAACTGAAGGAGGTCCCGCGGACGCTCCGCGACGCCATGGCCGCGATGGAGCATTCGGACATGTTGCGGGAGGCCCTTGGCGAAGACGTGCTGGAGCATTATCTTCATACGGCGCGCTGGGAGCAGTTCGAGTACGACAGGCGGGTGACCGACTGGGAGCTCCGGCGCGGTTTCGAACAGGCCTGAACACATGATGCCCCGTTCGCGGGACGCCATGCGGTCTCCTTATTCAGTGCGTATGCGGAATCTTATGGTCCCGCAATGGTCGGGACGTTTTGAATTCGTTAACCATGATGAAAGGTCGCTCCCCTAGCATCCGGGCGGTGGATTTCCGGAATGGGGCTGGTGACAGATGACGGAACAGGCGCATTTCTCCTTTCAGCCGGTGCGGGCGCCGGGCATCCGGCTGGATCTGGAACGGATCCGGCTGGGGATGCTGTGGCTGTTCATCTTTTCCGGCTGGCTGGTGGTCATAGAGCCCGCACCCTACGAGGTGTTCTTCATCATCACGCTGCTGCTGTTCCTGCCGGGCGGCCTGACGGCGACGGCGCTGGTCGCGCCTCTGATCGCCTTCGCCCTGCTCTACAATCTGGGCGGTTTCCTGAGTGTCATGCAGGTGGTGGAGCTGGCCAACAAGGCCTTCATGTTCGTACTCATCTCCACCTACATGGCGGTCACCGCCATCTTCTTCTCCATGGCGGTGACGCAGGATCCGCTGCGCATCGTCGGGATCATCCGCAGCGCATGGGTGCCCGCCGCCGTGATCGCGTCCATCAACGGCATGATCGGCTATTTCGACATCGCCGGCATGGGCGAGGCCTGGGCCCCCATCGGCCGCGCCCAGGGCACGTTCAAGGATCCGAACGTGCTTTCCACCTTCCTGGTCGCTCCGGCCATCTTCCTCGTCCAGGACTTCATGCTGGGCAAGGTGCGCCGGCCGCTCCTTTCCGGAGGCGCGCTCCTCGTCATTCTCGGCGGCATCTTCCTCGCCTTCTCGCGCGGCGCATGGGCCGTCACGGCAGGTTCGATCTTCCTGCTGGCCATGTTCACGTTCATCATCACGCCTTCGGCGCGGCTGCGCACCCGCATCATCCTCATCACCATCTCGGGCGTGCTCTTCCTCGCGGTGATGATCCCGGTGCTGCTCTCCATCCCGTCGATCCAGGTGATGTTCGCCGAACGCGCCTCCCTCATCCAGCCCTACGACGGAGGCGAGACGGGCAGGTTCGCCAACCAGCTGCGTTCCATCCCCATGCTCATGGCGAGCCCGAACGGCTTCGGGCCGTTCCAGTTCGCCCTCATCTTCGGGGAGGATCCCCACAACGTCTACATCAACGCCTTCGCGGCCTACGGATGGCTCGGCGGCATATCCTATCTTCTGCTCATCATGTCCACGATCTACGCCGGGCTGCGCGCCATCTTCTCCGACACGCCCTGGCGGGACCATGCCATCGCGTTCTTCGTGCCGCTGTTCATGATCATTCTCCAGGGGCTTCAGATCGACACCGACCACTGGCGCCACTTCTATCTTCTGCTCGGTGTGACATGGGGGCTGTTTGCGGCCAGCGAGATGTATCTGCTGCGGGATGGACGCTGGCCCGACCGCTCTTCCGCACGGGAATGAAAAAGCGCGTTTCGGGGCTTTTTCTTTGCGCGATCTGGTGCTATAGCGATTTGCGTGAAGGGCGTTCGCGGACGTCCCGATCCAACGGTTCGGAGCATAGCGCAGCCCGGTAGCGCACCACACTGGGGGTGTGGGGGTCGCAGGTTCAAATCCTGCTGCTCCGACCAATTTCTCCCGCAGGAAACATGAAGAACGGATCAAGGGCCTTACGGGCGCGGGTCAGTCCTGTTCGCCTTCCGCAAGCGTGCGTTCCAGAAGCCTTCTGGCGTTGCCGAGCTCGGTCAGGGCGAGTTTGAGCTCCTCCACCTGCGCCCGCCCGAGAACCGGAGGACGCTCGGCCTTCTCGACGGGGCTCGCGGCCGCACCCGAAACGGCCTTGCGCACGTTCTCCGGAAGCGACGCACGCTCGACGTCGGCGACCGGCAGGGTGACCTGGATCTCGCCACGGCCTATGGCGATCACGTGGGAGACGCCATGTTCGCGCAGAATCTTCTGCACGCCCTTGATGGTGTAGCCCTCGCCGTAGAGAAGCCTGCGTATGCCGCGCAGGAGATCGACGTCGTTGGGGCGGTAGTAGCGGCGCCCGCCGGCGCGTTTCATCGGCCTGATCTGGGAGAAGCGCGTTTCCCAGAAACGCAGGACATGCTGCGGAACGTCCAGCTCCTCGGCGACTTCGCTGATCGTGCGGAAGGCGTCCGGCGACTTTTCCATGGCATTCCCCCCTGTCGAGCGCGCCGGCACGTGATCGTCTCAATCTCCCGCCGGCACCGTCATTCCTTCTCTTTGTCCTCGCCGTTGATGCGCTTCTTCATGACCTGGCTGGCCCTGAAGGCGAGCACGCGCCGCGGCGTGATGGGCACCTCTTCCTTGGTCTTGGGATTCCGGCCGATTCTGGCCTTCTTGTGGCGCACCTCGAAGGTGCCGAACGAGGAAAGCTTGACCTGCTCTCCGGCAACGAGCGCATCGGCAATGGTGTCAAGGACGAGCCGCACCATCTCGGCGGACTCCGTACGCGAAAGACCAACCTCGCGATGTACGGCCTCGCTGAGGTCCGCGCGTGTGACCGTCTTCCCGCTCATGAAACCCCTCGTTCCTCTTCAAGCGATGAGAACCTTAAATACTTCCTTTCGCCGGGTCAATAGGCCCGCAACAAAAGGTGCATTGTTTCTCAATAACTTATAGATGATGTCAGAGCCTGACAAGACTGGCGCCCCAGGTGAATCCCCCTCCCATGGCCTCCATGAGAACGAGATCCCCCTCTCCGACCCGGCCACTGCGGACGGCCTCGTCCAGAGCCAGCGGTATGGAGGCCGCGGAAGTGTTTCCGTGGCGGTCGACGGTGATGTACACCTTCTCCGGATCCAGCCCGATCTTCCTGGCCGTTCCCTCCAGGATGCGGATGTTGGCCTGATGGGGCACGAACAGGGAGATGTCCTCCGCCCCGACGCCCGTCTCTTCCATGACCTCCTCCATGACCTCGGCGATCCGCACCACGGCATGGCGGAAGACCTCCCTGCCCTTCATGCGCAGATGCCCGACGGTCCCCGTGCTGGAGGGACCGCCGTCCACGTAGAGGAGATCCTTCTGTCGGCCATCTGCGTGGAGGCGGGTGGCGAGGACGCCCCGGTCCGTGGTGTCGCCGGTCCCCTCCCCCGCCTCGAGGACCACCGCTCCCGCGCCGTCTCCGAAGAGAACGCAGGTGCCGCGGTCCGTCCAGTCGAGGATGCGCGAGAAGGTCTCCGCGCCGATCACGAGAACCCGTTCCGCGGCGCCGGAGCGGATGAAGGAATCCGCCGTTCCCAGCGCGTAGACGAAGCCCGAGCAGACCGCCTGGAGATCGAACGCCGGACCGCCGTGGGTGATGCCGAGATTGGCCTGAACCGTGGTGGCCGTGGCCGGAAAGGTGTTGTCCGGAGTGGAGGTCGCGACCAGGACCATGTCGATGTCGGATGGGGCGCGCCCGGCGGCTTCCAGGGCGCGTTCGGCCGCGCGCGTGGCCAGATCGGAGGTCAGCTCCCCGTCCGCCGCGACATGGCGCTGCCGGATGCCCGTGCGGGTCCGGATCCATTCGTCCGAGGTATCGACGATCTTCGCAAGGTCGTCATTGGTGAGAATCTTCTCCGGAAGGTAGGAACCCGTTCCGGTCAGGATGGAACGCCGCATGTTCTTGTTTTTCCATTCATTCGAGGTGCAGGGTCAGGCCTTCTCGACCGGCAGGTCGAGCAGGGCCTGCTTCACGGCCAGATCCGCAGCGATCTTTTCAACAAGATTGGACTTGGCCATGTCAACGGCTATCTCGATCGCGCTGGCGAAACCCTCCGGCGTGGCGCCGCCATGGCTCTTCACAACCAGACCGTTGAGCCCGAGGAAGACGCCGCCGTTGTTCGCGCTGGGATCCAGACGCGACTTGAGCTTGCGGAACGCGCCGCGGGCGAGGAAGGCCCCGATTCGGGCGAGAAGGGATTCGCTGATGTACTGGCGCAGCGCCTGTCCGACCTGCCGGGCGGTGCCCTCGGCGGTCTTGAGCGCGATGTTGCCGGTGAATCCCTCGGTCACGAACACGTCCACCGTTCCGGCGGCGATGTCGTTGCCCTCGACGAATCCCTCGTAGCGGATCGGGAGGTCCGCCTCGCGGAGCATGCGGCCGGCCTCGCGGACGTACTCCACGCCCTTGACCTCCTCCACTCCGACGTTGAGCAGCCCGACGGAAGGACGCTCCATCCCCAGCAGGGTCCGGGCCATGGCCTCGCCCATGATCGCGAAGTCCACGAGCTGCTCGGCGTCGGCGCCGATGGTGGCGCCGACGTCCAGCACCACGGAACGCCCCCGCAGATTGGGCCACAGCGCGGCGATGGCCGGCCGCTTGATGCCGGGCATGGTCTTCAGGACGAAAATGCTCATGGCCATCAGGGCGCCGGTGTTCCCCGCCGAAACCATGACCGACGCCTCGCCGTCGCGCACGGCCTCCAGAGCCAGCCACATGGAGGAGACCCGCCGCCCCTTGCGGAGCGCCTGGGAAGGTTTCTCGTCCATGCCGACGGCCACATCCGCGTGACGGATCTCGGCCCGCTGGAGAACGCGCGGATAGTCGGCGGCCACCTCGCGGATCGCCGATTCGTCTCCATAGAGGAACACGCGCATGTTGGAATGCCGGGAGAGGACGAGATCCACGCCCGGGATCGTCATGGACGGCCCCAGATCGCCACCCATGGCGTCTACGGATATGACATATCCCCTGCCCACGGATTCTCCTCTCCGTTCGAATCCATCCCCCCGCAGACCCGGACTACCGAACGAGAATACCGGCTGACAATGGCGAGACAACAGAAAAATTCATCGGCGCCGGACGATCCACCCGGCACGGGGATCCGCCGTTCAGTCGCCCCCGCGGAGTTTCTCCAGCGCCGCGAAGGGGGACTTTCCGCCGTTCTCCCCGTCCTTTCCGTCCCCCTCCTCTCCGGAATGGTAATCCACGTAGGTGGTACCCGGTTTCTTGGGCCAGGGGTCCAGCGCCAGAGCCAGGGATTCGGCGACGAGCTCCCCGATGTCGATCACGTCGTCCACGATGATGTCCGGCGCATCGGGGGCCTCCGCGTCGAAGTCGGCGTCCTCCTTCATCTCTCCGGCGGCCACGAACTCCGGCTTGATGTAGATCCGCTCCACGGGCTCGCCGACTTCGGAGGTGAATACGTCCAGCGTGCGCACGCACTCCTGGTCCACCACAGCGGTGAAATGCCCGCGCACGCGGATGCGTCCCTTCTTCCACGGAGCGAGCTCCAGATGCGCCTTCAGCTCGCGGATGGCCGGCAGCTTCATGCGTTCCGCGAGCGCGGCCAGCTCCTCCGGCTCCGCCGCGATGTCCTCGGTCAGACCGTCCTTGCCGATCTTGTCGATCTCCACGGGACGGGAGAATTCCGGTGTGTCCGTCATGTTTCCTCCTCGATTTCGGGAGGCGGCGGAAAGGCCACCCTGCCCTTCCGGAGATCGGACGTCTCCATGTCCGCCAGCATCCGCCGGGCCTCCATGCAATAGGCGTGCAGCGCCTCCAGGGCCCGATCGTCGGCCTCCCCCTCGAAGATATTCCGCCTGAAGGCATCTTTCAAACAGTCCGGGTCGCCGGCATCGACGCATTCGCGATAGGCGGCGAGACGGCCGTAGAAGACCTCGGCCATCTTCCGCACGCGCTTGCCGACGGCCACGTCGGAAACACCCATCTCGCGCAGATTGTGGTCCATGTCGGTGAACATCTCGTCGAAGACCTCCTGGGCGAATTCGGAGGTCTTCCCGTCCCTTTCGCCCCGCAGACGGTCGAAGAGCAGGAAGGCGTGCAGCGTGATCATGTCGAAACGGCCGTTGACCGTGTCCGGAACGCCCAGCGAGGCGTAGAACTGCGGCTGCCTCGCCTGCATCACAATCTGCCGATAGGTTTCGCGCGGCGGAACGTCCCTGTTGAGCCTGCGCAGGAATTTGCCGAGGATCATTTGATTTTGCCGAGCTGTCGGGCCATACACCACAGAAAGGCAGCCATCCCGCCGCCGGGGCGGAAAGGGCGCCGGAAACAATCAGGGGAATACCCATGACAGAAAACATGCGCAATTGCCAGTCCAGGACGGACCGGAGGCGGTTTCTCCTGCTTTCCGGAATGCTTCTGCTGGGCGCCTGTACGCCCACCGTGCTCCACCACGGCTACCTGCCCCGCAAGGGGGATCTGGAGAAGATCCGCGAAGGCATGAGCAAGGCGGAGGTGGAGGCCATTCTGGGATCGCCCTCCACGACGGCCACCATCGACACCGCCGGCGACAGCTACTACTACATTTCCAGCACCGTGGAGAAGAAGGCCTTCTTCAAACCGAAGGAAGTGGACCGGAAGGTGTTCGCGATCCGCTTCGACCGCAACGGCCTCGTCAAGAGTTTCGCCCTCTACGGGCTGGAGGACGGCCAGGTGGTCAACATCTCCTCCCG
>CAYSHK010000037.1:0-7206 GCA_964430935.1 uncultured Rhizobiaceae bacterium
AAATTCCCGTCCCGGTGCGAAGTCGTCCATGTTCCCTCCTCGGCGTGTCCGCCGGAGAGATTAGCCCGCTCCCGGCCGGAGGCAAAACTGGCCTTTGGGCGTACGAAAAAAGGCCCGTTCCGCGGAACGGGCCCGAAACCGTGTGTCGGAAATCCCGGCTAGACGAGCTTGTCGAGGCCCGGAACGTTGCCGGCGACCTGCTTCACGACGCTGTCCACCAGCTCCGGATCCGTCTGTTCGCGGGCGTAGTCGAAAACCTGCCGCCCCACGTCCTTGATCTGGTCCATCTCCAGACCCGCCGACTTGAGCGCGCCCAGGGCGCTCAGGGCGTTGCCCGCGCCGCCTCCCAGCATGCCGCCGATCATGCCCATGATGCCCCCGCCGGAGCCGTCCTCGGTCTCCCCGGCGTACTTCTCGGCCAGATCGGAAGCGCCCGGCAGCCCTTCGAACAGCTGCGACACGGCTCCCTCGTCGGCGTTGTTCCGCACCAGCGACATGATGACGCCCACGGCCTTCTCCGCCAGCGCCTCGTCGATGCCGAGCCTGCCTGCGATGTTCAGTATGAGTTCCTGCATTATGGTAATGCCCCCAGTTGTTGCAAGTTGCGATGCGGGGGTATCTTTCGCCCAACTGTGTGACCGAATCAAGTCAGGATCGTCACGTAATGGACATGTCCGCCGAAGTTCCGCCACCGGCGGCCCCGATGGAGCGGGCGCGCGAGCTGCTGCGTCGCGTCTTCGGCCATGACGCCTTCCGCCCCCTTCAGGAGGAGATCGTCTCCGCCCTGCTCGCCGGGGAGGACGTTTTCGCGCTGATGCCCACCGGCGGCGGCAAGTCCCTGTGCTACCAGCTACCGGCGCTGGTGAGGGAGGGAACCGGCGTGGTCGTCTCCCCGCTGATAGCCCTGATGGAGGACCAGGTGCTTGCGCTTTCCGAACTGGGGGTGCGCGCCGCGGTCCTCAACTCCACGCTGGACCGGGAGGAGGCGCGGGAGGTCGAGCGGCGGGTCCGCGCGGGCGGGATCGATCTGCTCTACGTCGCGCCGGAGCGCCTGCTCCAGGAGCGCACGCTGGAGCTGCTCGCGGCCTCTCCCGTCGCCCTCTTCGCCATAGACGAGGCGCATTGCGTTTCCCAGTGGGGACACGACTTCCGTCCCGAATACCGCCAGCTGCGGATTCTGCACGAACGCTTCGCCGACGTGCCCCGCATCGCCCTCACGGCCACCGCCGACGGGCGCACCCGCCGCGAGATCGTGCGGCAGCTCGCCCTGGAGGGCGCACGGACCTTCGTCGCATCCTTCGACCGGCCGAACATCCGGTACGGAATCGCGGGGGAGGGGGCGGGGCGCAGCGGTCTGCTGCGTTTCATCGAGGAGCGTCACGCCGGCGAATCCGGCATCGTCTACTGCCTGTCCCGCCGGCAGGCGGACGAGACGGCGGAATGGCTGCGCGGGAAGGGCGTCGCCGCACTGTCCTACCATGCCGGCCTCGCCGCCGGGGAGAGAGCGGAGCGGCAGCGCAGGTTCCTGCGCGAGGAGGGGCTGGTCATGGTGGCCACGATCGCCTTCGGCATGGGGGTGGACAAGCCCGACGTGCGCTTCGTGGCGCATCTGTCCCTGCCGCGCTCCATCGAGGCGTGGTATCAGGAGACCGGCCGCGCGGGACGGGACGGGGATCCGGCCGAGACCTGGATGACCTTCTCCATGCGCGACGTGACGCTGCAGCGCCGTTTCATCTCCGAGAGTCCGGCGCCGGAGGAGCACAAGCGCATCCAGCGGGCCAAGCTGGACGCCCTGCTGGCGCTGGTGGAAACCACCCGCTGCCGCCGGCAGGTGCTGCTCGAATATTTCGGCGAGGCGCTGCCGGAGCCCTGCGGCAACTGCGACAACTGCCTGGATCCGCCCGCGACGGACGACATGACGGTGCCCGCGCAGAAGGCGCTCTCCAATGTCTACCGCACCGGCGAGCGTTTCGGAGCGGCCCATCTCGTCGACGTCCTGCTGGGCCGGGAAACGGAGAAGGTGGTGGCGGCCGGCCATGATTCCGTCAGCACCTTCGGCATCGGAACGGAGCTGAATGCCTCGGCATGGCGCGCGCTCCACCGTCAGCTCGTGATCCGCGGCCTGCTGGACGTGGACGACGAGCGTTTCGGCGCCCTGCGTCTGACGGAGAAGGCCCTGCCCGTGCTGCGCGGCGAGGAGTCCTTCGTCATGCGCCGGCGGTCGGGGCCGACCCGCCGCCGTGGCCCGGACGGGAGGAGCGGCGCCATGGCGGAGGCCGCGCTGTCCGGGGCCGACCGCGTTCTGCTGAAGGCCCTGAAGGCATGGCGGCTCGAGGAGGCGCGCTCCCGCGGCGTTCCGGCCTACGTGATCTTCCACGACAGCACCCTGCGCGACATCGCGAGCCTGCGGCCGAGGAGCGTGCAGGCCCTCTCCACCATCGACGGCATCGGGGAGCGGAAGCTGGAGAGCTACGGCGCCGCCATCGTCGCGATCGTCGGCCGCCATGCCGACGGGAATACCTGAAGGTTCGCGGCGGGGGGAACGCCTTGCCTCTTGCCCCGCGTGCGAAATCGCTGCACATTCGCGTGAAAAAAGACCTTCATGCAGGGGATTCTCCGATCATGCGCAACGACGGGAACATGGAGCGCGTCTACATCGGCTCCGCCTTCGACGACGATGGAAAGCCGCTGAAGCAGTGGCTCAATCTGCCCTATGCCAACCGTCACGGTCTGATCACCGGAGCCACCGGCACGGGCAAGACCGTCTCCCTCCAGATCCTTGCGGAGGGGCTTTCCGATGCGGGCGTGCCCGTCTTCGCCGCCGACGTGAAGGGTGATCTGGCCGGTCTGTCGCAGGCCGGGGAGCCGAAGGACTTCCTGCTGGAACGCGCGGAGAGGATCGGTTTCGACGACTACGACTTCCGCGACTTTCCCGTCATCTTCTGGGATCTCTTCGGCGAGCAGGGGCATCCCATCCGGACGACCATCTCCGAGATGGGGCCGCTGGCGCTCTCCCGTCTCATGGGTCTGACCGAGGCGCAGGAGGGGGCGCTGAACATCGCCTTCCGCATCGCCGACGAGGAAGGGCTTCTGCTGCTCGACCTGAAGGATCTGCGGGCGCTGCTGAAGGATCTGGCGGAGCGTGGCAAGCGGCTGACCACCGAATACGGCAACATCGACCGGCGCACCATAGGCGCCATCCAGCGCCGGCTCGTGGTGCTCGAGGAGCAGGGGGCGGAGGAGTTCTTCGGGGAGCCGGCCCTCGACATACGCGACTTCATGCGCACCACCCGCGACGGGCGCGGCTACATCAACATTCTGGCCGCCGACAGGCTGATGCGGTCGCCGCAGCTCTATGCCACCTTCCTGCTGTGGCTGCTGTCCGAACTGTTCGAGGAGCTGCCGGAAGCGGGCGATCCCGACAAGCCGAAGCTGGTGTTCTTCTTCGACGAGGCGCACCTGCTGTTCGAGGATGCGCCGAAGGGGCTTGTGGACAAGATCGAGCAGGTGGTGAAGCTGATCCGCTCCAAGGGAGTCGGCGTCTACTTCGTCACCCAGAATCCGCTCGACGTGCCGGACGACGTTCTCGCCCAGCTCGGCAACCGCGTGCAGCATGCCCTGCGCGCATACACCCCGCGCGAGCAGAGGGCCGTGAAGGCCGCCGCCGAGACCTTCCGTCAGAACCCGAAATTCGACACCGGGGAGGTGATCACCCAGCTTGGCGTCGGCGAGGCACTGGTATCCACGCTGGAGAGGAAGGGCGTGCCCTCCATGGTGCAGCGCACGCTGATCCGCCCTCCCTCCTCGCGCATGGGCCCGATCACCGCGGAGGAGCGGCGGAAGGTCATCCGCAATTCCCCGGTCTACGGTCTCTACGACGAGCCGGAGGACCGCATCAGCGCCTACGAGACGCTGAAGAAGCGGGCGGAGGAGCGCGCCGAGGCGGAAGCCCGCGCCCGCGAGGAGGAGGAACGCCGCAAGGCCGAGGAACGCGCGGCGAAGGAGGCCGCGCGCGGATCCCGGTCGTCCTCCCGGCGCATGAGCACCACGGAGCGGTTCATCAAGTCGATGGCCGGCTCCATAGGCACCCAGCTCGGCCGCGCCGTCATCCGCGGCATCCTGGGAAGCCTGCTGCGGCGGTAGTCATTCCGCCGTCACGGCCCGCTCAAGGATTTCGCGGATATAGCGCTGATAGGGCACGCCCCGTTTCTCGGCCCGCGCCTTGACGGCATCGAGGAGCGATTGGGGCAGGCGCATGTTGATCCGTGCCGTCTTCCTCTCGAATTCGAAGCGGGCGGGGCGGAAGCCGCTCAGGTCGTACCGTGTCAGATCCGCATTGGCGACGAAATCCTCAGCCTCCCGGTCCGTCTTGAGTTCGGGGAGGCGTTTGGGAGTTTTTCCGTTGCTGCTCATAATGTCGTACTTCCTTGTCATGCATGTATCGTGCGCTTATGGGGCGGACGAGCCTCTCTCCCCCACGGGTGCGGAACGTGAATGCGACGAATACATATTTCCCCGCCCTGTTGCGGCCTATCGCGAGATATCTGCTTTCCGCCGTGGAATGCCTTTCATCCGGATATATCCACGGCTCTTCCATGAAAACCTCCTCGATCTCGGACTTCGAAAGTCCATGTTTTCCGCATTTGGGCCAGTTTCCATCATCCCAGTCGAATTTCGAAATCGAAAAGACCTTCCGTACCATCCGTCTCCTTTCCGTAAATTGATCATCCGAAATTTCCAGGCGCTGAAATGCCTGATCATGATATGGTTGCCGGATGCATGAATGTCAACACAAATGACTGCAAGCAAAGGGCCCGCTATTCCGGCATCCCCTGCGCCCAGCGGGCTTTCGTCTCCCGGCGGAATTCCTCGAAGCGGCACTGGCATCCACGCTGGGAAGAAAGAGCATGCCCTTCATGGTGCAGCTGCGCGCCGATCCGTTTTCCCGGCGCATGAGCACCACGGAGCGGTTCATCAAGTCGATGGCCGGCTCCATAGGCACCCAGCTCGGCCGCGCCGTCATCCGCGGCATCCTGGGAAGCCTGCTGCGGCGGTGAGTCCGGACCGCCCAGCCTTTTGCCACGGGGGCGGTGTCTCTCAGGCAACTTGGCTGGAAATGATGCGGGCCATCCATTCGATGTAGGCTTTGCGCGTCATGCCGCGCCGTCGCGCCTCGAAATCGATGAATGCCAAAACCCCCTCGTCGATCGTGAGATTGGCGCGGCGCGGCTTTCCGGTTATCTGGAACAGGGGAATGGTGGTCAGAAACATGCCGTTCGGGACATCGATGTCTTCCGGCGCGGAAGGAGGAGGCAGCGTATCCCCGTTTTCCCGATATGCCTGAGCCGCATCGGCCAGAGCTTCCGTTGCATTGGCCAGCGCCTCGTCAATGGTTTCCCCCATCGCCACGATACCGTCCAGGTCCGGAAAAATAACGCCATAGGCTCCTTTTCCACCTTCCACGAGAGCTGGATAGCGCATGTCGTTCATCACCTCTCTTCATCCGAAGGGCCGTTCCAGCCGGCTTTGCGGGCAATGGAACGGGCGACACCCGGTGTCAGGCGATTGTGACGGGGCAATGTGACGATCCCCTCGATTCCGGGATGCCTGTATATGTCGTGTGCCTTGCCGCGTCGCACCAGTTCCCAGCCATCACGTTCCAGCCGGCTTCTGATCTTGTCCCTGTCCGTTTCCATAATTATTGAGTGCATATAATTGCACTTCCAGCAGAAAAGTCAATGATTGCCGCAACTGTTAATTGAAACTTGAAGGCTGTTCAATCATGGGATGGGATGATCGTGGGGGCGCGTTGGCTGCGGCGAGAGCCGGTGGGTGGGGCGTGGAAGCTATTCCGGCATCCCCTGCGCCCAGCGGGCTTTCGTCTCCCGGCGGAATTCCTCGAAGCGGCCCTGTTCGATGGCCTCGCGGATGCCGGCCATGAGCTGCTGGTAGTAGGCGATGTTGGCCCATGACAGCAGCATCCGGCCGAGCAGTTCGCGGGCCTTCACGAGGTGATGCAGATAGGCGCGGCTCCACTGTCCCAGTGCCGGGTGCGGATTGCCCGGCACCAGTGGACGCATGTCCTCCGCGAAGCGGGCGTTCTTGAGATTGATCTTCCCCCATGGCGTGAAGGCCTGCCCGTGCCGGCCTGAGCGGGTGGGCATGACGCAGTCGAACATGTCCACGCCGCGCGCCACGGCCTCCAGGATGTCCTCGGGCGTGCCCACGCCCATCAGGTAGCGCGGCTTGTCGGCGGGCAGCAGGGGAGTGGTGAATTCCAGCGCCGCCAGCATCCTCTCCTGTCCTTCCCCGACGGCCAGTCCGCCGATGGCGTATCCGTGGAAGCCCATTTCGACCAGTCCTTTCGCGGAGCGTTCCCTAAGCTCCTGTTCGACACCGCCCTGCACGATGCCGAAACAGGCCCGTCCGGGCTGCTCCCCGAAGGCCTCGCGGGAGCGCGCCGCCCAGCGCAGGGAAAGTTCCATGGCCCGTTCCGCCTCCTCGAAGGTGTGCGGATAGGCGACGCACTCGTCCAGCTGCATCTGGATGTCCGATCCGAGCAGCCGCTGGATCTCCATCGACCGTTCCGGGCTCATGAAATGTTTCGATCCGTCGATATGGGACCGGAATTCCACTCCCTCCTCGGTGACCCTGCGCAGCGCTCCGAGCGACATCACCTGGAAGCCGCCGGAGTCGGTGAGGATGGGCCCCTCCCAGCGGATCAGCCGATGCAGACCGCCCAGCCGCGCGACCCGCTCCGCGCCGGGCCGCAGCTTCAGGTGATAGGTGTTGCCGAGAATGACGTCCGCCCCCGTCTCCCGGACCTGCTCCGGATAGAGGCCCTTCACGGTTCCCTGCGTGCCCACCGGCATGAACGCCGGCGTGCGGATCGTTCCGCGCGGCATGTCGATGCGCCCCAGCCGCGCGCCGCCGTCGGTCTTCAGAAGGGTGAAACGGAATTCCTGTGTCATGGGGCGTCTAGATAGCCCATCACGTCACTGCGAGGAAGCGGGAAACGCACCCATCCGCATGCGGAATTGGGTTCGTCATGCTCATTCTTCGTCGAGGACGGCGGCGGGGCGGATCTCTCCGGTCCGGATGCCGCGGAAGTTCTCGATCGGAACGCGGGCCAGTTCCCGCAGGCGGGCGTGTTCCTCCTCCGTCCAGACGTCGAGGGAGGCGAGAACGGACGCCACGGCCACTTCC
>CAYSHK010000038.1:0-56354 GCA_964430935.1 uncultured Rhizobiaceae bacterium
ATCAACGAAAGGAACGAAAAGACATGCGACAGCGCTTTGCGAGATTTCTGGCGGTCGCCGGCCTCCTGGTCACGGCGGGCTCCCTTCTGTTCTCTCCGGCCATGGCCGTGCCCCAGTGCAACAGCAAGGGGCCCGAGTGCAACAAGTTCGCCTACAACTCCAAGGCCTGCACCGAATGCAAGCGGTGCATCGCCGCCGGTGGCGTCTATGTTTACAAGGGCTCCGGGAAATTTGCCGGAATTTGCAAACTGAAAGTCAAGCCGAAGCTCCCGCGGTCCGGCCAGCCCGCTCCCATGGAGATGGAAAAGGCGAAATAGGTACCGTCCCGTCCGGGATATTCATGGGGCCGGAAGAGCGCAGGGCGCCTTTTCCGGCCTCTCTCCCTCCGCCGCCGTTCACGGTCCCTTGCGGCGCCGGCGGCCGGAGCCTCCGCCGCCCGACCTTCCCTTCCGGCCCTTCGCGCCTCCGCCGCCCGGCGAAGACGGCCCTCCATCCTCCGGCGGCGTTGGAATCGCGGATGCGGGGCCTTCCATGCCCTCCATGAGCAGCTCGCGCAGACGCTTCGCCTCGTCGCGCAGGCGGGCCGCCTCTTCGAATTCCAGATTGGCCGCGGCCTCGCGCATGCGCTTCTCCAGATCCTCGACGACCTGCTCCAGATTGTGACCCAGCAGATCTCCCGCCGCCTCCTCCGCCAGACCGGCGGGAACCGTCACCCGGTCGGCCTCGTAGGGGCTCTCGATGATCTCGCCGATGTTCTTCTTCACCGACTCGGGGGTGATGCCGTGCGCCTCGTTCCAGGCCAGCTGCTTCCCGCGGCGCCGGCGGGTCTCGGAGATGGCCCGCTCAAGGGACCCCGTCATGCGGTCGGCGTAGCAGATCACCCGCCCCTCGACGTTGCGCGCCGCGCGTCCGAAGGTCTGTATGAGCGAGGTTTCGGAGCGCAGGAAGCCCTCCTTGTCCGCATCGAGAATGGCCACCAGCGCGCATTCCGGAATGTCCAGCCCCTCGCGCAGCAGGTTGATGCCCACCAGCACGTCGAAGGCTCCCAGACGCAGATCGCGGATGATCTCGATGCGCTCGATGGTGTCCACGTCGGAATGCATGTAGCGCACCCGCAGCCCCTGTTCGTGCATGAACTCGGTCAGGTCCTCCGCCATGCGCTTGGTCAGGACGGTGACGAGGGCGCGGTAGCCCCTGCGCGCCACCTCCCGGCATTCGGCGATCAGGTCGTCCACCTGGTTCTCGCAGGGCCGCACGATCACCTCCGGATCCACGAGACCGGTGGGCCGGATCACCTGTTCCACGAACGCGCCGCCGGTGCGCTCCAGCTCCCACGGACCGGGCGTCGCGGAGACGAAGACCGTCTGCGGCCGCATGGCGTTCCATTCCTCGAAGCGCAATGGCCGGTTGTCCACGCATGAGGGCAGACGGAAGCCGAATTCCGCCAGCGTGGCCTTGCGGTTGAAGTCGCCCCGGAACATGCCGCCGATCTGCGGAACGGTGACGTGGCTCTCGTCCACGAAGAGGATGGCGTTCTCCGGCAGGTACTCGAACAGCGTGGGCGGCGGCTCGCCGGGCTTTCTGCCGGTCAGGTAGCGCGAATAGTTCTCGATGCCGGAGCACGACCCGGTGGCGAGCATCATCTCGATGTCGAACAGGGTGCGCTGTTCCAGCCGCTGGGCCTCCAGAATCCGCCCCGCGGCGTGGAATTCGTCGAGCCGCCGGCGCAGCTCCTCCTTGATGCCGCGCACGGCCTGCTCCAGCGTCGGCTTGGGCGTGACGTAATGGGAGTTGGCGTAGACCTTGACCTCCTCGAGCACGGCGGTGCGTTTGCCGGTCAGGGGATCGAACTCGACGATCTCCTCCACCTCGTCGCCGAACATGGAGATGCGCCACGCCCGGTCCTCCAGATGGGAGGGCCAGACCTCCACCACGTCGCCGCGCACCCGGAACGTGCCGCGCGCGAACGCCGCGTCGTTGCGCTGGTAGTGGAGCTTGACGAGCTCCTCCAGGATGCGTTTCTGCGCGATTTCCCCGCCGCTCCTCAGCGGCAGCGCCATGGCGGAATAGGTCTCCACGTCCCCGATGCCGTAGAGGCAGGAGACGGAGGCCACCACGATCACGTCGTCGCGCTCCAGTAGCGCCCGCGTCGCGGCATGGCGCATGCGGTCGATCTGCTCGTTGATCGCGCTGTCCTTCTCGATGTAGGTGTCGGTGCGCGGCACGTAGGCTTCCGGCTGGTAGTAGTCGTAGTAGGAGACGAAGTATTCCACCGCGTTGTCCGGAAAGAACCGCTTGAACTCCCCGTACAGCTGCGCCGCCAGCGTCTTGTTGGGCGCCATGACGAGGGCCGGACGCTGCATGGATTCGATGACCTTGGCCATGGTGAAGGTCTTGCCGGATCCGGTGACGCCGAGCAGCACCTGGTCCGCCTCGCCGGCCCGCAGCCCCTCCACCAGTTCGGAGATGGCCCGCGGCTGGTCGCCCCGGGGTTCGAAGTCGGAAACGAGACGGAAGCGCCTTCCGCCCTCCAGCTTGGCCGGACGGCGGGGACGGTAGGGTCTGAAACCAGAAAACTCCGGCATGCGCGGACGGAGGGAGGCGAGCGCCGAACGCCCGGCCTCCGCCGATGCCAGCGGGTCGGGCCGGAGCGTGGCCGCTGGGGCCTCCTCCATGCCCAGCGGTCTGGTGCCGCCTTTCGATCTGCTGTGTCCCATGCGGCGAATATACGGATGCGGACGTCCGCATGGAAGGAAATTGATCCGGCCCGCCATTGCCTTTTGACCTGCGGGGCGTTTAGATATGCAAAAAAACCTATACGTTACGTTCGAGGAGGGAACGAAGCCATGGAGGATGCCGAAGAGTCATCCGGGGCGAGCAGACGCGGCTTTCTGAAGCTCGCCGGCCTTGGAACCCTGGCCGCGGGAGGCGCGCTGACCTCTCCGGCGGGGCACGCGATGCCCGCGACGCCGGCGCTTGCCGGCCCCCTGGCGCAGCCCGCACCGCTGCCGAAACCGGCGGGCCCGCGCTGCGTGATCGTCGGCGGCGGATGGTCCGGACTGACGCTCGCCAAGTATCTGCGGGAGACGGATGCGCAATTCGACGTGGTGCTCGTGGAGCCCTCGTCGCTGTTCTTCTCCTGCCCGCTGTCCAACCTCTGGCTGGGGGAGGTGATCGACCTCGACCTGCTGACGCACTCCTACGTGGATGCGGCCCGCACCGGCGGTTACATCTGGCTGCAGGCGATGCTGGCCGACGTGGACCGCGAAAGGCGGCGGGCCTTCACCACGGCCGGATACGTGGACTACGATCATCTCTTTCTGGCCCCGGGCATCGACTACCACTATCCCTCGCTGGGGGTCGAGGATCCGGAGCAGCAGGCCCTGATCGCCACCCGCTGGCCCGCCGGCTTCCGGCCGGGATCCGAGCATCTCTCCATCAAGAGGAAGCTGGAGGATTTCGAGAAGGGCGTCTTTCTGCTGAACGTGCCGCCGGGCAACTACCGCTGCTATTCCGGCCCCTACGAACGGGCCTGCGTCGTCGCCGGATGGCTGAAGCGCGAGGGCATCCCCGGCAAGGTGGTGCTTCTCGATCCGCACGAGCGCCCGGCCATCAAGGCGGACGGTTTCCTGCACGCCTTCGAGACCTTCCACAAGGACCATCTGGAATACGTGCCCGGCGCCAACATCACCGGAGTGGATCCCGAGGGCGGCCGTGTGATCACGGAGTTCGACGAATACGACTTCGCGGACGCCTGCATCTATCCGCGGGTGCGGGCCTCCCGGCTCATCGAGCGGCTCGGGCTGGCGAAGGCGGACTCGCCGCAGTTCGAAGCGGACATCGATCCGCTGAAATACAACGTGCGCGGGGACGAGCGGGTCTACGTCACGGGGGACGCCCGTCCGATGCCCTTCTCGAAATCCGCCAATACCGCCTACACGGAGGCGCAGTACGTGGCGCGGCTGGTGGCGGCGCGCGAAAAGGGACGGGACGAGCCCTGGGTGAGTCCGGTGACGAGCTGCCATTCCATGGTCTCGATCGATCCGCCGATGTCGATTTCCATCGAATCGCGCTACCGCCACGACGGCAGGGGCGAGGAGTGGGACTTCGCGGGCGTGAAGCTCGTCGAGGAACCTTCCGAAGGACTCGGCAAGGCCAACGTGGAATGGGGCCGCGGCCTCTATCTGGATATCTTCGGGTGAGGCCGCCATGGACCGTGCGCACGACGGACGCCGGAATTTCCTGAAACTCTGCGGAAGGGCCGCGCTTTCGGGCGGAGCCGTGGCGGCCGGTCTGTCGATCCCCCACACCTGGGCGATGGAGGACGCGCCACGGGCGAGGCTCGTCGATCCTTCCGGCGCTCCCCTGAAGGCCTCCGATCTGAAGGTGCATGAAAACTGGACGTTCCAGTATCCGTGGCTCTCGGTGCCGGTCCTCATGATCAGGCTGGACGAACCCACCGTGAAACAGGCCCTGATGTACGGCAAGGGGGCGCAGCCGTACTACTGGCCGGGCGGCGTGGGACCGGACCGCACGATCGTGGCCTACATGGCCATATGCGCCCACCTCCTCTCCTACAACGCCCCGGATGCCAGCTATATCGTCTACCACAAGGCGCGGAACCGGCTGACCCGTCACGGCCGGGCCATCACCTGCTGCGCGCATGGCTCCGTCTACGACCCGGCGGTGGGCGGGCAGGTTCTGGCCGGACCGGCGAAGCATCCGCTGGCGGCCGTGGTGCTGGAATATGACGAAAGGACCGACGGCCTGACCGCCACCGGTGTCGTGGGAACGGATCTGCACCGGAAATTCTTCCGCGCCCACAGAAGGGAACTGCGGAAGATCTACGGCCGCGGCGACTGGCGCCGCAGGGTGGAGGGCACGACCGTCGCGATGCCGCTGAAGGAATGGACGCGGCTCATGGTGCGCTGCTGAACGTTCCGCCGTCGCGCCGCCCCAGCATGACCATGACGATGAACACCATCATGGCGAAGGTGGTGGTCTTCGCGGAGACGGAGACGGACGTCGTGGCCTCCAGCAAGAAGAAGAGCACGGGAACGGCCGCCTGGGGGGACGTCGTTTTCACGAGATCCCACAGAAACGCGAACAGCCCGGCGAAGAACAGCACCGACACGGCCAGTCCGTAGGAGAGCACGAAGGCCACCCAGAAGCTCTCCAGCCCGACGAGCCCCTCCATGCGCATCAGCTGGGCCACCTGCGCCGCGCTGGGACCGAAGACCAGCTCCCGCTCGGGGATGGAGCGGAAGAGCTCGAGCATGATCAGGCGCGCCTCGGCGGATCCGTTGTCCGAGACGAACCGGGACAGGAACCGGTCGAAGGCGCCCGCGTCGTAGAGCGCCAGCAGGACGGCCAGTCCGACGGGCACGGCGAGGGAGACGAACACGGCCGTTCCCGGCGAGAAGCGCCGGCCCGCGAGGACGCCGAGAAACCGCCATGCGGCGATGCCGGACAGCAGCAGCATGACCAGGACGAAGGCCACCCGGCCGCCGAAGGCGCTGAGCGCGGCCAGGTTGAGCACGAACAGCGCCACCCGGACCGGCCGGGAGACCGCCCGCGCGCCGCCCAGCGCGACGGCCAGAAGATAGTGGGCGGTGACCGCCGCGTTGTTCAGGGGATGCCCCATCAGGGCGGTGGCGCGCCAGTCGTCGGTCTGCACCAGTTCGCCGATGATCAGCGGTGTGAAATGCCAGCCCGTCGCCACCTCGTAGATGCCGAGCAGGGCGTTCGCGGCCATCAGCACGTGGATGGTCCGCTCCAGCATGTCCCTCTGCCGTCCGGAGATTCCCTCCAGAAGGAGAAGCAGCGCCATGGGCAGGAAGAAGGTGTCCACCAGACCGGAGAACGGCATCTTCTGGTTCATCACGAGATGCCAGAGAAGAACCGCGTTCGTGAAGGCGAAGAACAGGAGACCCTTGTGCCGGCGCACCAGATGGTCGAGCCACAGCAGGGGGTGTCCGCTGCGCAGCACCGCGACCGCGAGGGCCAGCATGGCCAGCCAGGTGGCCGGATGGATCTTCTCCACGATCGAACCGCCCGGCACCTCGTAGCGGAACCCCGCCATGCCCAGCAGAAGATGGGAGACGGCGAAGAGCGAGACGGCCACCGCGACCAGCAGCAGGCCGAAGACGGCGCCGCCGGGCAGCCACGGGAAATGCATTTCGCGCGCCCCGGTCATGCGCGTTTCCTTCCGCGGAAGGCGCGGGCCATGGCGTACCATGCCGGCTTGCGGGCGTAGTGCCGGTCGAAGGGCAGCGGACGGGGGTTGCGCCGGGACGCCAGAAGGCCCCGGCGGGCCATGCCGGCATACCAGCTGTAGGGATCGGCGAGCTGCCAGTTGACGACCATGTCCACCTGCGGAACGGTCAGCACGGTCTTCAGGAACGCGTGGTAGCGTCTGGCCACGAGGGCGTCGCGCCGGGACACCGCATCCGGATAGGCCTCGTCGTTCACGTCCAGTTCCGTGATGTGCAGGCGCAGACCGGCCTTCCCGAACTCCGCCAGAAAATCGGCGAAGAGCGGATCGTCGAAGGGCAGCTGGGGCTGGAGATGCCCCTGGAAGCCCAGGGCGTGGACGGGCGTTCCGGCATCCAGCAGTTCGCCGACCAGCCATTTCATGCCGGCCCGGTTCCGCTGCCCCACCTCGTCGTCCCCCTCGCAGTGCGCCTCGTTGAGGGCGAGCTGCGCTCCGGGATCCGCGGCATGCGCGCGCCTGAACGCCCGCTCCACGTAGGACGGCCCGAAGGCCTCGTACCACGGGCCGCCGCGCATGTCGTGCGGATTGCCATGCCCGGGCCAGAAGGGCTCGTTCACGACGTCCCAGACGGCGATGCGTCCCGCATAGCGCCCGACCACGGTGTCGATGTGCTCGTCGAACACCCGGCGGATTTCCGCCAGCGAGAGCTTCTTCAGCCATCCGGGGGCGTTCTCGTTCCAGATCAGGGTGTGCCCCCGGAAACGCATGCCGTTGCGCTCCGCGAACGCCAGCAGCCTGTCCGCGGGCAGCCAGTCCCAGCGCTTCCGTTCGGGGCGCAGCCAGTCGAACTTGAGAGCCACGTCCGAGGTGATGATGCGGCAGTGGCGTTCATAGAGCCGCCGGTAGGCGGCATCCGAAAAGATCTCCCCGGCGGCGGAAGCGCCATACACGATGCCGGCCCGCGCGGCGATGGAGCCGAGATCGTCCTCCTCCGCGGCACGGGCGGATGCGGACGTCAGACGCCATCCCGCCGGCAGCGCCGCCAGCAGGCCCAGTGTCTTGCGTCGGGACAGGTTTCCGTTCATGCCGGGCACGTTGCAACCCACATGCCAGAGCTGTTGCAGAAAAGCCTCACTCCCCGTCCCTTTTCCGCAACAATGTCAACAGTGTACGGATCTCCTCCTCGTCCATGCGCCGGATGCGTTCCGCCAGAAGATTGGCGAGACGGGTGGCGTCGGGGGAGAGACCGGAGGTGTCGATCACCACGCGCGGATGGGAGAGGCGGGCGAGGCGGGCCAGCTCCTCCGCGTCGTCCCAGATGATGTTGAAATAGGTGATGATCCGCTGCACCAGCCGCCAGCTCGGACGGCCGCGCTTGCCATGTTCCAGAGCCGAAAGATAGGCGGCGGAGACGCCGACGGCCTCGGCCATCTCCTTCAGGGTGACGCCGCGCTCCGCGCGCAGCTGGCGCAATCTCTCCCCGAACGGTGTCATGGGGCCCGTCCGCGATCCTTCCTGCGCAGGCGCACGTAGAAGGCGCCGCCGCCACCATGCATGGGATGGGCGGGCTGGAAACCCGCCACGTGATGGGCGATGTCGGGCTCGTGCAGCCATTCCGGCACGAGACGGCGCAGCCTTCCCCGCCGCTCGGGCGCATGCCAGTGGTCGTATCCGTGCAGCGTGTGCCGGGCGTAGGGGGAGGCTCCCTTGCCGGTGATGACGAGGACGGTGCGCATCCCCCGCAGGCGGCATTCGGCGAGAAACGCGCGCAGGCGCATGCGGGCCTGTTCGATGCCCATGCCATGCAGATCGAGCCGGGCCTCTATGTCCACGTTGCCCCGCGCCATGCGCTGGCGCGTCCGCCTGTCCAGCGATCCGGCCGCCGCTCCCGACGCGGCAGGCGCGCGCGCCTGCTCCAGTCTGCGGGAGAGTTCCGGCGGAACGGGCCGGGCCGACAGGGAGACGGCGGAATCTCCGGTCTTCGGCCCGCCGGCCGGCTGGCGGGGATCCCGCCCCTCCTCCGGCGCACGGGCGGGATGCAGGGCGTCCTCGACCAGCTTCCGGAACTCCTCGGGTCCGGGCTTGTCCGGCATGCGGGAATCGACGCTGCGGGCCACGCGCTCCCACAGGGCCGCATCCTCCGGTTTCAGTCCCTTTCCGCGTTTCCTTCCCATCCTCTCAGAGCCCCTGAAGGAACGGATTGGTCCGCCGTTCCTCGCCGACCGTGGACATGGGCCCGTGTCCGGGCACGAAGGCGAGATCGTCCGGCAGCGTCAGGATCCTGTCGCGGATGCACCGCAGCAGCGCCCCGTGATCGGAGCGCGGGAAGTCCGTACGCCCGATGGCCCCCTTGAACAGCACGTCTCCGAACAGACCGAGGCGCGCCTCTTCATGGACGAACAGCACGTGCCCCGGAGTATGGCCCGGACAGTGACGGACGGCAAACGTCACGTCGCCGAACGAGACGGTGTCGCCCTCCTCCAGCCAGCGGTCGGGATCGACGTTCCTTCCGCCGGGAACCCCGAACAGACGCCCCTGCTCCTCCACCTCGGAGAGCAGCCATTCGTCGTCCCGGTGCGGCCCGACGACCGGTATGCCGTATCTTTCCGCAAGCTCCGCGGCCCCGCCCACATGGTCGAAATGGCCGTGGGTGAGCCATATCGCCTCCGGTTGCGCCTCCATCTCCCCGATACCGCGCGCGATGTCCTCCACGTCGCCGCCCGGATCCACGACGGCGGCGCGTCCGGTGCGGGCGCAGACGAGAATGGAGCAGTTCTGCTGGAGCGGCGTAACCGGCAGAATGCCGAGACGGAAGGGCGGTTCGGTCGGAGCGTCCATGTCATCCTCTTCTCAGGGCGCGGCGCAGAACGTCGCGCGACAGGGTTCCGGTGATCCACGACAGGGCAAGATAGACGCCGGCGCCCGCCAGCACCATGCCCGCAAGCACCCCCAGACGCACGGGAAAGGGGATCTCCGGCATGAAAAGATCGCGGAAGGCGGTGTCCATGGCGAGCACGACGACGCCCATGACCAGGGAGACGGCGAGGATGCGCGGCAGGTTCCGCCTGGCGCGGGCGTCGGGCCGCCAGTCGCCGCGGCGCGAGAGGGTGGCGCCCAGGAGCCAGGCGTTGACCCATGACGCGGCGGTGGTCGCCAGGGCGATGCCGACGTGTCCGAGGAAGGGGAACAGGGCGAGCGCGCCGGCGATGTTGATGGCCACGGAGACGGCGGCGAACTTCATGGGCGTCGCGGTGTCCTCCCTGGCGAAGAAGCCGGGCGAAAAGATCTTGATGAGCACGAAGGCCGGCAGTCCCGCGGCGAAGGCCGCCAGCGCCGCGGACGTGGCGGCGGTGTCTGCGGGCGTGAACCGGCCGCGCTCGAACATCACCTCGACCACGGGATGGGGCATGGCCATGAGCGCGATCGCCGCGGGCACGGTCAGGAACATGGCGAACTCCAGGGCCCGGTTCTGGGAATCATGCACCCCTTCGTGATCTCCCGCCCGCAGCCTGCGGGAGATGTCCGGCAGCAGCACGATGCCGATGGCCACGCCGACCATGCCGAGGGGAAACTGGTATACCCGGTCCGCGTAGTACAGCCAGGCCGGCGCCGAAGGCTGCAGGGAGGCGATGATGGTGGAGATCACCAGGTTGAACTGGGTGATGCCGCCGGCGACCACGCCCGGAATGCCGAGCCCGACCAGCCGGCGCAGACCGTCCGTCATGCGCGGACGGCGCAGACGCAGCGCGAACCCCTGCCGGGCCGCGGCCGCCCACAGCATGGCGAGCTGCACGAACCCGGCCAGGGAGACGCCGGCGGCGAGCGCGATACCGGTCGCCGGGGTGCCGTTCCAGCCCATGAAGCGGGCCAGCAGCAGCACCGCGATCAGCACCACGTTGAGCGCCACGGGCGCCGCCGCCGCGACGGCGAAGCGGTGCAGTGAATTGAGCACCCCGCCGAGCAGCGCCACGAGCGACATGCACAGCAGATAGGGAAAGGCGAGACGCGTCAGCAGGACCGTGAGATCGAACTTCTCCGGATCCCCGGCGAACCCGGGCGCGATCATCCAGACGAAGAGCGGCATGGCCAGTTCGGCGATGCCGGTGAACAGCAGCAGCACGAAGAGCAGACCGGAGAGCGCCTCCTCGGCGAACCGCCTGGCGGCTTCCGGCCCGTCGCCCTCCAGCCGCTTGGCGAACAGCGGAACGAAGGCGGAATTGAATGCCCCCTCCCCGAAGAACCGCCGGAAGAGGTTGGGGAAGCGGAAGGCCACCACGAAGGCCTCCGCGACGGGTCCCGCGCCGAGGGCGGCGGCCATGAGGATGTCCCGCACGAACCCGAGGATGCGGGACAGCAGGGTGAACGAGCTCACCGTCGCGGCGGACTTCAGAAGAGACATGGCGCGTCCTCCGTCCCCGTTCGCCGGCTCATCCCGCCGCTCCCGCGGCGCTCGGTTCGGCCTCCTCGCCCTCCAGAACGGCCAGCAGACGTTCGCGGATGGTGTCGCGCCGGCCGGCGGAGGTGATCTTCGCGCCCGTGAGATCGGTCACGTAGAAGACGTCCACGGCCCGCTCGCCGTAGGTGGTGATATGGGCCGAGACGATGTTCAGGTTCAGATCGAAGAGAGCCGTGGTGAGCTGATAGAGCAGACCGATCCGGTCCTTTCCCGCCACCTCGATGATGGTGAAGCGGTTGGAGGAATCGTTGTCGATGACCACCTGGGGCGCCACGTGGAAGGCCTTCAGGCGGCCCTGCGGCTGCTTCACCTCGGCGACGAGGCGGGACAGCCGCACCTCCCCGGTGAGCGCCTTGCGGATCATGTCGGCGATGCGCCGGGCGCGGCGCATCTCGTCGTCGTCCTCGGCGAACTTGCGCTGGATGAAGATGGTGTCCAAGGCCATGCCGTTGGCGGTGGTGAAGAGCTTGGCTCCGGCGATGTTGGCGCCGGCCGCCGCGCAGGCCCCGGTCAACAGCCCCAGGAGATGGGGATGGTCGGGGGTGTAGACGGTGATCTCGGTTATCGCCGTGAAGGCGTCGGAATGGATGTCGATGGCGATCTTCTCGCCTTCCCGCTCGGCCTTCTCGATGAGCCGCGCATGGCGCACCTGATGTTCCGTGTCGGTGGTGAGCCAGTAGGGGTCGTAATGCAGCTCCAGATACTTCTCCAGCTTCCCGCCCTCCCAGCCGACGGCCTCGGCGAAGGCCCGCCGGGCGGCCTCCACACGCTGGCGGTGCGGAATGGAGGCATGGCCGCCGGAAATCACCGGTTCGGTCTCGTAGTAGAGGGTGCGCAGCAGCTGTCCCTTCCAGCCGTTCCAGACGCCGGGGCCGACGGCGCGAATGTCCACGACGGTGAGGATCAGCAGCAGTTTCAGGCGTTCCGGGCTCTGCACCACCTCCGCGAAGTCGAGGATGGTCTTGAAGTCGGACAGATCGCGCATCTGCGAGGTTTCGCTCATCAGCAGATGATGCCGCACCAGCCAGGCCACGGTCTCGGTCTCGGCATGGCTCAGGCCCAGCCGGGGACACAGCTTGCGTGCGATGCGCTCGCCGGCCACGGAATGGCTTTCCGGACGGCCCTTGGCGATGTCGTGGAGGAAGGCGGCGACGTACAGCGCGCGGCGGCTCTTCAGCTTGTGCACGATCTCGGTGGAGAGGGGATGCTCCTTCTCCAGCTCCCCGCGGTCGATGCGGGCCAGCCAGCCGACGGTACGGATGAGGTGTTCGTCCACCGTGTAGTGGTGGTACATGTTGAACTGCATGAGCGCGACGATGCGGCCGAATTCCGGAATGAACCGGCCCAGCACGTCGGATTCGTTGAGCTTGCGCAGCGAGGCCTCCGGATCGCGCGAATCGCAGAGCAGATGCAGGAACAGCCGGTTGGCCTCCGGATCGTTGCGCACCTCGTCGGTGATGTGCTTCAGGGACCGGCGCACCAGCGTCAGGGCGTCGGGATGGATGCCGACGTCATGCTCGTCGGCGAGAACGAACAGGCGCAGCAGATTCACGGGATCGCGGCTGAAGACATCCTTCCCGGTCACGGTCAGACGGCCGTTCTCCAGGGCGAAACCGTCGGCCAGACGGCGCGATCCGGCGGCCCGCCGCCCCAGGAATCCGCCCAGGATGCGGGAGAGACGCGGCGCGGGTTTCATCTGCCGTTCCTCCAGCACCGCGCAGAAGATGCGGGTGAGATCGCCGACCTCCTTCGCGTAGAGGAAGTAGTGGCGCATGAAGCGTTCCACGTGCTTCAGGCCGTGCCCGGAGCGGTATCCCATCCGCTCGGCCACCCGCGGCTGCATGTCGAAGGAGAGCTTGTCGTCGCCGCGCCCGGCGATGAAATGCATGTGGCAGCGCACCGCCCAGAAGAAGTCCTCGGCCTTCAGGAAGCGGCGCAGCTCCGATTTCGTGAAGACGCCGTGGGCGACGAGTCCCGAGACGTCCTGCACCCCGTAGACGTACTTGCCGATCCAGAACAGGGTGTGCAGATCCCGCAGTCCGCCCTTGCCCTCCTTGACGTCCGGTTCCACGAGATAGCGGCTCTCGCCGAAGCGCCCGTGCCGCTCGTCGCGCTCGGCCAGCTTGTCGGCGATGAACTGGGCGGGATCGGAGGAGACCACCTCGTCGCGGAAACGTTTCGCGAGGTCGGCGTAGAGCGCTTCGTCGCCGCAGATGTAGCGGGCCTCCAGCGTCGCGGTGAGGATGGTGTTGTCCTCCCGCGAAAGACGGATGCACTCCTCCACCGAACGCGAGGAATAGCCCACCTTGAAGCCCAGGTCCCAGAGCATGTAGAGCAGATACTCGGCGATCTGCTCGCCCCAGGCGGTCTGCTTGTAGGGCAGCACGAAGAGCAGGTCTATGTCGGACCCCGGAGCCAGCGTGCCGCGTCCGTAGCCGCCCACGGCGATCACCGCCACGCGCTCGCCGGATGTGGGATTGATGGCCGGATAGAGCTTCGTGGAGGCGAGGTGGTAGAGCGAGGAGATCAGCTCGTCCTGCACCTGCGAGAGATATTCCGCGCAGGCCAGTCCCTTGCGCGTCTCGACGAGACGCCGTTCCGCATGTTCGCGGGAGAGCCGCACGATCTCCTTGCAGCCCTTCAGCATGTCGCGGCGGAAGGCCGCGGAGTTGAAGCCGTGCTCCTCGCCGAGGCGGGCCAGCATGGCGTCCGTCGCCTGTCCCACGGCGACGGGGGAATCCCAGTTCACGGATGAGGGGTCGATGATTTCCGTCTCGCTCATTCGGGCCCGGCCCTCGGGAATGTGGATCCTTCGTCCGGTCCGCCGTTTCCGCCCGTTGCGGAGGCGCGACCGGCGCGCGGGCACGGCACCCGCGACGGTTCAATCCTTACCAAGTTTCTCCTTCAGCGCATAGAGCGCCTCCAGCGCCTCCCTCGGCGTCATGTCGTCCGGGTGCAGCGCCCGCAGCATGTCCGCCAGCTCCTTCAGCTCCCGCATCTCCTCGGACGGCGGATCCTCCCGCCGCACGGCGGCTCCGGCGGAGAACAGAGGCAGGTCGTCCACCAGCTGCCGGCGCCGGGCCTCGTCCCGCCCCTCCTCCAGCATGCGCAGGACCTCTTCCGCCCGCGCGACGGCGGCGGGAGGCAGGCCGGCCAGGCGGGCCACCTGTATGCCGTAGGAGCGATCCGCGGCACCGGGCACCACCTCGTGCAGGAAGATCACCTCGCCCTTCCATTCGCGCACCTTCACGGTGACGCCCGCCACCCGCTCCAGCCGCTGCGCCAGCGCCGTCAGCTCGTGGTAGTGGGTGGCGAACAGGGCCCGGCAGCGGTTCACCTCGTGCAGATGCTCCACGCACGCCCAGGCGATGGCCAGTCCGTCGTAGGTCGCCGTTCCCCTGCCGATCTCGTCGAGAATCACCAGGGAGCGCGGCGTCGCCTGGTTCAGGATGGCGGCGGTCTCCACCATCTCCACCATGAAGGTGGAACGGCCCCGCGCCAGATCGTCGGAGGCGCCGACGCGGGAGAACAGCCGGTCCACGACGCCGATGCGGGCGGCCTCCGCCGGCACGAAGCTGCCGGCCTGGGCGAGGATGGCGATGAGGGCGTTCTGACGCAGATAGGTGGACTTGCCGGACATGTTCGGCCCCGTGACCAGCCAGATGGCCTTCGGTTCCATGCCCTCCGGCGGGGCGGGGTCCGGATTCTCCGCATCGCGCGGATCCGCGGCCAGATGGCAGTCGTTGGGCACGAACGGCCCCTCGCCCGCACGCTCCACCGCCTGTTCCACCACCGGATGGCGGCCCGCACGCACCAGGAAGACGCTGCTTCCGTCCACCACCGGACGCACCCAGCGGCGGTGCACCGCCAGTTCGGCCAGGGCGGCGTGGACGTCCAGCGTGGCCAGCGCTCCCGCCCGCGCGGAAATCGCCTGCGCCCGCTCCCGCACCCGCTCCACCAGCCGGGCGAAGAGCTCCATCTCCAGCGCCAGCGCCCTGGCCGCCGCGGAGTTGATGCGGTCCTCCAGCTCCGAGAGTTCCACGGTGGTGAAACGCATCGCGCTGGCCATGGTCTGCCGGTGGATGAAGACGTCCTTCATCTCCTGCAGGCGCGGCGCGTTGCCGGCCGTCACCTCGACGAAATAGCCGAGGACGTTGTTGTGCCGCACCTTCAGGGATTTCACACCGGTGAGTTCGGCGTACTTCGCCTGCAGGGCGGCGATGATCCGGCGCGATTCGTCGCGCAGGGCCCGCTGTTCGTCCAGCTCCGGGGAATGGCCCGGGCGGATGAATCCCCCGTCGCGCGCCAGAAGCGGCAGTTCGTCGGCCAGGGCCTCGCCCAGCGCGGCGGCCAGCCCTCCGTCGTCGGCGGACAGGTCGGCGAGCGCCGCGGCGATTTCGTCGGGCGGGCCCGCAAGCCCCGGCAGGGACGTCAGATCCGCGGCCGTCTCCTCCGCCGCCAGCAGGCCGTCGCGGATGGCCGCCAGGTCGCGCGGCCCGCCGCGTCCCAGCGTGATCCGGGAGAGGGCGCGGGCCATGTCCGGCACCTGCCGCAACCGCTCCCGCAGCCTTTCGCGGGCCTCCCGTTCCTCCACGAACCAGTCCACGGCATCGAGGCGCGCGTTGACGGCCCGCGGATCCGTCAGCGGCGCGGCGATGCGCTCCGCCAGCTCGCGCCCGCCGGCGCCGGTCACGGTCATGTCCACGGCCGCGAGGAGGGAGCCGGCCCGCTTTCCGGACTGCGTGCGGGCGATCTCCAGCGAGGCGCGCGTGGCGGCGTCGATCTGCATGATGGATCCGGCGGTGGCCCTACGCGGCGGCTTCATGGCCGGCAGTGCGCCGATCTGGGTGAGCGCCACGTAGTCGATCAGGGCGCCCGCGGCGGCCACCTCGGCACGGGAGAAGCTTCCGAACCCCTCCAGGGCGGAAACGGAGAAATGCTCCTTCAGCCGCCGCTCCCCGGCCGCGCTGTCGAACCGCGATGGCGGCAGGGGGGTGATGGTGGTGGAGACCGCCTTCAGGGCAGAGGCCACCGCTTCCTCCGCGAGCAGCGTGTCGGCCACCAGCACCTCGCCGGGCTCCAGGCGCGCCAGCTCCGAGGCCAGATCCCCGGGCGCCACCGGCATGACGGAGAAGTCGCCGGTCGAGATGTCCGTCCAGGCGAGCGCCATCTCCCCGGTCGCCTTCACCCGCGCCAGGGCCGCGAGATAGTTGTGACGCGCCGGCTCCAGCAGGTTGTCCTCGGTGAGCGTGCCCGGCGTGACCAGCCGCACCACCTCGCGGCGGACCACCGCCTTGGAGCCCCGCTTCTTCGCCTCCGAGGGATCCTCCATCTGTTCGCAGACGGCGACGCGGTGGCCGGCGCGGATCAGCTTGTGCAGATACTCCTCCGCGGCATGCACGGGCACGCCGCACATGGGGATGTCCTCGCCGGCGTGCTTTCCCCGTTTCGTGAGCGCGATGCCGAGACAGCGGGAGGCGGTCTTCGCGTCGTCGAAGAACAGTTCGTAGAAATCGCCCATGCGGTAGAAGAGCAGATAGCCGGGATTGGCCGCCTTCAGCTCCAGATACTGCGCCATGGCCGGCGTGGCCTTTGCCGTCGCGCTGTTTCCGCCCTTCGCCATGATCCCCGATTCCAAGCCCGGATTTCCGGTTGACAGCCACCGCGGGCAGGCCCAATCATCCCGCCCACCGTTCGTTCGAGACCCGCCCCTTTTAGGCGAGAAGCAGGAAACTTTCAAAAGCCATGATCAGGAAAACGCCGCCGGCGAAGAAGCGCCAGCCCGTCACCGATGCGGAAGCCCTGCGGTACCATGCCAAGAACCCGCCGGGAAAGCTGGCCATCACCGCCACCAAGCCCATGGCCACCCGCCACGACCTCTCCCTCGCCTATTCGCCCGGCGTGGCCGCTCCCGTCAAGGCCATCGCCGAGGATCCGGACCGGGTGTTCGACTATACCGCGCGCGGCAATTTCGTGGCCGTGGTGACCAACGGCACGGCGATTCTCGGCATGGGCGACCTCGGCCCGCTGGCGGCGAAGCCGGTCATGGAGGGCAAGGCGGTGCTCTTCAAGCGCTTCGCGGACGTGGACGCCATGGACATCGAGATGGACGCCCGCGACACCGGGGAACTGATCTCGGCGATCCGCTGTCTGGGACCCACGTTCGGCGGCATCAACCTGGAGGACATCAAGGCGCCGGAGTGCTTCGTCATAGAGAACGCGCTCAAGGAGCAGATGGACATCCCGGTGTTCCACGACGACCAGCACGGTACCGCCATCATCGCCACCGCGGGCCTGATCAACGCGCTGGAGCTGACTGGCCGCGACATCCGCTCCACGAAGCTGGTGTGCCTCGGCGCGGGCGCGGCGGCGCTGGCCACCCTGCACCTCGTGCACCGTCTCGGACTGCCCAGGGAGAACATCGTCCTCGTGGACACCAAGGGCGTGGTGCATCCGGGCCGCAACGAGGGCATGAACGAATGGAAGGAGCGGTGGGCCAACCCGGTCACGCAGGCGCGCACCCTCGAGGAGGCCATGAAGGGCGCGGACGTCTTCTTCGGCTTGTCCGTCAAGGACGCCCTGACTCCGGAGATGGTGAAGTCCATGGCGGAGAATCCGGTCATCTTCGCCATGGCCAATCCGGACCCGGAGATCGATCCGAACGTGGTGGCGGAGGTGCGTCCGGACGCGATCATGGCCACCGGACGGTCCGACTATCCCAACCAGATCAACAACGTGCTGGGCTTCCCCTACATCTTCCGCGGAGCGCTGGACGTGCGCGCCACGGCCATCAACGACGAGATGAAGCTGGCCGCGGCGCGGGCGCTGGCGGAACTGGCGCGCGAGGACGTGCCAGACGAGGTGGCCGCCGCCTACCAGGGACTGAAGCTGTCCTTCGGCAGGGACTACATCATTCCCACGCCGTTCGACCCGCGCCTCATCTCGCGCATTCCCGTGGCGGTGGCCCGCGCCGCCATGGAGAGCGGCGTGGCCAGACGCACCATCGAGGATCTGGACGACTACGCCGCGCAGCTCTCCGCCCGGCTCGATCCCTTCATCGCCACTTTCCAGGGCATTTTCGACCACGTCCGGATGAACCCGAAAACGGTGATCTTCGCAGAGGGCGAGGAGGACCGCATGATCCGCGCCGCCAACGCCTACGTGGCGGGCGGCTACGGCAAGGCCATCCTGCTGGGACGCGAGAACGTCATCCTGGAGCAGCTGGAGGCCACCGGACAGGAACTGAACGAGGGCGTGCGCATCGAGAACGCGAAACTCTCCTCCCGGACGGAGGACTACGCCGTCTATCTCTACGAACGGCTGCAGCGCAGGGGCTTTCTGTTCCGCGACTGCCAGCGCCTGGTGAACACGGACCGCAACATCTTCGCCGCCTGCATGGTGGCGCTCGGCGAGGCCGACGCCATGGTCACCGGTCTGACGCGCAAGTTCTCCATCGCGCTGGAGAACATCCGTCTGGCGATCGACCCGCGCCCCGGACACAGGCCCATCGGCTATTCCGTCATTCTCACGCGCGGTCAGCCGATCATCGTCGCCGACACCTCCATCGAGGAGATGCCGGACGCCTGCGCGCTGGCCGACATCGCCGAGGAGGGAGCGGCCGTGATGCGCCGGCTCGGGCACAGACCGCGCGTGGCCATGCTCTCCTATTCCACCTTCGGACACCCGAAGGGGGACCGGGTGCAGAACACCCGGGACGCGGTCGCCGAACTGGACCGGCGGCAGCCGAACTTCGAATACGACGGCGAAATGAACGTGGACGTGGCGCTGTCCGTGGAGGCCATGAAGCTCTATCCCTTCTGCCGCCTCACCGGGCCGGCCAACGTGCTGATCATGCCGGCGGCCCACTCGGCCTCCATCTCCACCCGGCTGCTCCAGCGGCTGGGCGGGGTGCGGGTTCTCGGCCCCCTGATCTCCGGCCTCGACCGTTCCGTGCAGATCGTCAACATGAACGCCACCGCCGCGGACGTGATGAACATCGCCGTCATCGCCGCGTACCATTCCACGGGCTGAATCCGCCGCGCGCCGCGGAAGGGGCCGCCCCCCTTGCAAGAAGGCCGCTTTTCCTTTCTTCTCCCGGTGGAGGGAAAACACGGATTCGCGCAGTGGAAACCACGATCGAAATCGCCGGACGCGAAATACCCGTGCGCATCTCGCCCCATCCGCGGGCGCGGCGCATCTCCATGCGCCTGGCCCGGGACGCCGATGCGGTCCGGATCACCGTTCCCGCCGGCATTCCGCCCCGGCAGGGACTCGCCTTCGCTCTTTCCCGGAGGGACTGGATCCTCGGCCAGCTGGAACGGCGCCCCGCCGCCGTGCCCTTCGCCCCCGGCGCGCGCATTCCCTTCCGCGGCGAGATGCATGTCGTCGAACACCTGCCGCAACGACGGGGCGTGGTCTGGCGCGAGAAGACGGACGGCCTTCCCCGTCTGTGCGTGGCGGGCGCGCGGGAGCATCTGTCCCGGAGACTGGCGGACTGGCTGAAACGGCAGGCCCGCGAGGAGCTCGTCCGCGCTTGCGACAAATATTCCAAAATCATGGGATTATCGTATCGTCGGATTTCCGTACGCGACCAGAAAAGCCGCTGGGGCTCCTGCTCCAGCCGCGGCAACCTCAATTTCTCGTGGCGTCTGATCTTCGCTCCGCCGCATGTCCTGGACTACCTGGCCGCCCACGAAGTGGCCCACCTCGCGGAGATGAACCACTCCGACCGTTTCTGGGAACTCGTGCGCCGGCATTGTCCGGATGTGGACGCGGCGGAGACGTGGTTGCGCCGGCACGGACGGACACTGCACAGATGGGGGACGGAAGGCTGAGGCCATGCTGCATGCCGCTGGCGCGTTCATCCTGGGCCTCGTGGCCCTCGCCGGAAATGGAGGACCCGCGATGGGAGCCGGAAACGGACCGCACGTCATTCCCTTCTCCGCCCTGCCCGGATGGGCGCAGGCGGATCACCGTGCGGCGTTGAAGGCCTTCCGCCGTTCGTGCGGGGTGATGATGGGCGCCCCCTTCCGGAAGGTCTCGCGTTTCGGCGGCCGCCGCGAGGACTGGCGTGCGGCCTGTACGGCGGCGGCCCGGACGGCGGATACGCGCAGGGCCGCGCGGAATTTCTTCGAACGCCATTTCCTGCCCGTCACCCTGCAACGGCCCGGACGCGCCTCGGGCCTGTTCACCGGCTACTACGAGCCGGAGGCGGAAGGCGCGCTGAAGCCCGACGAACATTACAGATATCCCCTGCTTTCCCGTCCCGACGATCTGGTGGCCTTCACGCCGGCGGAGGCCCGTGTCGCGGGCACCCGCTACGGCCGGCGCGTCGGTGGCCGGCCCGTGCCCTATTTCACCCGCAGGGAGATCGAGAGCGGAGCGTTGAAGGGACGGGGGCTGGAGATCGTCTGGCTGAAATCGCTGGCCGACGCCTTCTTCATCCAGATCCAGGGATCCGGCCGCATACGCCTGAAGGAGGGCGGCGTGCTGCGGTTGTCATATGCCGCGAAATCCGGGCGCCCCTACACGCCGGTGGGACGGATTCTCGTCGAACGGGGCGAAATTCCGCGCGAGCGGATGTCCATGCAGGCCATCCGCGCATGGATGGCCCGCAATCCCGACCGGGCCCGGGAACTGCTCTGGCGGAACGAATCCTATGTCTTCTTCCGTGTGGTGAAACTTCCGGATCCTCGTCTGGGGGCATTCGGCGCGCAGGGCGTGCAGCTGGCTCCGGAGGTTTCGCTCGCGGTGGACTGGCGCTTCTGGGCCTATGGCACTCCGGTCTGGCTCGACACGCGCGTGCCCGACGGCTCCGGGGCGGGGACGCGGCCGTTCCGTCGGCTGATGGTGGCGCAGGATACCGGATCCGCCATCCGGGGAGCCATTCGGGGCGACATCTATTTCGGGTTTGGAGAGCGGGCGGGCAGACGGGCCGGACACATGAAGGCCCCCGGCTTCATGGCCGTTCTCCTGCCGACACGTCTCGCGCATCGACTGGCGGTGAAACACGGGAAATGAAACCCGTTCTCCAGTGAGTCCCAAAAACTCAAGTAAACTCGAATATTCGCAATCGCCGCGTGCAATGGATATGCGTGACAATTTGCCGGGGTGCGCATCACACTTCGATGCATACATTCATCCCGCGTTCAGGTTGGACCCCTTATTCAGGAGTCCTCGGTTAGCGTGCAAGCGCTTTCAAGCGGAGCATGGAATGACGGCTTTTCGCGGAAAGAACGGACTGACGGCGATGTTCTTCGCCCTTTTCGCCATTCTGCTCCAGGCGCTTCTGCCCGCCGCGCAGGCCCTTCCATGGGAGCGCTCCGGAGAGGGCGTGCCGGACCTCCTGATCGTCTGTTCCGCCTGGGGGACCAGGACCGTCACGCTCGAAACGGAGAAGGCTTCCGTTGATCCGGCGGAAGATGCGGGACTGGACATGACGTCCACCTGCCCGGTGTGCATCGCGCATTCCGCAGTGGTCTCCATACCGGGCGCCGCCGTTCCGCCGCTGTACGCGCCCGTCCGGACCCCTTCCGCGTTCGCTTCCGCCACCTAGGTGGACGGACCGCCTTCCGCCCGCATGGCCGAGCACCGGACGCCCCGGGCGCCTCCCGCCACATTTTCCTGAGTTCCCATTTCGCTTCCCCCATGCCCGGAAACGCGGCCTCCGGAAGATGGAGGCACAACGCCCGGACATGGCGGAAGCGGGAAACGGACCTTCCCGCTTGTTCCCTGTAACCAAGGAACCTGACAAAAGAGGAGTATAGATCATGAAGAAAGTGTCTGTCATCCTGACCGGAACGATCGCCGCCGCCATGATGGCGGGTGCCGCCGCCGCGGCCCCCGCTCGGGACAACGGTGGCCTCATGGTGCTGGCGCAGGCCACCGGCACCCAGACGCAGACCCAGACGCAGACCCGTACGCGCACGCGGCTGCAGGATGGCACCGGCACCCAGACGCAGACCCGGACGCAGACCCGCACGCGCCTGCGTCAGGGTGGCGGCCGCAACTGACCGCTCATCCCCGCACCGCGGACCGGCTTCGGCCGGTCCGCCCCTCCCTTCCGCCGTCTCGGCGGAGAATCAGCAATGGAGTCACCATCATGAAACGTTCCGCCATTTCCCGGATTTTCCTCGCGACGGTCGTCGGCATGGGCGCAGGCATTCTCCAGGCGCAGGCCCAGCCACGCGGACCGGTGGATTTCTCCGCCATCGACGCCAATGGCGATGGCGTGATCACCAAGGCGGAGTTCGACAGTTTCCGCGCGTCGCGCCAGCAGCAGGCCGCCGCACAGGGGCGCATGATGCGCAATGCGGGCCGCCGTCCGCCCTTCTCGATGATCGACGCCAACGGCGACGGCAAGATCACCAGGGCCGAATTCGACAAGTTCCGCGCCGGCCGCATGCGTCGCGGCAATTAGATCCATGGATCCGGCCGGAGGAGGGCATCCGGCCGGATCATGCCCTCATTCCCTGTGATAGGGATGGCCCGCGTGTATCGCCGCCGCGCGGTAGAGCTGTTCCGCCGCCATGACGCGGACGAGCCTGTGCGGCCAGGTCGCGCGGCCGAACGAAACGGTCAGGCGGGCCTTCTCCCTCACCTCTTCCGCCAGCCCGTCGGGACCGCCGACGACGACGGCCAACGCGGGCGCGCCGCCGGCAGCCAGCTTCTTCAGCCGCATGGCGAATTCCCGGCTGGAAAGGTTCTCGCCCCTTTCGTCGAGCGCCACGAGCACGGCATCCCGCCCGGCGGCCCCGAGCAGAACCTCCGCCTCCCTCCGCCTGCGCTCTTCGGCGCCCGGCGCCCGGGATTCCGGAAATTCCCGCATCTCGACGGAAGTCAGCCCCATGCGCCGCAGCATCGGGGCGGCACGCTTCAGGTATTCCGCCGTCAGCTCCCTCTCGCAGCCGCGGATCCTGCCTATGGCGAGGAGCAGGAGCTTCACTCAGGCATCCTGTTTCGGTGCGTGGGGGGACCAGAGCTTCTCGAGGTTGTAGAAGGCGCGGACCTCGGGGCGGAAGATGTGGACGATGACGTCCCCGGTGTCCACCAGCACCCAGTCCGCATGCTCCAGCCCCTCGACCGAGACGCCCTTCACGCCCGACTTCTTCAGCTTGCGCAGCAGATGGTCGGCGATGGAGGAGACATGGCGGTTCGAGCGGCCGGAGGCCACGATCATGGCGTCGGCGAGGGCCGCTCCGGGCTCCAGCGGAATGGTGACGATGTCCTCCGCCTTGGAGTCCTCGAGACTCTGCATGATGATCTGCATGATGCGTTCGGGAGATCGATCCGGTTCGTCGCCCTCTCTGGCGACCTCATCCGCCACATCCCGCAGGGATGCCATGGCGGCGCTTTCGTTGCTCATCTTCGCAGACAGTTCTTCGTTCCTGTTTGCTCGTTCGACGGGCCGCAGCCCGGATGCGGCAATTATGCGGCATGGCCGGAAGGCCCGCAAGTGGAATCTGGACGGGCTTCCGGGTGGCGGATGCATGTGGAGCTCTCCGGGCGCAACGGCATCCTGAGGAAGCTCCAGGCCGGAGGCTCCAGTTCCGGCAGAAGCGCCGCGTCGCGTTCCGGCACGCGGTGGCGGCGCAGCACGGTGGCCGCCGGACCGAAAAGGGCGCGCAGCCCCCATCCCGGCCGGTCGAACACCGCCAGCGGAACGCGCCGCGGTATGCTCCGCCAGCGGCCCCACAGATGCAGCGTGGCGAAGGAATCCGCCCCCATGATCCAGACGAAGAGCCCCTCGCCCATGAGGGGCCCCAGCGCATCCAGCAGATCGGCGGTATAGCGGGTGCCCGCGCGCCGTTCCAGATCCAGCACACGGAAGCGGGGATTGGATCCCGCCATGTCGCGGGTCAGCCGCAGGCGCCGCTCCAGGTCGGCCACGTCGGCGGGATCCTTCAGTGGATTGCGGGTGGCCACCAGCCACCACACCTCGTCCAGGCGCAACCGCCCCAGGGCGGCCTCCGCCACGGCCAGATGGCCGGCGTGGGGCGGATTGAACGAACCGCCGAACAGACCGATCCGACGCCCGGAAACCAGCGCCGGTGGAATTCCGAGTGCGACCGGACCCGTGCTCACGGCCTTGTCTGTCCGTCGCCGCGGACCTGATACTTGAAGGTGGTCAGCTGTTCCAGCCCCACCGGCCCCCGTGCATGCATGCGCCCGGTGGCGATGCCGATCTCCGCGCCGAAGCCGAATTCCCCGCCGTCGGCGAACTGGGTGGAGGCGTTGCGCATGACGATGGCGCTGTCCACCTCGCGCAGGAACCTCTCCGCCGTTTCGTCGTTCTCCGTGATGATGGCGTCGGTGTGGTGCGAACCGTGCCGGGCGATATGGGCGATGGCCTCTTCCACGCCGTCCACCGTCTTCACGGATATGACCGGCGCGAGATATTCGGTGTCCCAGTCCTCCTCGGAAGCGGGCTTCACCCGCGGATCCACCGCCTGCGTCGCGGCGTCGCCGCGCACCTCGCATCCGGCATCCAGAAGGGCCTTGACCACCGGGGCCAGCAGGCGCTCCGCCCCCGCGGCGTCCACCAGCGCGGTCTCCGTTGCGCCGCAGATGCCGGGTCTGCGCATCTTGGCGTTCAGCGTCACGGAGACGGCCTTTTCCGGATCGGCATCCCGGTCGATGTAGGTGTGGCAGATGCCCTCCAGGTGCGCGAAAACCGGAACCCGGGCCTCCTCCTGCACCCTCGCCACGAGGGACTTGCCGCCCCGCGGCACGATGAGGTCGATGTTGCCGTCCAGCCCCCGCAGCATCTCGCCCACCGCCGCGCGGTCGGTGGTCGGCACCATCTGGATGGCGTCCGCCGGCAGTCCGGCCTCCTCCAGCCCCTTGCGCAGACAATCAACGAGGATTCCAGAAGAGTGGAATGAATCGGAACCTCCCCGCAGGATGGCGGCGTTTCCGGATTTCATGCACAGCGCCCCGGCGTCCGCGGTGACATTGGGCCGGGACTCGTAGATGATGCCGATGACACCGATGGGCACCCGCACGCGGGAGATGCGCAGACCGTTCGGACGTTCCCATTCCGCCATCACGGAGCCCACGGGATCGGGCAGTCCGGCGATCGCCTCGAGACCCGCGGCGATGGCTTCGACGCGGTCCCCGTCGAGGGCCAGCCGGTCGATGAAGGCATCCGTGCGACCCGCCTTCCCTGCGTTCTCCACGTCCTTCGCGTTGGCGTCCAGAATCTCCCCGGTTCGGGCGTGGATGGCGGCGGCCATGGCCCCGAGCGCGGCGTTCTTCGCCTCCGTGGCGGCCCCCGCCAGCGCCTCGGCGGCACGGCGCGCCCTGCGGCCCACTTCGGCCATCGTCGATTTCACGTCAGTCATCGTTCTCCTGTCCCGTCCAGACCAGATCGTCCCTGTGCACCATGACGTCGCGGCCCTGATAGCCGAGCGCCGTTTCTATCTCCCCCGACCGCAGCCCCTTGATGCGCTCCACCTCGCCGCGGCTGTAGTTGACGAGTCCGCGCGCCAGCTCCCGCCCCCGGGGATCGAGGATGCGCACCGCGTCGCCGCGCTCGAAATCCCCCTCCGCGGCGGTCACGCCCACCGGCAGCAGACTCTTGTTGCGGCGCAGGGCGGCCACCGCGCCGTCGTCCACCACCAGCGCCCCGGATGGCACCAGCGATCCGGCGATCCAGCGCTTGCGGGCCGCCACCGGGCTTGCGGAGGAGGTGAACCATGTGCAGCGGGCACCGTCAAGGATGCGGCGCAGGGGGTGCGGGTGCCGTCCCGACGCGATGACCATGCTCACGCCGGCATGGGTGGCGATGCGGGCCGCCTCCAGCTTGGTGCGCATGCCGCCGGAACCGACGGAGGAGCCCGCCTCCCCGGCCATGGCGTCGATCTCCGGAGTGATCCGTTCCACCTCCGGGATGTGCCGGGCGCCCTCCGTTTCCGGCGGGGCGGTGTAGAGCCCGTCCACGTCGGAGAGCAGCACCAGGCAGTCGGCATGGATCATGGAGGCCACGCGGGCGGCCAGCCGGTCGTTGTCGCCGTAGCGGATCTCGTCCGTGGCCACGGTGTCGTTCTCGTTGATGACCGGAACGGCGCGGTGCTTCAGCAGCGTGTTCAGGGTGGCCCGGGCGTTGAGGTAGCGGCGGCGCTCCTCGGTGTCCATCAGGGTCAGCAGGATCTGGCCCGCCACCATGTCGTGACGCCCCAGCGCCTCCGACCAGGCCTTGGCCAGCGCGATCTGCCCCACCGCCGCGGCCGCCTGGCTCTCCTCGAGCTTCTGGCGCGAACGTTTCTGGGGCAGTCCCAGCAGCCGCGCGCCCAGGGCGATGGAGCCGGAGGACACCACGAGAATGTCGGCGCCTCCGCCGTGCAGGTCGGCCAGATCCTCGGCAAGCGACGCCAGCCAGTCGCGGTCCAGCCGGCCCGTCGCCTGATCGACCAGCAGGGCGGATCCAACCTTCACCACGACGCGGCGGGCGTTCTCCAGCCGATGGCTCATGGGCTCCAGCCCCCCTCCCCGGCCCGCCGCCTTTCGGCTTCCGCCTCGCGTTCCGCCGCCCGCGACTTCGAGATGGTCTCCATCAGGCGCCCCATGGCCTCGCGCACGCCCTCGCCGGTCGCCGCAGACAGCAGAAGCGGCGAGATGCCGGTGCGCTCGCGGAAATCCTCCGCCACCATCTTGCGGGTGTCCCCGTCCACCAGGTCGATCTTGGACAGGGCGACGATTTCCGGCTTGGAGGCGAGGGAACCGTCGCCGTAGGCCGATAGCTCGCCACGGATGGTGCGGTAGTCCCGCACGACGTCCTGCGCGGTGATGTCGATCAGGTGCAGCAGCACGGCGGTGCGTTCCACGTGGCCGAGAAAGCGGTCGCCGAGACCGGCACCCTCGTGCGCCCCCTCGATGAGGCCGGGGATGTCCGCCAGCACGAAGGAATCCACGCCGACCTTCACCACGCCGAGATTGGGATGCAGCGTCGTGAACGGATAGTCGGCGATCTTCGGCTTCGCCGCGGAGACCACCGACAGCAGGGTGGACTTGCCGGCATTGGGCAGTCCGACGAGGCCGGCGTCCGCGATCAGCTTCAGCCGCAGCCAGATCCAGCGCTCCTCGCCCGGCGCGCCGGGGTTCGCATGACGGGGGGCGCGGTTGGTGGACGACTTGAAATGCGCATTGCCGAAGCCGCCATTGCCCCCCCTGGCGAGCAGCACGCGCTGGCCGGGCCTGGTGAGATCGGCGATCAACGTCTCCCTGTCCTCGTCCAGGATCTGGGTGCCCACGGGCACCTTCAACACCACGTCGCGCCCTTTCCGCCCGGTGCGGTTGGCGCCCATGCCGTGCATGCCCTTGCCGGCCTTGAAATGCTGCTGGTAGCGGTAGTCGATGAGGGTGTTCAGATCCTCCACCGCCTCGACCCACACGTCGCCGCCGCGACCGCCGTCGCCGCCGTCGGGGCCTCCGAACTCCACATATTTCTCCCTCCGGAAGGAAACGCAGCCCGCGCCGCCATCTCCGGAACGGATGTAGACCTTGGCCTGATCCAGAAACTTCATGACTTCTCAACGCCTTGTCTTGTTCGTCAGGCCCTTCATGTGGGGATTGCGGCGGTTCGTTCCACCCCCCTCCGGGACGCAGAAAGCCGACGGAAGCAGCTCGCTGCTCCGCCGGCTTCTCCGAAACCGTATCGTGCGTGCCGTGTTCCGGGAAGGGCGGATCAGTCGCCCGCCGGCTCCACCGACACGAAGTTGCGGCCGCCCATCGCGGTGTGGAACTTCACCCGGCCCTCGACCAGGGCGAAGATCGTGTGGTCCTTGCCCATGCCGACGTTCTCGCCGGGGTGCCACTTCGTGCCGCGCTGGCGGATGATGATGTTGCCCGGCGCCACGCGCTCGCCGCCGAACTTCTTCACGCCGAGGCGCTTGCCGATGGAATCGCGGCCGTTGCGGGACGAGCCGCCTGCCTTCTTGTGAGCCATGGTTCTGCTCCTCCAGAATGTAATCCTTCAATTCCGCCCGTCCGCCGCTTCGTCGGTGCCGCACACCGTGCGCACCGGACGGAGCCGGCGACGGCGGAAATCACTTGTCCTTCTTCGCCGCCTTCTTCTGGTCCACCTTGGCGCGCGGCGGCTTGCCGGCCATGAGCTCCCGGGCCTGCTCGATCCACTCCTCCCGCTCGATGCGGCCGCGCAGATTGAGCTTCTCGTCGAGCTCCCTGGCGGCCTCTGGCGTCAGTTCGGCGATCTGGCGGAAGGTGGTGATGCCCGCCTCGTTCAGCTTCTTCACCAGCACGGGACCGACGCCGGAGAGCAGGGAGAGATCGTCGCCGCCCTCCTTCTCCGCGGGCTTCGCGGGCTTTTTGCCAGCCGGCTTCTTCTCCGCCCCGGCGGCCTTGCCGGACGCAGCCTTTCCGCCGGAGGGCTTCTTGCCGCCGGTCAGGATCTCGGTGACCTTCAGCACCGTCAGGTCCTGCCTGTGCCCCTTCTTGCGGCGATAGTGCTTGCGGCGCTTCTTCTTGAAGATGATGATCTTCGGGCCGCGCGTCTGCTCGACGAGCTCGCAGGCCACGGAAGCGCCCTCCACGAACGGCGCGCCGATCTGGACGCCGTCGCCGTCGGCCACCATCAGCACCTCGGAGATGACCACGGTATCGCCGGGCTCGCCGGCCAGCTTCTCCACGGTGATGACATCCTCGGGGGCGACACGGTACTGCTTGCCGCCGGTCTTGATGATCGCATACATCGCTTGCTTTCCTTTTGTTTTCCGTTCCGTGCCATCCGGCGCCCCCGCGGTCCACGCGGCGGACTTCCATATGGTTCTTGTTGTCGAGCCTTGGGCAACGGAAAAGCGCGGACGGATGCCGTTTCCTCCGTCCGCTTCCACGTGCGCGTGCTTATGCCCGCACTCCGGTCGTCCTGTCAAGCAAAAAGGCGGCCGCGCCCGTTCATTTCGGAGCGAGGATCATGACCATCTGACGCCCCTCCATCTTGGGCATCAGCTCCACCTTGACCTCGTCCTCGTCCAGCTCGCCGACCACCCGCTCCAGAAGCTCGCGCCCCAGGTTGGCGTGCGCCATCTCGCGGCCGCGGAAGCGCACCGAGACCTTCACCTTGTCGCCCTTGGAAAGAAACTTCTTCAGCGCCTTCATCTTCACCTCGTAGTCGTGGGTGTCGATGGTCGGGCGCATCTTGATCTCCTTGACCTCGACGGTCTTCTGCTTCTTGCGCGCCTCGGCGGCCTTCTTCTGGGCCTGGTACTTGTACTTGCCGTAGTCGAGAATCTTGCACACCGGCGGATTCGCGTTCGGCGCCACCTCCACAAGGTCGAGTCCGGCCTCCTCGGCCAGCTCCAGAGCCTCCTGGATGGGCAGCACGCCGCGCTTCTCCCCGTTCTCGTCGATCACCAGCACCTCCGCCGCCGTGATCCGGCCGTTGACTCTCGGTCCCTCGTCACGGGGCTTCACCGGTCCCCTGTATGGCCTGCGAATGGTATCGCCTCCTTTTCCTGACTACGTGCAATCGAATCGTCCGCGTAAAAGCATCACGCCGACGAATGCAATATACATCTTGATCGAGGCGCTCAAGTCAAGCTGTATAAGTGCCCCGGCAACACAATATTCCCAGTCCGCACGACAAGGACCATCCGATGACTGATTTTTCCACCCTGACAAGCCCCGCCGGCGACGCCATCGCCTGGATCAACGACGGAACCGCTCCCGCCGACGACGCCCCCTGCGGCCTCTTCTGGCTCGGCGGCTTCATGTCCGACATGGAGGGTTCCAAGGCCACCTCCCTCGGGCGCATCGCCGAAATGACCGGACGCTCCTCGGTGCGTTTCGACTACTCCGGACACGGCGCCTCCGGTGGCAGCTTCGCCGCCGGCACCATCGGCCGCTGGCTCGACGAGGCGCTGGCGGTGTTCATCGGGGTCGCCCGCGGCCCGCGCATTCTCGTGGGCTCCTCCATGGGCGGGTGGATCGCCATGCTGCTGGCCCGCCGTCTGATGCGCGAGGCGCCGGAGGAGGCCGCCCGCATCCGCGGCATGGTGCTGCTTGCGCCGGCCACGGACATGACGCGGGATCTCATGTGGGACAAGTTCCCGGAGGACATGCGCGCCGCGCTGGAGGCGGAGGGGCACGTCCACGTCCCCAGCGACTACGGGGACGAACCCTACCTGATCACCCGGGACCTGATCGAGGAGGGCCGGACGCATCTGATGCTGGAGGAAGGGCTCGACGTGACCTTCCCCGTCCGGATCCTGCAGGGCGAGGCGGATCGCGACGTGCCCTGGGAGCATGGCCTGAAGGTCTACCGCGCCTTGCGGGGAGAGGACGTCACCTTCACCCTGATCCGCGATGCGGACCACCGCCTCTCCACGCCGCGCGACCTCCGGCTGCTGCATGAGACGGTGCTTGCACTGTGCGCACGTGCCGACCAGAGCGCCTGAGCGGAATGCGATGGCGACGACGAAAGGGCCGCTCCGTAGGGAGCGGCCCTTCTTTTCATGGATTTCCGCGGCTCCTTCGGATCAGGAGGCCTGCGCGGCCGTTTCCAGCGCCTTGATGCGCCTGCTGAGCCGGGAAATCTTGCGCGCCGCGGCGTTCCTGTGCAGCACCCCCTTCTGGGCGCCGCGCATGATTTCCGGCTGGGCGAGGCGCAGCATCTCCTTCGCGGTGGCGGCATCGCCCTCGGCGATCGCCTTCTCCACCTTGCGGATGAAGGTCCGCACGCGGGACTTGCGGGCCTTGTTGATCAGGGTGCGGCGCGCCGTCTGGCGCATGGCTTTCTTGGCTGTGCGTGTATTGGGCATCTTGCGTTACCTGTCCATTCCGTCGTGACGTGACGACCGGTGCCGTCACGGCAAAATGACGGGCGCGCGCCGACCGTCGGCACGTCCCGCGACTGCTCCGTGCCGGGGCTTATACCGGCAGGGATGCACCCCGTCAACCGGCTTCCCTTCAGGAACCGGACCAGCGCGGCCGGCGCTTCTCCAGAAACGCCTCCATCCCCTCCTTGCGGTCCGGCGTGGCGAACAGGGCCTGGAACAGCCGGCGCTCGAAGCGCAGTCCCTCCTGCAGCGGCGTCTCGAAGGACCGCAGCACCGCCTCCCTGGCCGCCAGTACGGCGGTGCGGGAATGGCCGGCGATCTCTCCGGCCGTCGCCAGCGCCTCCTCCATCAGCCGCTCCGGGGGCACGACGCGCGCCACGAGACCGCAGGCCTCCGCCTCCCGGGCGTCCATCATGCGGCCCGTGAGGATCAGGTCCATGGCCTTCGCCTTGCCGACGGCGCGGGTCAGCCGCTGCGTGCCGCCGGCCCCGGGAATGATGCCGAGGCGGATCTCCGGCTGCCCGAATTTCGCATTCTCCGCGGCGATGACGATATCGCACATCATCGCCAGCTCGCAGCCGCCGCCGAGAGCGTATCCGGCCACCGCCGCGACGAGCGGCTTGCGCACGGAAGCCACCCGGTCCCATTCGGACAGGAAGTCCTCCAGCCATATGGCCGGCCATTCGCGGTCCTTCATCTCGGCGATGTCGGCGCCGGCGGCGAAGGCCCTGTCCGATCCCGTGACGACGGTGCAGCCTATGCCGTCGTCCTCCTCGAACGCCCGCAGCGCCTCGTTCAGCTCTGCCACCAGGGCGTCGCAGAGCGCGTTCAGCGCCTCCGGCCGGTCCAGCCTGACGATGCCGACGTTTCCCTCGCGCTCCACCCGGATGTGTTCGTACGACATGCGGCCGGCCTCCCTTCCTGCACCTTTGCCTCGACGGAATAAATCACTACATTGTGTGACGCACCGGACGGCCGCGGTCAATCATGCATGGGGACGACGGCAGACCATGACGAAGGCGCAAGCGGGACTGGCGGATCTCAGCGAGCGGGCACGGGAGATCTTCCACCGGCTCGTGGAGACCTACATCGCCACCGGCGAACCGGTCGGTTCGCGGACCATATCGCGCGCGCCGGGGATCAACCTCTCGCCCGCCTCGGTGCGCAACGTCATGGCGGATCTCGAGGACCTCGGCCTCATCTACGCCCCGCACACCTCCGCCGGACGCATGCCGACGCAGCAGGGGCTGCGCTTCTTCGTGGACGCGGTGATGGAGCACACCGTCCTGCCGCCGGAGGAGCAGGCCCGCATCGACGCCCATCTGGCGGAAATCGATCCGGCCGCCGGCATGGACCGGGCGCTGGAGCGGGCCTCGGCCATCCTCTCCGGACTTTCCCATTGCGCCGGGCTGGTGGTCACGCCGCGCACCGACCCGCGTCTGCGGCACATCGAGTTCGTCCGACTGTCGCCGGAACGGGCGCTGGTGATCCTCGTCGGAGAGGACGGCACGGTCGAGAACCGGGCCATCGAGGTTCCGGCGGACATGTCCACCTCCGCCCTGGACGAGGCGGCCAACTACATCAACACGCGCTACAGCGGCATGACGCTCAGCGGCATCCGCCGCAGGCTGGGCGAGGAGCTGGAGAATCTGCGCCGGGAGCTCGATGCCCTCTCCGCGGAGATCGTCGCCGAGGGGCTGGCGGTGTGGTCGGGCAACTCGCCGGAGGAGCGCCGCCTCATCGTTCGTGGACAGGCCAACCTCATCGCCGACGCGGAGAAGCTCGACGATCTGGAGCGCCTGCGGCGGCTGTTCGAGGACCTGGAGGAGAAGAGCGGACTGACGGATCTGCTCTCCCTTGCGGAGGAGGGAGAGGGCGTGCGCATCTTCATCGGCAGCGAGAACCGGCTGTTCTCGCTTTCCGGGTCCTCCGTGATCGTGGCGCCCTACGGCGATTCCGGCCACGACGTGGTGGGCGTGCTCGGCGTCATCGGACCGACCCGGCTGCCCTATGCGCGGATCATTCCGGTGGTGGACTACACCGCACGGGCGATCTCCCGTCTCTTCTCTTGATTTTTCGGGCCCGCGTGCAGATATCTGTCGCGACATGGAACGCATCCGGGGCATGAGGCCCCGCAGGGGACATTCGCGAGGAAGGACTCAAGGACATGACCGACGAGAACAGGAAGGCGGAAGAGCGGGACGGGGAGAAGGCGCAGTCCGGCTGGACCCGGAACGAAGGCGGCGAGACCGCTCCGGAGGGGGCGGAGGAGCGGGCCGCCGAGGGCGAGGGAGCCGCTCCCGCCGAGGAGGGAGTGGATGTCGCCGCCCTGCAGGCCGAGAACGCGGAGCTGAAGGAGAAGCTGCTGCGCGCCATGGCGGACATGGACAATCTGCGCAAGCGGCTGGAGCGCGAGAAGGAGGAGGCGGTGAAATACGCCGCCGCCCAGTTCGCGCGCGACATGCTCTCCGTCTCCGACAACCTCTCCCGCGCCTTGGAGGCGGTGCCGCCGGAGAAGCGCGAGGAAGGTTCCGAGTTTCTGAAGAACCTGATCGAGGGCGTGGAGATGACGCTGAAGGAGCTGCTCAACACCTTCGAGCGGCACAACATCCGGCGCATCCGCCCGATGGGCGAGAAGTTCGACCCCAACTTCCATGAAGCCATGTTCGAGGTCACGGACACGGACGCGGAGACCGGTACCGTCGTCCACGTGATGCAGGACGGCTACACGCACCACGACCGGGTGCTGCGCCCGGCGATGGTCGGCGTGGCCAAGCAGGAGAAGAAGGACGGCTGATCCGTTCCGTCCGCGCCCGCGCCATGCGGGCATGGAAACCCCCGGCCGCCGATGCTCCGCACGGCGGCCGTTTCCATGCGCCCATGCCGCTGCGACCGTGGGAGGCCGTCTAGTCGTCCTCTTCGTCCGCCGCGGCTTCCGTGGCCACCAGTTTCCAGTTGGGATCGCGCGAGGTCATGTCGCGCTCGAAGGTCCAGATGTCGGTCACCGTGGACAGACGGTTCGGATCGCCGTCGACGACGTTGCCCTCGGCGTCCTTCAGCGCGGTGATGACCTCGGAGACGAACTTCACGGTCAGGGAGCCGATGTTGCCCCGCACCTCCGCGTCGACGATCTCCGCTTCGTCCAGCCCCACGAACTCCAGCTCCAGCGTCTCGCCCTTGCGCCTGCGTTCGTCGATGGCCTGCGCGAAGCCCTGGTAGACTTCCCTGGAAAGCAGCGGCTTCAGGGTCTTCTTGTCGCCTTCGGCAAAGGCGGTGACGATCATCTCGTAGGCGGCTCCCGCCCCCTCCAGGAAATGGCCGACGGAGAACGAGGGATCCAGCTCCTTCATGCGCTCCAGGGCGCGCGCCAGCGGCGATCCCTCCTCGGCAACCCCCTCCCAGACGGGTGGCTCGTCCTCCGGTGGCAGGCCCCGCTGGGGCTCCTCCCCGGTACCGGGGAAGGAGATCACGCGGTCGTCGGCGCCATTCGCCGATGCGGGCTTCTTCTCCACCGGCGGAAAGTCGATGGTCTTCTCGTGGCCGGTGCGCGTGCCGAGAACGGAGCGCAGCTTGAAGAAGACCACGACCGCGATGGCGAGGAGCAGAAGATTGAGCGGATCGAAAACCTGGTTCATGAACGTCCTTCCGGCCCTGTTCCCTGAGAGCTGTCCGGGCTCCGGCCCCGCGGAAAATCCGCCCGGAGCGTGAAATCGGCATCGCAAGCGCCTATATTGGGTTCCGACAGTATATAGCCCCGGCTCCGGCGCAAACAATGGCCTTGCGGCGCATGCGGGCGTTTTCTGCCCCATGGTGTGCCTTTGCGCAACATCACGGGGCGCTTCGTGGAGAAAGTTTCATGGTCCTTCTGCTTCTGCTGGCGCTGTTCATCGGCATTCCCGCGGTGGAGATCGCCACCTTCATCCGGGTCGGGGCGGCGGTCGGGGTGTTCAACACCGTGGCCTTCACCTTCCTGACCGCCTTTCTGGGCATCGTGCTCGTGCGCTGGCAGGGCTTCCGGGCGCTCGAGGAGCTGCGCCTGGCCATGGACGAAGGGCGGCCGCCGGTTCTGGAGATCGTATCCGGCGCATTGCTCCTGCTGGCCGGCATCCTGCTGCTCGTTCCCGGTTTCGTCACCGACGCCGCGGGCTTCCTGCTGCTCGTTCCCCCCGTGCGGCGGCTGCTCGCGTCGCTGATCCTCTCGCGGCTCGTCGCGAAGGCCGACGTGCGGGTGCGCGAGACGCCGGCGGGAACGGTGATCGAGGCGGAAGTGGTGGAAATCGTGGAGGAACCCGGACGGATCGAGCACCGGGATTCCCCCTGGAAGGACAAGTAGCCTCCCGAGCTTGCGCAGGAAAGCGCGGCGTGTTAGCCACATCGGCAGGGTTCGCGAGGCGTGCGGGACATGCGGTGCCCGCATGCGCATCCGGGCAGATCATCCATCTAAAGACATACGGAAGGACGGAACAGGACCATGGCTGACAGCAACGATGCCGCCAAGGGCAATGGCGGCGCCGCCACCACGGAGGAACAGACCGCTCCGCAGATGGGCATTCTCGGGCAGTATCTGAAGGATTTCTCGTTCGAGAACCCCAATGCCCCGAATTCCCTCGCCCTGCAGGGACAGCCGCAGATCAACATCGGCGTGAACGTCAACGCCAACCAGCTCGGCGAGAACGACTTCGAGGTCTCCCTGGAGATCGAGGCGAAGGCCGAGCACGAGGACAAGGTGGTGTTCAACGTGGAGATGACCTACTGCGGCATTTTCCGCCTGCAGAACATCCCGCAGGACGCCCTGGGCGCCGTGGTGCTGGTGGAGTGCCCGCGGATGCTGTTCCCGTTCGCCCGCCGCATCCTGGCGGACGCCACGCGGGACGGCGGCTTCCCGCCCCTGCTGCTGGATCCCATCGACTTCGCGGCCATGTACGCCCAGCGCGCCGCGCAGGCCCAGCAGACGCAGGAAGGCGACCAGCAGGCCGGCAGCTGACACCCGGTCCGGATCGGACCGGATATGGAAACCAAGGGGGCTCCGCGTCTTCACGGAGCCCCCTTTCGCATTCCTTCCGCCCGGAACGGTCCGCGACGGGCGGCCGCGCGGCCATCCGGCCGTTCAGTGCACGCTGATCGGCTGCAGATCGTTCTCCAGCACGTTCGCCAACGCCCCCGCCCGGCTGTCCGTGATGGCCAGCGGGGTGCCGTCGGCATGGCACACGCAGAACAGTTTCGCGTTCTTCTCCACGTCGATGGGCGCGCCGATCAGGCGCGACGCCTCCTCCGGTCTGATGGGCCTGATGTAGGCGATCTCTCCGCCGCCCAGCATGGCGAACTCCAGCGGGCTGAGGATCTTCCTTTCCATCTTTCTGGCCATGTGAACACCTCTCGAATTCAACCTGCGCGCGACGACCCGAAGGTCTCTCCGCGCAAGGTGAATATGGGAAGGGAAAAATGCAATTCAAGGGCGGCCGCCAATCCTTCCGTGATCTGGCAATATGACCATAGTCGTGATAAGTTCCGCCCCGAAAGCTCCCGGCGGTCCTTTTCTTTCCGGCCTTGCTGCGCTAACGGGAAAGACAGGCTGCCCGTCCTGATGCAACATCGAGAGGGTATCCCATGAAACCGACACTGATCCTGGTCGGCGCCGACAAGGGCGGCGTAGGCAAGACCACTATTTCCCGTGCACTGATGGATTTTCTGGCGCGCCGCAACATCCTGGCCCGCGCCTTCGACACGGAGAACCCCCGCGGCACGCTGCACCGTTTCTACCCCGGCTCCACCGAGATCATCGACATCGAGGAAGTGGCCGACCAGATGAAGGTGCTGGACACGCTGGAATCGGCCTCGGAAAGGGTGACCATCGTCGACTTCAAGGCCGGTGCCCTGGGCCGGACGCTGGAGATCTTCGAGCGCATCGGCGTGTTCGAGGCGGCCCGCGACGGCGTGTTCGACATCGGGATGTTCCACGTGGTCGGTCCGGCCGTGGCCTCGCTGGACGAACTGCAGGAGGTCAACCGGTACGTCAACGGCATCGACTACGTGGTGGCGCGCAACTTCATCAACGATACCAATTTCTTCGAGTGGGACGAGGCGACCTACAAGAAGTATTTCGCCAATCTCAACAACGCCCATGAAATCGAGGTGCCCAAACTCAACGAGATGGCCTACGAGGCCGTGGATCTCAATGGTGTCACCTTCACCGATTTCGTCAACAACCGCACGCCGGACGGCGAAAAGGCCGACTATTCCTTCACCCTGCGCGGCTACGTGCGCAAGTGGCTCTCGGAGATCGACGAGCAGTTCGAAAATCTTGCGCTCATCAAGAACATCCTCTCCAACGCCCGCGCCGCCGCCGCGCCTTCCAGGAAGAAGGAGAAGGCGAGCTGAGATCGCGGAAGGAAATTCTTCCCGGACGAGCCGGAAAAGGGGCCTTCACGGCCCCTTTTTCGTTCCGGACGGGCCGCCCGCGGCCGCCCGCGCAGCATCGACGAACGCCCGGATCCGGTCCGGATCCTTGACGCCGCGAGCCTTCTCCACGCCGGAGGAGACGTCCACCATGGGCGCTCCAGTAAGCCGGACGGCCTCGGCGACGTTCTCCGGCGTCAGCCCTCCGGCCAGCATGAAGTCGCCCTCCCAGCCCTCCAGCAACGACCAGTCGAAGACATGCCCCGTACCGCCGGGCAGTCCTTCCGCCCGTTCGGGATCCACCCAGGCGTCGAACAGCGGGAAGGCCATGCGCTCCCGCCAGGCGGCCGCGGCCTGCAGATCCCGGGCGTCGCGGATACGGAAGGCCTTTATGATTGGTGATTCCACAATTTTGGAAATCTCATAAGCGCGCTCCGGCGTCTCGCTGCCGTGCAGCTGGAGGTGGTCCGGGGAGACGCGGCGCGCGATCTCCCGGAGCAGCGCGTCGTCCGCGTCCACCGTCAGGGCGACGACCGAGACGCGGCCGCGCGCGCGCGCGGCCAGCCGCGCGGCGGTGTCCATGTCCACGTGACGGGGCGAGCGCGGGAAGAAGACGAGCCCGATGAAATCCGCACCGGCGTCGATGGCCGCCTTTAGGGCCTCCTCGTCCCTGATGCCGCAGATCTTGATTTTCACGTTCATCTGGCGAGATCGCGCTCCATGCGTTCGGCTGCCTCGCGCAGCACCGCCTCCCGGAAGCGCGCTCCGGGATAATCATAGTACTGCACGTAACAGGGCACGTCCGCATGCAGGGCGTCGCGGTCCTTCCGGAACTCGAGCCACAGGATCAGCGGCATGCCCCCCTGCGTGGCGTCATAGTAGAGCCAGCACTCGTCCGTGATCAGTACCTTGGTGCCGGGTCTCGCCTCAAGCGGAAATTCCAGCGGCTCCCCGTACCGGGCCCGCCAGCGGCGCCACAGATTCCATGCCGCCGCGGGAATGGCGTCCTCGGTCCGCCGCAGAAAGGGGATGCCGGCGAAGGGCGCGGTCATGATCCGGACCTCCGGTTCCTGAGAATGCGTTTCATTCGCCCCTTCATAGCACCTCGCGGCGCGCGTGTCTGCTGCGGCCGGTCGTCCCGGCGTTCCGCTGTGCCGGAGGGCCTCACGTCGCGCCCCGCCGGCTCCACCGCCGCACGAATCGCTCCAGCCGCAGGACCAGAAGCAGCCCGACGATTCCCAGATACACGAGGGGTTCCGTCTGCCAGCCCTTGCGCACCATGACGAAGTGCACGCCAGCAAGCGGCACGAGGACGTATGTCAGCATGTGCAGCCTGCGCCAGGCGCCCGCTCCGAGCCTGCGCACCGCCGCCGCGGAGGAGGTGGCCGCCAGCGGCAGCATCAGCAGGAGGGAGGACATGCCCATGGTGATCCACGGCCGGCGCAGAATGTCGTTCCAGATACGCCCGATGTCGGCGACGTCCAGGAAAATCCAGGTGGCGAGATGCGCGGTCGCGATCATCAGGGCCGTCAGTCCCAGGGCCCGCCGGAACCGCAGGAGGTTGATCCCGGCGATCCGGCGCAGGGGGGTCACCGCCAGCATGACGACGAGGACCTGCAGCGCGGACAGCCCGAGGCTCCGCTCCAGAACGCGGACGGGATCCGGCCCCAGCGCTCCGCCAACCGCCAGCCAGAACGGCCGGGCGACGAGCACGGTCCCGACCGCGTAGACGACCCAGACGGGCACGCGCCCCGCAAGCCCGTTAACGCGGGAGACGATGGATCGGCGTCGCATGCCGGAGATTCCCGCATCCACCATCAGAAATACTTCCGCAGATCCATGCCCCGGTACAGCTCCGCCACTTCGTCATAACCGTTGAACATGCGGGTGGGGCGGCTTCCGGCGAACAGGCCGCTGCCGAGCAGCCGTTCCGTGGCCTGCGACCAGCGCGGATGATCCACCTCCGGGTTGACGTTCGCGTAGAACCCGTATTCGTCGGGCGCCATCATGTTCCAGGTGGTCGGGGGCTGGCGGTCGGTGAGCGTGATGCGGACCACCGACTTGATGGACTTGAAGCCGTACTTCCACGGCACCACCAGCCGCAGCGGCGCGCCGTTCTGCTTCGGCAGAGGCTTTCCATACATGCCCGTGGCCATCAGCGTGAGCGGATGCATGGCCTCGTCCAGCCGCAGCCCCTCCCGGTAGGGCCATTGAAGAAGCCGGCGCCTCTGTCCCGGCATTTCGGACGGGCGCAGAAGGGTCTCGAAGGCCACATAGCGCGCCCCCTTCCGGATTCCGGCCTTGTTCAGCAGGTCGCGCAACATGAAGCCGTTCCAGGGAACCACCATGGCCCAGCCCTCGACGCAGCGGAACCGGTAGATCCGCTCCTCCACCTCCATGTCCCGCAGCAGATCCTCGAGGGAGAGCTCGAGCGGCCTTTCCACCAGCCCGTCGACGCGCACGCTCCACGGATGGACGGTAAGCCCCCCGGCCAGCCGGGCGGGATCGCTCTTGCCAGTGCCGAATTCGTAGAAGTTGTTGTAGCCGGTGGCGTCCTCGTAGCGTGTCGGTTCGTCCTTCAGCACGGGGTCGGAGCGGCTGGCCGCCGCCGCAGGCCCCGCCAGAACCCCGGCCGCGGCGGCTCCCGCGGCGGCCGCCATGAATTTCCTGCGGGCGCGGAAGACCTCCTCCGGCGTCACGTCGTTTTCCGTCAGCTCGGTTCTGAAACGCCAGCGCATGAACCTTCTCTCCGGTTGTCCGTTACCGGTGAAAAATGCGCCGAACGGCCCATCGTCGCAAGCCACGCTTCTTCACGATCGCTCCAGATTCCGCTGCGCGGCGTTCATTTCCGTGTGCGGATATATCCGGGCTTCCGCCTTTTCCGCGTCTATTCGTCGAGCAGAAAATCGATGCTGATCCGGTCGCCGGCGACCGGGCGGAACTTCTCGTCGGCGAACCGCACATGATCGGGATGGTCGCGGTAGCTGTCTATGACCGCGGGATGGCAGAACCGGACCAGCCAGCAGTAGCGGTACTTCGCATCCTCCCGCACCGCGGTGCCGGTTTCCGCCGACCGCACGCCCGGTATCGCCCCGAGCACCCGGCGGCCCTCCTCGGCCCGGGCCAGCGCCTCGCGTTCGTCGATGCCTTCGACATTGTATACGATGAGGTGCTCCACCTCGCGCCAGGGCCGTGCATGCGCCAGGACGTCCTCGGCACGGTCCGCCGAACCCCACAGGCGGATGCAGCGCAGGCATTCCTCCTCCATGGCTTCGCGGATGCCCGCGACAAGCGCCGTGTAGCCCTTGGCGTCCGTGGCCGAATTGGACCGTATCACGGCGGCGGCGGCGTCGGACAGCGCCGTGTAGTAGTTGATCTTGGCGACGCCGCCCGCGACCAGACGGCGGAACTGGTCGTCCGACAGTCCGGTGCCGCCGTGGATGACCAGGGGCATGCCCAGCCGGGCGTTGATCTCCTCCAGCCGTCCGAAGTCGAGACGCGGCTCGCCCTTCATGCGTCCGTGCACCGTGCCGATGGAGACGGCGAGAAAGTCCACGCCGGTCTCGCGCACGAACCGCTCCGCCTCCTCCGGCGTGGTGTAGGCGATCTCTCCGGGATGGCGCTCCGCATCCTCCCCCTCCACGCCGGGAACGTAACCCAGCTCGCCCTCCACCGGCACGCCGCAACCGCGCGCCATCTCCACCACCTCGCGCGTGATGCGCACGTTCTCCCCGAAGGGATGATGCGAAGCGTCCACCATGACGCCGTTGCAGCCGAAGCGGATGCCACGCACCGCGCTCTCCAGGGAATGTCCGTGATCCAGGTGGATGGCCACCGGCACGCTCGCGCGCCGCGCCGCCCGCACGGTCGCGGCCATGGCCAGTTCGAAATCGAAATGGTCGAAGTGGGATTCCGCCAGGCTGAGTATCACCGGCGCGCGCGCCTTCTCCGCCGCCCCCACGATGGCCTCCAGGAAATCCAGCGACACGAGATCGAAGGCCCCCACGGCATATCCGTTGGCATGGGCATGCTCCAGCATGTCCTTCATGTTCACGAGCGGCATGGCGTTCCTCCTACTTCGTCAGATTCAGGAAGAGCTGCGGCAGCTTCTCCGGCAGGCTGTCGATGCGGTCGATGACCGTGTAGCCGGTCTGGCCGAAGATGTCGGTCACGTATTCATCCGCACGCGGATCGAGTGAGATGCAGAACGGCGTGATGCCCTTCGCCTCCAGCTCGATCACGGCCTTTCTGGCGTCCTCGCGCAGGTACCGGGGATCGGCCACGTCGATGTCGTGGGGCGCGCCGTCCGTGAGCACCAGAAGCAGGCGCTTCTCCTCGCCCCGCCGTTCCAGCTCCTCGCCGGCCCGGCGCAGGGCCGCGCCCATGCGGGTGGACAGCCCCGCCTCCATGGCCGCCAGGCGTCCCTTCACGGTGTCGCCCCAGTCCTCCCCGAAGCCCTTGAAATGGGTGAAGCGCACCTCGAAGCGGGTGTTGGAATGGAACCCGGCGATGGCGAAGGGATCGCCCAGCGCCTGCACCGCCTCCGACAGAAGCGCCGTGGCCTCCTGTGAAAGCTGCAGGATGGTGGCGTCCGCGCCCGGTGGCGTCTCCTTCACCGATTCGGAGAGATCCAGCAGCAGCAGCATGGAGATGTCCCGTCCGTGCCGGACGTAGGACTGGAAGACCCGGGGATCCGGCGCCACGTTCATGCGCATGTCTATGGCGGCGCGGATGAGCATGTCCACGTCCAGCTCGTCGCCCTGCTCCTGGTAGCGGATGCGGCGACGCAGCTGCGGCTTCAGCAGATCCACGACCTTCTTCAGCCGCCGCGCCAGAAGCTCGTGCTTCTTCAGCAGCCGGTCGATCAGGCCGGGATCGGCGGCCGGCTGGATGCGTTCGAAGACGGTGACCCAGTCCGGACGGTAGGTGAGCGCCTGATAGTCCCATTCCGGATAGTGCCGCGGCGGGATGCCGTCGTCGGGCGCCGCCGGCCCGCGCACGTGATCGCGCGCCCCGTGATCGGAATGGAAGTCGTCCTCGTCCTCGGTGTCCTCCAGGAAGATCCAGAGATAGCGGTTGTCGTCCCGGTAGGGCACCTCGGTGTTCTCGAACCAGATCTTCGGCTGGCGGAAGTCGTGGGTATAGTTCTCCGTCAGCCATTTCACGCCGAGCTCCGGCGCGATCTTGGTGTCGTGCGGATCCTCAGTCATGCGTTCGGCGAACAGGGCGGCATACTTGCGCACCATGTCGTCGTCGTAGCCATGGTCGGGATTCAGCAGGGCGTAGGAGAGCATGGCCAGCCGGTGCCTGATGCAGGAGTAGCCCTCCGGGCAGGCGTCCGGTTCGGGACGCGGATGCATCTTCAACCACAACCGGCGCAGCCCCGGATAACGCCGCATGGCCAGCCATTCCACGCGGGCGTCCTCGAAGACCTCGATCGCCAGATGCTGGAACGGGCTGAAATTGTCGGCCAGGAAGGGGCGCGTCCATTTCGCGTGCGCGGCCAGATGGGCGATCGCGGCGCGGTAGCGGTCCAGGCCGGAAACGCCGAAGGCATCCTCGTAGACGTCGGGTATGTGCAGGCCCAGCCTGTCCAGGTGGGGGCGCGGCTTGCGCATCTGGTCGAAAATCTCGGAATAGGGCCGGAAATCCGCCTCCAGCCCCCAGAAGCTGCGCAGATACATGCGCAGTCGCCGCTCGTTGTCGATGTAGAGCGTACCGGAGCGCTCGCGCTGCAGGGCGGCGTGGGAATCCGCCGTCTGCAGGCCGAAATAGTCCGGCAGGCGCCAGGGCTGGGAGGAATAGACCCGGATGCCGTACTCCACCCAGTTCTTCACTCCGCCGATGGATAGCTGCGAGAACAGATACGGCGCGCTGCGGGCCAGCGGCTCCGCCGCCTCCTTCGCCACCTTGGCGGTATGGATCATCACCCGGAACCAGTCGCGCAGCAGGTCCGCGTCCCGCAGCCGCCGCGCGACGGAGGGCAGATTCTGCAGGAAGGGCGCGATGGCCTTCGGCGCGGTGAGGTCGGAGAGGGTCCGCGCGACGTCCGCCGCCCCGAGAACGACGCCCTCGCCGCAGTGACGCGCCACCTCCGGCATCTCCTCCAGGAAGATCACCGGCAGATCGCGTCCGCGCCCCAGCGCGCAGACGATGTCCGCACCCTCCAGCCACTTCGCCACGCCTTCGTTGCTCATCGCGCCCATGGCGTCGAGCAGGGCGTCGGCGAAAATGTCGTCGATCTTCGATACCCGGCAGCGCAACCGGCTGCGCCAGGCGGCGATGTCGGCGTCGGTCAGGGTCATCCCATCACCATGTCCACGGCATGCGAAAGGGTGTCACGGATGTCTGCGTCGTCGGTCAGCGGACGCACCATGGCCATCTTCGCGGCCGCCTTCGGATCCACGCCCTCGGCGATCAGCTGCCCGGCATAGACCGCCAGACGGGTGGAGATGCCCTCGTCTAGACCATGCCCCTTCAGGGCGCGGGCCCGTCCGGCGACCTCCACCAGCTTCGCGGCCATGCCTTCGTCGATGCCGGCCTCGCGGGCGATGATGGCGGTCTCCACCTCCGGCTCCGGATAGTCGAAGTCCAGGCCCGTGAAGCGCTGCTTGGTGGACTGCTTCAGATCCTTCATGAGGCTCTGGTATCCGGGATTGTAGGAGATCACCAGCTGGAAGTCGGGGTGCGCGGTGACGATCTCGCCCTTCTTGTCCAACGGCAGGGTGCGGCGGTGGTCGGTGAGCGGATGGATGACCACCGTGGTGTCCTGTCGCGCCTCCACGATCTCGTCGAGGTAGCAGATGGCGCCGATGCGGGCGGCCACGGTCAGCGGTCCGTCGGCCCAGCGGGTGCCCTCGGCGTCCAGCAGGAAGCGCCCCACCAGATCGGCGGCCGTCATGTCCTCGTTGCAGGCCACGGTGATGAGCGGCTTCTTCAGCTTCCACGCCATGTATTCCACGAACCGCGATTTGCCGCAGCCCGTCGGCCCCTTCAGCATGACGGGCAGACGGCGCGCGTAGGCCGCCTCGTAGAGCTCCACCTCGTCGGCCGTGGGCCTGTAGAAGGGTTCCTCGGTGATCATGTACTGTGCGGCATCGGTCATGGCTTGCCTCTTGATAATGCGTCTCGTTTGCATCTTCCTCCGCAAAAACGGGGGAGGCGCATGGAGCACGCCTCCCCCGGAAGTTCGGACCTGCGGATCGCGGCGGACCTGTCGTGCCGATCCGGTCCGCTTCCCCACCCGGTCCCAGGGAGGATTGCGGGAGACGGAGGGGTCGCGCGGGACGACCCGCTCCGCGTCGTTCGTTTCCCGATTCCGGTTCCGCCGGGGACCCGGAACATGATCGGGATCAGGCGTGCTTGCCGAGCTTCTCGCGCCAGCCGGGGTAGAGGTTGTCGGCGTCCTGCGGGAAGCTCTCGAAGGCGCCGGCCAGCTCCGGGTGGTCCTTGGCGTACTCGACGAGATCCACGCCCTTGCTCCAGGCCTCGAAAGCCTGCCGCAGCGACTTGGCGCCGGAGACGATGCCGTCCTTGTGACCCAGAGCGCCGCCGCCGGAGGTCTGGATGATGTTGGCGTGGCCGAGGTTCTCGAAGAAGCCGGGCAGGCGCAGGGCGTTCATGCCGCCGGAGATGATCGGCGTGGTGGCCTTCATGCCCCACCAGGGCTGACGGAAGAAGACGCCGTCGGCCTCGTCCTCGGTGAGCATGTAGGCGGCCAGCTTGTCCTCCGGCTTGCCCTCCATCTTGCCGAAGCCCATGGTGCCGGTGTGGATGCCGGAGGCGCCCAGCATGCGCGACCACTTCATGTGCACCAGGAAGGAGTAGCCGCGGTTGGTGCGCTCGGAGGTGACCATGCCGTGACCGGCCCGGTGGTAGTGCAGGAACTGCTCGGGGAAATAGCGGCGGGCGAGGGCCACGGCGGAGGGACCGCCGACGAAGCCGTCGACCAGGAAGGCCACGTGGGAGGCGTTCTCGCCGAAGGCCTCGAGGATGAACTCGCCGCGACGGATCATCTCGAAGGGATCGTCGGCGGTGATGTTGGCGGAGAACAGCTTGGCCTGGCCGGTCTCGTCCTGGGCGCGCTTCATGGCGTCGGCGATCAGCGGAATGATCTCCTTGAGCGGCGCGAAGACCTGGTTGCCCTGCGGTTCGTCGTTCTTGATGAAGTCGCCACCCAGCCAGAACTGGTAGCAGGCGTCGGCGAAGGGCTTCGGACGCAGGCCGAGCTTCGGCTTGATGATGGTGCCCACCACCATGCCGCCGTTCTCCAGATCGCGGCCCAGCACCTTCCACATGTCGACGATGTTCTTCGACGGTCCGTCGAACAGGATCATGAGATCATGCGGGACATAGAAGTCCAGCAGCTTCAGGTAGTCGACATCGCCCATGCCCTGGTTGTTGCCGACGATGAGGGTCATCATGGAGACCACCATGGCCCGGCCGTCGATGACGTTCCGGTCGAACAGCTCGATCGGATAGGCGATCTTCATCAGCTCCTTTTCCTCGTCGATCTCGTAGACGATGGCATCGACGGAGCGGGTGAAGTCGTCGGTGGTGACCACCTCGACGTTGGTGCCGGTGGAGGACTCCGCGGCCACGTGCGCGGCAGTGGCCAGATAGTCGTAACCGGGCATCGGCTTCATCTTGTAGGCGGTCAGGACGTGGCGACCGCCGGCGATCAGATCCTCCTCCTTCAGCGAGAGGTCCGCGTAGCGGCTGGACTGGTCGAGGGCCATGATGAGATCTCCTTGCTTTCCTATGTCCCTGAATGAGCTTCCCGCATGCTTTCGCATTGCTGGGTGGCTATAAAGCACGGATCGCCGTATAAGAAAAATCGATTGTTTCGATATCGGACATAGAGAATCGTCTATGCACAAGAGCGGACATCTGGCCCGGCACGTCACTCTCAGGCAGCTGCAGATCTTCACGGCGGTGGCCCGGCTCGGCGGCTACACGAAGGCGGCGGAAACCCTCCATCTGACCCAGCCGACGGTCTCCATGCAGGTGAAGAAACTCTCCGAGGCCATGGGCGCGGAGCTCTTCGAGACATCCGGCCGGCGTCTGGTCCTGACGCGGGAGGGGGAACTGCTTCTGGACGCCGCGGGCGACATCTTCGACCGGCTGTCCCGGCTGGAGGAGGAATGCCAGGAGCTGTCGGGGGAGATCCGGGGCAATCTGAGGATCGCCGGAGTGACGACGGCGAAGTACTTCCTGCCGCGGCTTCTGGGCGAGTTCCTCAAGGAGCATCCGAAGGTGGAACCGCATCTTTCCGTGACCAACCGGGCGCGGGTGATCGAGCGGCTGCGCACCGGCGAGGACGATCTCATCATCATGGGACGCGTCCCCGCCGGGCTGGAGGTGGAGGCCCACCCCTTCCTGGAGAACGAGCTGGTCGTGGTGGCGCCACCGGACCATCAGCTGCGGTGGGTGAAGAACGTTTCCCTGGAGCGGCTCGCGCAGGCCCGCTTCCTGGTGCGCGAACCGGGGTCGGGAACGCGGCTGGCGGTGGACAACCTGTTCGCGGAGCACGGTCTGAACGTGCGTCCGACCATGGAGCTCGGCTCATCGGAAGCCATCAAGCAGGCGGTTCTGGCGGGCCTCGGCATCTCCGTGCTGCCGCTCCACAACATCGCGCGCGAGCTGAGGAGCGGAGAGGTGACCGTGCTCGACGTGGAGCACTTTCCACTGCGGCGCAAATGGTTCGCCGTACACCTGAAGGGCAAGCGGCTCTCGGTGGCCGCGCAGGCCTTCCTCGACTTCCTGCGGACGGAAGGGGTCAGACTGCTGTCGTCCTGACCCGGCTCTCCAGAAGCGCGCGCATCTTCTCCACATCCTCCTCCGAGGCGAAAGCCTCCTTCGGCAGCCAGTGGGTGACATTGTGATCCTGGGCGAGGACGAACCCGTACGGGCTCTCCCAGGCATCACGGACCGCGTCCCAGCCGAACGTCCCGCTCTCCCCGGCATCGGTGGAGACCGTCAGGCCGTCCTCGTCGATCCGCCAGTCGATGCGCCGGTTCGCCGACGGCATATCCGGAAAGCGGCGGCGCACGATGGCCCGCGTGAGGGGCCAGTCGAAGACCCAGTGCAGCAGATTGGCCGCCACGACGGCCATGAAGGTGAAGTGCATGCCCTTCGTCACGGCCAGCCACAGGGTCACGGGCAGCGCGGCGAGAAAGGCCATGCCAATGTATTTCGTGCGCGCCGAACGCCGCCGGCGCCACCACATGGCGTGGTTCGCGGCAACAAAGGCATCCTCGTCGAAGAGATACGAAATGCGGATCATCCGCTCTCCTTGAGACATCGCAGGAAAGTTGTCCACTGTTTTGTCGCCGTCTCTCCTTGAAATTGCATATCACATTACGGCATTCTACCGAGCACTGAAGGCATTTCCTGCGTATGGACACAACAAGGGGGCACACGACATGCTCAAGGAATTCCGTGAATTCATCATGAAGGGCAACGTCGTCGATCTCGCCGTGGCGGTGATCATCGGCGGCGCGTTCAATCTCATCGTCAAGTCTCTCGTGGACGACATCATCATGCCGATCGTGGGTGCGGTCACCGGCGGGGTGGACTTCTCCAACCTGTTCATTCCGCTGTCGGACTCCGTCACCGCCACCACACTGGCGGAGGCCAAGAAGCAGGGAGCGGTTCTGGCCTACGGCAATTTCATCACCGTGACCGTGAACTTCCTCATCGTCGCCTTCGTCATCTTCCTGCTGGTGAAGGCGCTGAACAACATGCGGCGCAAGAAGGAGGAGGAGCCCGCGGAGCCGCCGGCCCCGCCGCGTCAGGAGGTGCTGCTCGAGGAAATCCGCGATCTGCTCGCGCAGAAGAAATAACGCACCGCCACGGGAATCCGGAGGCCCGGAAGCTACCGGCGCCATCCCGCGCCGCCTTCCGGCACTTCTTCCGGCATCCGCGGAATGAACGAAAATGCCGCCGGCATGGCCGGCGGCATTCCCTTTTCGCCGCGACACTGGGCGCGGCGGAAAAACGTCGCCCGTGGAAGTGCGGCTTCCACGGGCGGAACAACGAAATCCCTTAGGAGATGTTGTCCTTCACGTTGTTGAACAGGTTGCCGATGGCGTTGCCCAGCGGCTTGGCGCTGACGATCAGCACCATGGCGATGGCGGCGGCGATCAGGCCGTACTCGATGGCGGTCACGCCGGACTCGTCCTTCACAAAGCGCGCAATCTTCTTCATGTTTCTGTCTCCTTGGATTACTCACGTTTTCAGCACTGCCCCGGGTGCCGGTCCTCGTTCCGAATTTCCAGCCCGACCACCCTGGAACCATGGCCAACGTATCGGGACCGAATTAATATCAAGTAAATTCGACCACAAGGATGCAAATTCTATCTCCAACCCGGAATCTCTGGTTAATGATACATTTCCTCAAAATATAAAATTTCATTCTCCAAGTATTATTTCTTTCTGAACCTTTTCGGCGGGAGGCCTCGCACGCTTCCCTCCATGTCCAGAGACGCCGTGTGGTGGTATCGCTTCCGGCTTTCCACTTCGGGCATCCTTGCTGCCCTTGCGCGTCATGAAGTTTTCACGCTTTCGCCACCATCGTTTTCCGCGGGATACACGCCCACCACAACCAGGTATTGTTGCGGAAACACCCACAAATGGCGTCATGACGCCCATACGCACCATCGGAAGAGGGGAAACGCACTCACGGCAGAACCGCCGAAAATGGCGCCTCTGGTAACCAAGCATTCACCATATGCTGGCATATTGGCACAGAAATGACGGAAAAGTGGCCATGACTTGTGGGTCCGATGGCCGAATACAGCCATTCATGATCCAGGAAGAGGATTCAAGCATGCGAGCAACCAACCGGCACAGGCGCGGGACGAGGGCAATGCGCGGCATGGCCGCCGGATTTCTTATGCTGGCGGGAATCGCCGCGGCGGATGCCGCGGAGATCCGGGTCGCCCCCGACGAGAACGCCCTTCTGACCCTGGCCAAGGCGCCCGCGACGGTGATCATAGGCAACCCCGTCTATGCGGACGCGACGATTCTCGACGACAAGGTGCTCATTCAGGGGCGCAATCTCGGCCGGACGAACATCCGGATCCTCGACGACGAGGGCAAGATGCTGGCCAATCTCGACGTGACGGTGGGACGCAGAAGCGACGAGGAGCTGCGCGTCTACAAGAAGGGCGAGCGGTACACATACCTGTGCGTGCCGGAGTGCAACCGGGTGATCACCGCCGGCGACCGGGACACCCCGGAAATGGCGAAACAGCTCCTGACGACCATCGAGACCGCCCGCAAGGCGGCCGGGAACTGATCCCGCCCTCCGCCGCGGAACGGCGGGAAAGCCGTCTTCCGGGGGCGTCCGCCTTCCGTGCGGGCCGCACGCGGCATCCGCCGTGAAATTTTACGGACCTTCTTTGCAAAGTATCAAGTCTTTGCAACTACAGTGGGTGCCGTGACATGCGGATACGCCCGCCCGGATACGGACCGCGGCGGCAGATTGCGCACATGCCATGGCGGGCGACATGGACCCGGGGGTCCCCGCACCCCGACGGACGCAGGGAGTGATCGGAGCCATGCGAATGAGAATCCCCCTTGCCGGACGGCGCGTCCGGAGGAACGAGGATGGAACCACGGCGGTGGAATTCGCCATTCTGGCGTTCCCCCTCTTCCTGCTGATCCTCGGCATTCTGGACGTCAGCCTGCTGCTGCTCGGCAACTATCAGCTGGACAACGCGGTCGCGGACGTGGCCCGCCAGATCCGCACCGGCCAGGTGCAGAACGGCGGTGTCACCCTCGATCAGTTCAAGGCCAGCATCTGCAACCGCCTCATCGTCTTCAAGGGGAACTGCACCGACCGTCTCTTCGTCGAGGTGAAGACCTTTCCCGACTTCGCGAGCATCCAGTTCGCGGATCCGGTGAAGGAGGAAACGGTCACGGTCACCAACCCGGACGGCACCACCACGACGGAGACGAAGGAGGTCTTCGACGAAAGCGTGGAGGGCGACTTCACGGCCGGGGTCGGCACCGCCGGCTCCATCGTCGGCATACGGGTGTTCTATCTATGGGAGATGCTGGTGCCCTTCGTCGCGGATCTGCTGAAGCAGAACACCGTCAACGACGGTCTGGTGCTGCTTTCGACGGCGGCGGCCTTCCGGAACGAGCCCTTCAAGTGATGTCCGGAAGGAAGCGGAACACGTCATGACTGGGAGCGGAATGATGAAAACGAGGGCTTTCGGGGCACGCACGTACCGGCGGTGGCGGCTGCTGTGCCGCCGCCTCGCCCGCGACACGCGCGGACTGGCCGCCATGGAGGCGGCGCTCACGCTGCCCGTCCTGCTGCTTCTCATGGTGGCCGCGGCGGACCTGACCCAGGTCTTCTCCGCGAACCGCAAGACCACGCTGGCGGCCAACACCATCGGCGACCTCGTCAGCCAGAAGGAAGACGGCGTGATCAGCGAGGCGGAGCTGGGCGGCATCTACAACGTCGCAAAACCCATCCTGATGCCCTGGACGGACGACCAGTTCGGCATTTCCGTCGTCACCTACACCCTCGATGCCGGCGGCAATCCGATCGAGAAGTGGAGCTATTCGGAAGGCTCCATCACGTGCACCCCGCCGTCCGACATCCAGGACAAGGTGAAGGAGGTCCTCTCGCCGGGACTGGACATCATCGTCACCGTGAGCTGCATGAACATTCCGGCATACAGCACGCTGGTCTTCAGCCGCGAGGCCATGCAATTGAAGAATTTCGTCTTCCTGCGCCCGAGAGAGACCGACACGATCACCTGTACGGACTGTTCGTGACCGGTCTCGCGGAAACCTTGCCGGGAGCGGAGAGGCAGGAATCCGCTCCACACGGAAAATCCCCCTTCCGGGGGATTTTCCATGTCCGCTCCAGGGTCGGACCAGTCAGTTCCGGGCGCGCCTGAAATCGATGCGCACCGCCAGACCGCCCAGCCGCGAAGGTCCGAATTCCAGGCCGTAGCCATAGGATTCGACGATGTCGCGGACGATGGCCAGGCCGAGTCCCGTTCCCTGGACGCTCTCGTCCAGCCGCCCTCCACGCACGAGCATGGTTTCGTAGTCGTTTTCCGCGACACCGGGCCCGTCGTCCTCGACAAGCAGGCGCACTCCCGCGCCGCCCTCCTCTCCGAGATGGATGCGCACCCGGCTCCGGGCCCATTTGCAGGCATTCTCCAGGATGTTCCCCGCCAGCTCCATGAAATCCCCCTTCTCCATGGGCACGGGCACATGATCGGGCACATGCAGCTCCCAGGAGACCTCCCCGTTCTCCCGCAGGGGCGCCAGGGCCTTCACGATGGCGCGCACGGCCTCCGCCCCGTCGGACACCGGCGCCATGCCCGGCCGGTCCCCGTGGATCTTCACGCGGGCCAGTTCCCTCTCCACATGGCGGCTGAGGACCCTGACCTGCCGGGCGATCTCTTCCGCCTCCCCGCTCAGCCCCCGCTCCTTCAGTTCGCGGGCCTTCGCGGAAAGGATGGCCAGCGGCGTCTTCATCCCGTGGGCCAGATCCGCGGCGCGGGCGCGGGCGCTCTCCATGGCCTTTCTCTGCGCCGCCAGAAGGGCGTTCAGTTCGTCGGTCAGGGGAGCGAGCTCCTCCAGCCCGGGATCGTCCAGGCTCTCCTTCTGTCCGGCCCGGATGCGCGCGAGCTGGCGGCGGATGGCGGCCAGCGGCTGCAATCCCCACGAAACCTGCACCAGCAGGGCGGCCAGCAGAATCACGGCGAGCATGGCCAGACCGGCGTAGAGCTGGTGGCCGAAGGCCCGCACCGCGGAGGAGATGTCCCCATGGTCCAGCGCCACGGTGAAGATGTAGCGGCGCTCTCCACCTCCCCCGTCGAGCCAGACTCCCCGCACGAGGGCGTATAGCTCCTCTCCGCGCGGCCCTTTCAGGGTGTACTCGTGCACGCCGCTGCGCGTCAGCATGGCGGGGGTTATCCGCAGAGCCGAATCCCACAGCGACCGGGAGCGGGCGACGGCACGGTCCGCTTCGTTGATCTGCCAGTACAGGCCGCTCAAGGGTTTCGCGAAACGGGGATCGCTGAGCGGCCGGGAGACTTTCGGGGCGCCGCCGGGTGCGAATTCCACCTGCGCGATGAGCTGGTTGAGATGGTTCTCCAGCTCCCGGTGCACCCGGCGTTCGACGTCCTGCTCGAATTCCCATGAAAGCTGCCACGCGAAGATGGCGAGTGCCGGCAAAATGACCAGGACGGACAGCAGGATGAGGCGCAGACGCAGGGATTTCGGCATGGCGGGCAGGGTCATCCGTCCCCTTCCGGACTGGTCAGCATGTATCCATGACCGCGGCGGGTCTCGATGAAACCGGTGCCGATCTTGCGGCGCAGGCGTCCTATCAGCACATCGAGCGTATTGGACGTGCGCTCGGTGTCCGCCTCGTAGATATGCTCCATCAGTTCGGTGCGCGGAACGGCGCGTCCCGGATTGTGGGCCAGATAGTTGAGCAGGCGGAACTCCATCGGCGTCAGCTGGAGGGGGCGGCCGTTCAGGGTGGCGCGGGCGGCACGGGTGTCCAGCACCAGCGGACCGAAGGAGACGACGGTGGAGGAGAGCCCGCGCGAGCGGCGGATGATGGCGCGCAGACGGGCCAGCACCTCCTCCATCTCGAACGGCTTGACGACGTAGTCGTCACCGCCTGCGTCTATGCCCTCCACCCGCTCCTGCCAGCTTCCACGCGCGGTCAGCACCAGAACGGGAAAGGTCCGCCCCTCGCGCCGCCAGTTGCGCAGAACCGTCAAGCCGTCCATCTTCGGCAAACCGAGATCCAGAATGACGGCATCGTAATCCTCGGTGAACCCCAGGAAGTCCGCTTCCTCTCCGTCGAAGGCGTATTCCACGACGTATCCCGCCTGCGTCAGGCTGTGACCAATGTCGCGGGCGATGGCTTCCTCGTCCTCGGCGATCAATATGCGCATTCCTTAACGCCCCTTTCCCGATCCTGCAGCATCACCGGAAATTATCCGGATTCACCTGCGGGACGTCCAGTTCCCCTTCCTTCGCGGACCGGCCGAGACGGTCACCGTCCGCAGCCGATCCCGCCTGTCGAGAATGCGGATCTCGTAGTATGCAGCACCGTTCCGGCGCTTCAGGCTCACCTTCAGGACGGTTCCGGGATAGCGGCGGCGCACACTCTTCAGAATCGCGCTGAGGGGCAGCAGGTTGCCCGACATCCTGCCGGCCCGGGCCCGTTCCTGATCCTCGTCGCCGTCATCATAGCCGCCGTCCGAGGTGCCGTCGTCGCCTCCACCGTCGGAATCGCCACCGTCGGAGTCACCGCCGTCATGGTCACCGCCGTCATGGTCGCCACCACCGGAGTCGCCGCCGTCGGAATCGCCACCATCGGAATCGCCACCGTCGTCGTCGGCCCACGCCGGTGCCACGGGCAGAACCGCCTGCGTGGAAACAAAGGCGAGCAGCAGAAGAAGAAACAGTCTTTTTAGCATATCGATCAGGCCCATGGGCGGTTCCGGTGTCCGGGCGAGGCGCGGGAAGGGAAGCGGCTTTCCCGGCGCATTCTAGGAATCCTTTACATGACATTTTTCTGACATGCCATGTCAGAGGGATGTCAGCGCCGGAAGGCTAGGGTGCAGCCATCGAGCAAGAAAAACGGACAGCTCGATATGGCGGCGGAAAGCGAAAGCTGAAGACGCTTCCGCAGGCCGGCCCAGACACGGAGCCGAATCCGGAAAACAGAAGTCCGAAGGAGAAAGAAGACATGACCATGCTGAAGAAGATGATCGCCCCTTCCCTGATCGCCATGCTCGGCGCCGCCGGCATCCTCGTGGCGTCCCAGAGCGCCGCCGTCGCCTCTCCGGATGGCAAGAGCTACAACTTCACCTCCACCAAGTCCTCGTCCTCCGGCGGTGGCAGCGGAATGTCCAGCGGCTACGGGTCGAGGGATGACGACGACCGCCACGGCTACGACGACGACCGTGACGACGACCATGACGGATATGGCGATTCCGACGGCCATGACGGAGGTGATCACGATGGTGGCGATCATGACGGTGGCGACTCCGACGGTGGCGATTCCGACGGTGGCGACTCCGACGGCGGCGACCACGACTGATCCCGCTGCATGCGTTTTCGCCAGACGCATGCCCGGGCGATGACCCCATCGCCCGAACCGTGGCGACCGCATCCCGCCCGTTCAGCCCACCCCCCAGCCCCGGGGCGATGCGGTCTCCACTTCCGGACACTCGTCCGGTGCAGAACGGCCGCATGCCGGAATGGCATGCGGCCGTTTACATTGCGGAAAACTCCGCGCGTGCGCATCGGCCGGCGGGCCCCGCTCTTGCGGAACTCCCGCTACTGGTCGTCATGAAGTGTCACCGCCCCCGTGCAGTAGCGGGCATGCATGAAGAGAAGATTCTCCAGCATCCGCCGCCCGTGGCCGTCGCGCTGCAGGCCGGATGCGCGCAGTTCCCCCGCCATGAGCCCCAGCAGAGCCTCGAAACGCGAGCGCCCGGCCGCGTCCCTTGTGCATTCGGAGGCATCCAGTGGCGGATGCGTTCCCACGGTGATTCCGTCCACCGTCACGGCGTGGCAGAAGATCATGTCTCCCGGCCGCGGTCCCTCGGGAATCTCATCCGCGGACATGGTCAGCATCGTACCGGGATCCAGCATGTCCTCCAGGGTCGCAATGCCGCCGGAGAGGTTCTCAAGCCTCAGAAAGCGGAAGAGGGTGCGCGTCGCGGCGGCGGCGAAACGCTCCGCCAGCGCATCACCGTCCTCCGCCTTCTCCTCCAGCCACTCCAGGGCGAGCGGTCCGGTGGGCAGCGACGCACCATCGCCACCCAGCAGCTTCCGGCTTTCCACATGCGGGCTCCAGCTGAAAACCGCCCAGGGCAGAAAAAGCTCCCCGTGACGGACCGTCCCATCCGCCGACCGGCCGGGAAAGCAGATACGGGCGACGCGGAAGAAATCTCTCCCGTATTTCGAGAGCGCATGGGCCTCCAGGGCATTCAGCACCCTGTCCGCGGCCGCTCTCAGCGCCCCGTATCTTGTGGAAAAGTCGTTGTTCATTTCATGTGTCATCGAAAATTCATGGCCTTGCGCAGTTTCACGTCTGCGTCAAACGGAGCAAGGACCATGCCCGCTTCCCGCACGGGAGGACAATTCCGATCAATATGGTATACGCGAGCCTCCTCAGTGCTCCGGCATCCTGTCGCACCCCCGAATTGCGGCATCAATATCAAAATTTGAATATATTTCAAATGAAACTTTTGACAAAACAACTAAGCAAATTGAATATTCCATAAATCTGGAATCAATCAAGACTGGACGTTATTTGCAGTATACGAACAAATATTGATTCCCCACCCATCAGCCGTGTGCCTAGAGGACGTATACGGAAAATGACGGAAGGGCCATTCGGAGGCGCCCCCTTGCGGATGGGGGAGGTTTCCCGAAGGGGCATGTCCTGCCGTGCCGTCGTGATACGGTTCGCGCCGGTTTCAGCGTCTGCCGATGGCGGCCGGCCGGGGTCTGGGCAGAGGGGGGCGCCGCGCGGCTCCCGGGGCATGTGGGGCGATTCTGATTCCAACGCGGAGCTTTCCGCTCGTCTCGGCGGCAATCGCGGACGCGATGCCGGGCGCGGGCGGTTCCGGCGCCGCGAAAAACAGCAGGGTGGGCATGATCAGGGCCATGCGCCTGCACGCATGATGCAAGGGGGACATGATGCCACCTGGGCGGATCGTCGTTCCTGGGACAGCATGCCGGGCAGGGACCTTCAGGCATCATGCCAGTTTGCATTCTCCGGCGGGAAACGGAAGGCGAGCGCCCCGTTTCCACTGCGACTCTGGCACCGAAGTGCGAGGAAAGCACTAACGGCTTCACGCAAAATCGCGTCAATTGCCGGATTGCGGGATCCCGGTCAGCGCCCGGCGATGTCCTCGGCAAGGCCGCAGTCCAGGAACAGCCCCAGAACGGAGGCGCGTCCCACGGCCTGCGCATTGGTCTGCACGCCCAGCTTCCGCCGCACCATCTTCATGTGATGGTTGACCGTCCGCTCGGCGATCCCGAGGATGATGGACGTCTCCCAGTAGCTCTTGCCCTGCGCGCACCAATAGAGACATTCGGCTTCGCGCCTCGACAGCCGTTCGGAGACTCCGCGCCGTTCCTCGTCCATGGCCGCCATGACATTCTCGAAATAATGCACGGCGAAGAAATGCAGCGCGGCCATGTCCATTTCCGGAGAAAGTGACTTCTCCCGTTCCGGATCCGACAGCGCCAGAAGGACGGCGAACTGCCCCGCGGGTCCGTGCAGCGGCACGAGCAGTCCACGCGCTCCGAGGTCGAGATCGGCCAGAAGCCTGCGCCCCTCCTCGCTTTCCGCCAGCTCGCGGGGAAGCACCTTCTCCCGGCCGAAACGCAGCAGATCCTGCAGCAGCCAGGGACGCCGCTCCTTCAGCTCCTTCTCCCAGAGATCGTCACGCGTGTGGACGAACAACGGATCGCGTTGCGG
>CAYSHK010000039.1:0-130682 GCA_964430935.1 uncultured Rhizobiaceae bacterium
AGGGCGTGCCCAACTACCCGGACGCCTCGCGCTTCTGGCAGGTGGTGGACAAGCACAAGGTCAACATCTTCTACACCGCCCCCACCGCCATCCGCGCCCTCATGGGAGCCGGCGACGAATACGTGAAGAAGACCTCGCGCCGGACCCTGAAGCTGCTCGGCACGGTGGGCGAGCCCATCAATCCGGAGGCCTGGGAGTGGTACTACCACGTGGTCGGCGAGGGCCGCTGCCCCATCGTCGACACCTGGTGGCAGACCGAGACCGGCGGCATCATGATCGTGCCGCTGCCCGGCGCCCACGACCTGAAGCCCGGATCCGCCACGAAGCCCTTCTTCGGCATCCGGCCGGCGCTGCTCGACGCCGACGGCAACGAGCTGGAGGGCCCCGCCGAAGGCAACCTGGTCATCAAGGATTCCTGGCCCGGACAGATGCGGACCGTCTACGGCGACCATCAGCGCTTCGTGGAGACCTACTTCTCCACCTACAAGGGATACTACTTCACCGGCGACGGCTGCCGCCGCGACGAGGACGGCTACTACTGGATCACCGGCCGCGTGGACGACGTGCTCAACGTCTCCGGCCACCGCATGGGCACCGCGGAGATCGAATCGGCGCTGGTGGCCCATCCCAAGGTCTCCGAGGCGGCCGTGGTGGGCTATCCGCACGACATCAAGGGGCAGGGCATCTACTGCTACGTCACCCTGATGGCCGGCGAGGAGCCCTCCGACGAGCTGCGCAAGGAGCTGGTGCAGTGGGTGCGCAAGGAGATCGGCCCGATCGCCACCCCGGATTTCATCCAGTTCGCGTCCGGCCTGCCCAAGACCCGTTCGGGCAAGATCATGCGCCGCATCCTGCGCAAGATCGCCGAGAACGACTACTCCAACCTCGGCGACACCTCGACGCTCGCCGAACCCGCGGTGGTGGACGAACTCATCGAAAACCGCATGAACCGCTGACCCCCTTCCGCGGATGCGCGAAACGGAAACGCCGGCCCCGGGAGGCCGGCGTTTTCCGTTCCAACCTGAACGATCCGCAAGAAAGCTCACACCCGTTTGAGAAATATTCACTTTGCGGCCGCGCCTGCAGGCACCATCATGCGAGTCGTTATCACCTTTCCGCCACGGTTAACCGGATGTTGACCCGGCGCGTGCATAGAATTCCAACCGGCTCGAAACGATGGAGAAGCCCATGAAACGACTGGACCGCAGGCATTTTCTCATCGCCGGCGCGGCGCTGGCGGCGGGGGCCCTGCCGGCCGCCGCCAGCCAGAACCGCAGGCGCCACTTCAACTTCACCTCCGCCCTGAGCGGCGGATCCTCCGCACGCAGCACGTACGGCGGCAAGCGCATCGTGCCCTACCGCACGAAGGAGAAGCCGGGCACGATCATCATCGTCACCCGCGAGCGCGCCCTCTACTACGTCCTGCCGGGAGGAAAGGCGATCCGCTACGGCGTCGGCGTGGGCCGCAGGGGCTTCACCTGGTCCGGCACCGCCACCATCCGCCGCAAGCGCAAGTGGCCCGAATGGCGTCCGCCCGCGGAGATGATCGAGCGCGAACTGAAACAGTACGGCCGCCGCCTGCCGGACGTGATGGCCGGAGGACCCAAAAATCCGCTGGGGGCCCGCGCCCTCTATCTCTTCCAGGGAAACCGCGACACGCTCTACAGGATCCACGGCACCAACGCCCCGCAGACCATAGGGCGCGCCGTCTCCTCCGGCTGCATCCGCATGCTCAACGAGGAGATCATCGATCTCTACGAACGGGTGAAGATCGGAACCAGGGTGAAGGTGATCTGACATCCGCGCGGAATGCGCGACACTTGCGCAAAGGGCGTGGCCACGCAAATGGCCGCGCCCTTTTTGAGACTCGCCCAGCGTCGTGCAATGTCCTATGATGCGGATCCGATCGACGGCGCATGCCGCAAGGGAAAGATCAGGGGGTATTCATGGTCAAGGATTCCAGACCGGGCAAGGGTGGCGCGGTTCGCCCGCCCGTCATCGACCTGAAGGCCAGCGAAGTGGAAAACGGCGGGAAGACGGAGCCCGGCGCACCGGAGGCGTCCGCGGAAAAGGCCCGCGACGACGCGCGGAAGCCGGATGGCGGAGACAAGGACGCGACGAAGGGCGCCGCCTCCGGAAAGTCCTCCCGCGAGCCGAAACCTTCCCCGGACAAGAAGGGAAAGGGGAAGACGGAGAAGAAAAGCGGAAATGCCGGGAAGCCGCAGGCCGGTACCGCATCCGGAGACGGCGACGGATCGACGGCGAAAAGGTCGTCCGGCGGTGAGGAGCGTCTTCCTCCGCAGCCACGGAAGGGGGCGAAGGGGGCGCTCTTCGTCGCCCTGATCGCCGGCTCGGCCGCCCTGGCCGGCGGCGGATACTGGCTCTACCAGAATTACGGCCGCGAGCTGCTGGGCGCGTCGGACCGCATGGATGCCCGCATCCGGGAGCTCTCCGGCGCCTTGGAGCGCTCCGACGCCCGGACCGCGGAGCTGGCCGGAAGGCTCGACGCCCTGGAGCGCCGCATCGGAGAGCTGCGGGCGGAGAACGGGAAACTGCGCGAAGGGCTCGCGCGGGGGAACCCCGAACGGACCCTGAAGGAGGTGGCGGAACTGCGCTCCCGCCTCGAGGGAGTCGAGAAGACGGTGCGGGCCGATGCCGCGGCCCTGAAGGAGGTGCGGGAACGTCTCGCCGATCTGGATGCCCGTTTCAAGGCGCTTTCCGGAGCTCTCGAAAAGGCTTCCGCATCGGGGACCGCCACTCCCGCCGCGGGGATGGCCGCAGCCTCGCTGAAGCTGGAGGAGCTGCGCCGGGAGACCGCACGGGAGATCGACGCGCTGAAGAAGGGCATGGAGGAGCTGAGGGCCTCCGTGGAGACCCGTCTTCGCGAGGCCGCGGTGAGCGGGGATCCCCTCGCGGAGATCATGCCGCGCGTGGAGAAGCTCGAGAAGGCGCTCGAAAGCACGGCCGCCATGGCCAGGGCCGCCACGCGGAAGGCGGAAGAGGCGGCGAAGCGGGCGGCCACGGCGGCCGCCACGGCAGAGGAGGTCAAGAACAATCCGCCGAAGCCGGTTGTCACGCCTCCGCCCGCCGGCGTGGCCTTCGCCGAATTGCGCAGGAGGATCGCCGCCGGAGAGCCCTTCGCCGCGGAACTGAAACGGCTGGAACCCCTCGTGCCGGGCGCGCCGGATCTGGACGTCCTCGCCTCCGTGGCCGGGAAGGGGGCGCCGACCACGGAGAAACTCGCCGCCGATCTCGCCGCCCTGAAGGAGAAGTACGACTCGCTCCGTCGCGAGGCGCTCGAGAAGCGGCGCAAGGATCTCGCGGGCGGCATGAAGGTCTGGCTGTCGAAGGTGGTGAAGGTGCGCAAGGCCGATGAAGCGGACTGGCCGTCGGCCCTTGAGAAGGCGGAGACGGCGCTGCCGGACTCCCTGGCCGCGGCGGTCGCGGTGCTCGAGAAGCAGCCCGGCACACCGCCGGAGGACATCGCGGCATGGATCGAGGGGGCGAAGGCGAGACTGACGGTGGACCGGGCGATGGCGCGGCTGGGCGACCACGTCTTCCGCATCATTGCGCAGTCCGCCGGCACGACGGGCGGAAAGGCGACGGAATGAACGGGCGGACTCAACAGCGGGGGCGGACATGCTGAGAATCATCTTCTGGTTCATCGTTCTTGCGGCGATGGCGGCCGGGCTGACATGGCTGGCCGAGCATCCGGGCCGCATGACCATCGACTGGCTGGGCTACCATATCGAGGAGATGCCCGTCGCGTTCGCCCTCGGCGTGATCGCCGCCGCCCTGGTGGTCCTGTGGCTGGCGGTGCGCATCGTGCGCATGGTCTTCATGGCGCCCGGCGCGGCGGTGGACTACTTCCGCCTCCGCCGCAAGAGGAAGGGACTGGAGGAGCTTTCCTCCGGACTGGTGGCGCTGCTGGCCGGCGACGCGGCCTCCGCCCGCCGCGCCGCGAACCGGGCCGCGCGCCTGACGCCGGACGAGCCCGTGGCCCGGCTGCTGGAGGCCCGGGCCGCCCACGAACTGGGTGACGCGAAGACCGCGCGCGCCCTGCTGCTGCGCATGCTGGAGGACGAGAAGACGGAACCGGCGGCCCTGCACGGCCTGTACGAGCAGGCCCGCCGCGCGGGCGACATGGCCGCGGCGCGCGAATGGGCCACCCGTGCCTGGCGCAAGTACCCCACGCTTCCGTGGGCGGCGAAGGCCATGCTCGCCTTCCTCGCGGCGGATCGCGACTGGCCGGCCGTCACCAGGCTGCTGGAGCGGATGCGCACCTCCGGCCTGATCGACAGATCCGAGGCCGACCGGTTGAAGGCCGCGGCCTTCACCGCGCAGGCGATGGATCTGGAGGAGCGCGCGCCGCAGGAGGCCATGGATCTGGCCATCCGGGCGCACAAACTGGATCCCTCCCTCATTCCGGCCGCCGTCATCGCCGGAGGCATGCTGGCCGCGCGCGGCAACCTGCGCAAGGCGGCGAAGATCCTGGAGAAGACCTGGAAGCTCTCCCCGCATCCGGACATCGGCGAGATCTACGCCCACCTGAGGGCCGGCGATTCGCCCGTCGACCGCCTGAAACGGGTGCAGAAACTGCTGCGCATGTCCTCCGGCGGCGAGGAGGGCGCGGTGGTGCTCGCCCGGGCCGCCATCGAGGCCCGCGACTGGGAAACCGCGCGCGGAGCACTGCGCAACTGGATCAACAACGATCCCTCCTCGCGGATCTACCAGCTGATGGCCGAGATCGAGGAGGCCCAGTACGGCGACAGGGGCCGGGCCCGCGAATGGCTGGCCCGGGCCGTGCGCGCGCGCCGCAACCCCGCGTGGACGGCGGACGGCATCGTCTCGCCCCAGTGGCTGCCCGCCTCCCCCGTGACGGGAGAGCTCGGCGTCTTCGAATGGAAGACGCCCGTGGAGGGCAACGAGCTCGCCGCCGCGCTGGAACCGGTGCCGGCCGACCTGCTGGAGGCCCCGCAGCCGGAGGAGGGCATGCGCACCGTCGGCGAGCAGAAGGCGGAGGAGCCGCCGCAGGCCCTGCCCGCCGCCGGAGAGGAGGATGCGGCGCCATCCGTCCCCACCGGGGAGTCCGCGGAAGATGCCGGAAAGCCGGCCGCGGACGGGGAGGCTCCGGAAAGCGCCCGGCCTCCGGAGGACGGGACGGAAACGGAGAAGGACGCCGACGACGGAGAAGAGGGCGGGAAACCGGCCGGGGCCGCGGAACCCGCGCCCGTGCTCGAGCTGAAGGCGGAACCGGAACCGGCGGAAGAAACCGCGCCGCCCGCCCCCGCGGAGGAGCGGACCGGAACGCGGGACGAAGCTTCCGCCGCAGACACGGAGGAGGCCCGGCCGCACATGCCCCCGCCACCGCCGGGGCGGGCGCCGGCCGCACCGCCCATCGAGAAGCTGCGCACCGTGAAGAGCCATCCGCGCATCGTCGAGGAGGACGACGACATCCGTCCGCCCATTCCCGACGATCCCGGCCCGAAATCGGAACGGAACGGGGAACGGCGCCGGCGCAGCTGGTTCCACTGATCCCGCGGGGTCCGCCATGGGTGGCCGCCGGATGGACGGGAAACGGAAAGGGGCCCGGAACAATGCGTTCCGGGCCCCTCGATTTTTCCGAATGCCCGCCGTCAGCGCGGCAGGAGCGATTCGCCCATCAGATATTCGTCGATGGCGCGGGCGGCCTGACGGCCCTCGCGGATGGCCCAGACCACCAGCGACTGGCCGCGCCGCATGTCGCCGGCGGCGAAAAGCCCGTCCACGGAGGTCCGGTAGTCCTCCTCGGAGGCCTTCACGTTGCCGCGCTCGTCCAGCTCCGGCTTCACCTCCTCGATCATGCCCTCGTGAACGGGGTGCACGAAACCCATGGCCAGCAGCACCAGATCGGCATTGAGCTCGAAGTCGGTGCCCGGAATCGGCTGGAGCTTCTCGTCCACCTTCACCATGCGGGCCTTTTCGACATGCCCTTCGGCGTTGCCGATGAATTCCTCGGTGCGCACCGACCACATCAGCTCCGCGCCCTCCTGCTGGGAGGTGGAGATGCGCAGCTTGCGCGGCCATTCCGGCCAGGTGAGGTTCTTGTCCTCCTTCTCCGGCGGCTTGGGGAGGATCTCCACCTGGGTCACGGAGAGCGCGCCCTGCCGGATGGAGGTGCCCACGCAGTCCGAACCGGTATCGCCGCCACCGACGACCAGCACGTGCTTGCCCGCGGCGCTGATCGGCTCCTCGCCCTCGCGCAGCGGCTCGCCGGCGATGCGGCGATTCTGCTGGGTGAGGAAGTCCATGGCGAAATGGATGCCCTTCAGATCGCGCCCCGGCACGGGCAGATCGCGCGGCTTCTCCGCGCCGCCGGCCAGCAGCACCGCGTCGAACTCCGCCAGCAGTTCGGAGAGCTTCACGTCGCGGCCCACCTCCATGTTGCAGTGGAAGGTGACACCTTCCGCGCCGAGCTGGGAGATGCGCCGGTCGATGACGTGCTTCTCCAGCTTGAAGTCGGGAATGCCGTAGCGCAGCAGACCGCCGGGACGGGCGTTCTTCTCGTAGACGTGCACCTCGTGGCCGACCCGGGCCAGCTGCTGGGCCGCCGCCAGACCGGCGGGACCGGACCCGACGATGGCGACCCTGCGGCCGGTCTTCTCCCCGGCCGGGGCGGGAATGATCCAGCCCTCGTCCCAGCCCTTCTCCGCCAGCTGGTACTCGATGGTCTTGATGGTGACCGGAATGTCCTCGAGATTGAGCGTGCAGGCCGCCTCGCAGGGAGCCGGACAGACACGTCCCGTGATCTCGGGAAAGTTGTTGGTGGTGTGCAGATTCATCACCGCCCGCTTCCAGTCTCCGCGGTAGGTGAGATCGTTCCAGTCCGGAATCTGGTTGTTCACGGGGCAGTAGTTGTGGCAGTAGGGCACGCCGCAGTCCATGCAGCGGGCCGCCTGCTGCTCCACCTCCTTGTCGTCGAGGGGGATGACGAACTCGCGGAAGTGCCGGATGCGGTCGCCGACCGGCTTGTACGCCCGGTCGCGACGGGGGATTTCCAGAAACCCTGTGATCTTGCCCATGATGTCGAAGTCCCTTCAGAATTGACGCCGGCCGCGATCGTCCCGGCGCGCCAGCCTCCGGCGCGCCGGACCGCAGGGCTCAGCTCCTGTCCTCCATGCCGATTTCCTTCTCCAGATCGCCGCCCCTGGCGCGCATCTGCTCCATCTCGGCCAGCGCGCGGCGGTATTCCACCGGCATGACCTTGACGAACTTCGGCAGATATTCCTCCCATTTCTCGAGGATCTCCGCCGCGCGCCGCGAGTTGGTGTAGTGGAGATGGTTCTCCAGAAGCGCCCTCAGCCGCTCCGCGTCATGACCGGACATGTCGCGCATCACGTCCACCAGACCATGGGTCTCCATGTCGCCGCTCTGGTGCCCCTCGCGCTCGGCCTCGTCCTCCTCGGCCGGCACCGGCTCCAGATCCACCATGGCCAGATTGCAGCGGCGCTCGAAGTCGCCCTCCTCGTCCAGCACGTAGGCGATGCCGCCCGACATGCCGGCGGCGAAGTTGCGGCCCGTCGGTCCGATGACGACCACGCAGCCGCCGGTCATGTATTCGCAGCCATGGTCGCCGACGCCCTCGACCACCGCGACGGCACCGGAATTGCGCACCGCGAACCGCTCGCCGGCGACGCCGCGGAAGTAGCACTCGCCGGTGATCGCGCCATAAAGCACGGTGTTGCCGACGATGATGCTCTCCTCCGGCACGATGCCGGATTCCTCGGGCGGGCGGACGATGATGCGGCCGCCGGAGAGACCCTTGCCCACGTAGTCGTTGGCCTCGCCGACCAGGTCCAGCGTCACGCCGCGGGCCAGCCAGGCACCGAAGCTCTGTCCGGCCGTTCCGCGCATCGAGAAGTGGATGGTGTCGTCCGGCAGACCCGCATGGCCGTAGCGCTTCGCCACCTCGCCGGAGAGCATGGCGCCGATGGTGCGGTCGGTGTTCCTCACCTCCACTTCCGCCTTCACCGGCTGGCGCTCCTCGAGCGCCGGGCGGGCCAGGTCGATCAGCTTCCGGTCGAGAATGTCGTCGATCGGATGCTTCTGCGCCTCGCAGTGATAGATGGCCACGTGGTCCGGAACGTCCGGCCGGGCGAAGATGCGCGAGAAATCGAGCCCCTTCGCCTTCCAGTGGTCCAGCGCCTCCTCCTTGTCGAGGAAGTCGCTCTGTCCGATCATCTCGTCGAAGGTGCGGAAGCCCATGCGGGCCATGTATTCCCGCACCTCCTCGGCGACGAAGAAGAAGTAGTTGATGACGTGCTCCGGCTTGCCGCGGAAGCGCCGCCTCAGCTCCGGATCCTGCGTGGCCACGCCCACCGGACAGGTGTTCAGGTGGCACTTGCGCATCATGACGCATCCTTCCGCGATGAGCGGCGCGGTGGCGAAGCCGAACTCGTCGGCACCCAGCAGCGCGCCCACCACCACGTCGCGGCCGGTGCGCATGCCGCCATCCACCTGCACCGCGATGCGTCCGCGCAGATGGTTGAGAACAAGGGTCTGCTGGGTTTCCGCCAGACCGATCTCCCACGGCGAACCGGCATGCTTGATGGAGGTGAGCGGAGACGCGCCCGTGCCGCCATCGAAGCCGGAGATGGTGACATGGTCGGCGCGCGCCTTGGAGACGCCGGCGGCGACCGTGCCCACGCCGATCTCGGAGACCAGCTTCACGGAGATCTCGGCCCGCGGGTTGACGTTCTTCAGATCGAAGATCAGCTGCGCGAGATCCTCGATCGAATAGATGTCATGATGCGGCGGCGGCGAGATCAGGCCGACGCCCGGCGTCGAATGGCGCACCTTCGCGATCACCGGATTGACCTTGTGGCCGGGCAGCTGGCCGCCCTCGCCGGGCTTGGCGCCCTGCGCCATCTTGATCTGGATGGCGTCGGCGTTGACCAGATATTCGGTTGTGACGCCGAACCGCCCCGAGGCCACCTGCTTGATGGCGGAGCGCTCCGAATCGCCGTTCGGCAGCGGCTTGAAGCGGTCCGGCTCCTCGCCGCCCTCGCCGGTGTTGGACTTCGCGCCCATGCGGTTCATGGCGATGGCCAGCGTGGTATGGGCCTCGCGGGAGATGGAACCGAAGGACATCGCCCCCGTGGCGAAACGCTTCACGATCTCCGAGGCCGGCTCCACCTCCTCCAGCGGCACGGGCGTGCGGCCCATCTCCTCCGCGTCGCGGATGCGGAACAGGCCGCGCAGGGTCATGGCCTCGCGGCCGCGGCGATTCATCTCCTCGGCGTAGGCGCGGTACTTCTCCGGAATGTTGCCGCGCACCGCATGCTGGAGATTGGCCACGGTGGAGGCCGTCCAGTGGTGGCGTTCGCCGCGGACGCGCTGGGCGTATTCCCCGCCCACGTCCAGGAAGTTCTTCAGCACCGGCGCGTCGGAGAAGGCCAGTTCGTGCCGGCGCAGCGTCTCCTCCGCGACCTCCTTCAGGCCGACGCCCTCCACCGCCGAGTTGGTTCCGGTGAAATACTTCTCGATGAATTCGGAGTTCAGGCCCACGGCATCGAAGATCTGGGCGCCGCAGTAGGACTGCCAGGTGGAGATGCCCATCTTGGACATGACCTTGAGAATGCCCTTGTCCACCGCCTTGATGTAGCGCTTCACGGCCTCCTTCTCGGAAATGTCCCCGCCGAGATAGAGGCGCATGTTCTCGATGGTCTCGAAGGCCAGATAGGGGTTGACGGCCTCCGCGCCGTAGCCGCCGAGGGTCACGAAATGGTGCACCTCGCGCGCCTCGCCCGTCTCCACCACCAGCCCCACGGAGGTGCGCAGACCGGCCCGGATCAGGTGGTGGTGCACCGCGGAGGTCGCCAGCAGGGCCGGCACCGGCAGACGGTCGGGACCGACCAGCCGGTCGGAAAGGATGATGATGTTGTAGCCGTCGCGGACCGCCTTCTCCGCCTTCCGGCAGATGTTCTCGAGCGCCTCGCCCATGTATTCGGCGCCGCGCCCGACGTTGTAGGTGATGTCCAGCGTGATCGTCTGGAACTGGTTGTCGGAGATGTCGCCGATGGCCCGGATCTTCTCCAGTCCCTTGTTGGAGATGATCGGCTGCGAGACCTCCAGGCGCTTCAGGGCGGAGGTCTCGTTGATGCCCAGCAGGTTCGGACGCGGCCCGATGAAGGAGATCAGGCTCATCACCGACTCCTCGCGGATCGGGTCGATCGGCGGATTGGTCACCTGCGCGAACAGCTGGTGGAAATAGTCGTAGAGCAGCCGCGGACGCTCGGAAAGCGTCGGCAGCGGAGTGTCCGTGCCCATGGAGCCGACGCCCTCCTGACCGGTGTTGGCCATCGGCGCCATGAGGGTCTTCACGTCCTCCTGGGTGTAGCCGAAGGCCTGCTGGCGGTCGAGCAGGGAGACGTTGGTCTTCGGCGCCGAACGGCCCACGTCGGGCAGTTCCTTGAGCTTGAACTGACCCTCCTGCAGCAGCGAACGGTAGGGCCGCGAGGTGGCCAGCTGGCGCTTGATCTCCTCGTCGGGAATGATCCGCCCCGCCTCGAGATCGACGAGCAGCATCTTGCCCGGCTGCAGGCGCCACTTCTCGACGATCTTCTCCTCGGGCACGTCCAGCACGCCCATCTCGGAGGCGAGGATGAGATGGTCGTCGGAGGTGACCAGATAGCGCGCCGGCCTCAGACCGTTGCGGTCCAGCGTGGCGCCGATCATCCGTCCGTCGGTGAAGGCCACCGCCGCCGGGCCGTCCCAGGGCTCCATGAGCGCGGCATGGTACTCGTAGAAGGCGCGCCGCTCCTCGTCCATCAGCGGATTGCCGGACCACGCCTCCGGAATCATCAGCATCATGGCGTGCGGCAGCGAGTAGCCGCCGAAGTAGAGCAGCTCCAGCGCGTTGTCGAAGCAGGCGGAATCGGACTGGCCCTCGTAGTGGATCGGCCACAGCTTCTCCAGATCCCCGCCGAGGATGTCGGAACGCATGGCCTCCTTGCGCGCCGCCATCCAGTTGACGTTGCCGCGCAGGGTGTTGATCTCGCCGTTGTGGCAGATCATCCGGTAGGGATGCGCCAGCGGGAAGGAGGGGAAGGTGTTCGTCGAGAACCGCTGGTGCACCAGCGCCAGCGCCGATACGAAGCGCTCGTCGGCCAGATCGGGGTAGTACCGGGCGAGACGGTCGGGCAGCACCAGGGCCTTGTAGACGATGGTGCGCGAGGAGACCGACGGCGGGTAGTACTCCTCCGCCGACAGGCCCAGTTCGTTGCGCACCCGGTTGGACACCACCTTGCGGGCCACGTAGAGCTTGCGCTCGAAATGGTCCTGATCGGCGATGCCCTCCCCGCGGCCGATGAAGATCTGGCGCATGACGGGCTCGCCGGGCTTCACGGACTCGCCGAGCTGCGAGGAATCCACGGGTACGTTGCGCCAGCCGATGAGCGTCAGCCCCTCGTCGCGCAGCGTCTCCTCCCAGATCCGCTCCACCTCGACCCTGCGGGCGTCGTCGCGGGGCATGAACAGGAAACCGATGCCGTACTCGCCCTCGTCCGGCAGGGAGAAGCCCAGACGCTCCGCCTCCGCGGCGAAGAAGGCATGGGGGATCTGCACCAGGATGCCGCAGCCGTCTCCGGCCTCCGGATCGGCTCCGACGGCGCCGCGATGTTCCAGGTTGGCCAGAATCCGCAGGCCCTTCTCCACGATCTCGTGGCTCTTCTCGTTGGTGATGCGGCAGATCATGCCGATGCCGCAGTTGTCGTGCTCGTTCGCCGGATCGTAGAGACCGCGGCGTTCCGGCCGGCGCGGTCCGACCCGGGCGAATTCGGCCTCGTCGATGTGCCTGTTCATGTGCGTCCTTCTTCCCCTGTCATCAAGTCCGTGGCGTATCGTGCGTGGTCCGCCCGTCCGCTGCCGCCGTGGTGTCCCGGCCGGCGCGGCGCGTTCCATGGCAAAACCTGCCGATAAGGGCGTCCCGGCGATTCCGAAAGGGCGCGGCGCCCGAACGGAGCGCGATCCCGGACCGGAAGGCTCCGGCCCCATTTTCCGCAAGCCGGACTGCGGCGTCCGGCCCGCCGACGGCATGCCCGCATCCGCCGGCGTCTCGCCGATTTAGGACAGTCATTCTGTCCCAGTTTTGCCGGTTATGCCAGAAATCCGCCCCGCAGGCAAGCAGTCCGCGGGTGCCGGATGGCCGCAGGTACGGAAGTTCCATGGCATGGAAGCGGACGGAATGCTAAGGCGGTATGACTTGCCGGAGGGAGGTGCGGAAAATGAATTTCGCCAGCGACAACGTCGGCCCGGTCCACCCGAGCATCATGGCCGCCGTCATGGCCGCCAACGAAGGGTCCGCCATGCCCTACGGCGGCGACGATCTCACCGCCCGCGCGGTGGAGCGCATCCGGGAGGTCTTCGACCACGACGCGGAGGTCTTCCTCGTCGCCACGGGCACCGCGGCCAACGCGCTGGCGCTGTCCGCGATCGTGGATCCCTTCGGCGGCGTGCTGGCCCACGGGGAGGCCCACGTCAACACCGACGAATGCGGCGCTCCCGAGCTGTTCACGGGCGGCGCGAAGATCATCCCCCTGCCCGGCGAGGGCGGCCGGATCCCTCCCGCCGCCCTGCGGGAACGGCTGGCCGCGTTCGTCCACGGCGAGCACCAGGTTCTCCCGCAGGCCCTCTCCCTGACCAATGCCACGGAGTACGGCGGAGTGCTGACCCCGGAGGAAACCGCCGGGCTGGCCGCCATCGCCCACGCCCATGGCCTGGGGGTGCATCTGGACGGAGCCCGTCTGGCCAATGCGCTGGCCGCCCTGGAATGCACCCCCGCGGAAGCGACGTGGAAGGCCGGCGTGGACGTGCTTTCCTTCGGCCTGACGAAGAACGGCGCCATGTGCGCCGAGGCGGTGGTCTTCTTCGACCGCGAACGGGCGCACCGTTTCGCCTGGCGCCGCAAGCGGGCCGGTCAGCTGCTTTCCAAGGGCCGCTACCTCGCGGCACAGTTCCTCGCCGCCCTTCAGGATGACCTGTGGCTGGACCTGGCCCGCCACGCCAACGCCATGGCCGCCCGGCTGGCGGAGGGACTGACGGGACTGCCCGGAATCCGGACGGCCCATCCCGTGCAGGCGAACGAGGTCTTCGTGCATCTGCCGCGCCCCCTGCATGCGGCGCTCGTGGAGGCAGGCGCCATCTACTATCCGTGGCGCGAGACGGAGCAAACGGTCCTTGCGCGACTGGTGACCTCCTGGGCCACCAGTGCGGAGGAGGTGGATCGCCTGATCTCCCTCGCGAGGGCGTCCGCCTAATGGAAAAATCCTTCTCCCGCTATGAAAAGCGCACGATCACTCACCATGTTCGATCTGGAAATTTCCTAATTTCCGGAAATGTGGAGTAAAGAAAAGCAGGTGGGAGCGACATCATGAAACGGCGAACCCTGATCGGCATGTGCGTCGCGGCGGCATTGACGGGCATCGCCGGAACCGGCACGGCATCGGCGGAGACGCCGTGGCTCAATGGCGGCGTATCCGTGCCTCTGCGCGAGGGCATGATCGTAAGGGGCGATCCGGGCATGCTGCCCTGGCCCTGGTACGCCTTCCCGGTGTCCTTCTACGACGACGTCTACGTGATCCGCCGCTGGCCGCGCAGATACCGCACCAACATCCGCAACGGCGCCGTGCATGGTCCGAAAGCCCGCCTCGGCTGCCGCCAGGTGCGGACCATGATCCGCCGGCGGGGCTACGCCGCGCCACGCGCCAGGGATTGCAAGGGACGCCGCTACGTCTTCGTCGCCAGACGCGGCGGAAGGACATGGCGCATCACGGCGGACGCGATCAACGGAAGAATCCTGAGGGTCGTTCCGTCGCGTCGGCGCTGATCTCCCTTCGGAACGCCTCCACCGCGCGCCGCCTGACATGACCGAAACCGCGTATGCGCTCGGCCAGGCGGGCGGTCCTCACCGCATCCGCATGGGTTGCCGGCCCGAGATCCGCCAGCAGCCTCTCCACCAGTGCCCTGTATTCCCCGGGCAGAGCCCGCTCCAGGCGCCGCTCCTCTCCGTATCCGAACGGATCCAGAGGGGTCCCGCGCAGAAAGCGCATGCGGGCGAGAAGCGGCATCAGAGCCGTCATCCAGCCCCCGAAGGCGCGCTTGCGCGGTCTGCCCGTCACCGGATCGCGGCGGGCCAGAAACGGCGGCGCCAGATGCAGACGCACGCGCGCATTTTCCCCGAAACGACGCCGGATCTCCTCCCGGAAGGCGGGGTCCGCATGCAGGCGGGCCACCTCGTATTCGTCCTTGATTGCGACAAGGCGCGCCAGCTGCCGGGCCACCACCCGGGCAAGCTCGTCCGAGCCGCACCTTTCCTCCTCCACCCGCCGCACGCGCTCCACGAATGCACGGTAGGCCTCCGCGGCGTCGGCATCGCCCCAGTCACGGATCAGACGTACGCCGCGTTCGACCATCTCCTCCAGCGTCTCCCCGGGCGCTTCGTCCGGCCGCAGACCCGCCGCCCGCAGCACGCCGTCCGGATCATGTGCCATCGCGCGCCCCCAGTCGAAGGCGGCGACGTTCGCCTCCACCGCCACCCCGTTGAGCCGGATCGCCTCGAGAACCGCCCGCCTCGGAACCGGAACCAAGCCCGTCTGCCAGGCCATGCCCGCCAGAAGCATGTTGGCGTAGATGGAATCCCCCAGCAGGGCGGTGGCCAGCTCCGTGGCGTCGCGGAAGACGGCGGAAGCGGTCGCCGTCCGGATGCGCGCACGCATGTCCTCGGCGGGAAACTCCAGATCCGGATCATGTGTGAACTGCGCCGGCATGATCCTGTGGTCGTTCACCACCGCCGTGGTGGCCTGCGGATCGCACAGCCGCAGAACGCGCTTCGACGCCGCGGTGAGCAGATCGCATCCGAGCAGCAGATCCGCCCCGCCGGGCGCGGTACGGATCGCCGCGATATCCTCCGGGCGGCGGGCGATCTTCAGATGCGACAGGACCGCACCGTTCTTCTGCGAGATGCCCGACTGGTCGATGATTCCGGCCCCCATGCCCTCCAGCTGCGCCGCCTGGGCGAGAATCTGGCCCACGGTGACCACCCCGGTGCCGCCGATGCCCGCGACGGCCATGGAAAAGACCCGATCCGGAGGGCGGATCGCGGGCTCCGGAACCTCCGGCGGATCGCCCGCGCCCTTCCGCCCGCGGACCCGGCCGCCCTCGACCGTCACCATGGCCGGACAGAATCCCTCGAGGCAGAGATAGTCGCGGTTGCACACCGACTGGTCGATCCGGCGCTTGCGCCCCCAGGGGGTGTCCACCGGCACGATGGCGACGCAGTTGGAGACGTCCGCGCAATCCCCGCAGCCTTCGCAGACGGCCTCGTTGATGTGCACCAGCCGCGCCGGTTCCGGGGCCAGGCCGCGCTTGCGGCGGCGGCGCAGCTCCGCGGCGCACGTCTGGTCGTAGATGAGCATGGAGACGCCGGGGACGCCGCGCATCTCCTCCTGCACCGCATCCAGCTCCCCGCGGGCGTGGAAGGTGGTGCCCGGAGGGAAGGCCCGCCCCGACCAGCGGCTCGGCTCGCGGGAGACGACGGCGATCCGCTCGACGCCTTCCGCCCGCGCCTGCCAGGCGATGTCCGGCACCGTGATGTTTCCGTCGATCCCCTGTCCGCCGGTCATCGCCACCGCGTCGTTGTAGAGGATCTTGAAGGTGATGTTCACGCCCGCCGCCCGGCAGGCGCGGATGGCCATCAGGCCGGAATGGGCATAGGTGCCGTCACCCATGTTCTGGAACACGTGCCGGCGCTTCGAGAAGGGTGCCTCGCCGATCCAGTTGGCCCCCTCGCATCCCATCTGGGTGAACCCCTCGGTGCGCCTGTCGGGCATCAGCTGCACCAGCCAGTGGCACCCGATGCCCGCGTATCCGCGCGCACCTTCCGGCAGCCGCGTCGAGGTGTTGTGGGGACAGCCGGCGCAGAACCACGGCACACGGACGTAGTCGCCGGGTAGGTCGAGCACCGGATGGGCGGAGATCCGCTCCAGCCTCTCCAGGGCCCCGTCCAGGTCCGCGTCCCGCGGCAGCCGGTCGCCGACGGCACGGGCGATCGCGAGCGGATCGAGCACTCCGTGCGCGGGGAAGAGCATCTCCCCCTTCTCGTCGCGCTTGCCCACGATGCGCGGCGCGCCGGGCCGTCCATAGAGCAGCTCGCGCAGCTGGGGCTCGATGATGCCGCGCTTCTCCTCGACGACGATCACCGTTTCCAGCCCTTCGGCGAACCGCGTGGCCACCTGCGGCTCCAGCGGCCACACCATGCCGATCTTCAGCAGCCGGATTCCCAGTTCCCGCCCGCGCGCCTCGTCGATGCCCAGCTCCGCCAGCGCCTGGAGCGTGTCCATCCAGCTCTTGCCCGTGGAAACGATGCCGATCCTCGGCGAAGGTCCGCCATCCCATACGATCCTGTCGATCCCGTTGGCCCGGGCGAAGGCGCGGGCGGCCTCGGGCTTGTGCAGATGCAGGCGCCGCTCCAGCGTGAACCTGTCCTCGCCCGCCCGGATGTTGAGCCCGCCCTCCGGCATGTCGAAATCCTCCGGAAGACGGATCCGCACCCGGTGCGGATCGGCATCGACCGTGGCCGTCGATTCGATGTTCTCGTGGATGCACTTCAGCCCCACCCAGCATCCGCTGTAGCGCGACAGGGCGAATCCCAGCATGCCGTAGTCGAGGATCTCCTGCACTCCGGCCGGGTTCAGGATGGGCATCATGGCGTCGATCAGGGTGAATTCGCTCTGATGCGGCACGGTCGAGGATTCCGCGCCATGGTCGTCGCCCATCAGCACCAGCACTCCGCCATGCTCGGCGGAACCGGCGGAGTTGGCATGGCGGAAGACGTCGCCGCAGCGGTCCACGCCCGGCCCCTTGCCGTACCAGATGCAGAAGACGCCGTCCTTGTCGCCTTCGCCGCGGATGGCCACCTGCTGCGCGCCCCATACGGCGGTGGCCGCCAGTTCCTCGTTGATGCCCGGCTGGAAGAGGATGTCCCGCGGCTTCAGGAGATGCTCCGCGCGCTCGAAATGCATGTCGAGCGCGCCCACCGGAGAACCGCGGTAGCCGGTGGCGAAGCCGCCCGTGTCCAGGCCCGCCTCCTCGTCCCGCATCTTCTGGGCGAGCATGAGCCGCACGATGGCCTGCGAGCCGTTGAGTATGACCCGGTGTCTGGACAGGTCGAGCCTGTCGGAAAGGGACGGACGGCCCTTCTTGGCCATGACCTTCTCGCGCTCCCTGCGGGTCGGAGCCGTCGCTTCGCGCCGCGACGGATGCCCCATGGGTCAACATTGCTGACGTAATTTTACGCCCTTCCCTCCCCGCCAGTCAAACCTGCGCCTCCGGGGCGGAAAAGACCCCGCGGCGAGATCCCGCGGGGTCTTTCCGCGATTCGGAAGAATCGCCCTACTTCTCGTAGAGCACCGAGGGAAGCCAGGTGGCGATCTCCGGCCAGAACCACAGCAGCACCAGCGCCAGCACCTGGATGGCCACGAAGGGCGCCACACCGAGATAGATGTGGGTTGTCTTGACCTCCTTCGGCGCCACGCCCCGAAGATAGAACAGGGCGAATCCGAACGGCGGGGTCAGGAAGGAGGTCTGGAGATTGATACCCATCATGACGCCGAGCCAGACCGGGCTCATGGTCACTCCGGGCGCGACCTCCATCTGCAGCAGGATGGGCGCGACGATGGGAACGACGATGAAGATGATCTCCAGGAAGTCCAGGAAGAAGCCCATCAGGAACATCACGCCCATGACCAGCAGCATGGCGGCGACGGTACCGCCCGGCAGGTTGTGCAGGAAGTCCTCGATGAAGCGATCGCCGTCGAAGCCGCGGAAGACCAGCGAGAACATGGCGGCGCCGACCAGGATGACGAAGACCATGGAGGAGATCTGCACCGTGGAGCGTCCCACCGAGGCCAGCACCGGCGTGCCGTCCTCGTCCCGTTCCTGCAGCGTCCGCCAGACACCGACGAGGATGCCGGCGGCCAGGATGGCGGAGAGCACCAGCGCCACTCCGATGGCGATCCAGTCGGTGGTGGGGATCACGTCGCGCTGCATGCGCAGATCGAAGAACCAGGTGATGAGGAACAGGCCGAAGAGCGAGACCGCTCCGGCGATGATCCACTTCGCCCCCTTCGGATTGATCTTGTAGCCGGCGAGCATGATGGCGCCCACCGCGCCCACCGACGCCGCCTCGGTCGGCGAGGCGAGACCTCCGAGGATGGAACCCAGCACCGCCACGATGAGAATGAGCGGGGCGAACAGCGTTCCGGCGAGCTGTCTGTAGAAGGCCTTCCGGTCGCCGGAGATCAGTTCGTCGGCGGGAACCGCCGGGGCCTCCTGCGGCCGCAGGGTGGCGAAGCCGAACTGGTAGACGAGATACATGCCCACCAGCATCAGTCCGGGCAGCAGGGCGCCTGCGAACAGGTCGTTCACCGACACGGTGTCGGGCGCGTAGTTGCCCATGGCGTACTGGGCGTTCTGGAAGGCCACGGAGAGCTGGTCGCCCAGCAGCACCAGCACGATGGAGGGCGGAATGATCTGCCCAAGCGTGCCGGAGGCGCAGATGGTGCCGCAGGAGAAGGGGATGTTGTAGCCGCGGCGCAGCATCGTGGGCAGGGACAGCAGCCCCATGGTCACCACCGTCGCCCCGACGATGCCGGTGGAGGCCGCCAGGAGCGCGCCGACCACGGTCACCGAGTAGGCCAGGCCGCCGGGTCTGGACCCGAAGGCGCGGCCCATGTTGTCCAGCAGCTCCTCCGCGACCTTGGAACGCTCCAGCATCACCCCCATGAAGACGAACAGCGGCACCGCCACCAGCACCTCCGAGGACATGATGGCGAAGATGCGTTGGGGAAAGGCGGTGAGGATGGAGATGTCGAAAACGCCCATCAGCGATCCGAGAAGGGCGAAGGCGAGACCGGTGCCGGCCAGCGTGAAGGCCACCGGGTATCCCATGATCAGGAACCCGATCGCCGACAGGAACATCAGCAGCACCATGATTTCGGCGGACAGGGACATCACACTTCCTCCTTCACCGCCTCGGGATCATCCTCCGCCCGTCCGTTCAGGCAGGGCGGCACCGGATAGCCGGGCTCCCGTCCACGCAGGAAACGCACCGCCTTGAAGAGCAGCGAGAGGCCCTGCAGGAACACGAGCACGGCGAACACCCAGATCACGGTCTTGTAGGCGAAGATGAGCGGCAGGCCGGATCCCTCCGTGGATCCCTCGAAGACCTTCCATGCGTTGATCACGTAGTCCCAGGACAGCCAGAGGGTGGCCGCGGTCACCGGCAGCAGGAAGAAGAGGGTTCCGAAGACGTCCACCTTCGCCTTGTAGCGCGGCGGGGCCTCGCCGTAGACCACGTCCACGCGCACGTGCCCGTTGTGCAGCAGCGTGTAGCCCGCGCCGATCATGAAGAGGATGCCATGCATGTACCAGATGGATTCCTGCATGGCGATGTTGCCGATGGAAAAGACGTAGCGCATGACCACCACGAGAAACTGCACCAGCACCATGGCCAGCGCCACCCACGCCACCGCGTGGCCGATGCGCTCGTTGAGGCGGTCGACGAAGCGGATGAAACTCAGCATGACTGTTCCCTCCCCGGAACATCCTGCGAAGGTGCGGGAGGGCCGTCCGTTCGGTGTCGAGGGGAATGTTATCTTGCGGACGGCTCCCGATGGGGAAAAGGCCGGAGCATGATGCTCCGGCCTCCTCCGGTCTGCATGGGCAGGCCCGTTACCACTTCACGAGCTTGCGCTTGTTGGCGTAGGCGACGTCGGAGATCTCCGTCCAGCCCTGCACGCGTTTCTTGAAGTCCATGAAGCTCTTGTAGATCTTCTTCGCCATGGGCGAGGATTCGCCGGCCTTGGCCAGCACGTCCTTGGAGGCCTCGCCGAACGCCTTGAAGATCTCGTCGGAGAATTCGTGCAGCTGCACGCCATGCTTCTGGATCAGGGTGTTCAGGGCGGCGCCGTTGTTGGCATTGAACTCGGCGAGATCGTAGGAGTTCTCCGCCTGCGCGCAGTATTCGAACAGCGCCTTGTCGGAATCGGACAGGCCGTCCCAGAACTTCTTCGACACGCCCAGGCTCAGCATGGTGCCCGGCTCGTGGAAACCCGGATAGTAGTAGTGCTTGGTCACCTTGTAGAAGCCGAAGGCCAGGTCGTTCCATGGCCCCACCCACTCCGTGGCGTCGATGGTGCCCGCCTGCAGGGCCGGCATGATCTCCGCGCCGGCCAGGGTGAGCGCGGTGGCGCCGATGGCGTTCAGGACGTCGCCGCCGAGGCCCGGCATGCGCATCTTCAGGCCCTTGAAGTCCTCGATCGTATTGACGGGCTTGCGGAACCAGCCGCCCATCTGCACGCCCGAGTTGCCGCAGGGCAGTCCCTTCACGCCGAAGCCGGCGCCCAGTTCGTCCCACAGCTTCTGGCCACCGCCATGATAGAGCCAGGCGTTCATCTCGTTGGCGGTGAAGCCGAAGGGCACGGCGGAGTAGAAGGCGAAGCCCATGTCCTTGCCCTTGTAGTAATAGTCGGCGGAGTGATAGAGCTCCGCGGTACCCTCCTGCACCGCGTCGAGGCACTTCAGCGGATGCACGAGCTCCTTGCCCGCGTAGACCCGGATCTTGAAGCGGCCGCCGGAAACCTTCTCCACGCGGCGGGCGAAACGGTTGGCCGCCGTGCCCAGACCGGGAAAGTTCTTCGGCCAGGAGGTCACCATCTTCAGGTGCTTCACGTCGGAGGCGATGGCCGGCGCGGCCAGCGGAGCGGCGGCTGCGGCAGTGACGCCGAGACCGGCCTTCTTGATGAACGAACGACGATCCATGTTCCTGTATCTCCCTCGTGTTCCGTTGATTGGCCTTGTACGGCGCGAAGGGTGCCGTCCGGCCTTGTTTCGCCGCCGAAACGGCGTTGCGCGATCGGGTGCCGCACGGAGGGGCTCCGCAACCGCCGGGCGGGAGGACGCCTTTTCCACCGGTCGGAAGTTCCCACCGTCCCGCATGTCCGGAGACGAAACGCGGAGCGACCCGCCCGGAGCCCGAAAGCGCCTGCGGCACCGGCTACTTAAGCCCAATCATCGGCCCCGATCAAGGAGAATCATGATCCCCGTCAGCCCGCGCAGACCGCCTCCCGGGGCGCCCCGTGACGTGGCCCGGCTCCATCTTCGACGACCCGTGACGCCGGAATCGTGAAGCCCGCCGTGACACCACCCTCCGGATTGTTGCGGATCCACATCCGGCCACCGTGCAGCCGCACCAGGGAGCGGGCGATGGACAGCCCCAGTCCGATGCCGTCGTGCCGCCGGGACAATGCCGCGTCTCCCTGCGTGAACGGCTCGAAGATGGTATCCAGCCTGTCCTCGGGAATGCCGATTCCGGTATCGATGACGCGGACCACCACATCGCCCCCGGAAGTGCGGTCGATGTCGACGGTCACGGACCCCTCGGGCGTGAATTTGACCGCGTTGTTGAGAAGGTTCGACAGGACCTGCTTCAACCGTCCGAGATCGGCCCGCAGCACCACATCACCGGCATACCGCAGCTGAAACTGCAGTCCGCGCGCCCGCTCCTCCCGGGCCACCTGGCGCAGGGCCATCTCCGCCAGCTCGACCAGATCCACCTCCTGCTCCTCGAGACGGATCTTGTTCCGCTCGAAACGGGTGTAGTCGAGAATGTCGTTGATGAGCCGCTGGAGCTGGCGGGATCCGTCGAGAACATGCCTGGAATATTCCCGGTACTCGTCGTTGAGGGGACCGGCTGCTTCCTTGGCCAGCAGCTCGGAAAAGCCGACCATGGCGTTCAGGGGTGTGCGCAGTTCATGGCTGATCAGCGCCAGGAAGTTGGACTTCGCGCGCGACTCGCTCTCCGCCGCCTCCTTCTCGCGCCGCAGACGCTCCTCCTTCCGGTGCTGCTCCGTGACATCGGTGGCCACGCCGCGGTAGCCGCGCAGACGGCCTGACGGATCGTACAGCGGCCGGGCCGTCATCCGGAACCACCGCTCCTCTCCGCCGATCCGGGCCGGAACGGTGCTGCCGTATATGATGCGCCCGCCTTCCAGGTCGGAAAGGAAGGTCTCCCATTCCGGTCCGGCGGCATCCGCCTCGAGAACATCGGGCAACCGCCGGCCGCGCAGATCCTCCCGCCGCACTCCGAGCAGTTCCTCCAGACGTCTCGATGTATAGACGAGACGGCCATCGCGATCGGTCTCCCAAAGCCAGTCGCTGGCGCCCTGCTCGAAATCGTGCAGCAGAAGGCTGATGATGTTCTTGCGCCGGTTGAGTTCGGCCACGTAGCGGGTCTGGCGCAGGGCGTCGCGATAGCGCATCAGCACCACGAAAATGAGGGCGAGCGCATAGACGGCGCCCATGAAGGCGAATGCGTGTCCCACCGGCCCCGGCATCACGTGGAGAATGGTCCAGGCGAGCGAGACCGTGGGGAAGAGGATGTAGAACACCGCCGCCGAGGGCACCTGCGCCAGCCGGAAGGTGCCCAGCGAGAAGGCCGCTATGGTCAGCGACGCGATCAGCACCCGCATGTCTCCCGAGGCGGGCGGCAGGAAGAACCAGGGCAGGGCGGCCCACAGCAGGCCGAAGACGACACCCTGGATGCGGATCACCCGGACGTAGCCGGCGGCGCATGTGCGCGATCCGCAGTGCCGCGAGGCGAGCCGCCAGTGCCCCAGCATGATCAGGGACACCAGTATGTTCCCCCCCGTCCACAGATGGAGCGGAACGGCGGGAAGCTCCTGCAGCCCGACCCGCCACATCAGAAGGGAGATGAGAATGTTCAGACTGAGGGTCCAGGGCGTCATGCGCATGATCGACTGCGCCTGACGCGCCTGCAGACGTTTCCTGTCCTGGGCGGTGAGCTCGCGTTCCATGACGAGATCGCCCACGACAAGATCGTGCGGCGCGTTCTCCCGGCCCGTGGCCCGCTGCCTGCCCTTTTCCTTTCTTTCTGCGGTGCTGTCCATACCCGGGAACCCGAAGCGGCGGAATGCGTGAAGATTCCGGAAATACCGGACGGCGGACATGCTAACCGCCACCGGTTAACGCCCCGGTTCCGGAACACGGAAACCGGTGTGGAAGGTAAATGAAAGGTGACGGGTATCGCCATCCGTGGCAGCCCGGACTAAGATGTCCGGCAGGAACCGGTCCGCGCGACCGGACCGGCAGTCGGAAAAATCGGGAGCATGCCATGATCGAAGGCATATCGGTCGTCGTCGTCGTCCTTGTACTTCTGGTGCTCGTCACCCTGTACAAGGGCATCGTGGTCGTGCCGCAGGGCTACAACTACACCGTGGAACGTTTCGGCAAGTACATCCGCACCCTTCAGCCCGGCTTCCACATCATCATTCCCTGGTTCGACCGCATCTCGAACAAGGCCAACATGATGGAGCAGGTGCTCGAGGTGCCCTCCCAGGAAGTGATCACCCGGGACAACGCCATGGTGAAGGTGGACGGCGTGGCCTTCTACCAGGTGATCGACGCCGCCCGCGCCACCTACGAGGTCAACCGGCTGGAATACGCCATGATCAACCTCGTGATGACCAACATCCGCACGGTCATGGGTTCCATGGACCTCGACCAGCTGCTTTCGCATCGCGACGAGATCAACGCCCGCATCCTTTCCGTCGTGGACGAAGCCGCCGGACCCTGGGGCGTCAAGGTCACCCGCATCGAGATCAAGGACATCCTGCCGCCCGCCGATCTGGTCGACGCCATGGCCCAGCAGATGATCGCGGAGCGCAACAAGCGCGCGACCATCCTCGAGGCCGAAGGCGTGCGGCAGTCGGCCATCCTGAAGGCGGAGGGCGAGAAGCAGTCGAAGATTCTCAAGGCCGAAGGCGAGAAGGAGGCCGCGTTCCGCGAGGCGGAAGCCCGCGAACGGCTGGCCCAGGCCGAGGCGAAGGCCACGGAGGTGGTCTCCGAGGCCATCGGCAGGGGCGACATGCGGGCCATCAACTACTTCGTCGCCAACAACTACGTGAAGGCGCTGGAAAGCCTCGCTTCGGCACCGAACCAGAAAGTGCTCATGATGCCGCTCGAAGCCTCCTCCGTCATCGGCTCCATCGCCGGCATATCCGAGATCGCCCGTGAGGCCTTCGGGCCGGAATCCGGCTCCTCCGGCCGCGGCGGGACCCGGACCGGTGGCTCCGTCCCCTCCGTCGGACAGCGCGGGAGCGATGCGCCATGACGGAATTCCTCGACCAGTACGGCTGGTGGACGCTGGGCCTCGTGCTGCTCATCGCGGAAATGCTCGTGCCCGGCATCTTCCTCATGTGGTTCGGTTTCGCCGCGCTGCTCACGGGTATCGTGGACGCTTTCGCGCCGGGACTCGACTGGCGTTGGCAGGCGGTGATCTTCTCCGCCCTCTCCGTGGCGCTCGTATTCGGCGTGCGCCCCTTCGTCGGGCGGTCCCTGGACAGGGAGAGCGACCGGCCGGATCTGAACCGGCGGCTGCACGCTCTCGTCGGACAGACCGCCGACCTGATCCGACCCATCGAGAACGGTCACGGAGAGGTGCGCATCGGCGACACGCTGTGGCGGGTCACGGGTCCCGATCTGCCGGCCGGCACGCGGGTGCGGGTCGTCGCGGTGGACGAGCGCTCCATGGCCCTGACCGTGGAGCCGGAACGGCCTCAGTCGTCCTGAACCGACAGCCAGGCCAGAATGTCGTCGATCTCGCCCTCGCCCATGGAGGCGAAGATCTCGCGGTCCCGCGGGTCGTCATGCACCCGCTTGCCTTCCGCGAAGGCCTTGATCTGCCGTTTCAGATAGGCGCTGTACTGCCCGGCCAGCGGCGGGATCAGGCGCGTGGGATCCCCCTCGCCCTTCGGGCCGTGGCAGCCGGCGCATTCGCGGCGGTACGCCCGGGCGCCGCCTTCCACGTTGCCCCGTTTCCACAGCGGCACATTGACCACCATCTTGGTGCGTTCCAGCACCTCTAGCGGATCGAAGTTCTCCTTGTCGATCTCTCCCATCCTGCTGGGCAGCTTGATGCGCGACAGATAGAGGGAGATGGTCTGGACGTCCTCCTCGGGCAGTTCGCGCTCCGTCGCGTAGGGCTGCATCGGGATGTTGACCCTCTTGCGCGCCTTGAAGGCCCTGAGCTGCCGCGCCAGATAGACCGGATCCAGACCGGCGATGCGCGGATAGGTCCCGTCCGGCTTGCCCTGTCCCTTCGGACCGTGGCACGGCGCGCAGGTCATCATGATCTCGTCGGCGTATTCCTCGTCGTAGGTCCACTTCGAGATGTCCTCGGCCACCGTCTTCTCCTTCGGCATGTCCTTCGGCAGCCTGTGAGTGATTCCCTTGTGGCAGTCGATGCAGGTCTTGCCCTCCTTCTTCGCGTCGCCGTGGATGCGGGCCGCGAACCGCGCCTGCCGCTTCAGATCCATGGTGTCGAAGTGATGGCAGTTGCGGCATTCGCGCGAATCCGACTCCTTCATGTACGACCAGACCCTCCGCGCCAGATGCAGACGCCTCTTCTCGAATTTCTCCGGCGTGTCCACCGTGCCGACCATCCAGTGCCAGAGCTCGTTGGACGCCCGGATCTTCCGGATCAGCTTGGGCACCCACTGCTTCGGGACATGGCAGTCGGAACAGATGGCCCGCACGCCCGAGGGATTGGAGTAGTGGGAGGATTTCACATAGTCGGGATACATGTTGTCGCGCATCTCATGGCACGAGACGCAGAAGGAAAGGGTGTTCGTCGCCTCCATGGCGGTGTTGAAACCGCCCCAGAAGACGATGCCCGCGATGAACATGACGGTGGCAAGTCCCAGCTTGCCGCGATGCCGCGCAAGAAACGGTGCCATCCTTCCGGCTCCCCCCAGATCTGATGGTCTGTCGAATTCGATTGGCGGCCATATATGGCGGATCCTCCGTCGGCCGTGCTTGACCACGGTCAAGGCGCTTTCCGATTCGTCCGTCGCCTGACGTACGGGTCACCGGAAGGAAAGGAGACTATTCCTGCCAGGGCGCCAGCCGGTCCATGGCGATGATGTCCCGCGCTCCGATCCGGGGTCGCACCACGGCGAAGGCATCGTCGCGGACCAGGACTTCCGGCACCAGCGGCCGGGTGTTGTACGTGCACGACTGCACCGCCCCGTAGGCTCCGGCCGTCATGACGGCGTAGAGATCCCCCCGCCGCATCGGCGGCAGGGCGCGGTCGCGCGCCATGTAGTCCCCGGTCTCGCAGACCGGCCCCACGAGATCGGCGACGACCGGCTCCACGCCGTCCGGCGGGCGGCGGACCGGCAGGACATGGTGGAAGGCCTCGTAGAGCGTGGGCCGGATGAGATCATTCATGCCGGTGTCGCCGATGACGAACGTCTTGCCTTCCGCCTCCTTCACGAAGATCACCCGGCCCAGGAGGATGCCGGCGTTGCCCGCGATCATGCGGCCCGGCTCCATGACGTATTCCACATCCAGATGCCCGAGGGTCCGCTCCACCACCTCCGCATAGGCCTCCGGCGGAGGCGGCACGTCGGTGTCGCCGTGATAGGGCACTCCGAGCCCCCCTCCGAGGTCCGCATGACGGATGTCGTGCCCGGCTCCACGCAGCGCGTCGATCAATTCCGCCATCAGCGTGAACGCCTTCTCGAAGGGTGCCAGATCGGTGATCTGGCTGCCGATGTGCATGGCCACGCCGCGCACCTCGATGCCCGGCAGGGAGGCTGCGAGATCGTACACTTCCCGGGCCTTGAGCCAGGATATCCCGAACTTGTCCGCCCGCCGGCCGGTGTTGATCTTCTCGTGGGTCCCGGCATCGACATCCGGATTGACCCGTACCGAAACCGGCGCCCGCGCCCCTTCCGCCCGCGCCACCTCGGAGAGACGGATCAGTTCCGGAACCGATTCCACGTTGAAGCAGCGTATGCCCGCCCGCAGGGCGGCGCGCATCTCCTCATCGGTCTTTCCAACCCCCGAGAACACGATCTTCCCGCCCGCCACCCCGGCGGCGAGCGCCCGCTCCAGCTCGCCGCCGGAGACGATGTCCATACCCGCGCCGAGATCCGCCAGAAGCCTGAGCACCGCCTGGTTGGAATTCGCCTTCACGGCATAGCAGATCAGATGCGGACGGTCCGCGAAGGCGGCGTCGAAGACCCGGTAGTGACGCTCGAGCGTACGCGCGGAATAGACGTAGACCGGCGTGCCGACGACACGGGCGATCTCCTCGAGCGGCACGTCCTCGGCATGCAGGACGCCGTTTCTGTATTCGAAATGATGCATGGATGTCCCGTCGGCGGTGGCGGCGGCCTATCTGATCAGCGGATCGAGGACGATTTCCTCGTCGGGCGGATTCTTTGGCGCATCCGGCGGAGGCTCGAGAGCTCCCCGCGCCCCGCAGGCCGCAAGAAGCCCGCTCAGGAGAAATGCGAACATGATCCGTTTCACCATGGCTCCGGTCCCGTCCGTTCGTCTGGATGCACCGCCTGTCCCTTAAGTACGCCAAAAGCGCCATCCGTGCCAAGCACCCAGGTGCGCCGCCGGGCCGGCCGATCACAATCTCTTGAGATTTCCGGATGGAGGGGATCTTCCGCACATTGAAATTAGACTGATTATAATTTCTATGCTAGGAACCCTTTCCAGGACGTGCTTCCCGCGGCAAACCGCGGAAGCATGTCGGGGAAACGAACCATCTACGGAACCGAAAACAGGGGACAGCAGTCACCATGAAGAAGAAGATCCTTGCCGCCGGCATCGCTGCCGGCATCGCCGCTTTCTCCACCGCGGCCATGGCCGACGCGGTGACCGACCGCCAGGCCGCCATGAAGGAGGCCAAGCAGAACTTCAAGCCGCTCGTCGGCATGGTCAAGGGCAAGGTACCCTTCGACGCCGCAACGGTGAAGAAGAATGCCATGGCCATCGCCGCCGCCCTCGAGAAGGCCAAGAAGCTCTTTCCCGAAGGATCCGAGAAGGGCGAGAAGGATTCCCGCGCCAAGCCGGAGATCTGGATGATGAAGGCGGAATTCGACGCCGCTTTCGACAAGGCGGTGAAGCTCGCCAGGGCTCTCGAGGGCGTCAATGACGCCAACGCCCTCAAGGGCGCGGTCATGGCGCTTGGCGGCGACGGCTGCAAGGCCTGCCACAAGCAGTTCCGCTTGCCCAAGAAGAAGTAAGCTGGCATCCATGTGCCCATGCACAGGCACATGACGAAACATCCCGTACTCTGGTCGGTGGCGGCCGCGTTCCTTCTCGGAGCGCTGCTCGTCGCCGGCCTGTACACGAAGCTCTCCACACCCCTGCCGGAATCGGCGCTGCCCGCCGGATACCGCCCGGACATCGAGAATGGCCGGACGATGTACCATGCCGGCGGATGCATCTCCTGCCACCGCGGCCGGGGCGCCGCGGTGGAATGGCCGGCGGGAGGCCGCCCCCTGAAGATCCCGGGCGGAACGCTGGTGCCTCCCAACATCACGCCGGATCCGGAAACCGGAATCGGAAAATGGAGGCCCGTGGACTTCGTGAACGCCATGAAACGCGGGCTCGGGCCCGGCGGAATCCATTACATTCCAGCCTTTCCCTATACCTCCTACGCATGGATGCGGACGGAGGACGTCCTCGACCTCTTCGCCTATCTGCAAAGTCTGCCGGCGGTGAGGAATCCCGTGGAACGCAAACCCTTCCGGCTCGGCCGTTTCGCTCTGGCCTTTTGGAAATGGCTCGCCCTTCCTCCCTCCGGATTCCGGCCGGTCCCCGGAAAGTCCGCGACCTGGAACCGCGGCGCCTATCTGGTGCTCGGACCCGGCCACTGCGCCGAATGCCACACACCGCGCAATTCCATCATGCTGCTCGACAGATCCAGATGGCTGACCGGCGGTCGCCATCCTGCGGAGCCGAAGGCCTCCGTACCTTCGTTGCGCGGCCTTGTCCGGCGTGGCCGCTACAAGGACGCCGAGGATCTCTACAATGCCCTGAAATACGGAGAGGCCATGGGCTACGAGGATCTCTCGGCGGGAGGCATGGGGGAGGTGCAGGAGAACCTTTCACGACTTCCCAACGCCGATTTGAAGGCCATCGCGGAATATCTGGTCAGTCTGGAATAGACACCGCGCCTGCGCCGGAGTATCCCTCGGGCATGATTCGCAGGGCCTACGAATGGATGATGCGCCTGGCCGCCCACCACAACGCCACGTGGGCGCTGGCCGTCGTCGCCTTCATGGAAAGCTCCTTCTTTCCCGTCCCTCCCGACGCGCTGCTCGTGCCCATGGGCCTCGCCCGCAGGAGCCGCGTATGGTGGTACGCCACGGTCTGCACCGTTTCCTCCGTGATCGGCGGCGCTTTCGGCTACGCCATCGGCTATTTCCTCTTCGACACGCTGGGGCAGGCCATCCTCGACTTCTACGGCATGACGGAGAAGTTCCACACCTTCACCGGCTGGTACAACGAGAATGGTGCGGCCATCGTGCTCTTCGCCGGCATCACGCCCTTTCCCTACAAGGTGATCACCATCGCAAGCGGCGTCACCGGGCTGAACTTCGGGATCTTCATGATGGCATCCGTCGTGGCGCGCGGCCTGCGCTTCTTCCTGCTCGCGGGACTGCTCCACTGGTTCGGTCCGGCGGCCAGACGCATACTGGAGAGATATCTCGGCTGGATCACGCTTGCGCTGGGGCTCCTGCTCGCCGGCGGACTCCTCGCCGTGCGCTATCTCGTGTAGAATGAACAAGTCAGGACGGGCGGAACCCATCATGATGAAAAAACTTGCCGACAATCCCCCTCTCACAGCGGCGCTCTTCGTCTTCCTGGTGGCGTCCACCGCCATTATCGGCGCTCTCGTATTCGAGCACGTCTTCCGATACGAGCCCTGCGAGCTGTGCTATCTTCAGCGCAAGCCCTGGTATTTCATGATCTCCTTTGGACTGCTGCTCACCTTCTTCGCCACCAAGGGACAGGAGAAGATGGTGCGCTGGGGCCTTCTCCTGGCCGGAATCATCCTGGTCGGCGAGATGGTGCTGGCGGCATGGCATGCGGGCATCGAGTGGAAATGGTGGCCCGGCCCGGCATCATGCACCGGCGTCACCAACCTCACCGGCGCCCTGCCGGATCTCTCCCGCAGGGTCGTGCTGTGCGACGAGGCGCCCGTGCGCTTTCTGGGACTCTCGTTCGCCGGCTGGAACGCGATCGTTTCCCTGGTGACCGCCATCGTGGCCTTCTGGGGCGCGACGGCCCGGGCCCGTAAAGACTGATCCAGCTCTCCCATATTGATACGGTCATCGCCGCAAGCATCCTTTCCCACGCGGATTGCACGCACCGCGTGCATGTCATGTGTTTCTGGCCGCTTTCTTGCATCCGACGCACGGAAGGAGCCGTCCGCACGGCGTCTGTTCCATGGCGGGACACCGCGGACGGACCGGAAAAGGCCGGAGAACGCATCGGATGGAGCAGCTGCCCGCACCACTTTCGGGAAAGAGGGTCGGATCGCGCCCCTTCGCGATCAGCGACCAGACTTTCGCAGCGCTGGCCGTCCTGGTGGATTTCTGCACGATCCTCGTCGTGACTGTCGCGACAAGCGGCCTCTACCTGCATGTGGTGTACGGAAATTTCGCCCGTCCAGACATCTACGCCACCTTCGCGATCCTGCTTGCCGCCATCTACATACCCGTCCAGATGGCCCGCGGTCAGTACGCGACGGAAACCATACTGGCGGACGGACGGAACGTTCCAGCCATCTTCACAGCCTGGAACTACGCCTTCCTCGTTCTGCTCATCGTCGGTTTCCTGACCAAACGGACAGAGGACTTTTCCCGCGCCGCCATCATCCTTGCATACATCGCCGGATTCGGGGCGCTGTCACTGGTCCGCGAGGGCATCGTGACGCTGGCCGGCAAGGGATACGCCCGGGGCCTGCTCACCGGCAGACCGGTCATGCTGATCGGCAACGGGGAGGCCCTGCGCAAATTTCACGCCACCTACGATCCCTCCGCCCTCGGCCTGCGCATCGTCTGCGAGACGGAACTTCCTCCAACCGCGGAATCCGCCTCGCTGAAACGCATGCTCCGCACTTCCGTGGACAAGGCGCGGATGCTCCAGATCCGGGACGTCTTCATCCTCACGCCCTGGGTCCGGCATGACATCGTACTGCCGGCGCTGGAGCATTTCACCGAACTTCCCGTCTCCGTCCATTTGGGGCCGGATGGAATCCTCGACATCTACCGCGACGCCCGGATCCGGCATTTCGGCGCCATGGCCTCCCTGGAACTGGCCCGCCCGCCGCTCTCGCCCTGGGCCCGCATGGCCAAGCGTGCCATGGACATCGCAGGGGCGCTGACCGGCGTCCTGCTGCTATCGCCCCTGATGCTGCTCGCCGCCGTCGCCATCCGCCTGGAATCCCCCGGTCCGGTGCTGTTCCGTCAGAAGAGGCGGGGATTCAACGGACGGACCTTCCATATCTACAAGTTCCGCACCATGCACGTGATGGAAAGCGACGGTCCGGTACATCAGGCGCGGCGGAACGATCCGCGCATCACCCGGGTGGGACGGATCCTGCGCCGCCTCAGCATCGACGAACTGCCCCAGCTCTTCAACGTCCTCAAGGGCGAGATGTCCCTCGTCGGCCCCCGCCCCCACGCCATCGACCACGACACCATCTTCGAACGGCGCGTCCGCCGCTACGCCCGCCGCCGCAAGGTCCTGCCCGGCATCACCGGCTGGGCGCAGGTCAACGGCTATCGCGGAGAGACGGACACGCGGGAGAAGCTCATCCGCCGGATCGAATACGATCTCGAATATATCGAGAGATGGTCCATATGGTTCGACATCTATATCATTCTTCTTACTGTTCTTTCTCCCAAGACCTGGAAAAATGCCTACTGACACCGTTTCCTCCGGTGCCCCGGAGCACCGGCGCCACGACTTCGACCGTATCCTGCCCATGATGGCGGCCGTGCCGCTGATCATCGCGGGGATCGCGCTGTTCCTGGTGGCCACTCTCTCGCGGCATGCCGCACCGTGGAACCCGCTCATGGTCTACGGACTCCTGATCGCCGGCGCCGGTCTTGCCGGAGCGGGGCTCGCCCTCGCCGGCTGGCGCCGCACGGCATGGGCCATCGTGCTCGTCGCCGGTCTCGATCTCGCCTTCGGTCTCGCCACCCACGCCATGGCCGCGCTGGGCCTGCGCAACTCCTTCCTGCCCATGAAGACCGTCTCGCTGAAGGACACCGGAAGGTTCACCTGGCATCCGCTGCTGCAGGGCGTGCCCACGCCGGGTTTCGACAACGGCTTCTTCGTCCACGACGCCGCGGGGCGCCGAAAGGTCGTTCCCGAGGGTGCGTCCGACGGCCCGCGCATCGCGGTCGTCGGCGGCTCCTCCACATACGATCTGGGCGTGAAGGCCGGACGCACGTGGCCGGACCATCTGCAGCGCCTGATTCCAGAGGCACGGATATTCAACTACGGGGTTCCCGGCTACTCGACCTCCGAACACATCGTCCAGACCGCCTACTATCTGGCCCCCGCGGGCATGGATTGCGCCGTCTACTACATAGGGTGGAACGACATCCGGAACTCCTTCCTGCCCACGCTCGATCCGGCCTACGCCGACTACCATCTGCTGGGGCACGTGGACTTCATGCGCATCCGCTCCGTCACCGGCGTCTCCTCCATCTACAATTTCCTCGCCAACTCCCGGCTCGTGCGCCGCTTCACGAGCTTCATGCCCGTTCCCGCGGACTACCGCGGCTGGAAACCCAGATCCGGAATCGACCAGCGGCTCGAACGCATCTACCGGCGCAATCTGCACACCCTGAAGGCGCTGAACGACTCCCAGGGCCGCACCACCGTCTTCATCCCCCAGATCCTCAATTACGCCCGGCTGACAGCGCCCACCCGCTACGGATGGTTCCCCCTCGTGGCGGACAGGGACGTCCCGCCGATCAACGAGCATTTCAATCGCGTGCTGAAGGAGGAGGCCGCGCGTCTCGGAGTGCCCTACGTGGACATTTCGCCCGCGATGTTCGAGGACGCCGATTTCGTCGACAACGGACACTTCAACGAAAGGGGGGCCGAGAAATTCGCCCGTCTTGTCGCCCCCGCCATCCGCAGGGCCTGTCTGCGGAAACGGTGACGGATCCGCAATGAACCCCGCAGCCGGCCTCGTGCACCCGCTTCAGTCTTCGGCGGAAACGTTTCCGGCGATCATTGCCACCAGATCGGCGACCGTCTCCACCCGCCGGATGGCCGGATCGTCTTCGGCCGTGCCGTCGGCCGCGGTGATGACCGTCTCGAAACCCAGCTTGCGCGCCTCCCGGATCCGCTGCGCCGCCTGTCCCGCCGGCCGGACCACGCCGGAAAGGGCGATCTCGCCGAAGACCGCCGTGCGCGGCGGCAACGGATTGCCCGTCAGGGAGGAAACCAGTGCCGCCGCCGCCGCCAGATCGGCTGCGGGCTCCCGCACCTTGAGGCCGCCGGCGATGTTCAGATAGACGTCGTGGCCACCGATGCGCACGCCTCCGTGCGTCTCCAGGACCGCCAGCACCATGGCCAGCCGCGCGGCATCCCAGCCCACCACCGCACGTCGCGGCGTACCCAGCGCCGAGGGCGCCACCAGGGCCTGGACCTCCACCAGCAGCGGACGCGCGCCCTCCATGCCCGCGAGCACGGCCGCTCCAGCCGACTGCGCCCGTGCATCCCCCATGAACAGAAGGGAGGGATTCTCCACCTCTATCAGTCCGGATCCGGCCATCTCGAAAACGCCGATCTCGTCGGTCGGACCGAACCGGTTCTTCACCGCGCGCAGAATCCTGTACTGATGCCCCCGGTCGCCCTCGAAATAGAGCACCGTGTCCACCATGTGCTCCACGACCCGCGGTCCGGCGATCTGTCCTTCCTTGGTCACGTGGCCGACGAACAGCATGACGCAACCGGTCCTCTTGGCGTGCCGGATCAGAATCTCCGTGCCCGCCCTGAGCTGGGAGACCGTGCCGGGAGCCGCTTCGATCACCGAGGACCACAGGGTCTGGATGGAATCGATCACCACCACGTCGGGTTTCGGTTTTTCCGAAAGAGTGGAAATTATGTCCGAGACATTGGTCTCCGCCGCCAGCAGCACGGGGGCATCGGAAACGCCCAGGCGGCCGGCGCGCAGCCGGATCTGCGCGACCGCCTCCTCGCCGGAAACGTAGACGCACCGCTTCCCGCTCCGGGCCATGTGCGCCAGGGCCTGCAGCAGCAGCGTGGACTTGCCGATCCCGGGATCCCCGCCTATCAGGATGGCCGAGCCCGGCACCAGCCCGCCCCCGGCAACCCGGTCCAGTTCTCCGATGCCGGTCAGGATGCGCGGGGGAGCTTCCTCGTCCCCGGCCAGCGTCTGCAGCGCCACCGTGCGCCCCTTCGGAAGCGTCCGGCCCTTCGCGCCGGACACCGGCAGATCCGCACGCTCCTCGCTCAGCGTGTTCCATTCGCCGCAGGCGTCGCAGCGCCCCGCCCAGCGCGGCGCCACCGCCCCGCAGGCCTGACACACGTAGCGCACCTTCGATCTGGCCATGGCCTTCCGGGAGATTCCGGCCTCATTCCTTGAGCACGCTCATCTTGATCGGCCCCTCCGCCCGACCGTGGATGAACTGGTCCACGTAGGGATTGCCGGAATGGTCGATCTCGTCGATGGAACCGTGCCAGATGATCTTTCCATGATAGATCATGGCCACCTCGTCGGCGATGCGCCGTGCGGAGGCCATGTCATGGGTGATGGAGATGGCCGTGGCGCCGACGTCGCGCACCGTGGAGACGATCAGCTCGTCGATGATCGCCCCCATGATCGGATCCAGCCCGGTGGTGGGTTCGTCGAAGAGAATGATCTCCGGACTGGCCGCGATGGCGCGCGCCAGGCCGACGCGCTTCTGCATGCCGCCGGAGAGCTCCGCCGGATAGAGGTCGCCCACTTCCGGGCTCAACCCCACCTGCGCCAACTTCTCGATGGCGATCTCGCGCGCCTTCCTGCGTCCCACGCCGCGCCCCTGGATGAGGCCGAAGGCCACGTTCTCCCACACGGGGAGGGAATCGAACAGGGCCGCCGACTGGAACAGCATCCCGAAACGCCCCATCACCCGGTCGCGCTCCCGTCCCGTCAAAGCGGTGGTGTCTTCGCCGTCGATGAGGACCTGTCCCCCGTCCGGACGCAGCAGACCGATGATGCATTTCAGCATCACCGATTTCCCGGAACCGGATCCGCCGATGATCACGAGGGAGGAACGCCGGCGCACCTTCAGGTCGATGCCGTCGAGCACGGTCTTCGGACCGAAGCTCTTGCGCACGCCCCGCAGCTCGATGTGGATGTCCGTGTCCCGTTCCGCCATGGGGTCACTCCGAGAACAGCAGCGAGGTCATGACGTAGTTCGCCGCGAGGATCAGGATGGACGCGGAAACGACGGCGTTCGTCGTGGCGCGGCCGACACCCTGCGCGCCGCCGCGGGAATGGAAGCCGTGATAGCAGCCCATCAGCGCTATGATGAAGCCGAACACCGCCGACTTGATGAGGCCCGAGGTGACGTCCTTCCACTCCAGGAAGTCCACCGTGTTCTTCAGATAGGCGCCGGAGTTGAAACCCAGGGAATGGGTGCCCACGACATAGCCGCCCATGATGCCGATGATGTCCGCGATCACCACGAGCAGCGGCAGGGTGACCACCCCGGCCACGATCCGCGGGCCCACCAGATACTTCATCGGATTCGTGGACAGCGTCACCAGGGCGTCGATCTGCTCCGTGACCTTCATGGTTCCGATCTCCGCGGCGATGGCCGCCGAGACGCGGCCCGCCACCATGAGTCCGGCGAGCACGGGGCCCAGCTCGCGGGTGATGCCCAGTGCCACGATCGAGGAGACGAGACTCTCCGCGTTGAAGCGGGTGCCGCCGATGTAGATCTGCAGGGCCAGCACGCCACCGGTGAAGAAGGCGGTCAGACCGACGACGGGAAGCGAATTGTAGCCGATCCGGACGAACTGGAGCGCCATCTGCCGAACGTACCACCTCGGCAGCAGTCCCACGAAAACGGCATCACGGAGAAAGAGCGTCAGTCTTCCCGCTTCCGCCAGCAGGTGCAGGACGACACGGCCGATCTGGGCAAGCGGATTCAACGGACGGTGCCTCGCTGTGGTACTTCATGAATCGGCAGGCGCATAGAGACGTGTATAGCGCATCCCGAGCGAAGTCAAAATCTCGTAGGCGACCGTTCCGGCCCATTTGGCCACTTCGTCCACCGTGATGTGCGCACCCATGATCTCGGCACGCACGCCGCGCCGCAGGAAATCCTCGTCCGCGTCCGTGACATCCACGCATATGGTGTCCATCGACACCCGTCCCACCACGGGCGCGTAGCTGCCGCCTATGCAGACCTGGGCCGGTCCGTCGTTCGCCGGCCAGCTCAGGGAGCGCAGATAGCCGTCGGCGTACCCCACGCCGAGAACGGCGATGCGGCTCGGGCGGCTCGCCTTCCATGTGGCGCCGTAGCCCACGGTCTCCCCCTCGGCCAGGCTACGCAGCTGAAGGATCGGCGCATAGAGCGAAACCACCGGTTTCATGGGATTGGGGCGGCTGGCGAAGGGATTGCCCCCGTACAGCGCGATGCCGGGGCGCACGAGGTCGTAGGAAAACCCCTCGCCGAGGAAGGTGCCGGGGGAATTGGCCAGCGAGGCGGGCGCATCGGGCAGCATGGCGCGCAGCGCGTCGAAACGTTTGCGCTGGGCGTCGTTCATCTCGTGTCCCGGCTCGTCGCCGCAGGCGAGATGGCTCATGACCAGGGTGACCCGGAAGGCGGCCAGGAGCGAACTGCTCTCCGCCAGACTGCGGACCTCCGCCTCCGAAAGGCCCAGCCGGGACATGCCCGTGTCCACATGCACGGCGGCCGGAAGGCGGGCCTGCTGCGCCTGACAGAATTCCGCCCATTCGCGGATCTCGTCGAGAGAGGCCAGGGCCGGCCTCAGGGAATGCTCTCCGTAATACGCGGCCTGACCCTGCAGCAGACCGTCGAGAACATAGATCACCGCTTCGGGCAGGATGCTGCGCAAGGCCGCGCCCTCGTGCGGCAGGGCGACGAAGAACGTCCTGCATCCGGCCGCCCACAGCGTGGTGACCACGGGCTCCAGGCCGAGCCCGTAGGCATCCGCCTTCACCGTCGCCGCGCACGTGGCCGGCGCCGCCTTCTCGGCCATGAAGCGCCAATTGTCGGCCAGCGCCTTCAGATCGACGGCCAGCACGCCTCCCGCCAGCTCCGGATTCTCGGGTGGCGGCGTCACGCGATAGACTGTGCTCACTTCACCAGATCCCCTCGATCGTTCTCCCCGGATGTTTACGCCTCCGTGACAACGGCAGGCATCCCGCTTCCATCACCCCGTTCCGGGGCGGCGGAACTTCAGAACATCAGATTGGCGCAATTGTGACCGGCGGGAAACGGTTCCAGCGGTTTCCGGTGGGGAATGTGTGGAAGGGCGGGTGAAACGATGGCGGAAAGATGGGCGATATATACCAAAAGTGGTGATATGGTTGTAAAATAAACTACAAGTAATCGAATCTATTGCAAAACTGTAACACCTTCATGGAACGAGTCATCCTTTATGAAAACTTATCTATTCAAAGGACCTGACTCAATGATAACTAAGTACGTGAAGACATGATCTATGCATTTAATCCTAGATAGTATTTCACACACGCACTTGTCGATTCCATCGATACGAAGACGGATTTCATGACGAGGGAAGATTGAGGCCAAAAGGGCGAACTGACCCTGCGACAACAATAAGAAACGTGAGAGGGGGCTCCAGAGACGGGAGAGGAGTCTGACCATGACTGCCCACTGCAAGATTGGAAGCGCGGTGCTGATTGGCATCGCCGCGCTGTTTTCCGCCACCATGCCGGCATCCGCGGCCGATATGGACACGATTACGGAGCCGACATGGACGGGCTTCCATTTAGGTGGTTTCATTGGAGCGGGTGATGTCACGCACGACATCACCTCCGCGGCGGCTCCCGGCCTCGGGTTCGATGGCCTCGGCGGTGAAGGCGTGTTCGGAGGATTGATGGCCGGCTACAACCATCAGATCTCCAGGGACATCATTCTCGGCGTCCAGGGGGAATTCGCCTTTTCGGGCATCTCCACCGACTTTTCGCTGAACATTCCCGGATTGGGCAGTGGATCCGCCAAACTGGAGGAACAATATTCCTTCGCGTTGTCGGCCCGGGCCGGATGGCTCGCAAACCCCGACACCATGCTCTATCTGATCTCCGGATATTCCCACGCCCGCTACAAGGCATCCGGGCGAGCGACGGCGGTCGGCGGTCCGACCCTGTCGACCTCCCGCAAGGAAAGCTTTCATGGATACCATATCGGGGCCGGCATGGAGACGCGGATAGCTCCGGCCATCAGTGCCCGGGTCGAATACCGCTACACGGACCTGGGACGCGAGGACTGGGGAAGCGGGGGTCTGCTCCGCACCGCGCCCTCCTCGCACACCGGCCGCCTCGGACTGGTCTGGAACCTGAATACGGATATCGCCGCGCAGCCGACCGCCGATCTCCCGGAACCGGATAACGGTTGGACCGGCTTCTATCTCGGAGCCTACTTCGGTGGTGGCGCGGCCACCGCAAAGGTGACCTCCGGGCTGGTCGCCGGCAGTCTCGACGGGATAGGTGGCGAAGGTATCCACGGAGGATTCATGGCCGGCTACAATTACCGGCTGGCCGGTCCCTGGGTGGTCGGACTGGAAGGGGAGTTCGGACTGAGCGACATCTCCAGCGATCTGGACCTCGGTATCATCACGGCGAAGGCGGGCCCCACCCATACCGTCTCCGTATCCGGCCGGATCGGATGGCTGAGCGGTCCGGACACCATGCTCTACGTACTGGCAGGCTACACCCATGCCCGCTACAAGCTGAAGGTTTCGGTACCGTTCGCGACGGCCAGCCTGAAGGAGAGCTTCGACGGTTTCCATGCCGGAGCCGGCATGGAGACACGTCTGAACGCGCACCTGTCGGCACGGGTCGAATACCGGTTCACCGGCTACGGCAGGGAGGACTGGGGCACCGGCGGCATCATCCGCACCGAACCTTCCGCCCACAAGGGCATGGTCGGGCTCGTGTGGAACTTCTGATCCGGACCGCCACCAGCGCATCGGAACGGGCTGATGGGGATCGTCGCCCTCTTCGGGAGAAGGCGATCCCCATTCCGTTTCGGATAGGAATCGGAAATGGAAACGCGGGGGCCGGCACGGAGGTGAATCAATCGACGGGTTCCGGCAGATATTCCGGCCTGGCGAGATTGGAGAAACGGGTCAGATTGCCGTTGAACTGCACCTCCACGGTTCCGGTGGGACCATGGCGCTGCTTGGCGATGATGATTTCCGCGGTGCCGTGGACCTTCTCCATCTTCTCCTGCCACCTGGTGAATTTCTCAGCTTCGCTCTCATCCGGCTTGCGGCGTTCCAGATAGTATTCCTCGCGATACAGGAAGAGCACCACGTCGGCATCCTGTTCGATGGAACCCGACTCGCGCAGATCCGCCAGCTGCGGCCGCTTGTCGTCGCGCGACTCCACCTGGCGGGAAAGCTGGGACAGTGCGATGATCGGCACGTTCAGCTCCTTGGCCAGCGCCTTCAGCCCGGTGGTGATCTCGGTGACCTCCTGCACGCGCCCCTCCATCGCACGGCGGGAGGAACCGGCCAGCAGCTGGAGATAGTCGATGACGATGAGCCCCAGACCGTGCTGCCGCTTGATGCGCCGCGCCCGCGCCGCCACCTGGGCGATGGTCAGACCGCCGGTGTCGTCGATGAACAGAGGCAGACGGTCTATCTCGGCGGAAATGTCCACCAGCGCCTGGAACTGGTCCTCCGTGATGCGGCCGCGCCGGATGTCGTTGGACGGAATCCCCGCCTCCGAGGCGATGATGCGCGTGGCCAGCTGCTCCGCAGACATCTCCAGAGAGAAGAAGGCCACCACGCCCCCCTCCACGGCGTGGGGATTGCCCAGGGCATCCTGCCCCGGCCGGTAGGCGCGGGCGACGTTGTAGGCGATGTTGGTGGCGAGCGCCGTCTTGCCCATGGCCGGCCGGCCGGCGAGCACGATGAGATCGGACGGCTGGAGTCCGCCGAGCTTCTCGTCCAGATCCTTCAGGCCGGTGGATATGCCGGAGAGGCCGCCATCACGCTGATAGGCGGCGTTGGCCATGTCTATGGCCTCCTTCATGGCCTCCGAAAAGGCGACGAACCCCTGTCCGAACCGGCTCTCCTCGGCGACTTCGTAGAGCGCCTTCTCCGTCTTCTCGATGATGTCGGAGGCCGTCACGCCGGGATCCGGACTGCGCGCCTCCACGACCAGATCCCCGCCGATGTCGATCAGCTTGCGCCGCCGCGCCAGCTCGTAGATCTCGCGCGCGTATTCCTCCACGTTGACGACCGGCGCCGCCATCGCCGCCAGCTTGCCCAGATAGGCGGAGACGCCTCCCAGCTCGGCCATCGCCGGATCGTCCCGGTAGTACGGCACCAGCGTGACCGGGGAGACAACATGCCCGCGGCCGATCATCTCGGAAATGGTGGCGTAGAGTCTGCCGTGCAGTCCCTCGGAGAAATGCTCCGCCTTCAGGAACATGCTGACCTTGTCCAGCGCCGCGTTGTTGACGAGGAAGGCGCCGAGCAGGGCCATCTCCGCCTCGAGATTGTGCGGAATGCTCCAGTCCTGAAGGGATTCGATGTTTCGTGCGGCGTCGGTCATGGCGGGAAGCCTACAGCGAGTCGGACCGGCGGGAAAAGCCGTAGTCTGACTTTCCACGCTATCAACAGGGTGTGGACAAGTGCCGGCGGCCGGCGGCATGTCCGTCGCCGGCACCGGAAGTCGGGCGGTGTCAGGTCGGTCTGGCCAGACGGCGGCAGACGTCCTCGAGCTGCTCGAGCGTCTTGTAGGTGATGGTCAGACGTCCGCCCGCGCGCCCCTTGTCCGTGATCTCCACGGTCAGACCGAGGGCGGCCTCCAGCTCCAGCTCCAGCGCGCGGACATCGGCGCTCTTCTCCTTCTGCGGTTTCCTTCCCGTTCCGGCCGCTCTGGAGCGTTCACGGCTCAGTTTCTCCGCCTCCCGCACCGAGAGACCGAGCTTGGCGATCTTCTTCGCCAGGGTGGACGGATCGTCCGTGGCGATGAGCGTACGGGCATGACCGGCGGAGATCTCGCCGTTGCGGATCATCTCCTTCACATCGTCCGGCAGGTTCAGCAGCCGCAGCGTATTGGCGATGTGGCTGCGGCTCTTGCCCAGCGTGTCGGCCAGCTGCTGCTGCGTATATCCGAACTGCTCCATCAGCTGGGAGTAGCCAAGCGCCTCCTCGAGCGCGTTGAGATCGGAACGCTGGATGTTCTCGATCAGCGCCACCTCCAGCGCCTCCGATTCGCTGAGATCGCGGACCACCACCGGGATCTCGTGCACGCCGGCCTTCTGCGCGGCGCGCCAGCGGCGCTCGCCGGCAACGATCTCGTAGCGCCCCGGTTCGCCCGCGGGACGCGCCACGATCGGCTGCAGCACGCCGCGCTCGGAGATCGACCGCGCCAGCTCCTCCAGTTCCGCCTCGTCGAAGCTGCGCCGGGGATTGTGCGGATTGGGGGAAAGATCCGCCACCGCCACCATCTTCAGTCCCCGCGCCGCCTCGACGACGCTTTCCTCGGTCACGTCGTCGCCGATCAGGGCGGCAAGCCCCCGTCCCAGCCTCTTCTTGGGTACGCTGTTCATCCCCGCATCATCCCCGTTTCATTTCACATGCGAATCCATCCGGCTCCCACCGTCCCGAAAAAGCGGCGGGCGAAAGGGCGTCCGGCCCGCGATCAGGCCGCACGCAGATCGTGTTCCCTGCGGATGATCTCCGAGGCCAGCCGGATGTAGGCCTGGGAGCCGGCGCAGGAACTGTCGTAGAGCAGCACCGGCTTTCCATGGGAGGGCGCCTCGGAGACCCGCACGTTCCTCGGTATGACCGTCTGGTACACCTTGTCGCCGAGAACCGAACGCACGTCCTGCGCCACCTGGTCGGAAAGCGAATTGCGCCGGTCGTACATGGTGAGCACCACCCCCTGGATCATCAGCTTCGGATTGAGCGAATTGCGCACCCGCTCCACGGTGCGCAGCAGCTGCGAAAGGCCCTCGAGGGCGAAGTATTCGCACTGCAGCGGAACGAGCACGGCATCCGCCGCGGCCAGCGCGTTGATCGTGAGCAGGTTGAGGGACGGCGGACAGTCCACGAGAATGTAGGAATACCTTCCCGGATCGCCCCCGCCCACCATCGCGCGGATGGCGTCCTTCAGCCGGTACGTCTTGCGGTCGAAATCCGCAAGCTCCAGCTCCGCGCCGAGCAGGTCCATGGTGGAAGGCGCACAGTCGAGGCCCGGTATTCCCGTTTCCGCGATGATGTCCGCCAGCCGCGCCTCGCCGATCAGCATGTCGTAGGTCGAGGCACGCACCCCGCCCCGCTCCACTCCGAGACCGGTGGTGGCGTTGCCCTGGGGGTCGAGATCCACCACCAGCACCCGTTCGCCGACCGCCGCGAGGGCGGTGCCCAGATTTATCGCCGTGGTCGTCTTGCCCACGCCGCCCTTCTGGTTCGCTATCGCCAGTATGCGCGGCATGCGCGCTTCACCTTCCATTGCCGCATCAAGCACGCCTGATCTCCTCCACTTTCAGGATCACGCCCCCCGGGTCCGTCACGGAGGGGTATGACCGCACGCGCAATTTCCAATATCTGGTGGCTTCCGTCAATTCCCCGTCAACATCTCGCCCCTTCAGGAAGAGTCCCGTCGCGCCCCGTTCGAGCATCGGCCCGGCCAGCCGGAGCAGATCCGGAAGGGGCGCGAGCGCCCGGGCCGTCACCGCCGTCCGCGGTCCGCAGCCCAGCGCATCCACGTCGAGATGCTCGATTCTCGTGTTCAGTATGGTAGCACAAATTCCCGCTTCCCGAACCACATGACGGAGGAAAGCGGCCTTTTTCGCATTGCTTTCCACAAGCACCGCATGCACGTCGCGGTGGCCGTGCAGCGCGAGAGCCACCACGAGACCGGGCACGCCTCCACCCGAACCGAGGTCGACAAGCTGTGCATAACCTCCCTCCTCCAGCAGCGGAAGAAGCTGTAGTCCGTCAGCCACGTGCCGCACCCAGATCCGGGAAAGGGTTCCCGGCCCGACGAGATTGATCCGCCTCTGCCAGCGCTCCAGCTCCCTCACGTAAAGGGAGAGGCGGGCGCAGGATTCACGTGAAACATCGAACCGGGCGCAGACCTCCTCCCGCCCCGCATCCGGATCGAGCATCCCCCTGTTCATGGATTCCGCTCCCTTCTGCGCAGCGCGGAGAGAAGGATGGTCAGCGCCGCCGGCGTCATGCCGTCGATGCGCGCCGCCTGTCCCAGCGTTCCGGGACGCACGCGGCGGAGCTTCTCCCGCAGCTCGTTGGACAGACCCGGAAGGCCGTCGTAGGAGAATTCCGGTGGAATGCGGATCGCCTCGTCCCTGCGCACGGCCTCGGCATCCGCCTCCTGCCGGGCCAGATAGCCCGAATACACCGCCTCCGTCCGCAGACGTTCGAGGACCTCGGCCGGCCACTCCGCCAGACGGGGCCACAGACCATGCAGATCCTCCGGCCGCACCTCCGGCAGCGCCAGCAGATCCAGCACCGAACGCCGCCGTCCGTCCTGGTTGACCCGGATGCCCGCCCGCGCCGCCCGTTGCGGCGTGACCGTCTCCGAACGCGCGAACTCCAGCGCCTCGTCCATCAGCCGCTTGCGCGCCAGAAATTCGCGCCGGCGTTCCTCTCCGACGATGCCGGCCTCCATGCCCAGCGGCGTCAGACGCTCGTCGGCATTGTCGATGCGCAGCATCAGCCGGTATTCCGCCCGCGAGGTGAACATCCGGTACGGCTCCTCCACGCCGCGGGTGATCAGGTCGTCCACCATCACGCCGATGTAGCCCCGCGTGCGGGAGATCTCCACCGGCGGCAGGCCAGCGGCCATGCGGGCCGCGTTCAGTCCCGCGAGCAGCCCCTGCGCGGCGGCTTCCTCGTATCCCGTCGTACCATTGATCTGTCCGGCCATGAACAGGCCTCCGATGCCGCGCACCATGAGCGTGGCATCCAGTTCGCGCGGATCCACGTGGTCGTACTCGATGGCATAGCCCGGCTGGAGCATGACCGCGCGCTCCAGTCCCGGCATGGTCTTCAGCATGGCGAGCTGGACGTCTTCCGGCAGGGAGGTGGAGATCCCGTTCGGATAGACGACATCCGTGTCCAGTCCCTCCGGTTCGAGAAAGACCTGATGGGACGGCCGGTCGGCGAACCGGACGACCTTGTCCTCGATGGATGGACAGTAGCGCGGACCGGTGCTCGTGATGCGCCCGGAATACATCGCCGAGCGCTCGAGATTGGCGCGGATCAGCGCATGGGTCTCCTCCGTGGTGCCGGTGATATGGCAGACGATCTGCGGATTCTCCACCCGCTTCGTGAGGAAGGAGAAGGGCGTGATCTCCTCGTCGCCCGGCTGTTCCCGCAACACCGACCAATCGATGGTCCGCCCGTCCAGCCTGGGCGGCGTACCGGTCTTCAGCCTGCCCATCGACAGCCCCAGGCCGCGCAGGGTTCGGGCGAGGGCGCGGGCCGGCGGATCGCCCATGCGGCCGGCGGGCCAGCTGCGGTCCCCGAGATGGATGAGACCGTCGAGAAAGGTTCCCGTGGTCAGCACCACGGTTGCGGCGCCGATCTCCCGGCCGTCGGAAAGGAGCAGCGCGCGCACCCGGCCGTTGCGGATCCGCAGGTCCGCCGCCTCCGCCTCGACGATCCGCAGACCCGTCATCTTCCTCAGGGCCGCCTGCATGTGACGGCGGTACAGCTTCCGGTCCATCTGGGCCCGCGGCCCGCGGACCGCCGGGCCCCGCGATCGGTTCAGGAGGCGGAACTGGATTCCCGCGGCATCGGCGACGCGCGCCATGAGGCCGTCGAGGGCGTCGATCTCCCGCACCAGATGTCCCTTTCCCAGACCGCCGATGGCGGGATTGCAGGACATCTCGCCGATCCTGTCGAAGGCATGCGTGACGAGCGCCACGTCGGCTCCGGCCCGCGCCGCCGCCGCCGCCGCCTCGCAGCCGGCATGACCGCCGCCCACCACCACGACGTCGAAATGCGTCTTCCGCCCCATGACATCCATCCCGTTCGCACCACGTCCTCCCGCCCCGGGGATTTCCACGGAATTATCCACATACCGGGCATTCGGGAGGGGAATTTCCCACTTTTTCCTTGATTCCCGCGATCCGTGTTTCACGTGAAACAGTTACGGATGCGAGATGAAACATTCCTCCAACCATCCACCGTTTCCACACAGGTCATACCATTTCGCCGGCACGGCGCCACCGTCATTTTCCGATGCAGAAATCACGGAATATCCGGTCGAGCAGGGCCTCCACGTCCACGCGGCCGAGAAGACGCTCCAGATCCCGCGCCGCCATCCGGACCTGCTCCGCGCAGAGCTCCAGCGGCATCCGCTCCAATCCCTCCATGGCCTCCACGAGACGGCGCCGGGCGTCGCGAACCGCGAGAATCTGCCTTTCCCGCGTCAGGACCGCCGCTCCCGCGATCTCGTAACGTTCCCGAATCAGACCCGTCAGACGTTCCTCGAGCCCGCTCACACCCGTGCCGTCGCGAACCGAAATGCACAGATCGAAATCCGGTCGTACCGCATGCGAATCGAGAAGGTCCGACTTGTTCAGAATCCGTAACGTCGGAGAATTGATATCGGGAGGAAGGGACCCCTTCGCATCCGGAGCCTCCATCCACAGGATCAGGTCCGCCTCCCGCATCCGGTCCAGGGCCCTTTCCTGTCCCATCCGCTCCACCTCGCCGGAGGGATTTTCCCTGAAGCCGGCGGTATCGCTGAGGACGACCGGCATACCTGCCAGATCCAGCCGCACCTCTATGACGTCCCGCGTCGTGCCGGCCTCCCGGGAAACGATCGCCGCCTCGCGACCGGCCAAATGGTTGAGCAGGGAGGACTTGCCGGCGTTGGCCGGGCCCGCGATCACCACACGGATGCCCTCCCGCAGCCTGCCGGCACGCTCGGCCGTCCGCAGGGCCTCCTCCATGTCCGCGACCAGGGCCCGCAGCCGCTCGCGCACGCCCGCAAGAGCCCCCATGGCCACATCCTCCTCCTCCGCGAAGTCGATCGCCGCCTCCAGGGAGGAAAGCACATGGATCATGTCCTCCCGCCAGTCTCCGATCCGCCGGGACGCGACCCCGCTGGCCCCGTCCAGCGCCTGCCGCCTCTGCGCCTCCGTCTCCGCGCGGACCAGATCGGCCAGCCCCTCCACCTCCACGAGATCCATCCGCCCGTGCTCGAAGGCCCGTCTGGTGAATTCCCCCGCCTCCGCGGGCCGCAATCCCTCCAGTGTCCCCAGGCAGGAAAGCAGCCGGCGCACCGTGGCACGTCCTCCATGGACATGGAATTCCGCCACGTCCTCTCCGGTGAAGCTCGCGGGACCGGGCATCCACAGAACCATGGCCACGTCCACGCGCTCGCCGCTCTCCGGATCGCGCAGCATGCGCACCACGGCGCGCCGAGGCTCCGGAAGATCCCGCCCGGAGAGAACACGCAGCGCATCCCCGGCCCGCGGACCGCTCACCCTCACAACGGCCACGCCCGCCGCTCCGGCCCCCGAGGAAAGCGCATATATCGTATCCTTCATCATCTCCTTGCCTGTCTGGTGGAAAAATGCGGGCACAGGATCTTGCCTGCCGCGGTTCTTCCGGGAGAGCCTTTCCATCCGTCCACGATCACCGGGAACCCGTCGCGATGTCTTATAACCGTCTAGCCGGAGAAACCAGCCCCTATCTGCGCCAGCATGCCGGCAATCCGGTGCACTGGTGGCCCTGGTGCCGCGAGGCGCTCGAAACCGCCCGTCGGGAGGACAGACCCATCCTGCTCTCCATCGGCTACGCCGCATGCCACTGGTGCCACGTCATGGCCCACGAGAGTTTCGAGGATCCGGAAACGGCGGCGCTGATGAACGCCCACTTCGTCAACATCAAGGTGGATCGGGAGGAACGTCCCGACATCGACAGGCACTACATGCGGGCGCTGCGTCTGATGGGTGAGCAGGGCGGCTGGCCCCTGACCATGTTCCTCGCTCCGGACGGCCGCCCCTTCTGGGGCGGGACGTACTTTCCGCCCCGGCCCATGTACGGCCGACCGTCGTTCCGCCAGGTCCTCTCCGAAATCGCCCGCCTCTGGAAGGAGGACAGACGGACCCTGCTGTCCAACGCGGAAGCCGTCGGTTCCGCGCTGGCGGAGCGGCGCGGGAGGACGGAAGCCGGAACTGGCGACATCCATCCGCAATTCCCGCGCCGGGTCGCGCAGGCCATCGGATCGCTCCACGATCCGGTCCACGGCGGCATGGACGCGGTTCCCAGGTTTCCGCAGTGGCCGGTGCTGGATCTGCTTCTGAAGGCCGGTGGCGCCCCGGAGCGGATGCACGCGCTGAAGACGCTGCGCGCGCTGTGCAGCGGCGGGATCTACGACCACCTCGATGGAGGTCTCGCCCGGTACAGCACGGACGAGCGCTGGCTCGTGCCGCATTTCGAAAAGATGCTCTACGACAATGCGCAGTTCATCGGCATGCTGGTCCGGGCATGGCTGCTGACGGGCGAGAACCTCTTCCGGATCCGGCTGGAGGAGACCATCGGATTTCTCCGGCGTCGGCTGTTTGTACCCGGAGCGGGATTCGCCTCCAGCCTCGATGCGGACAGCGAAGGGGAGGAGGGCAGATACTACGTCTGGTCCTGGAAGGAACTGGACGAAACCGTCTCTCCCGGTAACCGGAATCTGTTCTTCCGCACCTACGGCGTCACGCGCCGGGGAAACTGGGAGGGACGCATCATCCTGAACCGGCTGGACGCCCCGGAGCTCCTCGCGGACGAGGATGAAGCCGCCCTGGCGCGGGAGCGCGCCCGTCTTCTGGCGCGCAGGGAGAAACGGATCCCGCCCGCTCGGGACGACAAGATCATCGCCTCGTGGAACGGACTGGCCATCACCGCCCTGGCGGAGGCCGCGCTGGTCTTCGGACGGAGCGACTGGGCGACGCTCGCCGGGGATGCCTTTCACGCGGTCCGCAATGTTCTCGGCGATGGCGAAGGACTGCGTCAGTCCTGGCTGGAACGCCCGTCCCGGATGCCGGCGACCGCGGACGGTCCGGCGTGCATGATCTCCGCAGCCATCACGCTGCATGGCCTCACCGGCCGGCGGGAATATCTGGAACGGGCGATGGCATGGTGGCGGAACATGGAGGAGAGATATCTGGCCGATGGCGTCTATGCGTTCACGGCCATCGACGCGGAGGATGCCGCCTCAGTCCAGATTTTCGCGGAGGACGAGGCAACACCGAACCACAACGCCCGCATGGTCCGCAATCTGGTCCATCTCTTCCACCTCGCGAAGGAGAACGCGATGCCGGCGCGCGCCGACGCGATCCTTGCGCGTTTCGCGCATGACATGCTGGAAAATCCCGTCGCCCACGCCGCCATGATCTCCGCTTTCCACGACAGACGTTTCGGCGCCGCGGTGACGGTGATCCACGCCGGGGATTCACGTGAAACGGAGGATTCACGTGAAACACGCGAACTTCTCCGGCCGGTTCTGAAGAAAATCGCGGACATTCCGCCCATACTCCACGGAACCGATTCGGAGAAACACCCCCTGACGGAAGAACATCCGGCGCTGCTGCTGTGCAGAGGCGCAAGCTGTTCCATGCCCGTGGCGGATCCGGAAGGGATGGGGACGGCGCTTTCCATTCTCGATACGGAGTGAACACGAAAAAGGGCCCGCGGAAAATTCCCGCGGACCCGCAGACACGGTGACGGCACGGGCCGTCAGGTGTTCATCGAATCGAAGAACTCCGCGTTGTTCTTCGTCTGCCGCAGCTTGTCGAGCAGGAACTCGATGGCGCCCACCGTACCCATGGGCTGCAGGATGCGGCGCAGCACGTAGATCTTCTTCAGGATGTCCGGTTCCACCAGAAGATCCTCCTTGCGGGTTCCGGACTTCAGAATGTCCACCGCGGGGAAGACCCGCTTGTCGGACACCTTGCGGTCGAGGACGATCTCGGAGTTGCCCGTACCCTTGAATTCCTCGAAGATCACCTCGTCCATGCGCGATCCCGTGTCGATCAGCGCCGTGGCGATGATGGTCAGCGAGCCGCCTTCCTCGATGTTGCGTGCCGCGCCGAAGAAGCGCTTGGGGCGCTGGAGGGCGTTGGCGTCGACGCCGCCGGTGAGGACCTTTCCGGAGGAGGGCACCACGGTGTTGTAGGCCCGGCCCAGACGGGTGATGGAATCGAGCAGGATCACCACGTCGCGCTTGTGCTCGACCAGACGCTTGGCCTTCTCGATGACCATCTCCGCCACCTGGACGTGGCGGGCCGCCGGTTCGTCGAAGGTCGAGGAGATGACCTCGCCGCGCACCGAGCGCTGCATGTCCGTCACCTCCTCCGGCCGCTCGTCGATGAGCAGCACGATCAGATAGACGTCCGGATGGTTGGCGGTGATGGAATGCGCGATGTTCTGCAGCAGCACCGTCTTGCCGGTGCGCGGCGGCGCCACGATCAGCGCGCGCTGTCCCTTGCCGAGCGGCGCCACGATGTCGATCACGCGCCCGGTGAGATCCTTCACCGTGGGATCCTCGACCTCCATGACGAACCGCTCGTCGGGATAGAGCGGGGTGAGGTTGTCGAAGTTGATCTTGTGGCGCACGGCCTCGGGATCCTCGAAGTTGATCGAGTTCACCTTGATGAGGGCGAAGTAGCGCTCGCCCTCCTTCGGCGAACGGATCTCGCCCTCCACCGTGTCGCCGGTGCGGAGATTGAACTTCTTGATCTGGCTCGGGCTGACGTAGATGTCGTCGGGTCCGGGCAGATAGTTGGCGTCCGGCGAACGCAGGAAGCCGAAGCCGTCCTGCAGCACCTCGACCACGCCCTCGCCGATGATGTTCACGTCCTGCTCGGCGAGACGCTTGAGTATGGCGAACATGAGCTCCTGCTTGCGCATCGCCGAGGCGTTCTCCACCTCCAGCTGCTCGGCAAGCGTCAGCAGCTCCTGCGGAGACTGCTTCTTGAGATCATGGAGCTTGATCTCCTTCATCTTGGAAATTTCGGCAATGTCGATCATCGTGCGTCTTGTCTGCTGGGATCGGAAGTCCGAGGGATCCGACCGGGTTCTACGGAGATAACGGGTCCGGCAACCTTTCCCGACGGCGGACGGACATTTCGCCCCTGTCGGGAGCACGCGCCTGCCGTCTCTGCGGTGTTGCCAGGAGGTTGTCTACTGGATGGGGTGTGATTGTGCCGCTCTGTTCAACCAGGCCCCGGCGGCAAATCATCTTGGGAGCGTCTTATACCCCATCGGCATCGACATTGCAAACTAGAATGGCTTCACGATGGCCATCACCACGATGACGATCATCAGCACCGTCGGTATCTCGTTGATCATGCGGAAATACTTCTGGTCGCGCTGGTTCCGTCCCTCCGCGAAGATCCGCAGATGATGGCGCAGGAGATAGTGGAACGCCGTCATCAGAACCACCGCCAGAAGCTTCACGTGCAGCCAGGGATGGGAAAGCCCCACGATCCAGACCAGCAGCAGCCCGGCGATCCACGCCGCCCACATGGCGTTGACCATGATGTAGCGGTAGAGCTTGAATTCCATGACCTTGAAGGTCTCGTGGAGCTCCCCGGAATTTCCCGCCTGGGCGTGATAGACGAAAAGACGCGGAAGATAGAACAGGCCGGCCATCCACGAGATGACCGCCATGACGTGGAAGGCCTTGATCCAGAGATACCAGTCGACGAGCGTCTCAGGCGGTGCCGGCACCATCGAACTCCCTGAGATAGGCGACCATGCGCTCCACGTTCCCGATCGGCGTCTCGGGCTTGAAGCCGTGCCCCAGATTGAAGATGTGGCGCTCGCGCGGAAGGGTGCGCACGATCCGTTCCACCGCCTCGCGCAGATACGGATCCCCCGCCATGACCGCCGCCGGGTCGAGATTTCCCTGAACCGGGCGGATCGGGGCGAGGACCTCCGCCATGTAGTCCACCGGCAGGGGCCAGGAGCATCCCACGCACTGGACGCCGCTCTCCCTGGCGAACTTCTCCTGCGCCGCGCCCAGTCCGCGCGCGAAACCGATGACCGGAACCCGGACGCCCCTCTCCCGCAGTCCCTCGACGATGCGCCGGAACGGTCGGATGACGTACTTCTCCCGCAGACCGTCCCCCAGATCCCCGGCCCAGGTGTCGAAGACCTGGACGGTATCGGCCCCGGCCTCGACCTGACGGGCCAGATACGCGATGGAAGCCTCGGTGACGATGTCCACGAGACGGTCGAACCATTCCTCGCCGCGCGCCGCCGCCATGCGGGTGCGCAGCCTCTCCGGGGAGCCCCCGCCCTCCACCATGTAGGTGGCCACCGTCCACGGAGCGCCGCAGAATCCGATGAGCGCCACGTGCGACGGCAGGCCCTCCGAGATCCGCGCCACGGTCTCGTAGATCGAGGACAGCCGCTCCGCGGCTCCCTCCGGCTTCAGACGCAGCACGTCCTCCATCGACCGGACGGGATCCAGCACGGGTCCCTCCCCGGCGTTGAAGGACAGACCGACACCCAGCGCCTGCGGCACGAGCAGGATGTCCGCGAAGAGAATGGCCGCGTCGAGATCGAAGCGGCGCAGCGGCTGGAAGGTCACCTCCGCCGACAGCTCCGGGTCGTAGCACAGGTCGAGAAAGCTTCCCGCCTTCGCCCGCGTCTCCCTGTATTCCGGAAGGTACCTGCCGGCCTGCCGCATGAACCAGGCCGGTCTGCGCCATGGCTTGCGACCCTCGAGGACGTCCATCAGGGCCTTTCCCCTTTCCGGGCCGTGGTCGAACATCTCTCTTCCGGACATAGAAGAAGAACCTGTCTGTTGTTGTAGTTGCCAGTGTGGATTGCGGGAATATCCTCCGGTCCACAGGTTGTCCCTTTTTCCACCATTTGCCCTCCGATTCAAAGGACTTTTGCATCCGGATACCCGCTACCGGCGGAAAAGCGGACATGGATCAGAAGTTTGCGCCCCTTCCGGGATTTCCTCCACAGGCGGTTTCCGGCACCGCTTTCCGGTGTTCCGTCAACAGACCGTCAACAGCGGGGAAATCGCGGGCTGGCATCTCCACATGTTGAGGACCGGTGCAGCGGATGCGGCGGAGATGGCAAAATCCTCCGGACCGGTCTAGAATCCCTTCCGCAATCCACATGTTCACGACAGGCGTTCCGGACAGTGCCGCGCACAGCAAGCCGCTTTTTCCACATCCATCTCGTTTCCGACGCCAGCGGCGAAACCATCACCCGCGTCGCCAGGGCGGCGGCGGCGAACTACGCCAGTCACAGGCCGATCGAGCATCTGCATGCCATGGTGCGCTCGCCGGCCCAGCTCGATGCGGCCATATCGGAAATCGAGAAGGCGCCCGGCATCGTGCTCTACACCCTGGCCGACCGCAATCTCAAATCCCGGCTCGAGGAGGCGTGCTCCGGGCTCGGCCTGCCGTGCGTCTCCATACTGGATCCGGCCATCGCCGCGCTGGCCGGATATCTCAACGCGGAAGTCCGTCCCCGCGTGGGCGGACAGCACGCCCTGAACGAGGAATATTTCTCGCGCATCAAGGCTCTGGACTTCACCATGATGCACGACGACGGTCAGCATCCGGAAACGCTGAACCAGGCGGACGTGGTTCTGGTCGGCATCTCGCGCACCTCCAAGACGCCGACCAGCATCTATCTCGCCAACCGCGGGCTGAAGACCGCCAACGTTCCCTTCGTTCCCGGACGTCCGCTGCCGGAGGAACTGTTCCGTCTCAGGAAACCCCTGGTCGTCGGACTGGTGGCCAACGCCTCGGTGGTCGCCGACATCCGGCGCAAGCGGCTGGACATCCTCAACGACAGCGGAAACCACGACTACGTGGACCGGAGACGGATCGCCAGGGAGATCAACGAACTGAAAACCCTTTGCGCCCGCCACGGCTGGCCGGTTATAGACGTTTCGCGCCGTTCCATCGAGGAGACGGCGGCGCTCGTGCTCAACCTTCTGGATGGAAAGAACGATCGATGAGCCAGTTCGTACTCGGCTCCGGCAGCGCAGGCAGACGCATGATCCTGGAGAATGCCGGTCTGGATTTCGAGATCCGCGTGCCACGGGTGGACGAGGAGGCCCTGAAGGAACGGTTCGACAGGGAGGGCGGCGCGCCCGTGGAGGAGCTGGCCCTCACCCTTGCGCGCGCCAAGGCGGAAGCCGTCTCGCGGGACGAGGAACGGCCCGTCCTCGGCGCCGACCAGATTCTCGTCTGCGGGGACAGGGTGTTCTCCAAACCCGCGGACATGAAAGAAGCCCGCGCGAACCTGCTGTTCCTGCGCGGACGGACCCATCGTCTGATCTCCGCGCTGGCGGTGGCCGAGGGGGGCGCGACGACATGGACCTGCGTCGAGGAGGCCCGCATGACCATGCGACGCTTCTCCGACACTTTTCTCGACCACTATCTGGACATGGCCGGGGAGAACGTCCTGAAATCCGTGGGGTGCTATCAGATCGAAGGGCCCGGAATTCAGCTCTTCGAGAAGGTGGATGGCGACTGGTTCACCATCATCGGTCTGCCCATGCTGCCGTTCCTCGATTGGCTGCGCGGACGGGGACTGCTTCCGGCATGACCGGTACGGCGAACCGTTACGGAAGAGAATCATGAGCGATGGAATCGAGAAAAGAGCCTGTGTCGCAGGATGGCCTGTCGAGCATTCGCGCTCGCCGCTGATCCACGGATACTGGCTGCGGCGGTACGGTCTGCCGGGAAAGTACGACCGGCGGGCGGTACGGCCGGAGGACCTGGAATCCTTCCTGCACGGCCTGGCGGAGGAGGGACTGGTCGGCTGCAACGTGACCATCCCGCACAAGGAACGGGCATGGGAGATCGTTTCGGAAGCGAATCCGGAAGGTGTGGGCCGCATGGGGAACCGCCTGAAGGCGGTCAACACGGTCTGGGTGGACGACGCCGGCCGACTGCACGCGGATAATACGGACGTCCATGGATTCATGGCCAATTTCCGGGAACGTCTCGGGGAATGGGACGGATCCGGGCGGCACGTGGTCGTACTCGGTGCCGGAGGTGCGGCCAGAGCCGTGGTCGCCGGTTTCATGGATGCCGGAGCCAGGGCCGTGACGGTGGTGAATCGAACGCTGGAGAAGGCGGAGAGGATCGCTTCCGAACTGGGCGATACGGTCGGAGCCATGCCGCTGGACCGGCTGGAGGAGGTGATGCCCGAGGCGGATGTGCTGGTGAACACCACATCCCTCGGCATGGCGGGACAGCCTCCGCTCGATGTGGATCTCTCCATGCTTCCGGACGATGCCGTGGTGGCGGACATCGTCTACGTGCCACTGGAGACGGAGCTTCTCGAGCGCGCCCGCGCGCGGGGGCTGCGGACCGTGGACGGACTGGGCATGCTGCTGCACCAGGCGGTTCCCGGTTTCGAGAAGTGGTTCGGGGTCAGACCCGAAGTCACACCGGAGCTTCGCCGGCTTCTGGAGGCGGACATCGCTCCATGAGAACCGTGGCGCTCACAGGATCCCTCGCCGCGGGCAAGAGCACCGTGGCCGCCATGTTCGCCGAACTCGGAATTCCCGTCTTCGATGCCGACGCCGTGGTGGACGGGCTCTATGCGCCGGGCGGCGCGGCGGTGGAGCCTCTGCTGCGGCTGGTGCCCGCCGCCGCAGCCCCGCATGGCGGCCTGGACCGCGGGCGTCTTTCCGCGGAGGTGGTCGCGAACCCGGATCTGCTGCGGGAAATCGAGCGGATCGTCCATCCGCTGGTGGATGAGGAGAGGAAAAGATTCCTTGAACGTGCCCGTCGGATGGGCGCGCCCTACGCCGTGCTGGAGGAACCCCTGCTGTTCGAAACCGGAAGAGCCGGTTGCTGCGACATGGTGGTGACCGTCCATGCGCCCCGCGAGCTCAGGAAGGAACGGGCCCTGCGACGCTCCGGGATGACGGAGGAGAAGTTCTCCATGCTTGACGCCAGACAGATTCCGGAAGCGGAAAAGCGGGCGGCGGCCGATTTCGTGATCGACGCCTCCGGCGATCTGGAGGATGTGCGCGGACAGGTCCGGGAACTGCACCGGAAACTCCTCGCCGCGCCGGATGGAGTATGACCGATGGTACTACCGACGGGAAATGTTGCGAAAGCGAATCGGTGATGTGAAAGAGGGATGCGGAACGGATCCACATCCCCCTGTTTCCGTCCGGAAATGATCCGCCCGTCAGTAGCGGTAGTGCTCCGGCTTGTAGGGACCTTCGACCGGCACGCCGATGTATGCGGCCTGTTCCGGCGTCAGCCTGGTCAGTTTCACGCCCAGTTTCGGCAGATGCAGCCGCGCGACCTTTTCGTCGAGGATCTTGGGCAGCACGTAGACCCTGTTCTCGTACTGGTCCCCCTTCGTCCAGAGCTCGATCTGGGCCAGCGTCTGGTTGGTGAAGGAGGCCGACATGACGAAGCTGGGATGGCCGGTGGCGTTCCCGAGGTTCACGAGCCGTCCCTCCGAAAGCAGGATGATGCGCTTGCCGTCGGGGAAGATCACCTGGTCCACCTGCGGCTTGACGTTCACCCATTTGAAGTTGCGCAGGGAGGCCACGTCGATCTCGTTGTCGAAATGGCCGATGTTGCACAGGATGGCCCAGTCCTTCATCTTGCGCATGTGCTCGAGCGTCACGATGTCCCGGTTGCCCGTGGCGGTGACCACGATGTCGGCCCGGTGGATGTCGTCGTCCAGCGTCACCACCTCGAAGCCGTCCATGGCCGCCTGAAGGGCGCAGATGGGATCGACTTCCGTCACCATCACGCGCGCGCCGGCTCCGGCGAGGGACTGGGCCGAGCCCTTGCCCACGTCCCCGTAGCCGCAGACGATGGCCACCTTGCCCGCCAGCATGACGTCGGTGGCGCGGCGGATGGCGTCCACCAGGGATTCCCGGCAGCCGTACTTGTTGTCAAACTTCGACTTGGTGACCGAATCGTTCACGTTGATGGCCGGGAAGGGCAGCTTGCCCTCCTTCTCCAGTTCGTAGAGGCGGTGGACGCCGGTGGTCGTCTCCTCGGTGACGCCGCGGATGTTCGCCCGCACCTTCGAGTACCAGCCGGGATTGCGCTCCAGCCGCCGGCGGATGGTGGCGAAAAGGGCCTCCTCCTCCTCGTTGCCGGGATTGTCGAGCACGGAGGGATCCTCCTCGGCCTCCGCGCCGAGCCGCACCAGCAGGGTGGCGTCGCCGCCGTCGTCGAGGATCATGTTGGCGGTCTCGCCGCCGCCCCAGTCGAAGATGCGGTCGCAGTAGTCCCAGTATTCCTCCAGGGATTCGCCCTTCTTCGCGAAGACGGGGATTCCCCGCGCGGCGATCGCCGCCGCCGCATGGTCCTGGGTGGAGAAGATGTTGCAGGAGGCCCAGCGCACTTCCGCGCCAAGCGCGACCAGGGTCTCGATGAGGACGGCCGTCTGGATGGTCATGTGCAGGGAGCCGGCGATGCGCGCGCCCTTCAGGGGCTGCTGCGGTCCGTACTCCTCCCGCGTCGCCATCAGGCCGGGCATCTCCACCTCGGCCATCTCGATCTCCTTGCGTCCCCAGTCGGCCAGCGAAATGTCGGCGACCACGTAGTCGGTGCTGCTCATGGCGTATCCTTCCAGAATTCCGGTATCGATCTGTTGCGGGCTCCACCGGCCCGTGTCCGGAAGGCTCTATAACAGGTGGGACGCAAGCCGGCAAGAAACACATAAAGGCATCTTTATATTCTCCGTCTTGCGCGGACGCGCCGCCTGTGCCACCAATCTTCCGCTTCCAGATGGAATTTCCGCTTGCGGAACGGTGGACGGGAAAGGGAAGGGAACGGGAAAACCGATGAGCGCACTGACGCCCCGCGAGATCGTCGCGGAACTGGATCGCCACATCGTCGGCCAGGCGGACGCCAAGCGCGCCGTGGCCGTTGCCCTGCGCAACCGCTGGCGCAGGCAGCGGCTGGACTCCCCGCTGCGCGAGGAGGTGCTTCCGAAGAACATCCTCATGATCGGCCCCACCGGCGTCGGCAAGACGGAGATCGCCCGCCGGCTGGCGGCGCTCGCGGGGGCGCCCTTCCTGAAGGTGGAGGCCACGCGCTTCACCGAGGTGGGATACGTGGGCCGCGACGTGGAGCAGATCGTCCGCGATCTCATGGAGGCCGGCATCGCGCTGGTCCGCGAACGGATGCGCGAGGAGGTCCGCGACAGGGCGCACGAGGCCGCCGAACAGCGGGTGATCGAGGCCCTCGTCGGATCCGGTGCCTCCGAGGCGACCCGGAAGTCCTTTCTGGAAAAGCTGCGCAAGGGGCTTCTGGACGACCGCGAGATCGAGATCGAGGTGGCGGACACGGGGCCGGCGGCGCCGATGCTCGACATTCCCGGTCTGCCCGGCGGTGGAGGCATGGGAATGATCAACATCACCGACCTGCTCGGCAAGGCGTTCTCGCCGCGCACCCGCCGCCGCCGCATGAAGGTGCGCGATTCCTACGAGGTGCTCGTGGCGGAGGAGAGCGACCGCCTTCTCGACGAGGAGACGGTCATCTCCGAGGCCCGGCGGACGGTGGAGAATTCGGGCATCGTCTTCATAGACGAGATCGACAAGATCTGCGCCCGCGCCGAACGCACGGGCGCCGACGTCTCCCGGGAGGGCGTGCAGCGCGACCTGCTGCCGCTCATCGAGGGCACCACCGTCTCCACCCGTCACGGGCCGGTGAGGACGGACCACATCCTCTTCATCGCCTCCGGCGCCTTCCATGTCGCCCGGCCTTCCGACCTGCTGCCGGAACTGCAGGGCCGGCTGCCGATCCGCGTCGAGCTCTCCGCCCTCGGCAGGGACGACTTCCGGCGCATCCTCACCGAACCGGAGGCTTCGCTGGTCAGGCAGTACGTCGCCCTGATGAGGACGGAAGGGGTGGAGCTGGAATTCACCGACGACGGGATCGACGCCATCGCCACCCTGTCCGCCGAGATCAACACCAACGTGGAGAACATCGGCGCCCGCCGCCTGCAGACGGTCATGGAGCGGGTGCTGGAGGAGATCAGCTTCACCGCCCCGGAATGCACCGGCGTCACGATCACCGTCGATGCCGCGTACGTGGAATCGCGGATCGGCGATCTGGCGCGCGACAGGGACCTCTCCCGCTACATCCTCTAGATTTCCCGGGGCGCGCACGCCTTCCCGCGCTTCCGCTGTCGTTCATCGGCGGTTCATGCGGTCCATGCCAGATGGTGGAACGTCCGCTGCGGTTGAAAGCGCGGCGGGCGATATTATCTGTTGACGGAATATCCGGTGCGCGTGCACGGCGGTCGCAGGACCTCCGCGGCATTCCCGTGGAATGCCACAATTTGTCCCGGTTCGGTGTCTATAGCGCCATGAGGATCAGCTGAAATGAGCAGAAAGATGCCTACGATCGCCCTTGTCGACGACGACCGCAACATTCTGACTTCCGTCTCCATGGCGCTGGAAGCCGAAGGCTATCGTACGCAGACCTACACCGACGGCGTCTCCGCGCTGAAGGGCCTGGAGGAGAATCCGCCGGACATCGCCATCTTCGACATCAAGATGCCGCGCATGGACGGGATGGAGCTCCTGCGCCGCCTGCGGCAGAAGTCCAACCTGCCGGTCATTTTCCTGACCTCCAAGGACGACGAGATCGACGAGCTGTTCGGGCTCAAGATGGGCGCCGACGACTACATCCGCAAGCCCTTCTCGCAGCGTCTGCTGGTGGAACGGGTGAAGGCGGTGCTGCGCCGCGCCCAGAACAGCGGCGAGAACGCGGCGGAGGCGGAGACCTCCCGGGTCATCGAGCGCGGCAAGCTGGTCATGGACGCGGACCGGCACGCCTGCACCTGGGACGGAAAGCCCGTGACGCTGACGGTGACCGAATTCCTCATCCTTCAGGCGCTCGCCCAGCGGCCGGGCATCGTGAAGTCCCGCGACGCGCTCATGGACGCCGCCTACGACGACCAGGTCTACGTGGACGACCGCACCATCGATTCCCACATCAAGCGGCTGCGCAAGAAGTTCAAGGCCGTGGATCCGGAGTTCAATGCGATCGAGACGCTCTACGGCGTAGGATACCGCTTCCGCGAGGAGTAGGATTCCGGCAACTTCCTGTGGTAACATGCGGGCATGAACATAGGTGGCGACATCGCTCCCGCGGCGGAGCGGAAACGGGAGGGGGAGGAATCCCGGTCCGCTTCCCCACCGCCGTCCGGATCCGCTTCGCACGGGGATGAGGATCCGGAATCCGGCGGAAGACTCCGCTCGGAGGAGCGTCAGCGCGAGCTGGAGGATACGGACGAGGACGTGCACGGGCCGCTGCACTGGCTGACCCGGCTGCGGCCCCGTTCGCTGCTGGCCCGCATCATCCTCATCAACCTGGCGGGCCTGGTCGTCCTGCTGGGCGGCATCCTCTACTTCAACCAGTCCCGCGAAAGTCTCATCGACGCCCGCGTCGAATCCCTCATGACACAGGCGCACATCATGGCCGCGGCCGTGGCCTCTTCGGCCAGCGTGGACACCGGCGAGATCACCATCGATCCGGACAAGCTGATCGAGCAGACCGAGGAGGATCCGGGCACCTTCAACGCCTTCTCCCGCTACGAATTCCTGATCCGCCCGGAGCAGGCCGGTCCCGTCCTGCGCCGCCTCGTCAAGGGCACCAACACCGTCGCCCGCATCTACGACCGCGAAGGCGTGCTCACCGTGGATTCGCGCCATCTCTACGGATACGGCGGCATCCTCAGGCTCGATCTGCCGCCCCTGGACCGCCGCGAGGAGAGCTGGTGGGGCCGCATCTGGAACCGCTTCTACAAGTGGCTGTTCTCCAACGACTATCCCGTGCAGAAGGAGTACGGGCTGGAGAACGGCAAGGATTTCCCCGAAGTCACCGCGTCCCTCAACGGCGCCTCCGTGTCGGTGGTGCGGGTCAACAAGAAGGGCGAGATCATCGTCACCGTGGCGGTTCCCATCCAGCGCTACAAGGCGGTGCTCGGCTCGCTCGTGCTCTCCACGCGCGGCGGCGAGATCGACAAGGTTCTGCGGGCGGAGAGGAAGATCCTCTTCTTCACGTTCCTTGTCGCCGGACTGGTGGCCGTGCTTCTCTCGGTATCCCTGGCCAGCCAGATCGCCGAACCGATCCGCCGGCTGGCCTCGTCCGCGGAGAAGGTGCGCCGCGGCGTCGACAACCGCGTGGAGATCCCGGACTTCACCCATCGCGGAGACGAGATCGGCCATCTGTCCGGGACCCTGCGCGACATGACCCGCGCCCTCTACGACCGGATCGACGCCATCGAGAACTTCGCCGCAGACGTGGCGCACGAGCTGAAGAATCCCCTCACCTCCCTGCGCTCCGCCGTGGAGACCCTGCGGGTGGCGAAGACGGAGGAGCAACGCCAGCGTCTGGCCGACATCGTCACCCACGACGTGCGGCGCCTCGACCGGCTGATCTCCGACATCTCGGACGCCTCGCGGCTCGATGCCGAACTGGCCAGATCCCAGGCGCGGCCGGTCAACGTCCGCCGGCTGCTCGACACGCTGGTGACGCTGGCCAACGAGACGGCGCGGGAGAACGACGCGAAGGTCGAAATGCGGGTGGTCGCTCCGCCGTCGAACTTCACCGGCGACGACGCCTGGATCGTCATGGGGCACGACACGCGTCTCGCCCAGGTGGTCCAGAACCTGCTCGCCAACGCCCGCTCCTTCTCGCCGCCCGGAGGCGTCGTGCGGGTGATCCTGCGCCGCAACGGACGCTTCGTGGAATTCCTCGTGGAGGACGAGGGACCGGGCATTCCGCCGAACAATCTGGAGCGCATATTCAAGCGCTTCTACACCGACCGGCCGCCACAGTACTTCGGCAGGAATTCCGGGCTCGGACTGTCCATTTCGCGGCAGATCGTCGAAGCCCACAACGGCCGCATATGGGCGGAGAACATCATGGCCGACGACGGCCGTACGGTGAAGGGCGCACGTTTCACCGTGCGTCTGCCGGCCCGTGCCGCCCGCCAGCGCCAGCGCAATCCCGCCCGGGACAGGAAGTCATGAGCGCGCCCCCGGATTCCACCGTCCATGCCACCTGCGTCCGCACCGGCGGCGCGGGGGTCCTCATCTCGGGTCCGTCCGGATCGGGAAAGTCGGCGCTGGCGCTGGAGCTGATCGACACGCCGGGCCATGGAGCGGGAGGACCGCTTCTGGAAACGGTGCTCGTGGCCGACGACCGGGTCCTGCTGGAGAAGGAGGGCGGAGCGCTTCTCGCAAGTCCGCCTCCGGAGCTGGCCGGCCGGTTGGAGGTGCGCGGGCTGGGAATCCTGCGCCTGCCCCATGTGGAACGGGTGCCGCTGCGGCTGATCGTGCGCCTGTGTCCCTGGCACGAAATCGAACGGATGCCGGATCCGGAGACGGAGGAGCTGCGGGGCGCGACCCTGCCTCTCGTTCGCATCGATGCGGAAAGACCCCGCGCGGCCGCGCGGCTGCGCGCCGCTCTGATGCATCTCGATCTGGTGCCGGACCGATGAATGGCGCATTGTGCGTTCCATGACCAGATGGACGAATCACATGGCGGGATTGCTGGCGGCACTGGTGGCCGCAGGCTCCGGCGGCCTTCCGGCGCAGGAAGCCACCGACGTGGAAAGTCTGAGACGGCAGGAGCTGGAGACGCTGCGCCGCAGCATCGGCCAGGCGGCACGGCGCAGAACGACCCTCGCGCGGGAGAAGGAAGCCCTGCGGAAGGAGGCGGAGGCCATATCCGCCAGACTGGTGGAGCTGGCCGGCCGCATGCAGGCCCGCGAGGCGCTGATCGTCCGCAACGAGAAGCGCATCCGGGAACTGGAGGAGAAGGAATCCTCCCTGCTGGCGCTGCTGGCCATGAACCGTTCGGCCATCGCGGAGCTTCTTGCCGCCCTGCAGAAGCTGAGGCGCGATCCCCCGCCGCCTTTCGTGACCCGGCCCGACGATGTGCTCGCCGCAGTGCGGGGGGCGCTTCTTCTTTCCTCCGCGGTTCCACAGGTGGATGCGCGGGTGGCGAGGCTGCTGAGCAGTCTTTCCCGTCTGCGCCGCGTACGGGAGGGGCTGAAGAAGGAACAGGAGGAGAAGCGCCGCAATATCGAGCAGCTGCGCCGCACCAGGCAGCAGATCGATGCGCTGCTGGCCGGCAAGCGGGAGCTCATCCGTCGCATCGACGCCCGGCTCGAGGAGGAGCAGCGCCGCCTGAAACGGCTCACCGACAAGGCCCGGACGCTCAACGAGGTGATGGCGGCCCTGCGCAGGGAGGAGCGGCGGCGTCGGGAACTGGAGCGCCGGAAGCGGCGGGAGGCCGACCGGGAGAAGACGCCGCGGGACCTCCCGGACGGACGGCAGGGAGAGAAGCGCCGGGAGACGGCCGCCGCCCCGAAACCCTCCCGGCCCTTCACCAGTCTCAAGGGGCGCCTGCCATGGCCCGTGCAGGGCGAACGGCTGCTGGGATATGGCGAGAAGCTCGGACTCGGCGGACGCTCCGAGGGCATCTACGTCGCCACCCGCCCCGGAGCCTCGGTCGTCGCGCCCGCCGACGCCAGGGTGGAGCTGGCGCGGCCGTTCCGGTCCTATGGACAACTTTTAATATTGGATCCCGGCAGGGGGTACCGTATATTGCTGGCAGGACTGAAGAAGACGACGGTGGAGACGGGACAGTACGTGCGTGCGGGAGAGCCGGTGGGCGAGATGGGAAGCAGACCGGCGCCCGCCACCGTCACGGACAGCCAGCTGGAAACCCGCCGACCCATTCTGTATATGGAACTGAGAAAGAACGGACGGCCCATTGACGCCACCCGCTGGTGGCTCGGTGCCCGTCAGGAGGCTCGCAGGAAATGAAACTGTCCAATCTCGTCCGCAACCTCTCCCTCATGGCGTTCGGCGCCCTGATGAGCGCGGGACTCTACCATGCCCTGGAGGCGGCGTCCGCGGGCAGCGGAAACATCAAGGTCTACAAGCAGCTCGACCTCTTCGGCGACGTGTTCGACCGGGTGCGCAGCGACTACGTCGAGAAGCCCGACGAGGAGAAGCTGATCGAGGCGGCCATCAACGGCATGCTGCAGTCGCTCGATCCCCACTCCAGCTATCTGAATCCGAAGAACTTCCGCAACATGCAGGTGCAGACGCGCGGCGAGTTCGGCGGTCTCGGCATCGAGGTCACGATGGAGAACGGCGTGGTCAAGGTGGTCTCGCCCATCGACGACACGCCGGCGGCCAAGGCCGGGGTGCAGGCGGGCGACCTGATCGTCAAGATCGACGGCGAACGGGTCCGCGGCCTTACCCTCAATCAGGCCGTGGAGAAGATGCGCGGCAAGGTAGGCACGCCCATCACCATCACCGTGCTGCGCAAGGGGGTGAAGGATCCGTTCGACATCAAGATCGTGCGCGACATCATCCGCATCCGTTCGGTGAAGCATTCCATCGAGGGCGGGGACATCGGCTACATCCGCATCACCTCCTTCAACGAGCAGACCCAGCCCGGTCTGGAGAAGGCCATCAAGGACATCCGCAAGAAGCTCGGCGACAAGGTGAAGGGCTACATCATCGATCTGCGCAACAATCCCGGCGGTCTCCTGGACCAGGCGATCTCCGTCTCCGACACCTTCCTGGAGCATGGCGAGGTGGTTTCCACCCGTGGCCGCAACGCTTCGGAGTCGCAGCGCTTCAATGCCCAGCCCGGCGACCTCACCGGCGGCAAGCCCGTCGTCGTGCTCATCAACGGTGGATCGGCCTCCGCTTCGGAGATCGTCGCCGGTGCCCTGCAGGACCACAAGCGGGCCACTCTCATCGGCACCCGCTCCTTCGGCAAGGGATCGGTCCAGACCATCATTCCGCTGGGCCCGCGCGGCGGCGCCATACGTCTGACCACCGCCCGCTACTACACGCCTAGCGGCCGCTCCATCCAGGCCAAGGGCATCGTCCCCGACTACATCGTCGAGGAGGAGCTGCCCGAGGAGCTCAAGAAGAAGGCCGACCAGCTCAGGACCCGCGGCGAGGCGGCCCTGCGCGGCCACCTGAAGAACGACAAGGCCGACGGCGAGGAGGAATCCGGATCCTCGGCCTACGTTCCCAAGGACAAGGCCAAGGACACCCAGCTCCAGGCCGCGATCCGCTTCCTGCACGGCCAGGACATCGCCATGATGGTGAAGAAGCCCGCCGCTGCGGCGAAGAAGGATGCGCAGAAGACGGGCGACGGGGCGCCCGCCGCGAAGAAGGAAAATTCCGGAAAGGTTCCCGACGCCACGAAGTAGAACCCTTTCGGAACACATTGGGAAGGACGCATCGGTGCACGCCGGTGCGTCTTTCCGTTTCGCCTCTCTTGTCTGGACCGGAGCAATCTGCAAAAGTTGCGCCGGCCAATTCACGCATTCACGGGATCGACATGACCGAGCGCCAGAACAGCTACACCTACGAGGAGCTCATCGCGTGCGGACGCGGCGAGATCTTCGGGCCCGGAAACGCCCAGCTTCCGCTGCCGCCCATGCTGATGTTCGACCGCATCACCAATATCACCGACGAGGGCGGGCCCCACGGCAAGGGGGAGATCCGCGCCGAACTGGACATCAATCCGGATCTCTGGTTCTTCGCCTGCCATTTCAACGAGGATCCGGTGATGCCCGGCTGCCTCGGTCTGGACGCCATGTGGCAGATGCTCGGCTTCTATCTGGGCTGGCTCGGCGCTCCCGGCCGCGGCCGCGCGCTCGGCGCCGGCGAGGTGAAATTCACCGGCCAGGTCCTGCCGGATGCGAAGCTCGTGGAATACGCCGTCTATCCGAAACGTGTCATCCTGAGGAAGCTCAACATGGGCATCGCCGATGCCGAACTCCGCTGCGACGGCAAGCTGATTTACACGGCGAAGGATCTTCGGGTGGGCCTTTTCAGGCCGGAGGACATGGTCTAGGAACGGCCTCGGGGCCATGATGTCCCGGCCGTCCCGCGGAAAGCGCGATACGGGAGAAACTGTCATGAGACGGGTCGTGGTGACGGGGTTGGGCATCGTGTCCAGTCTCGGCGACAATGCGGAGGAGGTGAGCCGGTCCCTCAGGGAGGCCAGACCGGGCATCGTCAGGGCGGAGGACTATGTCCGCCTGGGATTCAGATCGCAGGTCCACGGCGCGCCGAAGCTCCGGCCGGAGGATGTGATCGACCGGCGCAAGATGCGCTTCATGGGCGATGGAGCCGGCTGGGCCTACGTGGCCATGGAACAGGCCATCGCCGACGCGGGCCTCGAGGAGGACGAGGTCAGCGACGAGCGCACGGGCCTCATCGTCGGCACCGGCGGTCCCTCCACCCGGGCCATCGTGGCCGCCGCCGACATCACCCGCGAGAAGGGACCGAAGCGTGTCGGTCCGTTCGTCGTCCCGAAGGCCATGAGCTCCACCGCCTCCGCGGTGCTTTCCACCTACTTCCGCATCCACGGAGTGAACTATTCCATCTCCTCCGCCTGTTCCACCTCCTCGCATTGCATCGGCAATGCGGCGGAACTGATCCAGTGGGGCAAGCAGGACATCGTCTTCGCCGGCGGCGCGGAGGAACTGGACTGGACCCTTTCGGTGCTGTTCGACGCCATGGGGGCGATGTCCAGCAGGTACAACGAGACGCCGGAGAGGGCCTCCCGCGCCTACGACGCCGACCGGGACGGATTCGTGATCGCGGGCGGCGGCGGCATGCTGGTTCTGGAGGAGCTGGAGCACGCGAAGGCTCGCGGTGCGAAGATCTACTGCGAGCTCGTCGGATACGGCGCGACATCCGACGGCCACGACATGGTGCAGCCCTCGGGCGAGGGCGCGGTGCGCTGCATGCGCCAGGCCCTGGAAACGGTGAATTCGCCGATCGACTATATCAATCCCCACGCCACGTCCACGCCCATCGGCGACGTGCGGGAAATCGAGGCCATCCGCGAGGTCTTCGGCGATGACATCCCGCCCATCTCGGCGACGAAGTCGCTGTCGGGACACTCCCTCGGCGCCGCCGGCGTGCACGAATCCATATATTCCATTCTCATGATGCGGGACGGCTTCATCTGCGAGTCGGCCAACATAGAGAACCTGGATCCGGAATTCGAGGGACTGCCCATCGTGAGGCAGCGTATCGACGATGCGCGCATCGATACCGTGCTCTCCAACTCCTTCGGGTTCGGAGGCACCAACGCAACGCTCGTCTTCCGCAGATACAACGGCTGATCCGCCCAGATCCCGCCCCTTTTGTCCGGCACATCCGTAGGCCCGACGCGCCGGGCCATTAATGCGGCATTCATGCTGCGTGGTCTAAGGTTCTCCCGAATCCCGAGGATCGGTGCTTTTCATGGCGGACAGAGGCAGCTCCAGAGGCAGGAAGGGAACCCGAGGGACGGCATCCGCCGGCTCCCGGCGCCGCGGAAGGCCGTTCGTGTTCCGTCTGCTGGGCTGGGCCATGACGCTCGCGGTGTGGGGCGTCATCGCCTTCACCGCCGCCACGGCCTATGTCTTCCTCACGCTCGATTCGAAGGGGCTGTTCCGGATCCCGGAGCGGGAGCCGGGAATCATGCTCGTGTCCGCCGATGGACGGGTGATCGCCGAGCGCGGTTCCTTCTTCGGCGACGAGGCGCGCCTCTCCGAGCTGCCGCCCTATGTCCCGCGGGCGGTGATCGCCATCGAAGACCGGCGTTTCTACCACCACTTCGGCATCGATCCGCTGGGCATGGCCCGGGCCATGGTCACCAACCTGCGCGCCGGCCGCATCGTCCAGGGTGGTTCGACCCTGACCCAGCAGCTGGCCAAGAATCTCTTCCTCAAGCCGGAACGCACCCTGTGGCGCAAGTTCCAGGAGGCGGTGCTCGCCCTGTGGCTGGAGAGCCGCTTCACCAAGGACGAGATCCTCCAGCTCTATCTGAACCGGGTCTATTTCGGCTCCGGCGCGGTGGGCATCGAACAGGCGGCGAAGAAGTTCTTCAACCGCTCCGCGCGGGATCTCACGCTCGGACAGGCGGCCATGCTCGCCGGCGCCCTGAAGGCCCCGAGCCGCTACAATCCCCTGCGCCATCCGGAACTGGCCCGCAAGCGCGCCCGCGTGGTGCTGAACGCGATGGTGGAGGAGGGATTCATCACGCGGAAGGAGGCCGCTTCGGCGCTGAAGAGCGCCCGGGCGGTGAAGAGCTCGTCGTACGTCCCCGCCACCCAGTACATCGTGGACTGGGTGCTCGAGCAGCTGCCCGATCTGGTGGGTGAGGTGAAGCAGTCGATCGTGGTGGAGACCACCCTCGATTATCGCATCCAGAAAGCCGCGGAACGGGCCGTCGTGCGGACCATCGCTGCGGAGGGACGCCGTCGTCGCGTTTCACAGGGCGCCATGGTGGTCATGGACGGCACCGGAGCGGTGAAGGCCATGGTGGGCGGCCGCTCCTACAGGCGCTCCCAGTTCAACCGCGCCGTCCACGCCCGCCGGCAGCCGGGCTCCGCCTTCAAGCCCTTCGTCTATCTGACCGCCATCGAGCAGGGGTACACGCCGGACTCGGTGGAGGAGGACAGTCCCGTGCGCATCGGCGACTACCGGCCGGAAAACTACGGGCGCAAGTATTACGGCCCCGTCACGCTGCGCAAGGCTCTGGCACTTTCGCTGAATACCGTCGCGGTGAAGCTGTGCGTGGCGGTGGGGCCGGAGAACGTGGTGATGACCGCCAACAGGCTCGGCATCACCTCGCCCCTGAAACCGGTGGCCTCGCTGGCCCTGGGATCCTCCGAGGTGACCCTGCTGGAACTGACTTCCGCCTACGTGCCCTTTTCCAACGGTGGCCGGGCGGTGGTGCCCTACATCGTCACGCGCATCACCACCCGTGACGGGCGGGTGCTCTACGAGCGCCGCGGATCCGGACTGGGGCGGGTGATCTCCGACGAGGATCTCGGTGCGATGAACGACATGATGCGCGCGGTCATCACCTCGGGTACCGGCCGCAGGGCGCGCCTGAAGGGTCGCGACGCCGGCGGCAAGACGGGCACCAGCCAGGACTACCGGGATGCATGGTTCATCGGCTATACCGCCCAGTACACCGCAGGCGTCTGGTTCGGCAACGACGACAACTCCCCAACGCGCCGCGTCACCGGAGGATCCCTTCCGGCGCAGGTCTGGAAAAGCGTCATGACCGAAGCCCACCGCGGCCTGCCGGGTCTGCCCCTGCCGGGTGTCTACCGCCCCGACGAATGGAACGAACCGGGCTTCGGCGAGGACCGCATGGCCGGCGGAATCGTGGATTTTCTGGCCGGGATCTTCGGTGGCGGTCGTACCGAGGCCCCGCCGCCGCCACCACCCTCCCGGGCGGCCCGGCCGCAGCGGCGCCGGATTCAGAACTTCGGTCCCGCCCGGCGTCCCGGCCAGTGAGCCCGACATGGGGCTTGCAAGCATATAAAGGAACCCTTATGACTTTCCGGCAGCCCGCGCCATGCACCGGGAACGGCGGGCGCATTCGGTATTCCTGAGGAACAGGGAGCAGTGGGACCCGTGCCGCGCCAGAACTATCTCTTCACAAGTGAATCGGTTTCCGAGGGACATCCGGACAAGGTCTGCGACCGCATCTCCGACGAGATCCTCGACCTGTTCTTCCGCGAGGCGGAGGCCGGAGGGCAGGACGTCGCGACAATCCGCTGCGCGGCCGAGACGCTGGCCACCACCAACAAGGTGGTGATCGCGGGCGAGACGCGCGGACCGGACAGCGTCACCACGGAGCGCATCGTGGAGACGGCGCGGCAGGCGATCCGCAACATCGGCTACGAGCAGGAAGGTTTCCACTGGCGGCACGCGGATGTGGAGGTCCTGCTGCATGCGCAGTCCGCCGACATCGCGCAGGGCGTGGACGCCGCGGGCAACAGGGACGAGGGCGCCGGCGACCAGGGCATCATGTTCGGATACGCCTGCACCGAGACACCGGAGCTGATGCCGGCACCGATCTTCTACGCCCATCGCATTCTCCAGACCCTGGCGCAGGCCCGCCACTCCGGCGCCGAGCCCAAGCTCGGACCCGATTCCAAGAGCCAGCTCACCCTGCGCTACGAGGACGGCCGTCCGGTGGAAGTCACCCAGATCGTGGTGTCGCACCAGCATCTGGATCCCGATCTGACCTCCGACGACGTGCGCGCCATCATCGAGCCCTACGTGCGCGAAACCCTTCCGGAGGGCTGGATCACCCGCGACACGGAATGGCATGTCAATCCCACGGGCAAGTTCTACATCGGCGGCCCGGACGGCGACTGCGGGCTCACCGGACGCAAGATCATCGTCGACACCTACGGCGGCGCCGCGCCCCATGGCGGTGGCGCCTTCTCCGGCAAGGACCCGACCAAGGTGGACCGTTCCGCCGCCTACGCCGCCCGCTACCTCGCCAAGAACGTGGTCGCCGCAGGTCTTGCGGAGCGTTGCACGCTGCAGCTCTCCTACGCCATCGGCGTGGCGCGGCCCCTCTCGCTCTACGTGGACCTGCACGGCACCGGCGAGGTGGAGGAGGAACGGCTGGAGAAGGTGCTCATGGAGATCATGGATCTGCGGCCGCGCGGAATCCGCGAACATCTCGGACTCAACCGACCGATCTACGCCCGCACTTCCGCATACGGCCATTTCGGCCGCGCGCCCGAGGAGGACGGCGGCTTCTCCTGGGAGCGTACGGATCTGGTCGACGAACTGAAGGCCGCCTTCTCCTGATCGTCCGGCTTCCTTTTTTACGGGTGTGCGCAACGGAGGCACGGTCATCTGCGCAGCACGGAATAGAGACCGGAGGCCGCGATGATCAGCGCGCCCGTCACCGACAGGGCGTCCGGCCGTTCTCCGAACCATCCCACTCCGATCAGGAATGCGAAGGCCAGCAGGAGATAGTTGAACGGCTGGAGCACGACGGCCGGGGCGAATTCCACCGCCCGGACCAGCAGCAGGTGGCCCAGAATCCCGAAACCGGAAACGGCGAAGATGAGCAGCCACTGCATGGTGTCGGGGGTTTTCCAGGACAGCAGCCCCGGAAGCGTCAGGATGAGGGCTCCGACGAGAGAGATCTGCACCACGGAGGTGAGAAAGTCGTCGTGCCGCGCAGCCAGCCGTCCCGCCACCTGGTAGGCCGCGAACAGCGCCGCGGCGCCCAGGGCGATGAAGGCGGCCGGGCGGAAGACGCCGAATCCGGGACGGATGATCAGAAGCGCTCCGGCGAATCCCGCCACGATGGCGAGAACGCGCCATGCCGGCAGCCGTTCCCCGAGGACGAGCCGGGCCATCACGGCGGCCATGAGGGGGAAGGAGGCGAACAGGGAGTGGGCCTCCGCCAGACCGAGATATTTGAGCGCCCAGGCGATGGTGACCATCTCGAAGGCGGAGAACGCGGCCCTCGATACCTGCAGGACGGGTCGTGCCGGCCGCAGGACCCCGGGAAGAACGCCCCGCCAGGCCGCCCACGCCAGTGCGCCCAGCGCGAAGATCCACAACCGCACCATCATGATCTGGGGCGGCGCGATATCCGTCACCAGAACGCGCGTGAAGGAGTCCTGAACCGCGAAGACCGCCATCGCCAGAGCGCACAGGGCCATGCCGGCCCCGGGTCTGTCCGAGTGTCCCGCCGTCATCGCGCCACCACGAGTCGTCTCGGCGGTCCCTTCACGAAGACGACGCGCTTGCGCATTTCCGGAGTGAGGTAGACCGTTCCCGCCTCGTCGATCAGCATGACGTGTTTCACGCCCATGCGTCCGGCGATGCGCGTCCAATCCCGCGGACCGGCCACGGCCAGTGCGGTCGCGGCGGCATCGGCCAGCGTCGCGTCGGCATGCAGGACGGTGGCCGAGACAATGTGCTCCACCGGCATCCCGGTCCGCGGATCGATGATGTGGGCATAGCGGATGCCCTCGTATTCCCGGTAGCGTTCGTAGTTGCCGGAGGTGAACAGCGCCTCCCCGGATGCCAGCTCCACGGTGGCGATGACGCCCCAGTCCTTCGGATCCCGGATGCCGGCGCGCCATGGTCTGTCTCCATGGGAGCCGATCACCTTCAGATCGCCGCCGGCGTTGACGATGGCGTTGCGGATGCCGAATTCGCGGAGCCGCCGGATGGCACGGTCCACGGCCTCGCCCTTGGCGAAGCCGCCGAAGTCGAGCTGCACGGCCCTGTTGCGCGAGGAGACGGTGTCGCCGTCGATGCGCACCTCGCCCATGGATGGCCGCAGCGCCACGAGCTTGCGGATGCGATCCAGCGGCGGGCGGGTCCCCTTCGGCAGTTCGTCGGCATGGAAGCCCCATGCGCCTATGATCGCTCCGATCGCCGGATCGAACAGACCGTCCGACTTGCGCCACAGGACCTTCGCCCGGTGGATCAGCGGCAGCAGGAACGGGCTGGCCCGGAAGGGACGCCCTTCGGCCAGCGCCGCGTTGAGCCGGGTGAGCTCTCCGGGTTTCCAGGCGTGCCAGTCGCGGTGCATGCGGGCGAAATCGGCCCTCACGGCGTCGATGGCGCGATCCGCCGTCCGTGGATCGGCGTCGCGCACGGTGATCTCGACGATGGTTCCGAAGACGTCCAGCTTGCGCGAGACGACGGCCGACTCCCCCTCCTGTCTGCAGGCGGCCAGTGCCGGCAGAAGCAGCAGCGGGAGCAGAAGCGTGCGCAGGACGTCGGGGCTCATGGAGACGTCATAGTCTTCCGTATGCCCCGCAGGCAAGCGGTGCGTTCGTCGAAGGTGGGGAGCGGGAACGGATGGAGCGGGCGACGGGGATCGAACCCGCGACCCCGAGCTTGGGAAGCTCGTGCTCTGCCAACTGAGCTACGCCCGCCCGTGTCCGGCTATCTAGATAGTCCCGGGACACGGGTTTGTAAATGCCCCTTCCGGCGCCGGCCGGAGGGCCCGTGCCGGTCTTCCGCCGCACTGCCGCCCCGGGTGGCGAAATACCCCGTTGAAAGGACGTCCGATTTCTGACAGACACATGGTTCCCGAAGACATGCCGCGGGCCGGTGGCCCGGCGGGCTGCGCACGTACAGCATGCAGAGGATCAGTCCCGATGTTCATCCAGACGGAAGCCACGCCCAATCCCCAGACCCTGAAGTTCCTGCCCGGTCAGACCGTGGTCGCGGGACCGCCCCGCGACTTCAAGAGCGCCGGGGAGGCGGAGTGCTCGCCGCTGGCGCGCCGGCTGTTCGGGCTCGACGGCGTGACCGGCGTCTTTCTCGGCAGCGACTTCATTTCCGTGACCAAGAGCGACGGCGCCGACTGGACGGTGCTCAAGCCGGCGGTGCTCGGCGTCATCATGGAGCACTATCTCTCCGGCGATCCGGTCATCGAGGGCGAGGCCGCCGCCGCCAGCGAGTTCTACGACGAGAAGGACGCCGAGGTGGTGGCCCAGATCAAGGAGCTGCTGGACACCCGGGTGCGTCCGGCGGTGGCCCAGGACGGCGGAGACATCACCTTCCAGGGCTTCAAGGACGGCGTGGTGTACCTGCAGATGGTCGGCGCCTGTTCCGGCTGCCCCTCGGCTACGGCCACGCTCAAGCAGGGCGTGGAGAACCTTCTGAAGCATTTCGTGCCGCAGGTGCAGGAGGTGCAGGAGGTGCAGGGATCCGGCGGCGGCTCCTGCGGCATCTGATCTGAGGGAGTGCGGAACATGGGCTGGGACGCGTGCGGAAATCCGGTCGACGAGGCGGCGCTGCGCCAGATCTTCCTCGATGCGCGCACCTACAACGGCTGGCTCGACAGGCCCGTTTCCGACGAATGCCTGCACCGGATCGTCGATCTCATGAAGATGGGGCCCACGTCGGCCAACTGCCAGCCGATCCGCATCCGTTTCCTCAGGAGTCCGGAGGCGAAGGAGCGGCTGCGGCCCTTTCTCATGGAGGGCAACGTGGAAAAGACCATGTCCGCCCCCGTGGTGGCCATTCTGGCCCATGATCTGGAGTTCCACGAGCGCCTTCCGCGCTATTTCCCGCACACCGACGCGAAGAGCTGGTTCGAGGGCAATCCCGCGCTCATCGAGGAGACGGCCTTCCGCAACGGCACGCTGCAGGCGGCCTATTTCATCATGGCGGCCCGCGCGCTCGGTCTGGACTGCGGTCCCATGTCGGGGTTCGACCAGGAGGGCGTGAACCGCGAATTCTTCGCCGGCACCTCCATTCGTGCCAACTTCCTGTGCAATCTGGGCTACGGGGATCCGGCATCCCTGTTCGAACGAAGTCCCCGGCCGGAATTCGGGGAGATTGCGGAAATCCTGTGACCGGCGGCCTGCGGGATGCGGGAACGGGCCGGCCCGGGCGGGGGCAGAAAGGAAATGCGCCACATGCTCGTTCTCGGTCTCGATACATGCCTGCAGTCCTGCTCGGTGGCGCTGTGCGACCGGGCGTCGGGACAGGTGCTTTCCTACCGCCGTGAGAACATGGACCGGGGCCAGGCGGAAAGGCTCGCCGACATGGTCGATGCGGTGATGATGGACCAGGGCGATCCGTACGAGAAGCTGGCCTTCGTGGCCACCACCCGCGGTCCCGGTTCTTTCACCGGTCTGCGCATCGGCCTGTCGTTCGCGCGGGCGCTGGGCACGGTGCTCGAGATACCGGTGGCCTCCATCACCACGCTGGAGGCCATCGCCCGCAATGTCGCCCACAATCCCGAACGCCTTCCGGTGGCCGCGGCTGTGGACGCCCGTCGCGACGAGCTCTACCTGCAGGTCTTCGATGCCGATTTCGCGCCGCTCACCGAGGCCATGGCGGTCCGAATCGACGAGGCGCCCGGCCATCTTCCCCCCGGTCCCTGTCTGCTCGCCGGCTCCGGTGCCCCATTCCTGGCCGACGCGGAGAAGGGGCGCGTGGAGGCGGGCTGCGACGCCCTTCCCGATGCCGAGGTCGTGGCCATGCATGCACCCGTGGAGCCCCTGCCGGAAGTTCTGCCGGAGCCGCTCTACCTGCGGCCGGCGGATGCGAAACCGCAGGGACCGCTGGAGAACGTCGGAAACTGAACCATGCGGCTGATGGAGGCCACGCCCGCCATGGCCGGCCTGCTGGCCGGGATCCATGCCGATGCCTTTCCACCCCATCAGGCGTGGGATGCGTCCTTCATCGCCCGCATTCTGGATCTCCCGGGAAACATGGGACTGCTGGCCGAAACGGCGGAGGGACCGGGCGGCTTCATCCTGTATTCCCTGGCCGCGGACGAGGGCGAGATTCTGACCGTGGCCGTGTCGCCCCGGTTGCGCAGGCGGGGCATAGGCCGGCGGCTTCTCTCGGGCGCCCTAGCGGAGCTGGGCATGCGCGGGGCCCGGCGCGTCTTTCTCGACGTGGACGCGGAGAACCGCGCAGCCGTGGCGCTCTACGAACAGGCGGGCTTCAGCCGCGTCGGACTGAGGAAGGGGTACTACGGACAACCCGGAGGCGCCCGCAGGGACGCCCTCATGCTCGCCTACGTCTTCGGAGAAGGCTGCGGCTGCGAGGGCACGTGAGGAATGCGTCCCCGCCGGTCGGGAGGAATCGCGCAGTCAGCGCGGTGCGCGCTTGGCGAGGATGCGTTGCAGGGTCCGTCTGTGCATGTTCAGACGCCGGGCCGTCTCCGAGACGTTGCGGTTGCACAGTTCGTAGACACGCTGGATGTGTTCCCAGCGCACCCGGTCCGCGGACATGGGGTTTTCCGGCAGGGCGGCCTTGGTGCCCGGCTCGGCGACCAGCGCCTTGAAGATGGCGTCTGCGTCCGCCGGCTTGGCCAGATAGTCGATGGCCCCCAGCTTCACCGCGGTCACGGCGGTGGCGATGTTCCCGTATCCCGTCAGCACGATGGCGCGGGCATCGGGCTTGGCCCGGTGCAGCGCCTCGATCACGTCGAGGCCGTTGCCGTCCTCCAGCCGCATGTCGACGACGGCGAAGTCCGGCGGATTTCCGCGCGCCTCGGCGATGCCGGCGGCGACGGTCTCCGCCGTGCGGACCTTGAACCCCCGCGATTCCATGGCCCGCGCGAGGCGGTTCAGGAACGGCCTGTCATCGTCGACCAGCAGAAGCGTCTTTCCCTCGACCGAAAGAATCTCGCTCATGAGCATACTCCCCGTGCTCCCCGGGCGGTCCCCATCCTGCCGCCCCGAAGCGATTTTTGGCCCCATTCTATAGCCGTTTGTGGCCGAAGGCACAAATTTTGCGCAGTGCGGAACGCTTCGTCCGCCGCCCGTACGAGGGTCAGGAGGCCGTGTCCGCCTCCAGGACATGCCGCGGCCATGCCACCCGCACGATGGCGCCATGTTCCGGGGCCGGCCGGTTGGCCAGACCGAGCACCGCTCCGGTGCGCTCCAGCAGGGTCTTGGCGATGAAGAAGCCCAGTCCCATGCCGTGGGCCCTTTCGTCGCCCTCCGCTCCGTCGGGAGCCGCGTAGTAGTTGCCGCGCGTGGTGACGAAGGGTTCGCCGAGCCTGTCCATGACCGCCTCGGAGAAACCGGTGCCGTCGTCCATGATCGTCACCGCGATCTCCTCGTCGTCCCATTCCGCCTCGATGACGACCTCGGATTCGGCGAAGTCGCCCGCGTTCTCCACGATGTTGCCCAGCCCGTAGAGAATGCCCGGATTCCGGCGGATCACCGGTTCCGGAGAGGGCCTGCCGTCCGCTCCCTCGCGGGCGACGATCTCCAGCCGCACGTCGAGGTCGGGCCCGCGCACCGGCTCCATGATCTCCTCGAGCATCACGGTGAACTTCACCCGTGCCAGCATGGCGTCGCTCTGCGCGCGATGGTCGGCCAGCCGCGAGAGGATCTCCCGGCACCGCTCCGCCTGCGAAACCAGCAGATCCAGATCCTCGCAGAATCCCCTGCGTTCCTCCGGACAGGCCCCCGGATCCTCCGGACATTCCCGCCGCAGCTCCTTGGCGACCACCGAGATGGTGGCCAGCGGCGTGCCCAGTTCGTGGGCCGCCGCCGCCGCCAGCCCGTCCAGCGCGTAGAGCTGCTGCTGCCGGGCCAGCGCCAGCTCCGCCGCCGCCAGGGCTTCCGCCATCTCCCGGGTCTCCCGCGCCACCCGCTGCACGTAGAGCGCGGTGAACACGATGCCGGAGACCAGCGCCCCCCACATGCCCCACACGTACAGGGGCGGCGGTTCGAACCGCTGCCCCGGCCACCAGGGAAGGGGCATGTGGAAGAAGGCGAGGGCGGTGATCAGGCCCAGCGCCAGTCCGCCCAGAACCATCGTCCGTTCCGAGGGCAGGCTGGCGGCGGAGATGATGACCGGGGCGAGGAACAGGAAGGCGAAGGGATTGTACAGTCCGCCCGTGAGGAACAGGAGGCTGGCCAGCTGGATGATGTCGAAGGCCAGAAGCAGGGCGGCGTGCCGTTCGTCCAGACGCGTGGTGGTGCGCCAGCGCAGGGTGAGCACGATGTTCAGCCAGGCGGTGATGGCGATCACCAGCATCGCCGGCCAGAAGGGCATCTCGAACCCGAGCACGAGCGACACGAAGAGCACGGCCGCCAGCTGGCCCAGGACGGCGAGCCAGCGCAGCCGCACGAGCGTCTCCAGTCGCACGCCGCGCTCCCGGCCGGTCTTGATGCGGTCCATGGCCGGCGGAACGGTTTCCGTCATGTGGCAGTCCAGCTCCAGAGAAATTGTCCGATGTCAATTTGCACCGCTTCGCGTCCCCGCTATAGTGCGCCCGTCCCATCTTACATGGATTGCACAGTCATGGCCAAGAACACCGGAAAATCCGCCGTGCCCCTGCTGGCCGCCGTCGCCGTGGCGGTGATCGCCTCCATCGGACTGCTGTTCTGGCTGGCCGGCAACCGCAAGGACGGCGCGGACCAGCCCGTGATCGGCGGCGCCTTCGAGCTCGTCGATCAGAACGGACGGCCCTTCACGGAGAAGGATCTGAAGGGAAAGTATTCGCTGATCTATTTCGGCTACACCTACTGTCCGGACGTCTGTCCCACCGAGCTCCAGACCATGACCCAGGCCCTGGAGATGCTGGGGCCGCTGGCCGGGAAGATCCGTCCCGTCATGATCTCGGTGGATCCGGAGCGGGACACGCCGGAGGTGCTGAAGGAATATCTGACGAATTTCTATCCGGGATTCGTCGGACTGACGGGAACCCCGGATCAGGTGCGCAAGGCCGGCCGGGCCTATCGCGTCTTCTACCGCAGAACGGACGAGAAGAGCGCCTCGGACTATCTGATGGACCATTCCTCGATCGTGTATCTCATGGATCCCGAGGGCAGATACCTGAAGCATTTCGCCTACGGCACGTCCCCGGAGAAGATGGCCGAGGGCATCCGCAAGGCGATCGAGAAGTACGAGGGCAGATCCTCCTGAGAGCCGGGGGCCGGAGCTCCTCCGGACATCCATCACAGCAGTTCGAGGACGATCCGGTCGAGCACCGGCAGACCTTCTGCGGTGACCGTGATCCGTCCGTCGGAGCGTCGCAGCAGTCCCTCGCGCAGCAGAACGTCGATGCGTTCCTCCGGAAGCCGCGCGCCACCCAGCTCCGCCAGCCGCTCCACGTCGACCCCTTCCCGCGTGCGCAGGGCCATCAGCAGGTATTCCACGGCCTGTTCGCGGGGGCCGAGGATGTCCGTCTCCGCGATGCCGCCCCGATGCGCCGTCGCCAGCCAGCGGCCGGGCGCGCGGAACGCCCGCAGGGCCAGCCGCCCCCCGGAGGAGACGATGCGCGAATGGGCGCCGGGGCCTATGCCGGCATATTCGCCGTAGCGCCAGTAGAGCAGATTGTGGCGGCATTCCTCTCCCGGCACCGCATGGTTGGACACCTCGTAGCGGGCGAGGCCCGCCGCGCCGGTCCTCCGTCCGGTGATCCGGAACATGCGGAGCGAGGCCTCCTCGTCCGGCAGGATCAGACGCCCCCGTTCGTGCAGCCGGAAGAAGGGCGTCTCCGGCTCCATGGTCAGCTGATAGGCCGAAAGATGGGCCGGCTCCAGCGCCAGCGCCCGTTCCAGCTCCCCTTCCCATTGGTCCGGGTCCTGCCCCGGCCGGCCGTAGATGAGGTCGAACGAGGCCCGGGGGAAGTGCCGTCGGGCCGCCTCCCACGCCGCCATCGCGTCGGCGACGGAGTGGGTGCGGCCCAGCATGCGCAGGGCGTCGTCGTCCAGCGCTTGGATGCCGAGGGACAGGCGGTTGACACCGGCCGCCGCCATGTCGCGGAACCGCCCGGCCTCCGAACTTGTCGGATTGGCCTCCAGCGTGATCTCCGCGTCCGCGGCCACCGTCCACAGCGCGGCGATCCGCTCCAGCAGTTCACCGACGAGATCCGGCGGCATCAGGGACGGCGTGCCGCCGCCGAAGAACACCGAGGAGACGGTGCGCCCCGGAGCGCGTCGCGCGAACCATTCCAGGGCGCGCAGAAACGCCGTCCGCCAGACGGGGACGTCCACGGTCGCCGCGACATGGGAGTTGAAGTCGCAGTAGGGACACTTGGACAGGCAGAAGGGCCAGTGGACGTAGACGCCGAAACCGGTGTCCCGCGCTCCGGTCATCCGCCGGCGGCTCCGCGCAGGGCGGCCAGAAGCTTCTCGAAGGCCCGCGCCCGGTGGCTCATGGCATGCTTGCGCTCCGGTTCCATCTCGGCGAAGGTGATGTCGTGCCCTTCCGGAACGAACACCGGATCGTAGCCGAACCCCCTGTTCCCCCGGGGCGGCCAGACGAGGCGGCCATGGACGTGGCCCTCGAACACCTCCGCTCCGCCGTCCGGCCAGGCCAGGGCCAGCGCGCAGGTGAAATGGGCTCCGCGGGCTTCCGGCCCGGTCGCGCCAGCGGCCCGCAGCTTCTCCTCGATCTTCCGCATGGCCATGTCGAAATCCTTCTCCGGTCCGCCCCAGCGGGCCGAATGGATGCCCGGCTCGCCGCCGAGCGCGTCCACGCACAGTCCCGAATCGTCCGCCAGGGCCGGCAAGCCGGAGGCTTCCGCCGCCGCCCGGGCCTTGATGAGGGCGTTCTCGGCGAAGGTCGCGCCGTCCTCCACCGGCTCGGGCAGCCCCAGCTCCCCGGCGGAGACGGCCTCGTAGCCGAGCGGCTCGAGCAACGCGTTGATCTCCCGCACCTTTCCGGGATTGTGGGAGGCAACGACGATGCGCGCGCCCTTCTCCAACGGTCTCATGTCTCCACTCCGGTCGCCCGCGCCTGTGCCGCCACCAGCTCGCGGATGCCCTTGCGGGCCAGCCGCAGCATCTCGTCGAACTGCTCCTCCGTGAAGGGTTCCTCCTCGGCGGTCGCCTGGATCTCCACCAGCCCGCCGGCTCCGGTCATGACGAAATTGGCGTCCGTCTCCGCCTCGGAATCCTCCACGTATTCCAGGTCGAGGATCACCTCGCCCCCATGGACGCCGCAGGAGACGGCCGCCACGTGATCCTTCAGCGGATCCCTGTCCAGCATCTCCCGGGCCATCATCCAGTCGACGCACTGGCGCAGCGCCACCCAGCCTCCGGTGATGGAGGCGCAGCGGGTTCCGCCGTCGGCCTGAAGCACGTCGCAGTCGATGGTGATCTGCCGTTCGCCCAGCGCCTCGAGGTCCACGACGGCGCGCAGGGAGCGGCCGATCAGCCTCTGGATCTCCTGCGTGCGGCCGGTCTGTCCGCTCTTCGCCTCGCGGCGCATGCGCTCCCCGGTGGCGCGGGGCAGCATGCCGTATTCCGCCGTCACCCATCCGCGGCCCAGTCCGCGCATCCATCCCGGCACCCGTTCCTCCAGCGAGGCGGTGCACAGCACCCTGGTGTGACCCATGGAGATCAGGCACGAGCCTTCGGCATGGCGCGAAACGCCCACTTCCAGCGTGACGGGCCGCATTTCGTCGTTCTTCCGTTTCGAGGGGCGCATGTCGTCCTTTCCGTTCTCGTGTTGCCGCCGCTGGACATGGCGATAGGGCATGGCGGCGGACGGGTCAATATCGCTTCGGCTTCAGCGCTGGCAGTGCGGGCAGAAGAAGGTGCCGCGGCCGCTCTGCACGATCCGTCGCACGGGCCGTCCGCAGCCGGTGCAGGGATCGCCCTCCCGGCCGTAGACGGCGAAATGCTGCTGGAAGCCGCCAGCCTCGCCGTTCACGCGCGCATGGTCGCGCAAGGTGGAGCCGCCCGCCGCGATGGCCTCCAGCAGGACGTCGCGCACCGCCGCGACCAGCCTCTCGAGTCTCGGCGTGGGACGTCCCGACGGGGCGAGGGTGTCCGCCCGGCGCCGCGGCGATATGCCGGCCCGGAACAGGGCCTCGCAGACGTAGATGTTGCCCAGACCGGCCACCACCGTCTGGTCCAGCAGGGCGGTCTTGATGCCGCCCCGTCTTCCCCGCAGCGCCTCCGCCAGATGCTCCGGAGTGAACTCCGGTCCCAGCGGTTCGGGGCCCAGACGGGCGAGCGCGGGGTGCCTGCCGGCGTCTTCCGTGGCCACGATGTCGAAGAAGCCGAAGCGGCGGGGATCGGTGTGGATCACGCGGCTCCGGTCCTCCAGGACGAGGACCAGATGGTCGTGCGGTCCCGGCTCCCGTTCCGCCGGCCCGTGGAAGTAGAACTCCCCGAGCGCCCGCGGCTGCGCACCGTCGCCGGGCCAGACCGTGAAGCGCCCGCTCATCCCGAGGTGGCACAGGACCGTTTCCCCGGTGTCGAGGTCCCAAAGCATGTATTTCGCGCGTCGGCGCAGACGTTCGATCCGCGATCCCTCCAGCCGCGCGGCGAACCCTTCCGGCCACGGAAGCCGCAGCCGCCGCCCGGACGTGCGCGCGGAAACGATCCTGCGCCCTTCCATGTGCGGCTTCAGACCGCGCAGAACCGTTTCGACCTCGGGAAGTTCCGGCACAGCTCCGCTCCTCCTCTCAACCGTCCATGCGGACCGCCCGCTCGCGATAGTAGACGACGAGCCCGGCGACCGCCACGACCAGGGCGCCGACGACGGTCCAGAAATCCGGAACGTCCCCGAACCACAGCCAGCCGATGAGGATCATCCAGCCCAGCTGCGAATAGACGAAGGGCGCGAGCAGGGAGGCATCCGCGCGCCGGTGGGCCTCGGCCAGCAGGAAATGGCCGACCGAGCCCGCCAGACCCGCGAGCGCCAGATAGGCCCATTCCCCGCCGCGGGGAAGCGCGGGACCGGCGGCGAGCAGGGGCAGGGAGAGGACGGCGCCCGACGCGGTGGACCAGAACAGAGAGGAAATGGCGGCGTCCCGCCCGCCGACGCGTCTCGTCAGGATCTGGTAGAAGGCGAGCGTCAGGGCCGCGCCGAGGGAGAGGAACATGGCGGGGTGGAAGGCGTCCGTTCCCGGCCGGAGCACGAGCATGACCCCGAGAAAGCCGAGGGCGACGGCGCTCCACCGGCGCCAGCCGACCCTTTCGCCGAGCAGCAGGGGGGAAAGCAGGCACACCCACAGCGGCGAGGAGAAGAGAATGGCGGAAGTCTGGGCCAGCTGGAGGTGCTTCACCGCCACGAAGTTGAGCAGGGTGGCGCCCACCATCAGCGCTCCGCGCAACAGCTGCAGGCGCAGGTGGGCGGTGCGCCACATGGCCGACTTCCAGACCGTCCATCCGATGATGGCGATGAAGGCCGTGCCGAAGGCGTAGCGCCCCGCCACCACGACGCCCGGCGGAAGGGTGCGCACGAGATGCTTGGCCGTGGCGTCCAGGACGGAGAACAGCGCGAAGGCGCTGATCATCATCAGAATTCCGGACGCAGGGGATGTGGGATGCGCGGATTTCACGATCTGGTTGTGATCCTTCCTCGCGAAGCTTGCATGCTTGCCGGATAGTTTCTACAGAACGGGGCAAACAAGAACCACCACGACTTTCTCAGGGAGAGGGATCATGTTCCGCAAGCTTCTCGCCGCCACCCTGGTGCTCGGTGTCTCGGCCGCTGCCGTCGCGGCCGCCGAAGTGAAGATCGGTTTCGTCACCACGCTGACCACGCCGGCCGCCGTGATCGGCCGCGACATGGTCGATGCCGCGAAACTGGCGGTGAAGCACATGGGCGGCAGGATGGCGGGTCTCGACGTGAAGCTGATCGTCGAGGACGACGGTTTCCGCCCCGACGTGGGCCGTCAGAAGACGGTGAAGCTCGTCAAGCAGGACGGCGTCGACTTCCTGACGGGATACATCTGGAGCCATGTCCTTCTGGCGTCGCGCAAGCCCGCGCTGGACGCCGGCAAGTTCCTCATCTCCGCCAACGCCGGTCCCTCTCCGCTGGCGGGCAGGCTGTGCCACGAGAACTTCTTCTCCGCCTCCTGGCAGAACGACCAGGTTCCCATGGCCATGGGCGAGGTGCTCAACCAGCTCGGCGTGAAGACCCTCTACGTCATCGCCCCCAACTACGCCGCCGGCAAGAACATCGTCGCCGGCGTGACGCGCACCTTCAAGGGCAGGATCCTCGGGCGCGATTTCACGAAGTGGGGCAAGGACGCCCAGCTCGATTTCTCCGCGGAGCTGGCGAAGGCGAAGGCCTCCGGCGCACAGGCCCTGTTCGCCTTCTATCCCGGCAAGGCGGGCGGCGCCTTCATCAAGCAGTACGCGCAGGCGGGGCTGGAGAAGTCGATGAAGCTGTTCACCGTGTTCACGGTGGACGCCATCTCGCTTCCGAAGTTCAGGAAGGCCGGGCTGAAAGTGGTGCTGGGCAGCCGTTCGACCCATTTCTGGAGCCCGGATCTGGACAATCCCGCCAACCGGCGGTTCGTCGCCGATTTCCGCAAGGAATACGGCCGCTATCCGTCCTTCTACGCCGCCCAGGCCTATGACGCGATCAATCTGATCCGTGCCGGCGTGGAGGGCGCGAAGGGCGACCTGAAGAACAAGGACGCCATCCGGGCGGCCATGAAGAAGGCCGATTTCGGATCCGTGCGCGGCAAGTTCACCTACGGAAACAACCATTTCCCGATCCAGAACTTCTATCTGCGCGAGGTCGTGGAGGATCCGGACGGCAACTGGACTTCCCGTATCGTCAGGACCGTCTACCGCAACCACCAGGACCCCTACGCGAAGGAATGTCCGCTGAAGTGACGCCGCGGACCGCCATCCTCCGCGGGGGTGGCGGTCCGTTTCTCCGCCACGCCGCACGGGCCGGATACGACGCATGGACACCGCGCTTCTCGTCACCCAGATCGTCAACGGCCTCCAGCTGGGGATCCTGCTGTTTCTCGTGGCCTCCGGTCTCACCCTGGTCTTCGGGATACTGGACTTCGTGAACCTGGCCCATGGCGCCTACTACATGCTGGGCGCCTTCATCGGCGCCACCCTGGCCCGCTGGACGGGATCCTGGCCGCTGTCGGTGGTGCTGGTCCTTCCTCTTGTGGCCGCGATTGGCGCGATCACGGAACGGCTCGTGGCCCGCCCCCTCTACGGCAGGAGCCATCTGGCGCAGGTCCTGGCCACCTTCGGCCTGATACTGGTGATCGACGCCGCCGCCATGCTGGTATGGGGCGTCGAGGGACGCGTGGTGGAGCTGCCCGCCTGGCTGAACGGCCGGGTGGCTCTTCCCGGCGGTGCCGAACTGCCCGTCTACCGGCTGGTCATCATCGGGACGGGGCTGGCCGTGGCCGCGGGCCTCTATGTCTGGGTCCACCACACCCGTTTCGGCATGCTGGTGCGTGCCGCGGCCGCCAACCGCGACATGGCCGAGGCGCTGGGCGTGGACACGGCGCGACTCTATTCCGCCGTCTTCGCGCTGGGGGCCGCGCTGGCCGGACTGGCCGGCATGCTGGTCGCCCCGCTCACCGAGGCTTCGCTCGCGATGGGGCTGGAAATCATCATCATCGCCCTCGTGGTCATCATCATTGGCGGCGTGGGTTCCCTGAAGGGGGCCTTCGTCGCCGCCATTCTGGCCGGGCTGGTGGACACGCTGGGCCGCGCCTGGCTGGACGATCTGTTCAAGCTCGCCATGTCGCCGGAGGCGGCGGAGACGGCCGCTCCCGCGGTTTCCGCCATGAGCGTCTATCTTCTCATGGCGCTGATCCTGGCCCTGCGTCCGCAGGGGCTCTTTCCGCCGAAGACCAGGGGGCGCAGATGATGGGCAGCGGTCTGCGCAAACTCGCCCCGTGGTTCGAGGGAGCGCTTCTGGCGCTGCTCGCCGCGGCCCCTCTGCTCGCCGCCTGGACGTCGCATCCCTTCTGGCTGGACCTGGCCACCCGGCTGACCATTCTGGCCATCGCCGCTTCCGCGCTCAATCTCGTCCTCGGCATTGGCGGTCTCGTGTCCTTCGGCCATGCCGCCTTTCTGGGGATGGGCGCATACGCGGTGGGCATTCCCGCCTGGCACGCCCTCTACGGAGGGGCGGAATGGATCGCCTCCTCCAACGGCCTCTTCCATTTCGCCCTTGCCGCCGGTGCCGGCGCCCTGTTCGCCCTGCTCACCGGCCCGCTGGCCCTGCGCACCCGGGGCGTGCACTTCATCATGATCACCATGGCCTTCGGACAGATGGTCTTCTATCTCCTCCAGTCGCTGGAAACCTATGGCGGGGACGACGGGCTGACCATCGACACCCGCTCCGAGCTTCCCCTGGCGAATCTGGACGATCCCGCGCAGCTGCACTGGCTGGCCTTCGCCACGCTGGTGGCGGTGCTGCTGCTGATCTGGCGGCTGCGGGAGGCGCCGTTCGGTCTGGCGCTGGCCGGTGCCAGGACGGGCGAGAGGCGGATGCGCGCGCTGGGCTTCGACGTGGCCCGGATCCGGCTTGCGGCCTATGTGCTCTCCGGAGCCCTGACCGCCGTCGCCGGAGCGTGGCTGGCCAACCATGCCGCCTTCGTCTCCCCGGCGATGACGGACTGGACCCGTTCCGGAGAGTTGATGTTCATGGTCATTCTCGGCGGAGCGGGGCGGCTTCTGGGACCACTGACGGGCGCGGCCGCCTTCGTGCTGCTGGAGGAGGTGCTCTCCTCCGTCACCGCCTACTGGCATCTTCCGTTCGGCTTGCTGCTGATCGCCGCCGCGCTGTGGCAGGCCGGTGCGTTCTCCAGGAAGGGAGGTTCCCCATGACCCGGCCGCTTCTGGAACTTTCGGACGTGCACAAGGCCTTCGGCGGCCTCAACGTCTCCGTCGGCGTGAGCATGGAGGTGATGCGGGGCGAGACCCATGCCCTGATCGGACCCAACGGAGCGGGCAAGACCACGCTGATCGGCCAGATCTGCGGCGAGATCCTGCCCGACCGCGGCCGCATCGCCCTGGACGGGGAGGACGTGACCCGTCTGCCGGTGCACCGGCGTGCGCGGCTGGGACTGGCGCGTTCCTACCAGATCACCTCGCTGATGGATGCCCTGAGCGTCTTCGACAATGCGCTGCTGGCCGTCATGGCCCATTGCGGAACGCCCTGGCGGATGTTCCGGTCCGCCCGCGACGACGAGAGGCTGCGCGACGCCGCCATCGCCGTGCTGGCCCGCGTCGATCTCGCGGACCGGGCGCAACGCATGGCGGGAGAGCTCTCGCATGGCCAGCGCCGGCAGCTGGAGCTGGCCATGGCGCTGGCGGGACGGCCCCGTCTGCTGCTGCTCGACGAACCCATGGCCGGGCTCGGCCCCAGCGAGAGCGCGCGGATGGTCGAACTCCTGCGGGAGGTGAAGGAGGAGCACTCCATCCTTCTGGTGGAGCACGACATGGACGCGGTCTTCGCTCTCGCCGACCGCATCTCCGTCCTGGTCGCCGGCCGCCTGATCGCCACCGGCACGCCGCGGGAGGTCCGTGCCAGTCCCGAGGTGCGCAGGGCCTATCTCGGGGAGGACGCCGATGCTGCTTGAGGCGCGAGCGCTCGAAGCCGGATACGGCCCGGCCCAGGTGCTCTTCGGGGTGGATCTGCGGATCGGCGCCGGAGAATGCGTGACGCTGCTCGGTCGCAACGGCATGGGCAAGACGACCACCGTGAAGGTGCTGACCGGCCTGCTTCCCGCCCGTTCCGGATCCATACGGCTGGATGGCCGGGAGGTCACGGCCCTGCCGGCGCATGCGCGGGCGCGGCTCGGTCTCGGATTGGTGCCGGAGGGACGTCAGGTCTTCCCCACCCTCACCGTGCGGGAGAACCTGACGGCCACCGCCCGCCCTCCCGCGGACGGCGGCGCCGGCTGGACCCTGGAGCGGGTGCATGCGCTCTTTCCGGAGCTGGCGGAACGCTCCGCGGCCATGGGGTCGCTGCTGTCGGGAGGGGAGCAGCAGATGCTGGCCATCGGCCGCGCCCTGATGACCAATCCGCGTCTGCTGATCCTCGACGAGGCCACCGAGGGACTGGCGCCGCTGGTCCGCGCCCGCATATGGGAGGCCCTGGAGGAGGTGCGGGCCTCGGGCATGGCTTTGTTAATTATTGACAAGAATGTGCAGGATCTGTTGCGCATCGCGTCCCGGCACATCATGCTGGAAAAGGGCCGGATCGTGTGGACCGGCTCCTCCGCAGAGCTGGCGAGGGCGAAGGATGTGCGCGAAAAATACCTCGGAGTTTGACCGCAGGACGTTCCTGACCGCTCTGGCGCTGGGCGCGCTTCCGACGGCGGCGCGGGCCGGCAATCCCTTCGATCTCTTCAGCCGCGAGGGCCGGGTGCGGCTGGCCGCAGACGGCGGCGCCTACGGCCGCTACGCCCGCACCCTCCTGGCCCGTCTGCCCGCGGGCGTGCGCATCCGTCCCGATCTGGAGCGGATTCTCGACCGTCTGGCCTCCCGCGCCCGGATCGACGCCGGACTGCCGCCCCTGAAGCCCTCGAACGCCGCCCGCCTCGCCGCCCGCGCGCAGGCGGTGGACATGCTTCTGGGCGACTACGTGGGACACCATTCCCCCTCCGGCTTCTCCTTTCCGCGCCGTTTCGAGGCCATCGCCGGACCGGGCCACGGGAACCACGGCGAGAACGCCGCCCGCGACCGCCAGCGCGGTCCCGTGGACGCCATGAAGGCGGCCCGCCTCTTCCGGCAGTGGCTGGAAAGTTCCGCACACCGCGCGAACCTCATGCGGCGGAGCTGGCGGTACGTTTCCACCGGGGCCGTGGCGCGCGGACACCACCTCTACGCGGTGCAGATCTACTGGGAGAAGTGACGGCCGGAACCGGCCGGCCGTCATTCGCCGCCGCCGGCCAGCCTCTCGCGCCGCCGCACATCCGCGAGGAAGCGCGGATCGATCATGCCGATGAACAGCTTGGCCTGCCGTGACAGATAGCGCCCCTTGCGGATGATGATGCCGTAGGAGCGGGGCCTGAAATAGCGGCGCAGCGGCACCTTCACCAGCTGGTCCTCCCCCTCCAGGGCCAGTCCCGAGACGATGGAGATGCCCATGCCCAGCTTCACGTACTTCTTCACGACCTCCCAGCCGCCGGTCTCCAGCGCCACCTTCATCTCCAGCCCGTTGTCGCGGAACACCTTGCGGACCATCTTCCAGGTGGAGAGATGGCGCGGCGGCAGAATGAGGCCGTACTGGGCGATGTCCTCCAGGCTGATGCCGTCCTTGCCGGCCAGCGGATGGTCGGGCGGCATGATCAGCATCAGGTCGTAGGTCAGGATGGGGCGGTAGAAGAAGTCCTCGTGGCTCCGCTGCATGGAGCCGACCGCGAAATCCGCCTCCCCGGCCTGCAGTTTCTCCATGCCCGCGCGGCCCGTGACGTTGTGCAGGGTGATCTGCACCCGCGGATAGGTTTCCGAAAAGCGCCGGACGTGCTCCGGAAGCATGTGCAGGATCACCGTCTCGCCCGCCGCTATGTGCAGCTCCCCGCCTTCCAGCCGTTCGAACTGGGCGTGGAACTTCTCGTCGAGCCGCTCGAAGTCCTCGATCAGCGGTCTGGCCAGCTCGTAGAGGACCTGCCCCTCCGGCGTCAGGTCGATGCGCGGTCCGTGGCGGTCGAAGAGCTTCGCCCCCAGCTCCTTCTCCAGCGCCTTGATCTGCAGCGAGACCGTGGGCTGGCTCAGGAACAGCTTCTCGGCCGCCGCCGAGATGTTGCCCGTCTCCACCGTCTTGCAGAAGGCCCTGAGCGTCTTCAGCCGGTTCTCCTTGTAGAAGATGTCCGGGTTCTTCGCCATTTCCCGCCACCTCGGTCCGCAATCCACCCTATTGGCTAGGCCAATAGTATGGATTGAAATTATTGGAATTTCAAATGATGCTTTTTCGTGCTTAGGATGACCGGGGGAACGCGGCGGCGGCGGTGCCATCGCAAGGGAGCGAGTCGGACGGATGGAAGCGGCTGGACTTTCGATGACCGCCATGGCGGTGATCTTCATGGCGGCGCTGGGCGTTCTCCTGGCGGGGCTTCTGGCGCTGGCCAACCGCTATCTCTGGGTCTGGGAGGATCCCCGCATCCAGGAGGTGGAGGAACTTCTGCCCGCCACCAATTGCGGCGCCTGCGGACAGGCCGGCTGCCGCGCCTTCGCCGAGGCCCTGGTCGAGAACAGGGCGGAACCGGCCCAGTGCACCGTCTCTCCGCGCGAGACCATCGAGGACATCGCCGACACGCTGGGCGTGGAGGCGGGCGACGTGGAGAAGCGCATCGCCATGCTGGCCTGCGCCGGGGGCAGCCATGTGGCGCGCATGCGGGCCCACTACGCCGGCGTGGAGAGCTGCCGGGCGGCGGCCGTCGTCGGCGGCGGGCCGAAGCAGTGCGTCTGGGGGTGCCTGGGGCTCGGGGACTGCGCCGACGTCTGCGACTTCGACGCCATCTCCATGAACCGTTTCGGCCTGCCGGAAGTGGATGCGGACCTGTGCACCGCCTGCGGCGACTGCGTGGACATCTGCCCGAAGGATCTCTTTTCCATCCATCCGGTCAGCCACCGTCTGTGGGTGGCCTGCCGCAACCTTCTCCACGGGGAGGAGGCTCTGGCGGAATGCGAGGTGGCCTGCGACGCCTGCGGGCGCTGCGCCAGGGACGCCCCCGCCGGTCTGGTGGAGATGCGGAACAACCTGCCCGTCGTCAACTACGAGCTGAATCATCTGGCCACGCCGGACGTCATCCAGCGCTGTCCCACCGGCGCGATCGTCTGGCGGGACGAGAAGGGCCGCGTGATCAAGGGCAGGGAGACGAAACGCATCGTGCGCAGACGACCCCTGCCGATTGACGCCTGAAACAGTTTCCCCGGTCGCAAGAGGGCGAAGAGATGATTTTCGGAAACAGGAAGCAGAAGAAGAACGAGCCGAAGTACCCCGGCATCCGCATGGCGCTGGACGGCAACACCGCCGTCATCATGTGCGAACGCGAGGCTTCCGACGCCGCGGGCGCCTATCCCATCACACCGTCCACGCAGATGGGCGAATACTGGGCCGAGGAGGTGGCCAGGGGCCACATCAACGTCTCCGGCCGTCCCCTGGTCTTCGTGGAGCCCGAATCGGAGCACGCCGCCGCCGCGGTGACCGCCGGCATGTCCATGTCCGGACTGCGCGCCACCAATTTCTCCTCCGCCCAGGGCGTGGCCTTCATGCACGAATCCCTCTATGCCGCGGTCGGCAAGCGGCTGCCCTACGTGCTCAACATCGGTGCCCGCGCCATCACCAAGGCCTCGCTCAACGTCCATTGCGGCCATGACGACTACCATTGCGTGGACGACACCGGCTTCATCCAGTTCTTCGCCCGCAATGCCCAGGCGGCCGCGGATCTGAACCTGATCGCCCGCAAGACGGCCGAGCTCTCGCTGACCCCGGCCATCGTCGGACAGGACGGCTTCCTCACCACCCATCTGATCGAGCCGATCAACGTGCCGGAACGCGAGCTGATCGACGAGTTCCTCGGCCATCCGGACGACGAGATCGAATGTCCGACGCCGGCGCAGAGGATGATCTACGGCGAAACCCGCCGCCGCGTGCCGATGCTCTGGGACGTGGACAATCCCGTGACTTCGGGTGCCGTGCAGAACCAGGACTCCTACATGCAGACGGTGGCCGCGCAGCGTCCCTATTTCTTCGACCATATTCCGGAGATCGCCGAGAGGGTGATGGCGGAATACGCCGATCTGACCGGACGCGCGTACGGCCGCATCGGCACCTGGCACATGGACGATGCCGAATACGTCATCCTCGGCATGGGCTCCATGATTCCGCAGGCGAAGGCGGTGGCGGAATACCTCCGCCGCACCCGCGGACTGAAGGTCGGCATCGTCGATCTCACCATGTACCGTCCCTTCCCCGGCGATCTGGTCTCGAAGGCCCTGATCGGACGGAAGGGCGTGGCGGTCCTGGAGCGCACGGACCAGCCGCTGGCGGAGGACCTGCCAGTCATGCGCGAGGTCCGTGCCGCCCTCTCCAAGGCGCTGGAGAACGGCATGGCGGCCGATGGCGAGAAGCCCTGGCCGGACTATGCCACGGCGAAGTCCATGAAGGATCTGCCGCAGCTCTACTCCGGCGCCTACGGGCTCGGTTCGCGCGATCTGCAGCCGGAGGCCCTCGTCGCGGCGGTGGAGAACATGCTTCCCGACGGCGGACACCGCAGGTTCTTCTATCTCGGCATCGAATTCGTGCACGACATCCCCGCCTCGCCGAAGGAGGAGGTGCGCCAGCAGAAGCTCCTCGAAGCCTATCCGCATATCCGGGATCTGGCGCTGAAGGGTTCGGAGAATCCGGACCTTCTGCCCGAGGGCGCCATCACCGTGCGCATGCATTCCATCGGCGGCTGGGGCGCCATCACCACCGGCAAGAATCTGGCCATGACCCTCTACGAGCTGCTCGGCTACGAGATCAAGGCCAATCCCAAGTACGGTTCCGAGAAGAAGGGCCAGCCCACCACCTACTACATGTCGGCGGCCCCGGAACCCATTCCCCTGTCCTGCGAGTACCACAACGTGGACGTGGTGCTCTCCCCCGATCCGAACGTCTTCCACCACTCCAACCCGCTGTTCGGTTTGCGGAAGGGCGGCGTCTTCATCATCCAGCACTCCGGTACCGCGGAGGAGCTGTGGAAGAGTCTGCCCGAAAGCGCCCAGCGCTACATCATCGACAACGACATCCGCCTGTTCTACGTGGACGGCTTCCGCATCGCCCGCGAGGAGGCGAGCAATCCGGAGCTGCAGCTGCGCATGCAGGGCAACGCCTTCCAGGGCGCCTTCTTCGCCGCATCGCCCCTGATGGAGCGGGCCGGGCTGGACGAGAAGAAGCTGTTCGCCGCCATCGAGGCGCAGCTCGAGGCCAAGTTCGGCTCCAAGGGACGCAAGGTCGTGGAGGACAATCTCCGGGTCGTGCGCCGCGGCTTCGAGGAGACCCGCGAGGTCACCGGGAAGGTCGTCACCCCGCGCGAGGCCGGCGGGGAGGAGGTCCGCAGCGGTCTGCCCGTGCTGCTGAGGGACATTCCCGAGGCCGGCGGCGGCGCCTCCGACATCCACCGTTTCTGGGAGCAGACCGGCGAGTTCTACGCCAGCGGCCGCGGATCGGACATCACCGCCGATCCCTTCCAGGCGCTCTCCCTCATTCCCGCGTCCACGGGCATCTTCCGCGACATGACGCAGATCCGCTTCGAGGTGCCGGAATTCGTCGCCGAGAAGTGCACCGCCTGCGGCGAGTGCTACACGGTCTGCCCGGATTCCGCCTGTCCGGGACTGGTGAACACCGTCGCGGAGGTCTTCTCCTCGGCCATCGCCGCCGTGGAGGAGGAGATCGGCGCGACCGAGCACCTGCGCCGCGAAAGCCGGAAGCTGGAGAAGATCCTCCGTCCGATGATCGACGAGGCCGGGGAGGAGGCCGACGTCAATGCCCTCATCCACCGGGCCATCGACGAGCTTCTGGCCGGAAGCGACCTGGAGGGCGGGGCGCGGAACCGGCTGGAGGAGGAGATGGAGGCCTTCCGCCGGGCCATCGGCGAGTTCCGCTTCTCCGTCACCAAGCCATACTGGATCCAGCGCGAGAAGAAGAGGAAGGGCTCCGGAGGCCTGTTCTCCATCACCATCAATCCCTACACCTGCAAGGGCTGCATGGAATGCGTGGAGGTCTGCGACGACGGCGCGCTGGTGCCGGTGCGGCAGGACGATGAGGTCGTCGCCCGCCTGCGCCGCGAGTGGGAGTTCTGGGAACGGCTGCCGACCACCAATCCGCAGTTCGACCGCATCGACGATCTGGACGAGAAGATCGGCGCGCTGCAGACGCTGCTGCTCGACAAGCCGGTGTACAATTCCATGGTCTGCGGCGACGGCGCCTGTCTGGGCTGCGGCGAGAAGACGGCGATCCACCTGTTCACCGCCACCGTGACCGCCCTCATGCAGCCGCGGGTGAAGGCGCACCTGAAGAGGCTGGACGACCTCATCTCGCGGCTGGAGGCGCACATCCGCCTGAAGCTGGCCCAGGGCGTGGATCTCTCCGATTCCGCCACCATCGGCGCGCTGGCCGGCACCGACGACGACGTGACGCTGGCCGACCTCGCCCGCACGCTGGATGCCGACGGCGTCTCCACCGTCATCGACAAGGACTGGCTGGCCTGGGCCACCGGCCTGCTGGACAGGCTTCGCGATCTGAAGTGGCGCTATGAGGAAGGCCCCACGAAGCGCGGCCGTTCCGACATGGGCGTCATCAATTCCACCGGCTGCACCTCGGTCTGGGGTTCCACCTTCCCCTACAATCCCTATCCCTTCCCGTGGACCTCGCACCTGTTCCAGGACAGCCCGTCGGTGGCCATGGGCGTCTTCGAGGGACACATGGCGAAGATGGCCGAAGGCTTCAAGGCCATCCGCATGGCCGAGCTGGAGCTGGCCGGGAAGTACAATCCCGCCGAACACGGGGAGTTCTTCGCCAAGTTCGGCTGGAAGGACTTCACCGACGAGGAATGGAAGCTGTGCCCGCCCGTCGTGGCCATCGGCGGCGACGGCGCGATGTACGACATCGGCTTCCAGAACCTCTCCCGCGCCATGGCCTCCGGCATGCCCATCAAGGTGCTGGTGGTCGATACGCAGGTCTATTCCAACACCGGCGGCCAGGCCTGCACCTCGGGCTTCATCTCCCAGGTTGCCGACATGAGCCCCTACGGCCGCGACTGGAAGGGCAAGGAGGAGATCCGCAAGGAGATTTCGCTCATCGGCATGGCGCATCGCACCACCTTCGTGCTGCAGGGCGCCCAGAGCAACGTCACCCACCTTCTGGAGGGCTACATCGACGGCCTGAATTCGCGCCGGCCGGCCCTGTTCAACATCTACACCGTCTGCCCGCCGGAGCACGGCGTGGGCGACGACGCCGCGGACGTGCAGACGAAGATGGCCGTGGAATCCCGCGCCTATCCGCTGGTCCGCTACGATCCCGACGCCGGCGAGACCTTCGAGGAATGCCTCGACCTCTCCGGCAATCCGGCTCTGGATCGCGACTGGCCCGAATACACCCTGAAATACGTCGACGAGAACGGGGAGGAGGCGGAGATGCGCCTGCCCTTCACCTTCGCCGACTTCGCCGTCACCGAGGGGCGTTTCCGCAAGCATTTCCGCCGCGTGCCGCGCGGGAAGTGGACCGACGACATGGTGCCCTTCCACGAGTTCCTCGACATGGACGAGGACGAGCGCGAAGGCAGGTTCCCGTACGTCTGGGCCGTGGACGACGAAAACCGCCTGATCCGCGTGATCTGCTCGCAGGAGATCGTCCGCTCCGCCGAGGAGCGCCGGGCCTTCTGGCGTCAGCTGAAGGGCATCGCCGGCCTGACGGGGCGCGTCGACGTCGAGGCCGAGATCGCGAAGGCCAAGGCCGAGATGGCCGGCAGACTTGCCGGTGCCCTGCTGGGCCTCGCGGAAGGGGCGGGCGGCTCCGCCGCGGCCATCGACCTCGTTTCCGCGGCGGCGGGAGATGCGTCTCCCTCCGCTCCTGCCGCCGCTTCTTCTTCCGCCGTTCCCGGAGACTACGAACCCGTCTGGATCGACACGCCGGAATGTACCGCGTGCGACGAGTGCGTGGAGCTGGCTCCGGGGATCTTCCAGTACAACGAGGACAATCAGGCCATCGTGGTCGATCCGCGTGGCGGCACCTTCGAGGACATCGTGAAGGCCGCGGAGAAGTGCACCGCCATGTGCATCCATCCGGGCACGCCCTGGAACATGAACGAGAAGAACGTCGAGAAGCTGATCAAGCGCGCCGAGAAGTTCCAGTAGGGACGGCGGGGAGGACGGTGTCATGGGTCTGATGTCCCTCTTCGGCAGAACGTTCCGCCACGGAATCCATCCGCCGCAGAACAAGGATGCCACGGCGGGGGTGCCCATCCGCCGTCTGGCCTTTCCGCCGCGGCTGATCGTCCATCTCGACCAGTTCATCGGCCGCCCCGCGAAACCGGTGGTGCGGAAGGGGCAGGAGGTGGTGCGTGGCCAGCCCATCGCCGAACCGGACGGTTTCATGTCCGTGCCGCTGTTCGCGCCGGCCACCGGACGCGTCCGCGACATCCGCCTGATGCCGTCCGCCCGCGGCCCGCGGTCCATGGCCATCGTGATCGACGTGCATGAGGCTTCCTCGCAGCGGGTGCGCTGGGCGCGCCCTCCCAACGATCTCGAGGAGATGGACCGCGACGCGCTGATCCGCGCCATACAGAACACCGGGCTGACCGGTCTCGGCGGCGCGGCCTTTCCGATGCACGTGAAGTATGCCTCGCCGCCCGGCGACGACACCCTGCCCGACACCCTGGTGGTCAACGGTGCCGAATGCGAACCCTGGCTGACCGCCGACCACAGGGTGATGCTCGAGCAGCCGGAGGAGCTGTTGCGCGGCATCCGCTACGCGCTGAGGGCAAGCGGCGCGAAGCGCGCCATCGTGGGCATCGAGGACAACAAGCGCGACGCGGCGGAGGTTCTGCGCGGCCGCCTGGAGCCGGACGATCCGATCCGCGTGGAACTCGTGGAGACGAAGTATCCGCAGGGCGCGGAGAAGATGCTGATCTACGCACTGCTCGGCCGCAGGGTTCCGGCCGGTGGATTGCCCCGGCAGGTGGGCGTGGTGGTGTCCAACGCCGGCACGCTGGCCCAGCTGGGCCATCTGCTGCCGCGCGGCGAGGGACTGATCGAGCGGGTCGTCACCGTCGCCGGTCCCGGCGTGGAGCGCCCGGGCAACTACCGTGTGCCCATCGGAACGCCGGCCCGCTTCATCCTCGAGGAGGCCGGGCTGAGGACGGAGAACGCGGAGATCATCTTCGGCGGCCCCATGATGGGGCTGGACGTGCCGGAACTGGACGTGCCGGTCACCATGGGCACCTCCGGCGTGCTGGTGCGCGAGGACACCGGCTCCGAAAGGCGCATCTGGCCGTGCATAAAGTGCGCCCGCTGCGTGGACGCCTGCCCGATGTTCCTCAATCCCTCCGTTCTGGGACAGCTCGCCCTGGCCCGCCGTTACGAGGAGATGCGGGAGCGGTACAATCTGCTCGACTGCTTCGAATGCGGATGCTGCACCTATGTCTGTCCCTCCAACATCCCCCTGGTGCAGCATTTCCGCATCGCCAAGGCCATAAACCGTGAAAGGGCGCAGGCAGAATGATTCCGCGCAAGGTGCACATAGCCCTGAAGCCTTCGCCGCACATCCATTCGGGGCAGGACGTGGTCGTCATCATGCACAACGTGGTGCTGGCCCTGCTGCCGCTGAACCTGTGGTTCGTCTGGCAGTTCGGCCTCTCCGCCATCGTCCATACGCTGGGCGTTCTGCTGTCCTGCCTGCTGACCGAGCGCATCTGGGCCTGGGCCGCCGGAAAGCCGAATCCGCTGGGCGACTGGTCGGCCACCATCACCGGCCTTCTGCTGGCGCTGACCGTACCGCCCTCCCTGCCCCTGTGGATGGGCGCCGTCGGTGGCATCGTCGCCATCGCCCTGGGCAAGGCCTTCTTCGGCGGGCTGGGCTTCAACGTCTTCAATCCGGCCCTGGTCGGCCGCGCCTTCATCCAGGCGGCGTTTCCCGTGGCGGTGAACACCTGGCCTCCGGCCTGGTGGGAGGGGCGTTTCGCCGCCTTCTATCCGACGACGTTCACCGCCCCCTTCATGTCGCCCCCGGACCTCGGTGCATGGCTGGCCTCCGCGGTGGACGCGGTCAGCGGCGCCACGCCCCTCGCCCGGATGAAATTCGCCCACGACCAGCAGTCCGCCCTCGATCTCTGGGTCTTCGCCGACGCCTCCAACGTCACCGGGCCGCCGGCCCTGCTCATCCTGCTCTGCGGGCTCTATCTGGCCTTCCGCCGCATGCTCGACTGGCGCATTCCGCTGTCGGTCATGGCCTCCGCCGCCGTCTTTTCCGCCATCTTCTGGCTGCTGGATCCCGGCCGTCATCCCGATCCCCTGTTCGTGCTCGCCTCCGGCGGCCTGATGCTGGGCGCCTGGTTCATGGCCACCGACATGGTGGGCTCCCCCGTCACGCCCGCCGGTGCCGTGCTCTACGGGATCCTGATCGGCGTGGTGACGGTGGTCATCCGTCTGTTCGGCGGCATGGCCGAAGGCGTGATGTACGCGATACTACTGGGCAACGCGGCCACGCCGCTGATCGAGCGGATCACCCAGCCGCGGCCCTTCGGATCCGAGGGAGGGAGGCGCTCATGAGCGGCAGCCGCGAGATCCGTCACGCCCCGAGGACCTCCCCCTGGCCGCTGATCGCCACGCTGGGCGGGGTGGCCATGCTCTCCGGTCTGCTGGTGGTGGCCGTCTACCAGTTCACCAGGCCGATCATCGCCGAGAACCAGCGGCGGGCGGTGGCCCGCGCCATCGGCAAGGTCATTCCGGGCGCGGTGGCCAACCGCGCCTTCCGGCTGGAGAACGGCCGCCTCGTTCCGGCCGGGCCCAGGGCGCGCGGAGAGGTGATCTACGCCGGCTACGACGCGCGGGGTCGGCTGCTCGGCATCGCCGCGAAGGCCGGTGCGCAGGGCTATGCCGACATGATCCACATGCTCTACGGCTACGATCCCGTCTCCCAGCGCATTCTCGGTTTCGAGGTTCTGAAAATGGCCGAGACGCCGGGTCTGGGGGACAAGATCACCACCGACGAGGGATTCCTGGCCAATTTCCCTCTCGACGCCACCGTGGAGGGTGGAAAGCTGAAGCACGAGATCGTCACCGTCAAGCACGGACGCAAGCGGAATCCCTGGGAGATCGACGCCATTTCCGGGGCCACCATATCCTCGCGGGCCGTGGGCAAGGCGCTGAACGCCTCCGCGCGGCGCCTGCTGCCGGTTGTCCGCTCCCAGCTCGACGTGCTGCGCCGCAACGGCCCCGGGACAGGAGGAGGAAAACGATGACCACCGTCACCGGACAGGGCGGCAGGAAGAAGGAGGAAGGCATCACCTGGGAGGTCTTCGCGCAAGGGCTGTGGCGCGACAATCCCGTTCTGGTGATGCTGCTCGGCCTGTGTCCGGTGCTCGCGGTGTCCAACAGCGCCATCAACGCTCTGGCCATGGGGCTTGCCACCACGTTCGTCCTGGTGTCCTCCGGGGCCCTGGTCTCGCTGCTGCGGCACCTGATTCCGAAACAGGTGCGCATCGCCACCTACATCGTCATCATCGCCACCTTCGTGACCATCGTCGACTATCTCATCCAGGCCATCTCGCTGGATCTCTACAATGCGCTCGGCGCCTTCATCCAGCTCATCGTGGTGAACTGCATCATCCTCGGCCGGGCCGAGGCCTACGCCTCGCGCAACACGCTCGGGCGGGCGGTGGTGAACGCCACCGGCATGGGCATCGGCTTCACGCTGGCGCTGCTGGCGCTGGGGAGCATCCGCGAGATCCTCGGTGCAGGTTCGCTGTTCGGCATCGATCTTTTCGGCAAGGGCTTCGAGCCGTGGGTGGTGATGATCATGCCGCCCGGAGGCTTCATCGTCCTGTCGCTGCTGCTGGTGGCGTTCAACTGGATCAATCAGCGTCTCGACAAACGGATCGAGCAGTCGGAGGGGTGCGGCCATGGCTCATGACGGTCTTTCCTTCATCTTCCTGAACGCGGCGCTGATGAACAACTTCGTCCTGGCGCTGTTTCTGGGGCTTTGCCCCTTTCTCGGCGTGTCCGGGAAGCTGGAGACGGCCGGCCCGATGGGACTGGCCACCTCCTTCGTCATGCTCGTCAGCTCGGTCTGCGCCTATTTCATCAACGAGATCCTGGTGGCCTGGGACATCACCTTCCTGCGCCTGATCGCCTACATCACGGTCATCGCCTCCGCGGTGCAGCTGGTGGAGATGACGCTCAAGAAATTCGCGCCGGCCCTGTTCCGGGCGCTCGGCATCTACCTGCCCCTCATCACGACCAACTGCGCCATCCTGGGCCTGGCCCTGTTCCAGACCTTCAAGGAATACGATTTCCTCCAGTCCCTGGTCTACGCGCTGGGGGCCGGCGCGGGCTTCACCCTGGCCATCATGCTGATGTCCGGCCTGCGCGAGAAACTGGATCTGTCCGACGTGCCCGGCATCGTGCGCGGGGCTGCGCTCTCCCTGATGCTGGGCGGCCTGCTGTCCCTTTCCTTCATGGGATTCGCCGGTCTGGGCGGCGGCCATTGAGGAGAACGGTGCCATGCTGCGCGACTATCTGATCGCCCTCGTTCTTCTTCCCGCCATGGTGATTCTGTGGGCGGTGGTGGACAATCTCTACCGTCGGTTCTCGCTGCGCCATCCCGAATTCCGCTCCCGGCCGGAGGGCGGTTGCGGATCCTGCGGCTCGGGCGGCGACGGCAGGGGCGCCTGCCATTTCCCCGACCGCGAGTGAAATTCCAGCCGGACGGAGTGTTTCCGCGACGGAATCGGTCTCCCCGTGCGTTGAAGGGAGCGGACGGCATGGAAAGTCCGCTCCGTAATGCCGTTCGCCCCCCGGCTTCCCCTCGTGTGGCGGACACTGGAAGAACCAACGACAAGGAGAACGACCATGAAGAATGCGACGAGATTCGTTCTGGCCATTTCGGCTTTCGGCATGCTGGCCGCGGCAGGTGGCGCGGCCTTGGCGGGTGGCGCGCCCGGAACGTCCGGGCTCATGCCGTTCGCCAAGCTCGATGCCGATGGCGACGGGTTTCTGACCCGCGACGAGGTGCGCAAGGCCCGCGAAGCACGTTTCGCGAAATACGATGCCAACGGTGACGGCAAGGCGGAGATTTCCGAGATCGATGCCGCCATCATGAAGCGCCTCGAGAAGCGCAAGGTGAAGATCCGCTACCGGATTCTGTCCCGTCTCGATGCCAATGGTGACGGCGTGATCGACAAGGACGAGTATCTGAACGCCCGCATGCGGATGTTCGACCGCGCCGACCGCAACGGCGACGGCCGGATAGACCGCCGCGAGGCCGCCAGGTTCGCCCGCGGGATGCATGCCATGATGGGTGGAAAGTCCCGGATGAAGTCGAAGATGAAAAAGATGCATGGCGGCAGGCCCGGCGCTTCCTACGGCAAAGGCGGATATCCCCGCGGCAAGGACTGCGGCGGACGCCGCTGGGCGGACTGACCGGAAATGCGCTATGCTTGCGGCAACCGGCCGGAGCGGACCCCGTGTCCGCTCCGGTCCCTGCGGGAGGCGCCATGCGGGACAGGCCCGACGATGATGAGCTCATGGCCGCGGTCGCGCGCGGCGAGGAGAAGGCTTTCGCGACGCTGCTGGATCGCCATCTGGAAAGGGTGCGCGCCATCGGCTGGCGCATGCTCGGTTCCGCCGAAGCCGCCGACGATCTCGCGCAGGACGTCTTCATGCGGATCTGGACAGCGCCCCGGGCCTACGACCCCGCCCGCGGCCGGTTCGTCTCCTGGCTGTCGCGGGTTGCCGCGAACGCGTGCATCGACCGGTTGCGGCGGAACGAGCCGGTGCAGCTGGACGAGGCCATGGCCGCGACGCTGGCCGATCCGGACCCGGATCCGGAACGCCGGACCATGCAGTCGGAGACCGCGGACCGGGTGCGCGCGGCCATCGCCGCGCTTCCCGAACGCCAGCGTCTGGCCATCGTGCTGTCCCACGACCTTGGACATACGAACATCGAGATCGCACGCATCATGGATACCACCGTCGAAGCGGTGGAATCGCTTCTGGGGCGGGCCAGGCGCAGGCTCAAGGCGCGGCTGCGCGACGAACTGGCCGCAGGGCTGAAGGATGAAGGATCATGAGCGGAGAAAGGGAACTGGTGGAATTCCGCGAATTTCTGGACCGCTGCGGCAGTCGTCCGGAGAACTGGCCCGCGGATAGGCGGGAGGAGATGCTGCGGTTCTGCGCCGGGAACCCGCGGGCCCGCGCTCTGCTGGCCGAGGCCCGTGCCCTGGACGCTCTGCTCCGCGAAACGGCCGTGCCGCCAGCCGCGCCGGATCTCGCCGGGCGTCTGCTGCGCACCGCCATGGCCGGCGGAGGAGATGGGCGCGCGGACGTTCCGTCCCGCGATGCGCCGCCACCGGCGGCCAACGACAATCGTCCCGCGATGCGCTGGCTGGCCGCCGGCTGGCTGGCCGCCTCGCTCCTGATCGGGATCTGGCTCGGACTGTCGGGCCGCATCGTCGTGCCGTCCTCGCTGCTCGATGGCTCGGATGCCCTCGCCGATACCGCCGCAGGCGACGCCCTGGCCGATCTGCTGGGGATCGTCTCCAGCGTCGAAGAAGGGGGAGAGACTCTATGACCGACACCTCGCAGCGGAAGAGGCGCAGGGGATGGCTGCTTCCCCTGCTGCTCGTCTCCCTGGCCTTCAATCTGCTGGTCGTCGGCGCCGTCGGCGCCATGGTCGCGCGGCACTATCTGGACCGGAAGGTCTGGAGTGTCCACGACGGCCGCATGGACGCCCGCTGGAAGCGGCGAGCCGCACTGGGCCGCCCCGGGCGCATGCTGCGTGCATCCCGCAGACTGCTGCGCGAGCTGCCAGCGGAACGTCGCAAGGAGCTTTCCGAGCTGGTGCGCCGTCATCGCCGCGCCATCCGCGAGGCCTATGCGAAGGTGGGCGAGGCCCGTGCCCGTCTGGCCGCCGTCATCGCCGGGGATCCCTTCGACGGAAACGCCTACGCGGAAGCCATGAAGGCGCTGAGGGAGGCGGATGCTGCGGCCCGCATGAAGGTGCTCGATCTGGCGGATGCCTTCCTCCGCGCGCTGACGCCGGAAGAACGTCGGCGCTATGCGGAATTGCTCCGCGACGCCTCCGGATACCGCCGGTGGCATTCCCGCCATTGAGGCCCGGCGGCTCAGCCGCCCATCCACTCCGTGAAGGCCCGCCGCTCGGCTTCGTCCATGCGCAGCCCGAACTTTCCATGCCGCCACAGCACGTCCGCGGCGTTGCGCGCCCATTCCGTCCGTTTCAGGAACTCCACCTCGCGTTCGCTCAGCCCGCCGCCGAAGGTCCGCCCCATGTCCGCGGGTCCCTTCGCGTCCCCCACGACGTCCGTCGCCCGCGTGCCGTAGGCGTGGCACAGCCGCTCCGCCCGCTCCGGTTCCAGCCACGGATGACGCCGCCGCAGCTCGTCCACCAGCGCGGGCAGCCCGTCGAGAGGGAAATCACCGCCGGGCAGTGGCGCGTACCGTGTCCACGGCGCACCCATTCCGGGGAAGAAGGGCGCGAGCCTTTCCATCACCTCCTCCGCCAGCTCGCGGTAGGTGGTGAGCTTTCCGCCGTAGATGTTGAGCAGCGGCGCGCCCGTCTCGCCCTCCGTCTGCAGATCGAGCACGTAGTCGCGTGTCACGGCGCTGGCGGAGGCCTCGCCGCTGTCGTAGAGGGCGCGGATCCCGGCGAAGCTCCATACCACGTCCGCCGGTGTCACGGGGCGCGCGAAATAGGCCGACATGGCGTTGCACAGATAGTCGATCTCCTCCGCCGACGCGGAGACGTGGTGCGGTCCCTCCGCGGTCATTTCCACGTCCGTCGTGCCGATCAGCGTGAAATCGCGCTCCCAGGGTATGGCGAAGACGATGCGGCCGTCCGGATTCTGGAAGATGTAGGCCTTGCCGTGTCCGTGGAGTTTCGGAACCACGATGTGGCTGCCCTTCACGAGCCGCACGCTGCGCCGCGCCCTGCCTTGGCCGTGGCTGCGGGCCGCCACCTCGCCCACCCATGGACCGGCGGCGTTGACCAGGGCCCGCGCCGCGACCTCCCGACGTCCGTCCGGCTCCTCCAGGACGACGCGCCACAGTCCGTCGTCTCCCCGGCGGGCATCCGCGAGCGCGGTGTCCACCAGCACTTCCGCGCCATGGTCGGCGGCGTCGCGTGCGGTGAGAATGGTCAGCCGGGCGTCGTCCGTCTGACAGTCGGAATATTCGAAGCCTTTCGTGAACTCCGGCTTCAGCGGCGCGCCCGCCGGGTCCCGCCGCAGGTCGATCCCGGTGGACGGCGCCAGAAGCTTGCGCCCGCCCAGGTGGTCGTACAGGAACAGGCCGATGCGGATCATCCAGGCCGGCCTCAGATGGGGCTGATGCGGCAGCACGAAACGCAGGGGGCGGGTGATGTGCGGCGATGCGCGCCACAGCACCTCGCGCTCCGAAAGCGCCTCGCGCACCAGCCGGAATTCGTAGTGCTCCAGGTAGCGCAGTCCGCCGTGGATGAGTTTCGTGGAGGCCGAGGAGGTGGCGCTGGCCAGCCCCTCCATTTCCGCCAGCAGCACGGAAAGGCCGCGTCCGGCGGCGTCGCGTGCCACGCCGCAGCCGTTGATTCCGCCGCCGATGACGGCAATGTCGTAGATCTTGCGGGACACGGGGCAATCTCCTGCCCGTTGGAGGGAGGTGGTGATCCCGGCAGGATTCGAACCTGCGACCCTCAGATTAGGAATCTGATGCTCTATCCAGCTGAGCTACGGGACCACGCCCAATCCACATAGTCAATTGCCGCTTCCTGCGCAAGCCGCTTGCCGTCCCGCGGTCGGATTCGCGGTTTCGCGCCATCTTGCGGGTTTTGCGGCGGCCCCTGCCGGGCTATAAGGGGGCCGGAAGGTCCGTGCCTTCCGGGGAGCCCGCAGGAATCCGGACGAAAGAAACCATGGGAAACGAAACCGAACACCTCTCGCGCGCGGAGGTCGCGCACGTGCTGGCGGAGGCGCTGCCCTTCATGCAGCGCTACGCCGGTCAGACCGTGGTCATCAAATACGGCGGCCATGCGATGGGGGATCCGGAGCTGGCGCGCAAGTTCTGCGCCGACATCGTGCAGATGAAGCTTTCCGGCATCCATCCCGTCATCGTGCATGGCGGCGGGCCGCAGATAGGGGCGATGCTGGAGAAGCTGGGCATCGCGTCGCGTTTCGAGGACGGCCTCCGGGTCACCTGCGCGCGGACCGTCGAGGTGGCGGAGATGGTTCTTTCGGGATCCATCAACAAGTCCGTGGTGGGCTGCATCCAGAGCGTCGGCGGCAAGGCGGTGGGCATTTCCGGCAAGGACGGCAACCTGTGCCGCGCACGCAAGCTGCAGAGGAGGAAGACGGATCCGGTCTCCGGTCTGGAGCGCATCATCGATCTGGGATACGTGGGCGAGCCGGTGCACGTGGACACCGACATCCTCGACACCCTCTCCGATTCCCACGCCATACCCGTCATCGCGCCCATCGGCGTGTCCGCCGAGGGCGAGACCCTGAACATCAACGCCGACACGTTCGCCGGTGCCATCGCCACCGCGCTCAAGGCGAAGCGGCTGCTGCTGCTCACGGACGTGGCCGGGGTGCTCGATCCGGAAGGCGAGCTGATCCCCGAACTGACACCGCGCAGCGTGGAACGGCTGATCGAGGAGGGCGTGATCACCGGCGGCATGATCCCGAAGGTGCGTTCCTCCGTCGAGGTCCTGAAGGGCGGCGTGGAAGGCGTCGTCATACTCGACGGCCGGGTTCCCCACGCGGTGCTGCTGGAGCTGTTCACCCCACGCGGCGTCGGCACGCGGATCAGCGAGGGCGGGGGAGACCCTGAGGCATGAAGGGACGCGGATTCGACCATGTGCGGCACTGGGTGTTCGATCTCGACAACACCCTCTATCCGGCGCGCTACCGCCTGTTCGACCAGATCGACGTGCGCATGGGCGAATACATCTCGCGTCTCTTCGGCATCGACCGTGCCGAGGCGCGGCGCATCCAGAAGGACTACTTCTACCGCTACGGCACGACCCTGCGCGGTCTGATGCGCAACCACGGCACGGATCCGGAGGACTTTCTCGCCTTCGTCCACGACATCGACTATTCGCACATGCGGCCGGATCCGGACCTCGATTCGGCACTGGCGGCGCTCCCCGGCCGCAAGTGGGTGTTCACCAACGGGACGGTGGCGCATGCCGAGGCGGTCATGGACAGGCTGGGCATATCCCGGCACATCGACGAAGTCTTCGACATCACCCATTCCGGATACACGCCGAAACCCTTTCCGGAGGCCTATCGGGCCTTCGTGGAGCGCACCGGCGTGCATCCGCGCCGCGCCGCGATGTTCGAGGATATCGCGCGCAATCTTGAACAGCCGCACGAAATGGGCATGATGACCGTTCTCGTCGATCATCCCGACAACGTGGACGGCTGCTGCATCAACGACCGGCACGGCGACCGGGATGCGGAATACGTCCATCACGTGACGGACGATCTGGGAGCCTTTCTTGCTACCATTGCGAACAGAGACGCGAACCTGACGAAGGAGACGACATGAGCCACGAGGATCTGAAGGCCGTCATCGAGGCCGCTTTCGAAAACCGCGAGACCGTCACGCCCGCCACCACCGGCGAGGTGCGCGAGGCCGTGGAGGAGGCCCTCGACCTGCTCGACACCGGCCGGGCCCGCGTGGCCGAGAAGGTCGATGGCGAATGGGTGGTCAACCAGTGGTTGAAGATGGCGGTGCTGCTGTCCTTCCGTCTCAACGACATGACCATGATACCCGGTGGTCCGGGCGGAGCCAGCTGGTGGGACAAGGTGCCTTCCAAGTTCGAGGGCTGGAGCGAGGACGATTTCCGCAGGGCCGGCTTCCGCGCCGTCCCCAATTGCGTGGTGCGCCGCTCCGCCTACATCGCCCCGGGCGTGGTGCTCATGCCCTCCTTCGTGAATCTCGGCGCCTATGTCGATTCCGGCACCATGGTGGACACCTGGGCCACCGTCGGCTCCTGCGCCCAGATAGGGAAGAACGTGCACATCTCCGGCGGCGCGGGCATAGGCGGAGTGCTGGAGCCCCTGCAGGCCGGTCCGGTGATCATCGAGGACAACTGCTTCATCGGCGCCCGCGCCGAAGTCGCCGAGGGCGTCGTCGTCGGCGAGGGATCGGTGCTTTCCATGGGCGTCTACATCGGCCAGTCCACGCGCATCGTCGACCGCGAGACGGGCGAGATCCACTATGGAAAGGTCCCGCCCTACTCGGTGGTGGTCTCCGGCACCATGCCGGGCTCGAAGACCGAACTGCCCAACGGAGCGCCGGCGCCGAACCTCTACTGCGCGGTGATCGTCAAGCGCGTGGACGAGCGCACCCGCGCCAAGACCTCCATCAACGAGCTGCTGCGTGACTGAAGACCGCGGGAGCCGCACCGGCATGGACGGAAACCCGGGGCCGGACCAGCGCTTCCACGGGCGCCGCAAGTCGCGGCCCCTGAAACCGCGTCAGCGGCGTCTCGTGGAGGACCTGCTTCCGGCCATCCGCATCACGGCGGACGACGACGCGCTGCTCGCCGATCCATCGCGTCTCTTCGCGCCGCCGCCGGACCGCATGGTGCTGGAGATCGGCTTCGGCGGCGGGGAGCATCTGGCGCGGCTGGCGGAGACGCGGCCCGACGACGGCTTCATCGGCTGCGAACCGTTCGTCAACGGCGTCGCCAAGCTGCTGGTGGCCATCGAGGAGAAGGGGCTGGCGAACATCCGTATCTGGGACGACGACGCCCGTCCCCTCCTGGATCTTCTCGGTCCGCGGACGCTCGACGAGGTCTATCTGCTCTACCCGGATCCCTGGCCGAAGAAGCGCCATCGCAAGCGCCGCTTCGTCAATGCCGGGAATCTGGAGCGGCTGCACCGCGTCCTGAAGCCGGGAGGGCTGTTCTTCTTCGCCAGCGACATTCCGGACTACGCCGCCTGGACCCTGGAGCACGTGCGCCGGCATGGCGGTTTCGAATGGCTGGCCGAGGGGCCGGACGACTGGCGCCGCCCCCCGGAAGGCTGGCGTCCCACCCGCTACGAGGCCAAGGCCCTGCGTGCGGGCCGTACACCGGCCTATCTGCGTTTCGCCCGGCGGTGAGCGGACGTCAGATCTTCCGCAGATACACTCTGTCGACACGGTGCCGGGGCCCCTTGTGCAGGATGAGATCGGCCCGCTGGCGTGTGGGCAGGATGTTCTCGCGCAGGTTGACGAGATTGATCGCCTCCCAGATCTGCACGGCGATCGCCTCCGCTTCCTCGTCGTCCAGATCCGCGTAGCGGTGGAAGTAGGAGCGTGGATCGCGGAAGGCCGTGCGGCGCAGGCTGAAGAAGCGCTCCACGTACCAGCGTCGCAGGACCTCCTCCTCCGCGTCGATGTAGATGGAGAAGTCGAAGAAGTCGGAGACGAAGGGGATGGCCGTGCCGTCCCGTGGCAGGCGTCCCGTCTGCAGCACGTTGAGCCCCTCCACGATGAGGATGTCCGGCTGGTCTATAATCAGCGTCCTGCCCTTCACCACGTCGTAGGTGAGGTGGTCGTAGACGGGGGCCTCCACCGCGCCCCGGCCGGCCTTCACGTCCGCCAGGAAGCGCAGCAGCCGCGGCAGGTCGTAGGATTCGGGAAAGCCCTTGCGCCCCATCAGGCCCCGGGCCTCCAGCTCCGCGTTGGGCAGCAGGAACCCGTCGGTGGGCAGCAGCTGCACGCGCGGATGGTTCGGCCAGCGCTTCAGAAGCTTCAGCAGAATGCGCGCCGTGGTGGACTTGCCCACCGCCACCGAGCCGGCCATGCCGATGATGAACGGCACCTTGCGGCTGTTTCCCCCGAGAAAGCGGCGCCGGGCTCCGAACAGCTCCTGCGAGGCCGCCACGTGGAGATTCAGCAGACGCGAGAGCGGCAGGTAGATGGTCTCCACCTCCTTGATGTCCAGCCGCTCGTTGAGGCCGCGCACCTCCTCGATGTCCTCCGCGGTGAGCGTCAGCGGGGTGTCGGCCCGCAGCCGCGCCCATTCCTCGCGGCTGAAGCTGCGGTACGGGGAGAGGGCTTCGGGGGATGCCTGTTCCATGATACCCCTTTCCGGCCCGCCGTCAGTCGCCTTTTCGGCGGGCCTTCTCCTCGAGGCCGGAAAGGCCGAAGCGCCTCTCCAGCTCCTCCATCACGTCGGCGAGCGGCACGTCGCGCGCCATCAGCGCCACGAGGAAATGGTAGAGCATGTCCGCGGCCTCCGCCCGCACGTCCTTGCGCTTGCCGTCGACCACCGCCAGAGCCAGCTCCACGCCTTCCTCGCCCAGCTTCTTCGCGCACTTGTGCGGCCCCTGGGAGAGAAGCTTGGCGGTGTAGGATTCCTTCGGCGATGCCGTCCTGCGCCGCTCCAGTTCCGCGATCAGGCGCTCCAGCACGTCCAGGCGGTTATCGGTCATTGCCCTGCACTCCGTCCAGCCGCATCGGCACGCCATGCGCCGCCATGTAGGCCTTGGTTTCGGGAATGGAATAGGTTCCGAAATGGAAGATCGAGGCGGCCAGCACGGCCGTGGCATGTCCCTCCAGAATGCCTTCCACCATGTGATCCAGCGTGCCCACGCCGCCGGATGCGATCACCGGAACCGGGATCGCGTCGGCGATGGCGCGGGTCAGGGCGATGTCGAATCCCTCGCCGGTTCCATCGCGATCCATGGAGGTGAGCAGAATCTCCCCGGCTCCCAGTTCCACCACCTCGCGGGCGTAGTCCACGGCGTCGATGCCGGTGGGCTTGCGGCCGCCGTGGGTGAAGATCTCCCATTTCCCGGGCTTCACCTGTTTGGCGTCGATGGCGATGACGATGCACTGCGAGCCGAACTTCTCCGCCGCCTCGCGCACGAATTCGCGGTTGAAGACGGCGGCGGTGTTGATGGACACCTTGTCCGCGCCCGCCAGCAGCAGCCTGCGGATGTCGTCGGTGGTGCGCACGCCGCCGCCGACGGTGAGCGGCATGAAGCACTGTTCGGCTGTGGCCCGCACCACGTCGAGGATGATGCCCCGATTCTCGTGCGAGGCGGTGATGTCGAGGAAGCACAGCTCGTCCGCGCCGGCCTCGTCGTAGGCCTTGGCGATCTCCACCGGATCCCCCGCGTCCCGCAGGTTGACGAAGTTCACGCCCTTCACGACGCGCCCGTCCTTGACGTCCAGACAGGGAATGACCCGCGCCTTGAGCATCACCCGTTCTCCCTTGCCGAATTGATCAGGGCCAGCGCCTCCTGCCAGTCGATGCGGCCGTCGTAGAGCGCGCGCCCCGAAATGGCACCCTCCAGAATGGCGCAGTCCGGCTCCAGAAGACGCCGGATGTCGTCCATGGAGGCAAGGCCTCCGGAGGCGATCACCGGAATGGACACCGCCCGCGCCAGCTCCAGCGTGGCCGGAATGTTGAGACCCTTCAGCACGCCGTCGCGGTCGATGTCGGTGTAGATGATGGCCGCCGCACCGGCATCCTCGAAACGCCGCGCCAGGTCGATCGCCGTCAGTTCGGACGTCTCCGCCCACCCCTCCACGGCCACCCGTCCGCCGCGGGCGTCGATGCCGATGGCCACCTGCCCGGGGAACGCCCGGCAGGCCTGCCGGACGAGATCCGGATCGCGCACCGCCACCGTACCCAGGATGACGCGCCGGATGCCCCGGTCCAGCCACCCCTCGATGGTCCGCATGTCGCGGATTCCGCCACCCAGCTGAGCCGGAATGTCCACCGCGTCGAGAATGGCCTCCACCGCATCGGCGTTCACCGGCCGGCCCTCGAAGGCGCCGTTGAGGTCCACCAGATGCAGCCATTCGAAGCCGGCGTCCTCGAAGGCGACGGCCTGGGCAGCCGGGTCGTCGTTGAAGACGGTCGCCTGCTCCATGTCGCCCAGCTTCAGGCGGACGCACTGGCCGTCCTTCAGGTCTATGGCGGGAAAGAGGATCATCTTTCTTTTCCATGATATTGGAAATATTTACGGGTTCCAGCGCAGGAAGCGGCCGATCAGCGCAAGTCCGAGCTTCTGGCTCTTTTCGGGGTGGAACTGGAATCCCAGCAGGTTGTCCCGCGCCACCGCCGCCGTCAGCGGGCCGCCGTAGTCGGTACGGGCCAGAACATGCTCCTCGTCCGTTGGCACGAAGTGGAACGAATGGACGAAATAGGCGTGCAGCCCGTCCGTTCCCAGCGGCAGCTCCCCGAACACCGGATGCCCGGTCCGCGGCAGCAGCACGTTCCAGCCCATATGGGGGATTTTCAGGGACGGGTCGTCCGGCTCGATGGCCTGCACCTCGCCGGGAATCCAGCCGAACCCTTCCGTCTCTCCATGTTCCAGGCCGCGCGATGCCATCAGCTGCATGCCCACGCAGATGCCCAGAAAGGGCTTGCCGTCCTTCAGGGCCGCCTCCTCCAGCGCCTCGCGCATGCCGGGCAGTGCCTCCAGTCCGTTGCGGCAGTCGGCGAAGGCGCCCACGCCCGGCAGGACGATGCGGTCGGCCTCGCGCACCATGCCGGCATCGGCGGTGAGAAAGACGTCCGCCGCGATTCCCTCCTCGCGGGCTGCCCGCTCGAAGGCCTTCTCCGCCGAGCGCAGGTTGCCGGAACCGTAGTCGATGATCGCCACTTTCATGGAATGTCGCCTCTCAAGTCTCCATGGCGGTCAGCGCCCGCGCCAGACGCAGCTCCGCCTCGTCCCGGCCCGCCGCCGCGATCACCGCGGTTTCCTCGTATCCCCGCCGGGCCAGGGCGCGCCGGGCCAGGGCGTTGCCCTCGAATCCGAGCAGCAGCGCCACCAGAAGGTCCAGCCACCCGGCGAGCTGGCCGGATGCCGCGGCGCCCACGACGCCGATGCCCGCGTACGCCGCCAGGAGCGCGACGAGCTCGCGCCACATGCGGCGGTAGAGCATCCAGAAGGGGCCGAACAGCAGCGCGGGCCAGCAGAAGCCGTCCTTCACCAGAACGGCGTCCTCCGGTTTCCCCTTCCGCAGGTGCACGGTGTAGAACCGCATCACAGGGTCCCCTTGGTGGAGGGCAGGGAGTCGGCGGCCCGGGGATCGATCCCGGCCGCCTCGCGCAGCGCCCGTGCCAGCCCCTTGAAGCAGGTCTCCGCGATGTGGTGCGAGTTCCGCCCGTAGAGGTTCTCCACGTGCAGCGTGATGCCGGCGTTCATGGCCAGCGCGTAGAAGAACTCGTGGAACAGCTCGGTGTCGAAATCGCCGACCTTCTCCGTGGGGAACTCCACCTTCCAGACCAGCCATGGCCGCCCGGAGATGTCCAGGGCCACGCGGGTCAGCGTCTCGTCCATGGGCAGATAGCAGTGGGCGTAGCGGACGATGCCCCGCTTCTCGCCCAGCGCCGCCTTCAGGGCCTGTCCGAGCGCGATGCCGACATCCTCCGTGGTGTGGTGGGCGTCGATGTGCAGGTCGCCCTTCGCCCCGACCGTCATGTCGATCAGGGAATGGCGCGACAGCTGCTCCAGCATGTGGTCCAGAAACCCCACGCCGGTGGAGATGTCGTGCAGGCCCGTTCCGTCGAGATTGACGGTCACGGAGATGTCGGTCTCGTTCGTCTTGCGCTCGATGCTGGCGGTGCGCATGGCCGGATGCTCCTGCTTGCTCCTGCTGGAAGCCGTTTTAGCGCAAGCGGACGCCCAGGCCAAACGCTAAAGCCCGCGGTTCCTCCGCATGGTTGACGGAGGCGTCCCGTGCCGCGGCTACTTCTGGAACACCAGCCGCGCCGTGACCGGAAAGGCCCGGGTGATGGACGGCAGACCGGCCAGATCCTGCAGTTTCGAGATGCCCTCGTCGATGCCCAGGTCCCGTGTGGAGAGCCAGATCATGCCGTCGGTGAGCACCATGATGCGGTCCGGGGAGATGCGGGCCACCATCAGATCCGCCTCCACGGGGAAGTGCCTGCCGAGGAATTCCAGATCGACCTTCAGCGAGACCGGTTTCAGTCCGCCCACCGGCAGCGCGGCGAAGACGGACGGGTCGATCTTGGCGCTCAGGATGGCCTTCGGGCGTTTCTTCCCGTCCGGGTCGCCGAAGACGTGGGCCCGCATCCGCTCGTCGCGGACGTCGATTCCGGTCTGCACGGAATCCAGATCTATGGCCACCCGCACGCGGCCCTCCTTCGTCACGCCTCCCGAGAGGCTGGCGAAGCGGAAGGTTTCCCCGATGCTTTCCTTCTTCACCGAACCGAACGCGATGCTCGAAAGCGCACCCTTCAGGGACCAGCTTTGTCCGGCCGCCGCCGGCATGGCCATGGCTCCCATCAGGGTGGCAAGAGCGATTGCACGAAATGCCGCTGTCATGATTCCCTCCGTTTCGTTCCCGTTGGCTGTCGCGGAGACGATTGTATCGAAGGTTGCGCAAATCGGCCATTTCCCGCGGAAGAGGAACCCGCCATGCGGAAAATTCGACCGTTTACGGAGATCCGGTGGGGCGGAAGGGATGTCCGGCCGAATTCCTCCGTAGAGGAACGGATTGACGGCGTGCCCGGTGCGCGGGAAAAGGAAGCATGTCCTGGGTCCTTCCCCTTCTCCTTCTTCTGCCGCCCGCCGCCCTGGCGGCCCTCCATCTGGGATTCCGCGCTCCGCGGCGGCGGGAGCGCGGCGATCCCTCGGCGGCCGGCATGCCCCGCTTCCGCGAGATCGTCATTCCCACGGTGCGGGATCTGCCCCTGCGCGGCTGGCTCGTCGAACCGCGGGACACTGCCGGCGGCGACGCGCCCACCGTGGTGGTCGTCCATGGCTGGGGGGCCAACATGGAAATGATGCTTCCTCTCGCCGGGCCGTTCCATGACGCGGGGTTCCGCGTTCTGCTCTTCGACGCCCGCAATCACGGATCCAGCCCCCGCGACGGCCATTCCTCCATGCCGAAGTTCGCCGAGGACGCGGAGGCGGCGCTCGACTGGCTGGATGCGGCCGGCCTGCGTGGCCGACGCATTCTCGTCGGGCATTCCATAGGAGCCGCGGCGGCGCTGCTGGCCGCATCCCGCCGGCGCGACGTGGCAGGGGTGGTCGCCATCGCCGCCTTCGCCCATCCGGCCCGCCTCATGGCCCGCACCCTCCGCCGGCTGCGGCTGCCGGCTCCGGTGGTCCGCGCCGTGTTGCGCTACATCGAATGGGTGATCGGTCACGACTACGACGACATCGCGCCGGAGAACGTCGTCTGCCGCGTCCGCTGTCCGGTGCTGCTGGCCCACGGGACCGCCGACCGCGTGATACCCGTCTCCGACATGGACCGCATCGCCCGCTGCCGTCGAAAAAACATCCGCACCCTCCGGGTGGAGGGCGCGGATCATGATTCGGTGGATCTTCTGACCGCCAATGCGGACAGGCTGGTGGAGTTCGCGCGTCAGGCGTCGTCGCCGTAGACGGCCATGGCGGCATCCACCGCCACGCCCTTCTCGATGGGTGCCTGCATGCCGCTGAGCACGCTCTCCAGCGCCGCCAGACAGAACAGCACGTTGCGGCGGTTGCAAGAGTGGCCCATCAGGCCGATGCGCCACACCTTGCCGGCCAGCGCGCCGAGGCCGGCCCCGATCTCGAGACCGAAGTCCCGCAGCAGCCGGCCGCGCACCTCCGCGTCGTCGACGCCCTCTGGGATGCTCACCGCGTTGAGTTGCGGCAGACGCTCCTCCTCCGGCACCACGAACGACAGCCCCATGGCTTCCAGGCCGGCCTTCAGGGCCTCGTGGTGCCGACGGTGGCGCGCCCAGGAATTCTCCAGCCCCTCCTCGAGCAGGATGCCCAGCGCCTCGTGCAGGCCGTAGACGGCGTTCACCGGCGCGGTGTGGTGGTAGGCCCGCTTGGCCCCGGAGCCCCAGTAGCCCATGACGAGATTGAGGTCGAGGAACCAGCTCTGCACCGGCGTTCCGCGCCTGCGCACGAACTCCAGCGCCCGCTCCGAGAAGGTCACCGGCGAGAGACCGGGGGCGCAGGAAAGGCACTTCTGGGTGCCGGAATAGACGGCATCGACGCCCCACTCGTCCACCTTCACCGGCGTGCCGCCCAGCGAGGTCACCGCGTCCATGATGGTCAGGCAGTCGTGTTCGCGGGCGATGCGGCAGATCCCGGCGGCGTCCGTCTGCGCCCCGGTGGAGGTCTCCGCATGCACGAAGGCCACCACGGATATGTCGGGATCGGCCTTCAGGGCCTCCTCGACCTTCTGCGGATCCACCGCCCGGCCCCAGGGGTCCTCGATCGTCACGGGCCTGGCGCCGCAGCGGATCACGTTCTCCATCATCCGGCCGCCGAACACGCCGTTGATGCACACCAGCACCTTGGCGCCCGGCTCCACGAGATTGACGAAACAGGTCTCCATGCCCGCGGAGCCCGGCGCGGAAACCGCCATCGTCATCTCGTTCTCCGTCAGGAAGACCTTCTGCAGGCGGGCCTTCACGTCGTCCATCAGGGCGACGAATTCCGGATCCAGATGGCCGATGGTCGGCCGGCTCATGGCCTCCAGGACCCGGGCCGGAACGTCGGAGGGGCCCGGCCCCATGAGGGTGCGGCGCGGTGGGTGGAAGGAAGAATGGCTCATGGTCGTTCCTGTCGTGCGATGAATGGGACTGCCGCCCGTCATACGGCGAAGGGCATGTGACTCACAACGCGACGATGGAACGACTTTCCATCATGCGGGACGCGGGGCGGACATCCGCCTCCGTTCCGGCCGGACTACGGCTCAGACGTCCAGATTGGCCACGTTCAGGGCGTTCTCCTGGATGAACTCACGCCGCGGTTCCACCACGTCGCCCATCAGGCGGGAGAACAGATCGTCCGCCTCGTCGATTTCGCGGATCTGCACCTGCAGCAGCGACCGGGCGTTGGCGTCCAGCGTGGTTTCCCAGAGCTGCTCGGGGTTCATCTCGCCCAGCCCCTTGTAGCGCTGCATGGAGATGCCCTTCCGTCCGTGGGCGAAGACCGCCTCCAGCAGTTCCATCGGCGAATGGATCACCTGCTCCTCCCCGCCGCGCACCAGCACCGCCGGCGCTCCGTAGATCTCCCGCAGATGCCCGGCGTGCCTGCCGAGCCTGCGGGCCTCCAGCGAGGCGAGGAGGGCGGCGTCGAGATCGTGGCTCTCGCGCACGCCGCGCACCTCGCGCCAGAAGCGCAGTCCGCCGTCCCCGAGCGCCTCGCCCTTCCATCCGCGTTCGGTCTCCTCGGAAATGGCGTCCAGCCGCCGCGCGACGTCGTCGGCCAGGGCCTGCGCCTTCTCTCCGTCCTTGAGCGGTTCGCCCTCGAAGACGCCGGCCACCGCCGCCTGTTCCAGAAGGAAGCGCGGATAGCGGGCGTTCAGCGCCTCGATGGAGCGGCGCACCCCGCGGGCCTTCTCCACCACCTCGCGCAGGTCCGCCGCCGCCAGCGTCTCTCCCGTGGCCAGCCGCAGGGCGGCGCCTTCCAGACCCGATTCGATCAGGAAGTTCTCCAGCGCCTCGTCGTCCTTCAGATAGATCTCCGAGGAGCCCTTGCGCACCTTGTAGAGCGGCGGCTGGGCGATGTAGAGGTAGCCGCGCTCGATGATCTCCGGCATCTGCCGGTAGAAGAAGGTGAGCAGCAGCGTGCGGATGTGCGCGCCGTCCACGTCGGCGTCGGTCATGATGATGATCTTGTGGTAGCGCAGCTTCTCGATGTCGAACTCCTCCCGCCCGATGCCGGCGCCCAGAGCGGTGATCAGGGTGCCGATCTCGTTGGAGGAGAGCATCTTGTCGAACCGTGCCCGCTCCACGTTGAGGATCTTGCCGCGCAGGGGGAGGATCGCCTGGTTCTGCCGGTTGCGGCCCTGCTTGGCCGAACCGCCCGCGGAATCGCCCTCGACGATGAACAGCTCCGCCTTCGCCGGGTCGCGCTCCTGGCAGTCGGCGAGCTTGCCCGGCAGGGAGGCGACGTCCAGCGCCCCCTTGCGCCGCGTCAGCTCCCGCGCCTTGCGCGCCGCCTCCCGCGCCGCGGCCGCCTCGACCACCTTCGAGACGATGGTCTTCGCTTCCGCCGGGTGCTCCTCGAACCACTGGGAGAGCTTCTCGTTCATCACGCTCTCCACCACCGGCCGCACCTCGGAGGAGACCAGCTTGTCCTTGGTCTGGGAGGAGAACTTCGGATCCGGCACCTTCACCGACAGCACTGCGGTCAGGCCCTCGCGCACGTCCTCTCCGGTCAGCGAGACCTTCTCCTTCTTGGCGATGCCGGAGGCGTTGGCATAGCCGGTGACGACCCGTGTCAGCGCCGCGCGGAAGCCCGCCAGATGGGTACCGCCGTCGCGCTGCGGAATGTTGTTGGTGAAGCACAGGACGTGCTCGTGGTAGCTGTCGTTCCACCACAGGGCGCATTCCACGCCGATGCCGTCCTTCTCCGTGCGGATGTGGACCGGCTCCGCGACCAGGGGCGTGCGGGCCCGGTCCAGATGCCGCACGAACTCCACCAGTCCGCCGTCGTATGCCATCTCCACGCGCTTCGGCTCCGGACCCCGCCGGTCCTCCAGCACGATGCGCACGCCGGAGTTCAGGAACGCCAGCTCCCGCAGCCGGTGCTCCAGCGTATGGAAGTCGAATTCCGTCATGGTGAAGATTTCCGGGGAGGGCAGGAAGGTGATCTCCGTGCCCGTCCGCCCGCCGGCGTCGCCGGTCACCTTCAGCGGCTCCACCGGTTCGCCGAGACGGAATTCCATCTCGTGCACCTTGCCGTCGCGCCAGATGCGCAGCTTCAGCCATTCGGAGAGGGCGTTCACCACCGAGACGCCCACTCCGTGCAGACCCCCGGACACCTTGTAGGAGTTGCTGTCGAACTTTCCGCCGGCGTGCAGCTGGGTCATGATGACCTCCGCCGCGGAAACGCCCTCGGTGGGATGGATGTCCACCGGGATGCCGCGGCCGTTGTCGCGCACCGTGGCCGAACCGTCGGGATTGAGGACGACCTCCACCAGGTCGCAGTGGCCGGCCAGCGCCTCGTCGATGGCGTTGTCCACCACCTCGTAGATCATGTGGTGCAGGCCGGAGCCGTCGTCGGTGTCGCCGATGTACATGCCGGGGCGCTTGCGCACCGCCTCCAGTCCCTTCAGCACCTTGATGGAGTCGGCCCCGTAGTCCTGTGTCCGCTTGTCGCTCATGTGATGCGTTCTTCCGGTTTCTCGTCAGATGATGCGGCCGTCCTCGACACGGAGGAAGAGCGCCTCTCCGCGCACGTCCGAGAACAGCCCCTCCTCGGTCCCCGTCATCCAGGCCTGGCAGCCCAGCCCCTTCAGCGCTTCGAAAAGCCCCGCGCGGCGTCCGGCGTCCAGATGCGCCGCCACCTCGTCCAGCAGCAGCAGGGGCGCCCCGCAACCGGGCAGGGCCTTCACGGCCGCCGCATGGGCCAGCACGATGGCGATCAGCAGGGCCTTCTGCTCACCTGTGGAGCACAGCCCGGCCGGCATCCCCTTCGGTCCGTGCTCGACCTCCAGATCGGAGCGGTGCGGTCCCTGCAGCGTACGGCCCGCCGCGGCATCCGCCGCCCGGCCCGAGGCCAGCATCTCCCGGCAGGCGTCCTCCACCTCCACGGCCGGCGATTCGCGCAGCCGATCCTCCACCCAGCCTTGTAGCCGCAGGCGGGCGAAAGGGAAAGCCCCGCCATGCTTTTCCACCGTTTTCATGCCCGTCTCCAGGGCTTCCAGCGCCGCCATGCGCGCCGCCGCCACGGCCACCGACATCTCGGCGATCCGTGCCTCCACGGCGTCGAGCCAGGCGGCGTTGGCGCCGGCATTCTCCAGCAGCCGGTTGCGCTGCCTCAGCAGTTTCTCCAGCCCGCCCGCCCGCACCGCGTGGTCGGGATCCAGCGCCGCCGTCATCCGGTCCAGGAAGCGCCGCCGGTCCGAGGCGGGGCCGCCGAACAGCCGGTCCATCGCCGGGGTCAGCCAGCCCAGCCGCACGTGCCGTCCCAGTTCGGCGGAGGACCGCACCGCCTTGCCGTCGACCAGCACCCGGCGTCCGCCTTCCGGTTCCGCGCCCCCCCAGGCGATGCCGAGGCGCACCGGCCCCTGCAGACCATCCGCGGCCGCCGCCACCGCCCAGCCGGCGGCCCGTCCGCCGTCCGGCCGGACCCGCGCCATGTCGGCCAGCTGGGCCCGCCGCAGTCCCCGGCCCGGAGCCAGCATGGAAAGGGCCTCCAGAAGGTTGGTCTTTCCCGCACCGTTCGGACCGGTGAGCACCACCAGATCCGCTCCCGCCTCCACGCGGGCGGTGGCGTAGTTGCGGAAGTCGGTGACGGTGAGCTGGCGAACGGCGACGGAGGTGATCGGGGCCTCTCCCTGCGACATGTCCTGTTCGGAATATATGGGGTCAGAATAGAGCGAAATCAACGACTTGTCGACGATTCCCCGCTCAGCGACCGGACGATTTCCGATGCCGCGGCGACGGGGTCGTCCGCCTGCGTGACCGGCCGGCCGATCACCAGGATGTCGGCGCCGGCCCGCTGCGCCGCCCGCGGCGTGGCGATGCGTTTCTGGTCCGCCGTCTCCGCTCCCGCGGGGCGGATGCCGGGCACCACGGTGAGGAAGTCCGGGCCGCAGACCCTGCGCACCGTGGCGAGATCGCGCGGCGAGCACACCACGCCGTCCAGCCCGCAGGCCCGCGCCAGTTCGGCCAGATTGGCCACGTGTTCGTCGATGCCGAGCGCTGCGTCGAACCCGATCGCCGCCGCGTCCTCCTCGCCGAGCGAGGTCAGCAGGGTCACCGCGATCAGTTTCGCCCGCCCCTCCACGGCCTCCGCCGCGGCGCGCATCATCGCCGGCCCTCCGCAGGCGTGCACGTTGACGATGGCCGGAGCCGGATCGAGCCGCATCAGCGACCGCAGCCCCTGCGCCACGGTGTTCGGGATGTCGTGCAGCTTGAGATCGAGAAACACCGGAATGCCGGCCTCCGCCACGTCGCGGTAGCCGGTCTCGCCGGCGGCGTAGAACAGTTCCATGCCCACCTTGACGAAATCCGCAATTCCGGCCAGCCGGCGGGCCAGGTCGGCGGCCCATGCCGCGTCCGGCGTGTCCAGCGCCACGCAGATCCTGGATCGGGTGTCCGCCATCAGATCTTCCAGCCCCAGTGCATGGCCACGGTCCCCGCCGTCATGTTCCGGTAGTTCACGCGCTCGAAACCGGCCTCCCCGATCATCCCCCGGAAGGTCTCCTGGTTCGGGAACCGGCGGATGCTCTCCACCAGATAGCGGTAGGGGCCGCCGTCTCCGGTCACCGCCCGCCCCACGGCCGGAATGACGGTGAACGAATAGGCGTCGTAGATCCTCTGCAATCCCGGGACCGCGAGCTGCGAGAACTCCAGGCACATGAAGCGCCCGCCGGGCTTGAGCACGCGGAAGGCCTCCCGCAGGGCCCGGTCGATGTGCGGCACGTTGCGGATGCCGAAGGCGATGGTGTAGGCGTCGAAGGTGGCGTCCGCGAAGGGCAGCGCCTCCGCGTTGGCGACCGTGAAGTCGAGCCGGGAGAGGGGGCGGTGTTCCGTCCGCGCCCGCCGCCGGCCCTCCATCAGCATCTGGGGGGAGATGTCGGCCATGGAGACGCGCACGCCCGTTCCGCCCCTCTCCAGGATGCGGAAGGCGATGTCCCCGGTGCCGCCGGCGACGTCCAGCACGTGGAAATCGCCCCGTTTCGGCGGATTGAGGGCGGCCACGAAATCGTCCTTCCACAGCCTGTGCAGGCCGCCGGACATCAGGTCGTTCATCTCGTCGTAGCGCTTCGCCACCTTCGCGAAGACTTCGTTGACGAGAACCTGCTTCTCGTCCTCGGCCACCTCGCGGAAGCCGAAGGAGAGCGTGCGCTCCTCGCCGCCCTTGCGTGTGTCCGCCATCGTGTCCGGTCCCGGTTGTCAGTTCTGGCGCCGTTATAGAGGCTTTGGCGGAGGGCGGCAATGCGGCCCGGCGCACCCTTTAAGAATTCGATAACCGCAAAAATGTTCTGCATAAGGAACAAATTGAATCGCAATGGAATTGATGACACATTCGCAATGTGGGTGATTCGCTGCTCGGGGGCGCGGCATGACATGCCAGGAGGGGTCCATGAATGCGAACATCGGGCGATTGAATGCCTTGTCGCGGCGGGGAGGTGCCACCCGGCGCGAATTCCTCGGTCTTGCCATCGCGGCGGGTCTGGCGCTCCCGGGGGCCGGTTCCGCCCTCGCCGCCGGTCCCAGGCGCGGCGGTGTCTTCCGGGCCGGCCTGGCCTCGGGATCGACCACGGATTCCCTCAATCCGGCCACCTGGTCCAACAATTTCATGGCCGATCTCGGCATGGGCGTCTATGCCGATACGCTTTTCGAGATCGATCCGGATTTCAATGCCGTTCCCAATCTCGTGGAGAGCTACGACCATGATAGGATCGCGCGCGTCTGGCATCTGAAACTGAAGAAGGGCGTGACCTTCCACGACGGGCGCGAACTGACCTCCGCCGACGTGCTGGCGAGCATCCGCCATCATGTCGGCGAGAAGACCAAGTCGCCGATGAAGCCCGTGCTTGCCGTGATCGGCGAGATGCGGGCCGACGGTGACCACGGAGTGGTCTTCGAACTCAGGTATCCCTATGCGGACTTCCCCTATCTGCTCACCGACTACCATCTGCCGATCCTGCCGGCCCGCGAGGACGGACGTCTGGATTGGGAGGCGGGCGTCGGCACAGGTCCCTACCGGCTGGAGACGTTCCGCCCCGGAGAGCGGGTGCGCGGCACGCGCCATCCCGACTACCACGGCACGGCCTGGTTCGACGCCGTGGAACTGCTCGTCATCCACGACGTGGTGGCCCGCACGGCGGCGCTCAACTCCGGCGACATCCACTACATGGACCGCTGCGATCTGAAGACGCTCAATCTGCTGAAACGCAATCCGCAGGTGGAGGTCACCGACATTCCCAGCCTGTCGCACTACACCGCGCCCATGGACTGCACCGTCGCGCCCTTCTCCGACGTCAACGTGCGTCTGGCCCTGAAGTACGCCATCGACCGGGAGCAGATCCTGAAAAAGGTGATGTTCGGCCATGGCCGCGCCGGCAACGACAATCCGCTGGCTCCGTCCATGAAGTACGCCATCGATCCGAAGCCGGTGCACGTCTACGATCCGGACCGGGCGCGCTTCCATCTGAGAAAGGCGGGTCTGGAGAAGCTCTCCGTGGAGCTCGCCGCCTCCGATGCGCCCTTCGCCGGAGCCATGGATACCGCCCAGCTGATGCGCGAGCATGCGAAGGCGGCGGGCATCGACATCCGGGTGAACCGGGTGCCTGCGGACGGCTACTGGTCCAACGTCTGGATGAAGAAGCCCTGGTGCTTCTCGCAATGGGGCGGACGGCCCACCGCCGACTGGATGCTCTCCGTCGCCTACGCGCCGGATGCACCGTGGAACGAAAGCCGCTGGAAGAACGCCCGCTTCGGCGAACTGCTCAAGGCGGCCCGCGCCGAGACCGACGACGCCCGTCGCGCCGGCATGTACGCGGAGATGCAGCAGCTGATCCACGACGACGGTGGTGAGATCGTCATCGCCTTCAACAATTTCGTCTCCGCCGTCAGCCGCAGGATCGGTCATGGCCGCCTGAACGTGAACTACGATCACGACGGCGGATACATGTACAAGCGCTGGTGGTTCGTCTGATTCGACGGCCGCCACGGCTCTCCATTCAGCACGGAGCGTTCTCCGGCTCCGCCGGCCCGCCGCTCCACCGCCCGGCGGATGGTCCGGCGGCCATCTTCCGTGGCCGGACGGACGGAGGAATTTTGGGACTCCCCTCGTGCGTGAAATGCGCTAAGGTTGCGACAGGTTGTCCGCGCCGGCCCGCCCGGTGCCGGGACCGACCTGCAACGGTTCGACAAGAACACGGAATGGACAACACGTTTCGGGAGGCTGCAGAAAATGAGACTGCTCGCGAAGTTCGCCGCCGCCGCGCTGGCCCTCGGCCTGGCCACGGGCATGGCCGCGGCCAAGGAATGGAAGACCGTGCGCATCGGCACCGAGGGTGCCTACCCGCCCTTCAACTACAAGGATGCCGCCGGCAATCTGAAAGGGTTCGACATCGACATCGCCAAGGCCCTCTGCGACAAGATGAAGGTCAAGTGCGTCTTCGTCGCCCAGGATTGGGACGGCATCATCCCGGGTCTTCTGGCAAAGAAGTATGACGCCATCGTGGCCTCCATGTCGATCACCGACGAGCGCAAGAAGAAGGTGGACTTCACCGATCCCTACTACCGTTCGCCGGCGACCTTCGTGGTGCCGAAGAACTCGCCCATCACGGACGTTTCGCCCAAGGCCATGGCGGGCAAAACCATCGGTGCGCAGTCCTCGACGATCCATGCCAACTATCTCGAGGACAACTACAAGGATTCCACCATCCGTCTCTACAAGACCCAGGACGAGGTCAACGCGGATCTCGCCGCCGGCCGTCTCGACGCCCAGCTTGCCGACAAGCTGGTTCTCTTCGAGTGGCTGAAGACCAAGGACGGCCAGTGCTGCAAGTTCGTCGGTCCCGCCATCACCGATCCGCGCTGGTTCGGCGAGGGTGCCGGCATCGCCGTGCGCAAGGAGGACAAGGACCTGAAGGAGATGTTCAACAAGGCCCTGAAGGAGATCCTCGCGGACGGCACCTACGAGAAGATCAACAAGAAGTACTTCCCCTTCTCGATCTACTGATCGTATTCTCGCCGGGAAGCTGGGAATGACGTCATGATCCGGCGGCGGTCCGGTCCCGAGCCGGGCCGCCGCCGTGAATCGGCAGGCGGGACGGGCGCGGATCCATGTGGGATGCTTTGCAACTGCTGTCCTTCGGCGACGGCGGCTGGGGCGACGAGCTTCTGGCCGGCCTGGAGGTCACCATCGCGCTTGCGCTGGCCACGCTGCCCTTCGGCCTCGCCATGGGGCTGCTGGTGGCCCTGGGACAGATCTCGGGCGAGCCCACCCTGCGCAGGGCCGCCCGCGTCTACACCACCATCTTCCGCGGTCTGCCCGAGCTTCTCACCATCTTCATCGTCTACTACGGCGGCCAGATGCTTCTCCAGAAGGTGGTCGGGCTGTTCACCGACGCCTACGTGGAGGTCAATTCCTTCCTCGCCGGCATGCTGGCGCTGGGGCTCGTCTTCTCCGCCTACGCCTCCGAAGTCTTTCTCTCCGCCTTCCGCGGCATTCCCGCCGGCCAGTGGGAGGGGGCCGCCGCGCTCGGCCTGACCCGCTGGCAGGCCTTCCGCCTGGTGATCCTGCCGCAGCTGATCCGGCTGTCCATCGGCGGCCTGGGCAACCTCTGGCTCATCCTCACCAAGGAGACGTCCCTGGTCTCGGTGATCGCCCTCGACGAGCTGCTGCGACAGACCTCCGTCGCGGTGGGCGCCACCAAGCAGCCGATCCTGTTCTATTCCGTCGCCTGCGCCATCTATCTCGTGCTCTCGCTGGTCTCCTCGCGCGGCCTGGTGGCCCTCGAGCGACGCGTCAACAGGGGGGAGGCGCGCTGATGGCCGGCACCGCGGACACCGCCACGGAGGTTCCCGGCATGCGCCGCCCGCCGCCCCCGGCGCGCCGCTGGACGGGGCGGCGCGTCGCCGGGTGGATCCTCATGTCCCTCTGGATCCTCGCCGGGCTCGGCGCCGCATGGGTGCTCTGGTCCGGGTTCGACGGGGAAGTCTTCGGCCGCTATTTCCCGCGCATGCTGGCCGGCCTGTGGATCACCGTGAAGCTGGTGGTCATTCCCATCGCGCTGGGAGCCGTTCTCGGTCTCCTTCTGGCCTGGGCGCGGCTCTCCGGCAACCGCTTCGCCGACGCGGCTGCCTTCGCCTACATGTATTTCTTCCGCGGCACGCCCATGCTGGCGCAGGTCTTTCTGGTCTACTACGGCTCGGGCCAGTTGCGTCCGCTTCTGGAGGACTGGGGGCTGTGGTGGTTCTTCCGCGAGGCGTGGTACTGCGTGCTGCTCGCCTTCACCCTCAACACCGCCGCCTACCAGGCGGAAATCTATCGCGTTGCCATCGCCGCCGTTCCGCGCGGGCAGTGGGAGGGGGCGCAGGCTCTGGGGCTGTCGCGCCGCGTGACCTTTCTCAAGGTGATCCTGCCGCAGGCCATGATCACCGCCCTGCGTCCGCTGGGCAACGAGATCATCCTCATGATCAAGGGATCGGCCATCGCTTCCGTGGTCACCATCTTCGATCTCATGGGAGCCACGCGGCTCGCCTTTTCCCGCACGTTCAGCTTCGACGTCTACCTGTGGGCGGCGATGCTCTATCTGGCCATCGTGGAGACCATGCGCCGTCTGTGGGAGCGCATGGAGGCCCGGCTGACCCGTCATCTGCGCCGCGAGGGGGAGGAAGGCCCGTGAACGCATCGCCCGCATCCCGCCTGCGCGAACTCCTGAGCCGCGACACCTGCCACGTCATGCCCTGCTGCTGGGACGGTCTGAGCGCCAGTCTCGTCGAACAGGCGGGCTTCCCCCTCACCTTCATGTCCGGCTTCGCCGTGGCGGCGGCCCGCGCGGCCCTGCCCGACACCGGTCTACTGTCGCTCGGCGAGATCCTCGATACCGGACGGGCGGTGACCGGGGCCGTTTCCATCCCCGTGATCGGCGACGGGGACACCGGGCACGGCAATGCCGTCAACGTGCGCCGCACGGTGCGCGAATTCGCCCGCGCCGGCTTCGCCGCGGTGATGATCGAGGACCAGGTCTCCCCGAAGCGCTGCGGCCATACCGGGGTGAGGGAGGTGGTCTCCTTCGACGAGGCGTGCATGCGCATCCGCGCCGCCGTGGACGTCCGCCGCGAGGAGGGGCTCGACATCCTGATTCTCGCCCGTACCGACGCCCGAGCCGCCGCCGGTCTGGACGAGGCCCTGCGACGCGCCCGCGCCTTCTCGGAGCTGGGCGCGGACATTCTCTTCGTCGAGGCCCCGCGCAGCCGGGAGGAGCTGGCCCGGATCCCGCGGGCCGCGCCCGGCATCCACATGGCCAACATGCTGGAAGGGGGGCTCACGCCGCTTCTGCCGGCGGAGGAGCTGGCCCGCATGGGCTACCGTATCGCCGCCCGTCCGCTGACCCTCCTCTCCGCCGCCATGCGCACCATGATCGACGTTCTCCGATCCCTCCAGTCGGGAGAGGTCGCACCGGCCGGCCTGCTGGACTTCCCGGAACTGCGCCGTCGCGTGGGCTTCGACGCCTACGACGCTCTGGCCGCCCGCTACGCTCTTCGCGATCCCGGTCGTGACGGAGGGGACGGAACCTAGCGGCCCTCCTACTGGCTGACCCAGAGAATGCGGGCCATCCAGAGGATGTTCGACAATGGCTCCACCCGGGTTCCGGATTCCGGTGCGAAGGCGGACAGCTCCGCCTCCGTGGCCGTCAGTCCGCGCAGCAGCCGCACCGTCAGCTTCCCGTCCGCGAACCGCAGCAGGATCCGGTCGCCGGCCCGCACCTCCCTGTCCGGCGAGACGACGATCACGTCGCCGTCCCGGTACACCGGCTCCAGCGCGTCCCCCGTGATGCGCAGGGCATAGGCATGGGTGTCGGCCACGCCCGGACAGGGAATCTCCTCCCACTCGTCGCCGCAGGGCCGCCCGGATCCGTCGAGCCGTCCGCCACGTCCGGCCTGCGCCATGGTCAGGAACGGCACGGTGGTACGCATGCCGTCGCGCCGCCCCGAACGCATCAGGGCGGTGAATTCCTCCAGCGGCGTGTTGGTGCAGGCCAGGACCTTGGCGAGGCTCTCGGAGGACGGCCAGCGCGGACGGCCCTTCGCCGTGATGCGTTTCGACCTGTTGAAGGAGGTCGCGTCCAGACCCGCCTTTCTGGCCAGGGCCGAGGTCGAGAGATTGTTCTTTCTGGCGAGCATGTCTATGGCGCGCCAGACATCCTCATGCGTGAACATGATCCATCCAGTCCCCCGGACCGAAGTTGCCCCATTTCCAGTTATAGAGAATAGCCAAAGGTACGCGGATTGTCCATGCGAAGAAAAAGGCATGCGGTCGGAAACCGGCGGATTTCCGGGGCTTGCGGGAAACAAATCTGCACACGGACTGTAAGGGACGCTAACCTCTCGCGACAAGCTCGGCGATGGCCTCGCGCACGATGGTGTACTGGCCGGCCGGCCGGTAGCGCGCCAGGTATTCCGGCACCACCGCCTCGATGCCGTCGGGCTCGATGCCCAGGCCCTCCAGCGTCCGGCCTTCGGTCTTCGCGGCCTCGGAGACCACGTTGTCCTTCTCCAGCATGCGCACCTGGTCGGGCGTGAGCGGCGCGCCGGGAACGAACTGCATCGGCCAGGCGAGGAGGCGTGCCGGACCGAACGGCACGGGCAGAAGCAGCCGGCGCCGCCGGATCACGGACAGCATGAATTCCAGCAGCTCGCGGAACGTCCAGATCTCCGGACCGCCGAGTTCGTAGGTGCGCCCCCCGTGGCCGTTCTCCTCCAGCAGCCGCACCATCGCGGCCGCGACGTCTCCGACATGGACGGGCTGGAAGCGCGTCCGCCCCCCGCCGATGAGCGGCAGCACGGGCGAGAAACGGCTCATCTCCGCGAACAGGTTGAGGAAGCGGTCCTCGGGCCCCACGACCACCGACGGCCGCACGATCGTCGCCGTTCCGAAAGCCGCCAGGACCCGCCGCTCACCCTCCGCCTTGCTGCGTCCGTAGGCGGCGGGCGATCCCGGATCCGCACCCAGGGCGGAGACGTGCACCAGCCTCTCCGCACCGGCCTCCGCGGCGGCGCGCGCCACCGTCTCGGCGCCGCGCACGTGCACCGCCTCGAAGGTCTGCCGGCCTCTTTCCGCGAGGATGCCCACGAGGTTCACCACCGCGTGGGAGCCGGCCAGCGCCGCTTCCAGGGAGGCGCGGTCGCGCACGTTCGCCTGGATGAAGGCGATCTGTCCGGGACCGCCCAGCGGCTGCAGGAAATAGGCCAGATCCGGTCTGCGGCAGACGATGCGGATGCGCCACCCGGCGTGGGCCAGCGCCGCCACCGCGTGCCGTCCGATGAAGCCGGAACCGCCGATGATGCTGACGATCCTGCCGTTGCTGCCGGTGCATCCGCTTGCGGACATGGTGCCTCTCCTTCTGCCGGAACGATACCGCCTTTCTTGATACTCCCGCCTCTTGAAAATGGCCAGCGGGATTTGCATATCATGGCATGCGGAATTTGCGGATTTTGGGCGTTGACAAAATTCGACAGGCGACTATAACACGCCTCGCAAGTGCCCAGGTGGCGGAATTGGTAGACGCGCTGGCTTCAGGTGCCAGTGGCCATTGCGGCCGTGGAAGTTCGAGTCTTCTCCTGGGCACCATTCATCAGGCACTTTCGCGCGAACCGGCTTCCGTGGCCGGTTTTTCATTTTCGCGCGGGGCCCCGGATGGCCTATAGTTCCAGTTCCGGACGCGCCGGCGAGGAACCTCGAGCAAGGAAGATCCTGTATCCATGGCGATCAAGCTGTACAAGGGCGACCTGCCCGCCGATGTCGATTTCGGCTCCCAGGTGGCGGTGGACACCGAGACGATGGGTCTCAATCCCTTCCGCGACAAGCTGTGCCTTGTGCAGCTGTCCGCCGGCGACGGCGACGCGGTGCTGGTGCAGCTGGACCGCGAGACCTACCACGCCCCGAACCTGAAGCGCCTTCTGGAGGATTCCGGGGTGCTGAAGATCTTCCACTACGCCCGCTTCGACATCGCCGCGCTCAGGCACTGGCTCGGCGCCGAGGTGTCTCCCGTCTACTGCACAAAGATCGCCTCGCGCCTGACCCGCACCTACACGGACCGTCACGGTCTGAAGGATCTGGTGCGCGAGATGCTCGGCGTGGACATGTCGAAGCAGCAGCAGAGCTCCGACTGGGGCACGCCGGTGCTCTCCGAGGCGCAGAAGCAGTATGCCGCCTCCGACGTGCTCTATCTGCACGAGCTGAAGATCCGGCTCGACCAGATGCTGCGCCGCGAGGGCCGCGCCGAGCTGGCGCAGAAGTGCTTCGACTTCCTGCCCACCCGCGCCGAGCTGGATCTGGCGGGCTGGGCGGACACGGACATCTTCGCCCATTCCTGACATGGCCCGCACGGACGTCATTCTCCAGCGTCTGCTGAAACTCCATCCGAAGCTGATCGACCTTTCGCTCGGCCGCATGGAGCGTCTGCTCGCCGCGCTCGGCGACCCGCAGGACCGCCTGCCGCCGGTGATCCACGTGGCCGGCACCAACGGCAAGGGCTCCACCATCGCCTTCATGCGGGCGATGGCCGAGGCGGCGGGTCTGTCGGTGCATGTCTACACCTCGCCGCATCTGGTCCGCTTCCACGAGCGCATCGTCCTCGGGAGCGCCGGCGGCGGCCGCCCGATCTCCGAACCCCATCTCGCCGAGCTCCTCGAGGAATGCGAGGCGGCCAACGCCGGCCGTCCGATCACCTTCTTCGAGATCACCACGGCCGCGGCCCTGCTCGCCTTCTCCCGCCGCCCCGCCGACCTGTGCCTGCTCGAGGTGGGGCTGGGCGGCCGGCTCGACGCCACCAACGTGATCGGAAAACCCGCCGTCACCGCCATCACGCCGGTGGCGCTGGACCACGCGGAGTTCCTGGGCGACACCCTGCGGCAGGTCGCGGCGGAGAAGGCGGGCATCCTGAAGCCGGGCGTGCCCGCGGTTCTCGGCCCGCAGGAGGACGGGGCCTTCGACGTGATCTTCGCCCGCGCCGAGGCGATTTCCGCTCCCGTGCTCGCGGCCGGCCGCGACTGGCAGGCCTTCGAGCAGCACGGCCGCCTGGTCTGGCAGGACGAGACGGCGCTGCTGGACCTGCCCCTGCCTTCCCTGCCCGGCCGCTTCCAGGTGGACAACGCCGGCACCGCCATCGCCGCCCTGCGGGCGTTCGGGGATCCGCGCATCGACGAGGCGGCCATGGCCGCCGGGCTGCGCCGCGCGCGCTGGCCGGGACGACTGCAGTTCATCCCGTCGGGGCGGTTGCATCGCATCGCCGGCATCGACGACGAGTTGTGGATCGACGGCGGGCACAATCCCCATGCGGGCCGCGCGCTGGCCACCGCGCTCGCGGAACTGGACGAGACCGACGACAAGCCCCTGGTCATGATCGTCGGCATGCTGGACACCAAGGCGGCGGAGGAATGGCTGGGCTGCTTCGCCGGTCTGGCCGCGCAGATCATCGCCGTCACCATCCCGGATCAGGAACGCGCCCTGCCGGCGGAGGATCTGGCCGCCATGGCCTGCCGCGCCGGTCTGGCCGCGCGCACCGCCCGGAGTCTGGAGGAGGCGGTGCGCATGGCGTCCCATTTCCGGCCCGACGAGCCCCTGCGCATCGTCATCGCCGGATCGCTCTATCTGGCCGGCCATGCGCTGGCGCTCAACGGGGAGGACGGATCATGAAGGTGGGAGAGACGCACTACCGCACCATATGGTACGACGGGGAGCGCGGCGCCGTGCGCATCATCGACCAGCGCTGGCTGCCGCACGAGTTCCGCATCGTCGATCTCGTGGAACGGGCCGATTTCGCCACCGCCATCCGCGACATGTGGGTGCGCGGCGCACCGCTCATCGGCGCCACGGCCGCCTGGGGCGTGGCCATGGAGATGCTGCGCGATCCTTCCGACACAGCTCTGGAGGGCGTCTGCTCGGATCTGTTGGCCACCCGTCCCACCGCCGTGAACCTGCGCTGGGCGCTGGAGGACATGCGCGCCCGGCTCGACGCCCTGCCGCCGGAGGCGCGCGCCGAAGCGGCCCGCCGGCGCGCGGAGGAGATCTGCGACGAGGACGTGGAGATCAACCGCCGCATCGGCGAACACGGCCTGCGGCTGATCCGCGAGATCGCCGCCCGCAAGCCGGCCGGCGAGCCCGTGAACATCCTCACCCACTGCAACGCCGGCTGGCTGGCGACGGTGGACTGGGGCACCGCCACCTCGCCGGTCTATCATGCCGTCCGCGCCGGCGTGCCCGTCCATGTGTGGGTGGATGAGACGCGCCCGCGCAACCAGGGGGCGCATCTCACCGCCTGGGAGCTGTTGGGCGAGGGCGTGCCCCATCATCTGGTCGTCGACAACGCCGGTGGCCACCTGATGCAGCGCGGCATGGTCGACATGGTCGTCGTCGGCACCGACCGCACCACCCGGACGGGCGACGTGTGCAACAAGATCGGCACCTATCTGAAGGCCCTGGCGGCCCACGACTGCGGCATCCCCTTCTACGTGGCCCTGCCCTCGCCGACCATCGACTGGAGCATGTCCGACGGCCTTTCGGAAATCCCCATAGAGGAGCGCGACCAGGACGAGGTGCGGCTGGTGCAGGGTCTGGTGCGGGGGAACGGCGACGAAGACGGACGGATCGCCCGTGTGCGGATCTGTCCGGAAGGGACGCCGGCGGCGAATCCCGCCTTCGACGTCACGCCCGCCCGCCTGGTCACGGGGCTGATCACCGAGCGCGGCGTGTGCGCCGCTTCGCGGGAGGCGCTCGGGGCCATGTTCCCGGATCTCGCGGGGCGCTGATGCGCGCGCGTTCCGGGTGGGCGGCGGGCGGCCCCTTTTCCGCCACCGCGGATTGTGATAACCGGGGCCCATGGACACCGGAGGAAGAATCGCATCCCTGCTGGCCGGTCTGGCCCTGACGTTCGTGCAGCCCGCGGCAGCGCAGGCGCGCGGCGAACGGCCGGGTCTGTTCGACTACTACGTCCTGTCCATGTCGTGGTCGCCCAGCTACTGCCTGAAGGCGGCGGGAAGGCGTGGCGGCCGCGATGCGCGGCAGTGCGCGCCGGGCCGCCGGCTGGGATTCGTGCTGCACGGGCTGTGGCCGCAGTTCCGCCGCGGCTGGCCGTCGGAATGCCGCGGCGCGAAACGGTTCGTTCCCGACGCGGTCATCCGCGAGGTGCTGGACGTGATGCCGGCGAAGGGGCTCGTCATCCACGAGTGGCGCAAGCACGGAACCTGTTCCGGGCTCTCCCCGCGCGCCTATTTCGGTCTCGCCGAGGAGCTGTTCCGCTCGATCCGCATTCCCGCTGCCTGGCGCGCTCCCGCCTCGCCTATGAAACGGACGCCGGAACGGATCCGGAGCGAATTCGCCCGTGCCAATCCCGGCTTTCCGGAGGACGGATTCGCGCCCGTCTGCAGCGGCCGGGGGGAGAAGGCCCTGTTCACCGAGCTGCGGGTCTGCTTCACCCCGACGGGCCGCCCCTCCCGCTGCGGCGTCAACGAGCGCAACCGCTGCCGGGCCAGGATCGTGATCGTTCCGCCCGTGCGGTGAGAAATTTGGCGGGAAGGGAAAAATCCCGCTTGCCAAGCGCCATCCCGTGGACTAGATAAGGCTCCGTCGCACGGCGTTCCCAGCGCCGGACATCCTGTGGCCTGCGCCGGTAGCTCAGCTGGATAGAGCACCAGACTACGAATCTGGGGGTCGGGGGTTCGAATCCTCCCCGGCGCGCCATCATCTTCCCCATAGTTCATATTGAGTGGATATCCCGGCATCATCCGCCGCTTTTCTGTTTCGGGCAGTGCTTGGACCACGCAATTCTGCTTGTGAGCTGTCCCGTGTTTTTCGAAATTGGAAATATCACGGGAGAAATACCGGCTTCCCATGACCTCCGGAGGAACGGTTGTCACCGCGACGACCGGACTATGCTCCTGGCGGAAATACCCTGATCCGTCGGCCATGCGATGTTCCGCAGCCTGTGAACCATTCATTGTGAAGGGGGGCAACATCGGGACCGTGCCGCTCCCGGTGCCGGTGACGCCGGAAAAGCGATGCAAAAAGGTGACAGTGGCATGCATAAGTTGCATCGGCGTGTCATCTGCACTTGCTATGGCGCGCGGAATGACGCATCCATAGATTGTCGTCGGGTGCATTCATAATCCGGGATTGCATGCTGCG
>CAYSHK010000040.1:0-19962 GCA_964430935.1 uncultured Rhizobiaceae bacterium
GGCGATCAGGGGCGCCGGCCCCCTTCATCCTGCACCGGCGGAGAAATTGTGGAAACGGCGGTGGAGACCCTCGATGACGCTCTGAACAGGCTGAGGGCCTATTGTGACGTTCTCGACTGGATGTTCGTCCATCCGCCGGAGCAACCGGAACCGATGTGCATGACGCTGGACGAGATCCGCCATGCTCCGGGCACGGCCATCTCCGCCCGCGACATCCTGCTGCGCCGGCAGCACGGCGGTGCATCTCCTTTCGGACTGCCGGGACGCGCCAGGCGGTGAGCCAACCAAGGCCCTGCACATCCCCCGGCTCATGCCCGGGCATCCACTCCGAGGGGCCGCTTGCTCCGCCGGCGTGCACCACCCCGGCATGGCACGCATCGTGGAAACTCCGGGCAAACGCACCTTGAGGCCGCACGCCACGACCGTTATGCAGAAGCGACCACGGCCGCCAAAACGCAATCACCGGAGCACGCACGATGAAATGGATGCTGGCCTTTCACTTCATCGCCTTCGCCATGGGCGTCGGCATGAGCTTCTCGAACTTCGTCAACCTCCGTCTCGCCCGCGCCCTCGGAGGCGAAAAGGCGGCCGGACTGGCGCTGCTGCGCGGCGTCCTGGGCCGCATCGGCGATGTGGTGATTTCCTTCATCTGGCTGACGGGAATCGCCCTGCTCCTGCCCATGACGGGAGAGGGAGGTTCCGGCATGGGCGCCCTGCCCGTGAGCTTCCATGTCAAGCTGCTGTTCGTCGCCGGCCTGACGCTGTGCCATGTCGGCGCCCGGCTCACCGCCCTGAAGATCGCCCGGACCGGTCGCAAGGAACTGATCGGCGCCGTCGAGGCATGCACCCTTGGTGTCTTCCTCAACGCCATCGCATCGATTCTGCTGGCCGTCGCGGCCTTCAACTGATTCGGCCGACGGGCACGGAGCTGGGGCCGGTCGGAATCATGAACCACGGACACGGTGGCCCGCCTGCTCCCCGACCGGAGCGGCGACATCCCCCCGCATCCGTTGGTTTTCGCTCAGCAGCAGCCCTTCTCGAGCTCCTGCGCCAGCTCCTTGAGCTCTTCCTCGGCACGCATGGCGATGCGTTCCGGATGACCCGCCCGGTTGTACCAGTAGGCGGCGTTGGAGCGGTCGCCCTCGATCTTGTGCAGTATGGCGTGCAGCCAGTTTCCGTAGGCGTCCGGATTGCGTTGCGCGATTTTGTGGGCGGCTTCCCAGTCACCCATCTCCAGGAGGCGTATGGCCTTCAGAAGCATTTTTCTGTCCGATTCCAGCATGTCAGATTCTCGTTTGCGCTTCTGATTCTCTGAAAGAAACGTTACCGGAGTGTAACCGTGTTGGACGAAGGTCGCAAAAAAACGCCGTGGCGACAAGGCCACGGCGTGAAGTCCGGGGAGACAGAAGTCTTCCACGCAGGCTTCGGGAGGTCTTTGCTTACTTGGAGCCAAGCATCTTGTTCATCTCTTCGACGGTGGCCTTGCAGCCGGCCTCGTCACCAGCCTTGGCCTGCTCCTCGGCCTTGGCCTTCATCTCGTCGAAGGACTTCTTCGTGGCATCGTCCATCTTCGCAGCCTCGGCAGCGGCCGCGGTCTTCTCCAGCATCGCGGCGCAGGTCGCATCCTCGGCGAGCGCAGGCGCAGCAAGCATGGAAACGATGCCAGCGGAAATCAGAATCTTCTTGATCATGTAACAGCCCTCTCTAGTTAGACTGAGTTGGAAACCTTGCCAGGTTCGTTGCCGTCCTTTGGAGGCGCATCGCCCCCTCGGGACGACGCAAGAACACCACCCATAGAGGGCACCCGAAAGGCGGGCTCTAGCAAAAGTGGTGTCTGCAATGGGGAATTTTTGTGACGCCTGCGACCTTCCGCACCAACCATGGCGGAGACTTGGTCGCGCACATCCGCTCTTTACAATTCGGTCCCCGCATTGCATAAGACACCGGATTCGGAATTTCGAGGAATTCCGAAAATTCGGAACTTCATGGAATTTCTGACCGAGATGAACACGCGCGCGACATTCCGGTACGAGACGACGCCCGGCATCCTGCCCGGCCGCCGCTCCGCGCGCGCTTCCGTCCTCGACCTCCTGCTCCTTACCAGCCCCTGACCGCCGGGGGCCTTCATCGCGCGGGCGCATGAAGGCAGGCAGTCAGGGGATGCCGACAGATCAGCGACCTTGTGGACAGACACGGGGCCGGAGGATTGCGCCATGCCGAACGCCTTCCGCGCCCATTGCGAAAAGAGAAGAGCGGAACCGATGAGCAGAGACGACAACCGAGTCATCATTTTCGACACGACGCTGCGCGACGGGGAGCAGTCCCCCGGAGCCACCATGACCCTGGAGGAGAAGCTGGAGGTCGCGACGCTGCTCGACGAGATGGGCGTGGACGTGATCGAGGCGGGCTTCCCCATCGCCAGCCCCGGCGACTTCGAGGCGGTTTCCGAGGTGGCGAAGCTGGTGAAGCGCGCCTCCGTGGCCGGCCTCTCCCGCGCCAGCGTCAAGGACATAGACGCCGCGGCGGAGGCCGTGCGCCACTGCGAGAAGCCGCGCATCCACACTTTCATCTCCACCTCCCCGGTGCACATGAAATACAAGCTCAAGAAGGAACCGGACGAGGTTCTGGAGCTGATCCGGATGTCCGTGACCCATGCGCGCAATCTGGTGGACGACGTGGAATGGTCCGCGGAGGATGCCACGCGCACCGAGCGCGACTTCCTGTGCCGCTGCGTGGAGACGGCGATCAAGGCGGGCGCCACCACCATCAACATCCCGGATACGGTGGGCTACACGATTCCCGAGGAATTCGCCGACCTGATCACCATGCTGCGCGAGCGCGTGCCCGGCGCCGACGAGGTGATCTTCTCCACCCACTGCCACAACGATCTGGGCCTGGCCGTGGCCAACTCCCTGGCCGGCGTGAAGGCCGGTGCGCGGCAGGTCGAATGCACCGTCAACGGCATCGGCGAGCGGGCCGGCAACGCCGCGCTGGAGGAGATCGTCATGGCGATGAGGGTGCGCCACGACGTCTATCCCTTCACCACCGGCATCGACACCACGATGCTGACCCGGGCAAGCCGCCTTGTATCCGCGGCCACCAGCTTCCCGGTGCAGTACAACAAGGCCATCGTGGGCCGCAACGCCTTCGCCCACGAGTCCGGCATCCATCAGGACGGCATGCTGAAGCACACCCAGACCTACGAGATCATGCGGCCCGAGGACGTGGGCGCCGGCAAGACCTCCCTGGTCATGGGCAAGCACTCCGGCCGCCACGCCTTCCGCAAGAAGCTGGAGGAGCTGGGCTACCATCTGTCGGACAACGCCTTCGAGGACGCTTTCCAGCGCTTCAAGGAACTGGCCGACCGCAAGAAGCACGTCTACGACGAGGACATCGAGGCACTGGTCGACGAGAACATCGCCACCGCGGCGGACAAGCGCAAGGTGGCGGCCCTGACCGTGATCGCCGGCACCATGGGTCCGCAGACCGCCACCCTGACGGTGGAGACGCCGGAGGGGCACCGCACCATCCAGGCCGTCGGCAACGGTCCCGTGGATGCCACCTTCAACGCCATCAAGGAGGCCTTCCCGCACGATGCGCGGCTGGCCCTCTATCAGGTGCATTCGGTGACCGGCGGCACGGATGCGCAGGCCGAGGTGTCCGTCCGGCTCGAGGACGAGGAGGCCGGCCTGTCCTCCACGGGCAAGGCGGCGGATCCCGATACCCTGGTCGCTTCCGCCAAGGCCTATCTGGCCGCGCTGAACCGCCTGGAGGCCAAGCGCCAGCGTGTCGGTCCCATGGACGCCACCGGCGAAACCCTCAGCGAGGAGGCCCGCCGCTCCGGTCCGTGACCGAGGCGGACATCGACGGAAACGAAACGACGGACGGCCGGAGCTCTCTCCGGCCGTTCCGCGTCGGTCCGCGCGGCCGCTCCGGTGGCATTTCCCCTCCCCCGCGTCTTGAACCGGGCCCGTTCGTCGCCAGATATGAAGAAGGATCACCTGAACGGGAGGTTGGCATGAAGGGGAAGAACATCTGGATCGTCATCGCCGACGGCGGCCGCGCCCGCTTCTTCAGGACGAACGGAACGCTGAAGGACCTCTCCCCCGCACTCGACCACGAACTGGTATCCGATCGGCGCTACAGCCGCGACATAGATGCCGACAGACCCGGACGCACGAAGGATCGCATCGCGCACGGCAGGCACGCCTACGAGCCGCCCACGGATCCCCACGAGAACGAGGAGATCGCGTTCGCCCGCGAGGTGGCACACCTGCTGGACGAGGAGCGCAAGAAGCTGTCGTTCGACGAGCTGGTCCTCATCGCGCCTCCCAAGGCCCTGGGCCGCATCCGCGACGCCATGGGCAGGGAACTGCGGAAACTGGTCACCCGCGAGGTGGGCAAGGACCTGACGAAACTGAAGCTGCACGAGCTCCCCGAGCGGCTCGAACGGCTCCTCTGAAAAATGTTGGCCGCCGCCCGCAAACCCTCTTGCAACGGCGGCGGCCCTTTGATAGAGACACATCACCGCGCGGCGGCGTCCGCCGCCGTTTTCTGGTGAAGGCCCGTAGCTCAGTTGGTAGAGCAGCTGACTCTTAATCAGCGGGTCCGGGGTTCGAGTCCCCGCGGGCCTACCAGTCTTCCGGAAATATCGTCTTCCCGTGCAAAAACACCTCTACGTCCTGGCGCTCCCGCGCCACCAGGCGGTGCCGCTGAGAAGCTTCATGCCGGGCGCGTTGTCCAGCAGGGCATAGGACAGATCCCGCAGGAAGGGGCTCGTGCCCCAGGAAAGATCCAGCATCACGCCCCCCGCCCACATCAGGCAGTCGTAGACCCGTTCGCGGAACAGGCCGTCGTTCCCGAAGATGGCGTCCACCGTGTCCAGAGCGCGGTTGAGCCCCTGCCCCGTATGCGGATGCACGCGCCGCAGGGCCTCTCCGACGTGGAACACCCTTCCGCGCCGCACCCCCGTGCCGCACCAGGTCTCCAGACGCAGCTCCCGGAAGTCCGACAGTCCCGGATCCCCGCCGAACAGCCTTTCCAGAGGCGCGGTGTCGCCGCTGCAGGCGATCGCCGCCCCCCTTCCGAAAGGCACGATGGCGGCATACGTGCCCGCATCGTTGATCTGCACGACCCGGTCCGGGTCCGGGCAGTGGTCGACGAAACCCGTGCGGAACACCTTCCGGTGCCGGAAACGCAGACGCGGACGGGCGAATCCGGATGCGGTGTTCACCACCATCCGGCGGGCACGGAATTCCCGCCCGTCCTCCAGCCTCGCCACGCCGTCCGGCTCGAGCGCCACGACCCGGCCCTCCACCTCCCGGGTATCGTCACGTTCCCGCAGGAAGGCCAGCAGGTCGGTATAGCGCATGGCATGGAGCCGCAGGCCGTACCGGGTGAAGGAGATCTCCCGTAGCGGTTCGAGATTGCGGTCGAGCACGCGGATGCCCTTCAGCGGATGCCCGACGGCCTCCCCGCAGGTACGCTCCAGAATGCGCAGGGCGTTCTCGTGCAGCAGCAGGAACCGCTCGAATGGAAGGCCGGTGCCGACCCGCAGCGCCTCCAGCCCTCTCCGGCGCGCTGCGATGGAGGCGAAGACCGCCAGCGCCCCCCGCCCCACGATGACGACATCCGCTTCCGTCATTGCCCCCGTCCGATCAGCAGTCCGGCGATGAGCAGCAGGCTGGTGGAGATGTTGAGCAGGATGGTCAGGCCGCACGTCCGCTCCAGACGGTCCCTGTCGCGCCAGCCGCCCCGGAGGACATCGACGCCGTTGAAGACCGCCAGCGGCAGAACCGGCAGGACGTAGAGGAAGGCCCGCTCCCCCGCCAGGACGGGCGCGAGCACGGACAGCGAGAAGAGCGCCGCCGCCAGGGCGTAGAGCTTCGCCGCCCCCTCGCGCCCCAGGCGCACCACGAGATTGCGCTTGGCCACCTGCCGGTCGGCGGGATAGTCGGGAAACTCGTTGATGAGGATGACCATGAAGATGGAGATGGCGACGGGCGTACCGTAGACGAATATCGTCGCCGGATCCCACTCGCGGACGTGCAGATAGTATCCGACGGCCACCGGCAGCCAGCCGTAGGCGATCGCGATGAAGATCTCCCCGAGGCCGCGGTAGGCCCATCTGAACGGCGGCGTGCTGTAGAAGAAGCCCATGAACGCCCCGATGCCGCCCGCCAGAAACAGCGACGGCCCGTATCCCATCCCCCAGGACAGCCCGATGCCCGCCAGCAGCGTGAGCACCGCGACCGTCAGGGCGGCCTTCAGCACCCTGTCCCTTGGCAGCCCCGTGGACTGAAGGACCAGCGTGCCGCCGGAAAACCTGTTCTTCTCGAGACGGGCGGACAGCACATCCACCTCGTAGTCGTACACCTCGCCCGTCCAGTAGGTGACCAGCATGATGAACATGGTGGCCAGCAGGGCGAGCAGCAGCGCCGCGGGCTCGAAGTTTCCGGAAACGCGGAAACCGGCCACCGCGCCGAGAACCAGGGGAAACAGGCCCACGGTGTGGAATTCGGGCCTGGACAGACGGATCCAGTGCTTCATGAGGATACCACCCCGGATGTTGAAACCATTTATCTCTGGGATTGCGCGCCTTCGCGGCGGACATGCGGAAGACGCATCCGGTGCCCGAGTGGCGGAGCGGTAGGGCCAGGGCGTGGCGCTCCCTGTATCATCACCGGCGCGCCCCCTTCAATAGAGAACCGTACACTGCAAGTCCGGTTCTCTCCGCCGGGACGCGGGAAAAAGCCGCCCATCATGTTCCGCCCGCCTCGCCGGTGCGGACCCGCCGTCCGCCGATTACGGCCAGATCGGCCAGGATGCCGTACAGGGCCGGCACCAGCAGCAGGACGAGCAGCGTGCCCGCGGCCAGACCGAAGGTGATGGTCACCGCCATCGGAATGAGGAACTGCGCCTGCACGGATTTCTCGAACAGCAGGGGGGTCAGCCCGCCCATGGTGGTGAGCGATGTCAGCAGGACGGCGCGCAGGCGGTCCTTCGCGGCCCCCGTGGCGGCTTCCCGCGGCGTTTCGCCGTTCGCCAGCCGTTCGTCCGCCCGGGCGACGAGAATGATGGAATCGTTGACGATGATGCCCGACAGTCCCAGCAGGCCGATGAGGGACAGCATGGTCAGGTCCATGCCCATGATCATGTGCCCCGCCACCATGCCGATGATGCCGAAGGGAATGATCGCCATGACGATGAGGGGCCGCAGGTAGCTCTCGAAGACCCAGGCGAGCACGATGTAGATGAGGGCCAGCGCCAGCAACAGCCCCTTCTGGAGATCCGAGAAGCCCTGCCGCTGCTCCTCCAGTCCGCCGCCCATGGACAGCTCGATCCCGTGCCGCGCGGCGATTTCCTTCACGCCGGCCTCCGCGACCTTGCGCCTGGCCTCCACGAGCGTCAGGCGGGAGGCATCTATGTCCGCTCCGACCATGATGCTCGTCTTGCCGTCGCGGCGGAATATGGTGTCGAAGGAGGGCCGCTCCTCGAGATTCGCGATGGCGTGCAGCGGCACGTAGGTGCCGTTCGGCGCCCGCACGCGCAGTTCCTGAAGCGCCTGCATGCCGCGCCCCCTTCCGGTCATGCGGATCCGCACGGCGATCTCCCGCGATCCACGGGCGAAGCGGCGCACGACCTCCCCCTCCAGCGCCCGGCGCACCTGCGCCGCCACGTCGTCGATGGAGAAGCCGAGCGCCCTGCCCCGCTGGTTCAGGCTGATGCGCACGTCCCGTTTGCCCCAGGGCAGATCGTCGTCCACCGACTGGATGCCCGGGATCGCGGCGAGTGCGTCTTCGATCTCCAGGGCGGCCCGCTTGATGCGGAACGGATCGTCGCCACGCAGACGGATCTCCAGATCCCGGGGGGCGCCACCGTGCCGGCGAACGCCGATGGAGAACTGCGCCATGCCCGGAATCGGCGGCACTTCGCGTTTCCACGCGCGGATGATCTCGCGGGTGCGCACACTTCGTTTCTCGGAGGGGGTCAGCTGCACATCCAGCTGCGCCAGATGGTCTCCGCTGGTGTAGCCGAGCTTGCCCAGCCACGCGAACGTGGTGTCCACCAGCTTCTCGCCCCGCCCCAGTCGCCGCTGCACCCGCATCAGCGCATCCTCCACGATGCGCAGCGCCTCCTCCGTCTTCTCGCGCGGCATGCCCGACTGCAGGGCGATGCTGGCGGAGATGTATTCCGGTTCGGGAGACGGGAAGAAATTGAAGCGCAGACGCCCGCTCGTCACCATGGCGACGGACACCATCAGCAGTGCGATCGTGCCGGCAAGCAGGGCATGCCGCCATTCGTAGGCTCCACGCACCACCGGGCCGAACACCCTGTCCCTGAATGCGGCGAAACCGTTGTCGAAGGCCATGCGGAAACGCCCCGGCCTCTTCATGCCGGCGAGGGCATGGCGCAGATGGGCCGGCAGGATGAGGAAGCATTCCGCGAGCGAGGCCAGAAGGGCGGAGATCACCACCAGCGGCAGCGCGGTGAGCATGTCGCCCACGCGCCCCCCGAAGAAGAAGGTGGGCAGAAAGGCGACGATGGTCGTCAGCGTGGCCGCCAGCACGGGCGCCATCATGCGCATGGCCCCGCGTTCCGCCGCCTCCTCCGGAGGCAGTCCCTGCGCCCGCAGGGTCGCCGCGTGCTCGCCCACCACGATGGCGTCGTCCACGATGATGCCGAGGGTGAGGATCAGGGCGAACAGGGAGAACATGTTGATGCTCTGCCCGGACACCCACATGATGGCCAGCGTCGCCAGCATGGCCACGGGGATTCCGGCCGCCACCCAGAAGGCGATGCGGGCGTTGAGGAACAGGAACAGGACCACGAGGACGATCGCCAGTCCCTGCAGGCCGTTCACGAACAGCAGCCGGATGCGGTCCTGCAGGTATTCCGCGCGCACGTCGAAGATCCGCACCTCCAGCCCCTCCGGCAGGGTGGGCCGGAGCCTGGCTATGTATTCGTGCAGGATGCGGTTGGTGCGCAGCGTGTCGGCGCGCGGCGTCCTCTGGACCTCGAGACGGATGGCGGGCTGGCCGTGGTACATGCCGCGCACCTGGTCGGCATCGAAGGTCTCGCGCACCTCCGCCACGTCGCCGATCACCAGCTTCTCGCCGCTTCGGCTGGAGCGCAGGGGAATGGCGGCGATCTCCTTCGCGGTGTCGGCCCTGCCCGTTCCGTGCACCGTGCGGTTCAGGGCCCCGCGCAGGGATCCGGCCGGCATGTCGCGCGATTCGCGGGCTATGGCGCGGGAGATGTCCTCCATGCTCAGGCGGTAGCGCGCCAGATTCCGCTCCGAGGTCCGCACGAGGATCTCGTCGTCCCGCGCGCCCGTCATGGTCACCCGGTCGATGCCGGCGGCGAGCAGACCGTCCCGGATGCGCAACGCCCATTCCTTCAGCTTGCGTTCCGGGAAGGGACCGGTGACCAGTATCTTGGCCACCCGTTCGTAGCCCCGGACCAGCCGCACCTTCGGCGGGTCGATGTCCTTGGGAAGGGTGGTCACGTCGTCGACCGCCTTCTGCACCTCCTGGAGAACGGAATCCGGATCCATGTCGCGCCGGAACTGGACGGCCATGTAGGCGCTGCCCTCGCGCGCCTGTCCGAAGAAGTCCTCCACGCCGTCCAGATACCGCAGCACGGGTTCCAGATTGCGGATCACCGCCTTGTCTATGTCCGTGGCCGAAGCGCCGGGCCAGGAGACCCTGATCGAAACGCGCGGATTCTCCCGCGTCGGCAGAAGCTGGGTGTTCAGGCGCTCCAGCGCCAGCAGGCCGGCGATGCACAGCAGAACCATCAGTAGATTGGCCGCGGTGCCATGGCGGGTGAAGAATCGCACCGGCCCCGCCATCAGCGGGAAGCGCTCCCTTTCGTGTACCTCCTTCATTGTCCCGCCACCCGTACGCGCATGCCGGGTTTCGCCTGAGGCAGATGGCTGGCCATGACCACGTCACCGTCCTTCAGCCCCCCGCCGATCACGACGGTTCCGTTCTCCCAGGCCACGGGTTTCACTTCGCGCGGCGTCAGGCGCCCGTCCGCGACCACGTAGACACGTCCGTCATGCAGGGCTCCCTCCGGAAGTCTGGCCACGGCCGGCAGCTCCGGCCCCTCGAGAATAACGTCCACGAAGGAACCGATGCGCAGTCCCCCGGTTTCCGTTCCGGCCCCGTCGAACGTGGCGAAGGCCACCACGGAACCGCTGTTCTCGTCCACCTCTGGCGCCAGCCGGTCGATCCGCCCCCGGATCTCCCTGCGCGCCCGTCCGGCCTCCCAGACGATGCGCACCGGCAGGCCGGCCACGGCGCCGCCGGTCGCCAGCAGATCCCCGTACCGGTCCTGGGAGATGGTGAAACGCACCTCCAGGTCGTTGCGCGCGACCATGGTCGCGAGACGGTCGGAAGGCGTGACGTACTGCCCCCGCGCCGCCGAGGCGGACAGCACGATCCCGTCGAAGGGCGCAAGCAGTTCCGTATCCTTCAGGTCGCGCCGCGCCCGTGCGATGGCGTGCTCCTGACGCCTGGCCTGCGCCCGGTACTGTGCGAGCCGCGCACGGGCCATGCGGATCGCGCTGGTCTTCTGCAGCACGGCGAGCCGCTTCTGGGCCTCGGCCAGCGCCGCGTCGTCCACCGCCTTGTCCGAGGCCGCGCCCCGTTTCAGCAGGCGGCGCTTGCGGGACAGGTCGCGCTCCGCGATCTCCAGCTGCTTCCGGGCGTTCACGAGGGACGCCTCCTCGAGGCGGATCTGGGCCTCCGTTTCGGCGATCTTCGCGCGGATCTCCTCGAGCTCCGCCTCCGCCTCCCTCAGGGCCGTGCGATAGTCCATGTCGTCGACGCGGACGAGCAGCTCGCCCTTGCGGACGTTCCCGCCTGCGCGCAGATTGCCGGACACTTCCACGATGCGACCCGAAACCGGCATGCGGAGTTCAAGGCGCCGTCGCGCGACCACCTGTCCATAGAAGGTCATCCTCTGCTGCCAGGGCTCCAGCTTCACCCGGCGCACCTCGATGATCGGCGGCCGGCGGCGCGGGCGCTCCCACCTCCCGGAATGGCCGTAGCGCGGCCCACGCGGACCGTGCCGCGAGCGCGTCCAGCGGCCGCGTTCGCCCTTGCCCTTTCCGTCCGCGGTGGCCGCGGCCCCGGATCCGGGACGTTCCGCGTAATGCCTGTACCCCGCGACGCCCAGCGCCAGCAGGACGACGGGCAGCAGCGTCATCGCCAGCAGCCTGATCCGTCCCCTGCCCCTGTCCTTGTCCCGCACGTCTTCCCTGTCCATGCTCCGTGCCCCGAAATTCCATGACACGCGACCCCGGTAACGGATACGCCCGGCATCGCGGATTCCGTCGCGCCCGGCCGCATGCATGAAACATGCCGCCGGGAAGACCCTTCACCCCCGGAACGAAACCCGTATCAGCGGAACCTGAACGGGATCGAGAATCGCAGTTGCGCCGCCGTCATGCCGGCGGGCGGTCTCGGATACGGCGACGCGCGCCGGACCGCGGAAAGCGCCGCCCGCGCAAGGGCGGAATCGCAGTTCGACCGCGCGATGCGCGCCGAGCGCAGACTGCCCGAGCGCGAGAGCGAGAAACTCACGACGACCCGGCATTTGCTCCCGCTTCCGCGCGGGCGATAGCGCGAGATCCGCGCCCTGACGAGCGATCCATACTGCCGCACCCGGCGCAACGAGGCCCGCGCACCCGTCGAGGTCTGACGCGGCCCGCGCATGCTGCCCTTCGTCGAGCCCCGTACCAGACGGCCGGCCGCGTTCACCTTGGCCAGATAGCCGGCCCGTTTCCGGACCTTCTTCCGCGCCTTTTTGCGCACCTTCTTCCGCTGCTTCTTCGGCCGCTTTTTCGGCTTCGCCTTTGGTTTCGGCAGCGGTTTGGGAGGCTCCACCTTCTTGGGTTCGGGTTCCGGCTTCACCTCCGGCTCCGGTTCGGGCTCCGGTTTCACTTCCGGTTCCGGCTCGGGCTCGGGTTCCGGTTTCACTTCCGGCTCCGGTTCGGGCTCGGGCTCCGGTTTCACCTCCGGCTCCGGTTCCTGCACCTGGGGCTCCGTCTCCGGCGCGATGTCCTGCTCTTCCTGTTCCTGTTTCAGGGCCTGCTCCGCCTCGGCCATCTTGACCAGGGGGGGCGGCTCCATGGCCTGTTCGGGCTCCGGCTCGCCTTCTATGTCGCCCTGAATCTTCTCCTCGATGACCGGCGTCACCTCGAGATTCATGCTCAGCGTGGCGACATCACTCTCGATGGCACCCACCTGACGGGAGCTGTTGAGCAGGAAGAAACCGCCGGCATGCAGTCCCAGCGCGATCAGGAAGACCGATCCGTCGCGCAGCAGTTCCCGCACCCTGTTTCCCAGATCATGCATGGCCTACTTCCTGCGTACGGCTATGAGTTGAACGCGCGTGATCCCCGCATCCGTGAGGGCCTTCAGCAGGGGCAGCACGACCCGCACCTCCGTCGCCCTGTCGGCCTTCAGGCGCACCTCGACGGATTTTCCCTCCGCCATTTCCTTCAGACGCCGCACGACGGCCTCGCTGTCGAGCCGCTCGTCGCCCAGGGCCATGGCACCCGTGCGATCGATCAGCACGACGGGCCCCTCGTCCGGAAGTTCGCCCTCCGACTGTGCCTCCGGGGGCTCCACGTCCAGCAGCTCCGCGGCATGGAACGTGCCGGCGATCATGAAGAAGGTCAGCAGCAGGAACACGATGTTGATCATCGGGATCAGCCGGTCGTTGCGGTCCGGCTCCCGTTTGGACTCGAAGAAGTCCCCGTTGCCTCCCAGCGGATCACTCATTTCCCGTTCCCCCGTTCACGCCGCCCGCCGCCGGTCCGTTCGACTCCGCCGGAGAATCCGGCGCGACCCGCGGCGGAACGATGTCCCGCGCCGCCTCCGTTCCATCCTCCTTCGAGACGATGCGGACCCTGAACCCGGGCACCGACTTCAGGGCGTGCATGGTGTCGATGAGGAGCTGCACGGAAACGTCCCCGTCCGGTTCCACCAGCAGCAGCGGCTTGTTCTCGGCCGCCTCCTTCTCCGGAGGCTGATGATGCGCGAGAACGCCGGTGAAACCGACGATGTCGCCGATCTCCTCCCCGTCGAGCTCGAAAAACCCGTCCGCGCGCACCCGCAGATGCAGAACCTCCGTCTTGCTGTCCTGCGGCTGCGGCCGGGGCAGCGCCTTGACCGGCGTCTTGCGGATGGTGACGTCCACCGGCGTGAACCGGTCGAACTGCGTCACGACCATGAAGAAGATCAGCAGGATGAACGTGAAGTCGATGAGGGCGGCCATGGACATGACCGACCTGCGACGCTTTCCGTCGATCGTGAAGCCGGACCGCGCCCGAGACTTCATTTCATTCCCCCGTTCAGCATTCATCCCGCTGTCCGCCGTAGACATGCGCCAGGAAGCGCGCCACGGTGACGGACGCGTACTGCCGCAGCCTGTCGAGCCTGTTCTCCGCCATGTTGAAGGTCACGATGGCCGGAATGGCCACCACGAGACCGAGAGCCGTGGTCAGCAGGGCCTCCCAGATGCCGCCGGCGAGCAGCGCCGGATCCGCCTTGGAGCCGGCGGACTGCAGAGCCTGGAACGCCGAGATCATGCCGAGGATCGTGCCCAGCAGACCGAGCAGCGGCGCGATCAGACCGATCAGCTCCAGCAGCCGGTCGTTGCGGGACAGACGCATCATCTCCCGCGTCGCCACCGCGCGGATCTCCGCCTCCACGGCCTCCCGCCCCTCTCCGGCCAGGATCCGTTCGGCCCCCGCGCGCAGCATGCGGGCCACGGGATGACGGGATCCGCCGAGCGTCCGCAGGGCCGCTTCCACGCCTCCGTCGTCCAGCGCCTTCAGCGCCTCCTCCACCTTCCGCGTACTGTTGAGCCGGGCGAAGAGAAAGATGAGGACCTTGCCGAGGATGAGGGTCAGCGACAGGACGGAGAGCGCGACGAGAACGGCGCCGACGGGACCGATGTAGTTGTAGGTCTTGATGAGCAGTTCCGTGTCGAAGGTCATGTGCCAGACACCCCCTCAGGTCATTGTCCAGGAAACGATCAGCCGCGCGCCGAAAAGCACGAGGATGACGCCGTTGATCCGCCGCAGCAGCGCGGCGTGCTTCGGGATCTCCTGCCGGATGCGCGTCGCCAGCCAGCCCGCCGCGCCACCGATGTAGTAGAGGGGCGAGGCCGCCGCCCCGAGACCGAACAGAAGGCCGTAGAGCGCGCCCTCGGTCGGCGAACCGCGCACCGCGGCCAGCATCAGCACGGCGGTGAGCGGCAGGCAGGGCATGAGCGACGTCGCCATGCCCAGCCCCAGCATGTGGGCGGTGCCCTTCAGACCGGTGCGTCGCACCGGCCCCGCCGCGGGCTTCGCGCAGGAACTCTTCCGCGAGAAGATGACGGCGACGCCGATCGCCACGACGATGCCGCCCGCCACGGGCAGCAGCATGCCTTCGTCGAGCCAGGCGAGCAGCGTCTCGCCCGTCGCTCCCGCCGCCGCGCCCAGCACGGTGTAGGTCGCCACACGGGCGATGATGAACAGCGCCGTGAGATTGAAGGCTGGCATGAAGCCGCCGGCCTTCCCGTTCGTCTGCATCGCATTCGCGAACAGATACGGCGCGAGCATCGGCAGGCAGGAGAAACTGCACAGAGTCAGGCCATAGAACAGGCCCATGGCCAGAATCCCGACATGGTCGGAGCTGAACCAGCCGAGCATCGACAGCTGCTGTTCTATGGCTGGCAGGTTGCGCACGTCTTCAGTGCCTCCGTGTCCCGTTTGGCCAGTTTCTTGGGCTCGACGATCTTCTCGCCGGTCTCGTATTCCGTCCTGGCGATCAGCGCCGCGCCCACCGCCGTGGTCACCTGCGGCACCGCGGGCGGAACGTAGAGCTCGACCGCCATTTCGTCCTCGATGGCTTTGACCAGCCCCTTGTTCAGGGCCGGACCACCGTCGAAGAACACCTCCTCCACGATGCCCACGCGCCGCGCCATGCGGGCCAGGCGCTTGGCGATGGCGTAGTGCGCGCCGGCGATGATCTCCGAATGCTTCTTGCCGCGCGCCAGCAGCGAGATGATCTCGGACTCCGCGAACACCGTGCAGGTGGAATTGATCCGGATGGGCACCTCGGCTTTCAGCGCCTCGTCGCCGATGTCCTCCAGGTTCATTTCCAGAATGCGCGCCAGCGTCTCGAGGAACCGTCCGGTCCCGGCGGCGCACTTGTCGTTCATGGAGAAATTCTTGGTCACGCCGTTCTCGTCCAGCGCGATCACCTTGCTGTCCTGTCCGCCGATGTTGACGACCGTGCGCACCTGCACGCCCGCCTTGCGGCCATACCACACGGCCCCTTTGACGTTGGCGGTGATCTCCGAGATGGTGGAGGTGGCGAAGCTGACCAGCCGGCGGCCGTAGCCGGTGGTGGTCACGCCCTTGATGTCGTCCCGGGTCAGTCCCAGCTCCTCCAGAAGGCCGTCGAGAAGCGCCGTGGAGGTCTTCTCGATGTGCACGCCGGTGGTGGTGACCTTGTAGCCGAGGATCTCGTCGCCGGAGACGACGGCGACCTTCGTCGTGGCCGAACCGATGTCGATGCCTGCGAAACAGGTGCTCATGTACTCCGTTCCCCCTAGTTGCGTCCCTTGAGTGTTTCCTGGAAGGCCTCGATGCGCGTGCGCAGCTGCTCCACGTCCTCGGGGCTGTAGTCGGTCTCGATCTTGAGCATGGGCACGCCCTTCTCCTGAAGGAGCTTCTCGATGATCTTCAGCTCGATGTCGAAGGGGTGGCAGCCCTTGAGAACGTGATAGATCACGCCCTCCACCTGGTATTCGTCCACCAGCCGGGCGATGCGGTCGCGCCGCTCGATGGTGTTCGAGAAGGTCGGACAGGCGCACGGCAGCACGTAGCGCTCGGCGATGGCCATGAGCATGTCGCCCATGGTGCCTTCGTCCACGCTCACCATGTCGGAGAGATAGCGCTGCGAGGTGCAGAACTCGTCCGCCACCAGAATGCCGCCCAGATCCTCGATGATGAACGGCACCTTCCAGTTGGGAAACACCATCGGCGAACCGGTGAGCATGATGCGCGCCGCCCGTGGCGGGGCCACGTGGATGCCCTGTTCGATGCGCTCCTCCAGCTCGTCGTTGAGCGCCGCCAGCGCGTCGGCCCAGTCGTCCACCTCGTCGTAGAAGTAGGCGTTGAGCACCTCCAGCGCGTCGCGCCCGAGAATGGGGGCCGGATTGTGCTTGCGCAGCTCCTGGAAACGCACCACCTCGCGCTGCGCGCGCTGGATCCGGCGGATGGCGTCGCGCAGCGCCTTGCGACGGATCCTGCGGCCGGTGATCTTCTCCACCCGCCGCTGGAAGCGCTTCACCTCCTCCAGCCAGTAGTCGCGGGCCTTCTCCGATTCCTTCACGCGCGGCACGTCCAGCATGTGCACGTCGTCGAAGGGCTCCAGCATCTCGCCCATCTTCAGCTCCCAGTGGCAGCTGGCCGGCAGGGCCACCATGTCGCAACGCTGGTAGAAGTCGAGAATGGGCATGGAGGCGAAGCCCATCTCGGATTTCACCATCGGACAGGCCACGTCGGGCAGGAAGTCCTCGCCAATCTCGGAGGAATCGTGCGCACCGGCGCAGAGCCGCACCGGATAGCCGCCCGCGGCATAGATGATCTCCTCCGGAACGAACACGCAGTAGGTGCCGATGACCTTCTGGTCCGCGTCCGCCTTGATGACACCTTCGCCGTTGTGCATGAACTTGCGGAAGATGTCGTCGAAATAGGCCATGGCCTTCGGGCGCAGCTCGTCCTTCTCCATCTCCTCGAAGATCTCGCGCACCGTCATGGCCAGATGCAGCCGCACCTTGTTGACCAGACGCTCCTGCCGCGTCAGCTTTCTCTCGCCTTCCCCGCGGGAGGGCCGTCCGTGATCCGGCGGCATCTCGTTCATTTGCCCTTTCTCCTCCTCGTGGAGGGCGCTCCGCCCCCGATTGCCGCTTCCTGTCTCGCCAGAAACGCCTCCGCATCCGCCTTGAGGAAGGAGAAGCCCGCGAACTGCGCCTCGAGCGCCTGGTTCTCGGGGCAGGCCTCGACGCAGCGCAGGCACAGGATGCAGTCCTGCGTGACGAGGTTCTTCAGCCCCTTCTCCTCCTCGATCTCGCGGATCTCCATCGGGCAGGCGCGGTAGCAGTTGCCGCAGCGGGTGCACTTGCTGCCGTCCTTCTTCAGCGAGAACAGGCCCACCTTGTCGAACAGCGAGAGGAAGGCGAGCATCGGGCAGTAGGAACACAGGAAGCGCCGCTTGACGAAAGCGGTGGTGAACATCAGGCCCACCAGAATGATCGCGCCGCCGGTCAGCAGCATGGTGGGCACGGAAAGGAAGTTGATCGCGAACTGCGTGGTGTCCCCCTGGAACAGCGGCAGCAGGGGCCGCGCCGGACACAGCTGGCAGTACGGCGCCGTCCAGTCGCGGGAGATCAACCCGTTGCCGATGCCCAGCGGAATGAGGACGAGCAGCGCCAGCAGGATGTACTTCACCGACTTGTAGCGCTTGTGCGTGACCCACGAGAAGCGCGACAGGTCGATGGACAGCCAGGTGCGCAGCTTGGTCAGCAGATCCTGCAGAAAACCGAAGGGGCATATCCAGCCGCACCAGGCCTTGTTCAGCACGATGGCCCACAGCGAGGCGATGCCCAGCGCCTTGAGCAGGCGGATTCCCTGTTCGCCCAGGAATTCCGGCAGCGGCCGCGACAGCATGTGCTGGAAGCCCACCAGAAAGCAGCCCCCGCCGTGATCTGGCACGTAGGAGCAGGAGAAGGTGGGCAGCCTGTTGCCGAGGTCGATGGCGAACAGGCCACCATAGATCAGCACCACGAAGGAGATGAACTGGACGACGAGCCTTATGCGCTGCACGTTCATGTCAGCTCGCCCCCTTCGTGCGCCTGCGCCGCCGCGAGCGGCGGATGGCGATCGCCGCACCGGCCGCAACGACCGTGAAGGATCCCACGATGAAGGCGGTGCTCTTGCTTTCCCACTCCAGCCGCGAGGGCCGCACCCTCAGCATCCGGGTGGCCATGTAGCGGGTGCCGGTACGCCTGCCGCCCTCCTGCGGTGCGGCGGCGTCCGGAACGAAGTGACGGGCCACGACGAGATACTTCTCGGTGCGCCGGCGGGCACGCCAGCCGCTTTCGTTGGGCGTCTCCTTGATGAGGAAGAAACCCACCTCGCCGTTCTCGTCCGTCTTCTTCGCATTGCGCCAGTTCTTCTGGGTGATCATCACCACGCAGGCCCCCTTCACCGGCTTTCCGCGGAAGGTGAGACGGAACCTGGCCGTCTCGCCGGTCTGCGTGCGGTAGCGCTGCTGGTCGTTCTCATAGATGCGCTCCAGCTGGAACTCCGGCTGTCCCTTCCAGTAGCCGTTGCCGTCCAGAACCGGCCGCTCCTTCTCCGCCGCATCGTCGCCATGGCTGAAGAGGTCGTAGAAGGCGAAATACTTGCGCTTGACGCCATTGCGCTCTCCGGCATCGAGATAGGCGAAGACCTTGTGCAGGCCCCACATGCGGGCGTTGAACTTCATGACGCCCGGCTTGCCCGGATCGATGCGGTGGATGAGGTTGTCCGGCGTCTCCAGCCAGATGACCGCCTTGCGCAGCGAGGGATCGGGACGGCCGCCGCGCATGCCGGACCTCTGCCACCGCCGCTTCTTCATCGCGGCAGCCATGTCCGTTCCGCCCTGTCCCATGCCTCCGGCACGCGCCCTGCAGGATGGGCATCCGCCACGCTCGCGCGGCGGAAACCCGTTGTGCTTCAGGCGCAGAACGCGCATGCGCCGGCCCATGCGCCCGGAGGAGCCGGATTGCGCGTTCTGCGCGGTCCGTGCATCGCCGTCGCTCCGGCCCGCGTTCTCGCCGGAACGTTCGGAACGCATCCTCCAGCCCATCCGGGAATAGTCGAGCCAGTAGATGTCGTGCACCATTGGCACGCAGCGGTCGCCGCGGCGACGGTTCATTCCGCCGGAACGCGCCGGGGCCGTTCCATGCCCCATGGCGGCGGATGCACCGGCGCCATCGGGCATTCCCGTGGCGGGCGCCGCCTCCGTCATGGCCGGCACGGAGCCGGCCGCCGCCGTGACGAGTGCGATTGCGAGGATGCGTTTCATGTTGCCCCTCCTCTCAGAACTGAGCCTTGATGGTGATGCCGACGGCATAGGACCTGGGAAGACCCATGCGATAGGAGTGGTAGTAGTCGTTCACATCGTCGTCGTACCGGTAGCTGACCCTGTCCGCGTACTTCTCGTTGGTCAGGTTGCGGATCTGTCCCCAGAACGTCACCATCCCGTTCCAGGTGTAGCTGGCGCTCAGGTGGAACAGATCGGGCCGCTTGTACGTGTCCGTGTTGGCGCTGTCGGTGTAGTATTTCGAGATGTGATCCCACTCCAGCTCCACCTTCGTGCCTTCGAGAGGCTTCAGGATGAAGCGCGTGTTCAGGTGGTGCTTGGGGGAAGCGTACATGTACTTCCCGTCCAGCACGTTTCCGTACCAGTCGGTGTATTGGACGTACTTGTTCAGGGCATAGGTATAGGCGGCCTCGACACCGGCCCACTTCACGGGCCAGAGTCCCAGTTGCGCCTCGAGCCCCTTGATCCTGACCTTGCCGACGTTCTGGTACTGATAGACTTCCCAACCGGCATCCACGCCGAGGAACTCCTTCTGGATGAAGTCCTTGATGGTCGTGTGATGCCAGGAGACGTCATAGACGATCTTGTCGTCGAGAAGTCCGCCACGGGCACCGATCTCGAAGTTCTCCGCCTGCTCGGGCTTCAGATCGGGGTTGGAGAGATATTTCGCGCGGGTCGGCCAGAAGGAGATCGGGTCGGGCCAGATGCGGCTCGCGCTCGGGACGCTGTATCCCTGGCTGTACGAGAACCAGACACTGTTCTTCTCGTTCCATTTCCAGGTCACACCGGCATGGGGCGTAGC
>CAYSHK010000041.1:0-2422 GCA_964430935.1 uncultured Rhizobiaceae bacterium
GCCGCGGGCCTTCACGAATCCGATGACGGCATCGAGAAATTCCGGCGTCACATCCAGCCCGGCGTTCGGGGCGAACCCTCCGTCACCGCGCGGCGGCCGCACGTGATGCAGCATGAATATCGCGCCGACGCCTCCGGTGAAAGGTCTGGCCAGCCGGGAGAGTCCGGAATAGTGCAGCAGGTCGAGCCCCGTCCTGAACACGGATGGTTTCATTCGTTTCACCCCGTGGAGCGCATCGGTCGTACCGGCGGCATGCCACCCCGATCCGGAGCGGATCCTACATGGCCGCCGCGGATTTCCTGCGCCCAGCCGCACCTCCGTGCCGACCTCCGGCACTTTCACCACCGGCACCGACCATCAGCAGGAAGGTCTCCGCCACCCCGTTCCGCCGGAGGGCCTCGACTTCGGCCGCCACGTCCCGGGCATCGTCCTCCCGGGCCACGACGATCGCCAGTTCGCAGGCTGCGGACAGGGCATCCCGCGTGGTACCGCCCTCGCCTCCGAGAAGGACCACCAGATCATAGGTCCGGGCCAGAGCCTCGAGCACCGTCCGCAATCCCTCTCCGGAAAGCACGGCGTCCGTTCCCCTTCCGCCGGCATGGATGAAATGCGTGGCGCTCATGGTATCGCGCCTCACCACATCGGCGAAACCGGCCCGCTCCACCAGGAGATCGTAGACCCCCGGCACGTCCTTCATGCCGGTCACGAGCGGAAGGCAGCGCCCTTCCGGATCGGCGTCGAGAACCACCACCCGGCGTCCGCGAGCGCTTTCGATGCGGGCCAGGGCCACGGCCCCGGCCGCGGCATCCGCGCACAGCCCCTCCCGGGCAACGACGAGGAACCGACGCTTTCCGCCCTCCGACATATGGCGTTCCAGCCAATCCACCGCGGGCGCCAGCATACGGGAATACGGACCGTCCCCATCGGCCACGGGCGCCATGGCCAGCGCCGCCGCCTCGTCGCGGGAAGACAGCGCCGGAACGACCGCACCTCCGGCCAGGCCGCCAGCGGCACCGCCGGAGCCCTCGTCCTCGCCCTCCGCGGCCCGTCTGCCGTCCTTTCTGTGCCCCCGCTTGCGGGCACCACGTCTGCCGGAGGCGAGCCCGGCGAATTCCGACTCTATCCGGTCGATCACCGTCCGGGGATCCGCGCGTCCCTCATCGCTGGAGGACGGAAACGGGCGGTCGTCCCCGCGCGCTCCGGGCACCGGATCGGCGGATGCCGCCCCTTCCCGGGATCCTCCGGCTCCACCGGCAGCGGAAGACCCGGACCGGGCCTTGGCGAGCCGCGAGCTCGCAGCCATGACCTCGATGATGAAGGCGATGCCCAGACCGAGCATCAGCCCGGCCAGCGTGGACAGGAACATCACCGGCCCCTTGCGGGGAAAGGACGGCAGGGACGGAACGTCGGCGCGGGAGATGATGCGCGCCATGCCCGGCAGCGCCGCGGCTTCGTCACGCGCGGTGGCATCGGTGTAGCGGGCCAGGAAACTTTCGAGCAGGGCCCGGTTGGCCTTCGCCTCCCGCTCCAGCTCGCGCAGCTTCACCTCGTTGACGGAGGCGTCGGAGGCCTTCTCCTTCAGCCGTCCGAGAGCGGCGCGCAGTTCCGCCTCGCGCTCGGCGGCGATCTCCGCCTGCTGCTCCAGCGAAGCCGCCACCTTGCGGGCCTCGGCCCGAAGCTGCTTGTCGAGATCGTTGAGCTCCTGACGCACGGCGCGCACCTTGGGATGATTGTCCAGATAGACCGTGGAGAGCTCGGCCAGACGCCGCTGCAACCTCACCTGCTGTTCCCGCAGGCGCTGAATGAGAGGCGAGCGCAGCACCTCGGCGGAGGTCTCTATCGACCCCTTCTTGAGCATTTCGCGGATTGCGCGTGCGCGGGCCTGGGCCTGCGAACGCTCCGCCTGCGCCCGCACCAGCTGCGAGTTCAGCTCGGAGAGACGCTGGCTGTACAGAGTGCTGCGGGCCCCGCGCAGCAGCCCGGCCTCCGCGCGGAAGCGTTCCACAGCCACCTCGGACTCCACCACCTTCTTGCGCAGCTTCTCGATCTGATCCTTCAGCCACTGGCGCGCCTCGCTGGTCTGCTCGAGCTGCGAATTCCTGGTCTGCTCCACGTAGACCTCGGCGAGCGTGTTCGCGACGGCCGCCGCGATCTGGGGATCGGGGGAATCGAATTCGATGACGATGATCTTGGTCCGCGGAACACTGTAGACCCGCAACGACTTGTACCAGGTCTCGAGAGCCCGCTGCTCCGGCGTCTGCTTGCGGGGATCGGAAGCGAAACCCAGCAGAACCTTCAGCTTCCTGACCGGCCCCACCCCTTTCTTCAGAGAGTCGAATTCCGGCGTGCCGATCAGCTTCAGACGCTTCAGAACCTTCAGGGCCAGATCGCGCGACTTCAGAACGGCCACCTGCGAACGGAC
>CAYSHK010000042.1:0-16568 GCA_964430935.1 uncultured Rhizobiaceae bacterium
ACCCAGCAGAACCTTCAGCTTCCTGACCGGCCCCACCCCTTTCTTCAGAGAGTCGAATTCCGGCGTGCCGATCAGCTTCAGACGCTTCAGAACCTTCAGGGCCAGATCGCGCGACTTCAGAACGGCCACCTGCGAACGGACATCGCTCTCGGCGATCTGCCGCGGCTGCTGGGTGCCTGCAACCGGCGGACGCGTATAGGGCGAATCCTGATACTCGATGAGGATCTGGGCCTCGGAAGTATAGAGCGGCTTCGCCGTCAGGATGAACAGAAGACCGAGCGCGGCGAACCCGAGGGTGAAGGCGGCCAGCATCTTCCACCGCCTTCCCATGCCGCGCAAGACCTCGGAAATGTTGATGGCGCGTACCGCCGTGGTTCCTACGTCACTCATGCCGGATCCAATCCTTGTTCAGCGTTCAGGAAACGCATGCCCCGCCTTCTCCCGCAGCGTAGGTTGCGGCAGGGTTGCAACCTGAAGTTATGCCAAAATTATGACGACACATGGTAACCGTTTCCTTAACGTGCACATGCACTCCTTCCTGCCGTTAAGGAAATGGAAACGCTCTCTTAATCGCTTGCTAACCATGTTCCCATAAACTGCTTGCAGGTTCCGGGCGGGGAGGGAGAGGGCCGCCACATCCACACTGGCGTCATCCTCCCCTCCCGCCCCGAATGTCCAGCGAAAGCCAGCCGCCGGCGGATCGTCCGGAGGCCATGCCGGGAAAGAGGAGCGAAACCTTGAGCGTCCGTCTGCGTAACACCGCCATTCTCACGATGGCCTGCCTGGCACTGGCGGGCTGTTCCCGCGGCTGGGAGAGCAATCCGCCCACCACGCCGCCGGGAGGCGCCGGCGTCATGGAAACCGGAACCCTGAAAATGGGTCCCGATGCCGTATCCCCCGCCTCGCACATGCCGTCCGCGAACCGGAATGGCGCCCTGCCGCCCTTCGGAGCGTCCGGTGAAGCGGCGGCCTACGAATTCAAGCGCGGCTATCGTGTGGGTGCTGGCGACAAGCTGACCGTCCGCGTCATGGGGCAGCCCGAACTGACGGGCGTCTTCACCGTGGATCCGGCCGGCAACCTGTCCATGCCGCTCATCGGCACTTTCAGCATAGCCGGGCTCACGCCCCGCGAAATCGAATCCCTCATCACCCGCAAGCTGAAGAACGGCTTCCTGCGCAATCCGTCCGTCTCCGTGCAGCCGGCCGCCCTGCGCCCGTTCTACATCCTCGGCGAGGTGAGACAGGCAGGGAACTATCCCTACCAGCCCGGCATGACCGTACAGAATGCCATCGCCATCGCGCGCGGCTACTCGGACCGCGCGGACCATGGCGACGTGCTGCTGACCCGCCGCACGGCCAAGGGCACGAACACCTACAGGGTCCCCGTGACGACCCAGATCTATCCGGGAGACATCATCTACGTCCGCGAACGCTGGTTCTGATGCCCTCTCTCGATCCAGCGCACCAGGGAGTCCGTCCGGCATCCGCCGGGCGGCTCCTTCGTGCGCCCCGATCATGGCGGGATCCGGTAAAATATTCGGCGGCGGAATGATGCACGGGACTTTCGAACACAGGCGGAATCCGGACATGAAGATCCTGCACATATTCAGAGCACCCGTCGGCGGACTTTTCCGGCACGTGCGCGACCTCGCCTCGGAACAGGCCCGCGCCGGACACGAGGTCGGACTCGTCTGCGATTCCCGGACGGGAGGCGAAGCGGGGGAAAGAGCCCTCGCGGAGCTGGCCCCCCTCCTCTCCCTCGGCGTCCTGCGGGTGGCCATGCCACGTCTGCCGGGGCCGGCCGACCTGTCCGCCCTCCATGCCGTCCGGAAGCACGTGGCCGCCACCGGCGCCGACATTCTCCACGGACACGGGGCGAAGGGCGGCCTCTACGCGAGGCTGTCCCGAAACGCCGCGAAGGCCGTCTATACCGCCCACGGCGGCTCCCTGCACTACAGCTGGAAGACGCCGCACGGGGCGCTCTTCCTGGGGGTCGAGAAGGCGATGCTGTCGCGTACGGACGGCGTCATTTTCGTGTGCGACTACGAGCGGCGGACATTCGAAGACAAGGTGGGGCGGGTGAAGTGCGCACATGCGGTCATCCACAACGGCCTCCGGGCGGAGGAATTCGCACCGGTGACCCCGCGGGCCGATGCCGCCGACGTTCTCTTCGTCGGCGAGCTGCGCGCGTTGAAGGGCGTGGATGTTCTGATCGAGGCCCTCGCCCTTCTCCGGGACCGTGGACGGCCCGTCAGCGCCCTGATCGTCGGCGATGGCCCCGACCGGCAGGAATTCGAGGAACTCATGGAAAGGCGGAAGCTGGCGGACCTCGTCCGCATGCCCGGCGCCATGCCGGCGCGGGAGGCCTTTCCGCAGGGACGCGTGATGGTCGTGCCCTCGCGCGCGGAGTCCTTCCCCTACATCGTGCTGGAGGCCCAGGCGGCGGGGCTGCCGCTGATCGCCTCGGACGTGGGCGGCATCCCGGAAATGGCGGACCCGGCCTCGCTCGTGCGGCCGGACGACCCCGAAGCCCTTGCCGACCGCATCGCCTCCGTGCTGGAGGATCCCGGAGCGGCGGAGCGGGCCGCCGAACGCATTCTCCTGCTGAAGGATCGCTTCTCCATCTCCACCATGGCGGAAAGGGCGCTGGAGTTCTACGCCGGGCTGATCTCCACCGGCGCCTGATGGCGGCACCGGGTGGAAGCGGCATCAGCCGTGCAGCACTCCCGACTGGCGCAGCTTGGCCTCCAGCAGACTCTCGCTGACCGGAAAGGCGATGCAGTCCGCCGCCCCCTCCCAGATCAGGCGTCCGGCATCCGCCGGATCCAGACCGTCGCCGTAGGCGATGGCCACGCAGGACTGCGCGCGCGGCATGCGCTTCAGCCGCTGGATCAGCACCGCCCCCTCGCCGTCGTGCAGGCTCCGGGGCACGAACACCGCCCGCGGCATGCCGCGCCAGCAATGCTGCAGCGCCTCCCGCATCCCCGTGACCACATCGACCGCGAAACCGCGTTTCTCCAGCATCCGCACGAGCTGCGCCGCCATCAGGCTCATGCGGCCGTCGAGCACGACCATGCACCGGCCAAGGGCGTTGCTGTTTCCGGAAATCATGCTTTCAGTGGCTTTCATGTCACCATCCTCGGATTGCCGGCGCGCCGCGCAGCCCCTCACGGCTCCTGCCTGTCACCCCGACTCCTGCGCCGGAATGGTTAATGACTCCTTAAAGGATTTCCACAGGCTGGATGACTAAAATTTTCTCCATGAATTTCAAAATGTTAGCAAAGATTACAAAATATTTTTCCACAGCCTGTGGACAACTTGTGTTCCCTTTTTGATCACGGTTGGGCGCGACTCGCCCGATTCCGTTTTGTTCTCCCTCCACCACAGGGTTCTTTCCTTTCCCGCCTTTCGGGAATAGAAAGGGCGCACGACGTCGGCACCGGCGGTTGGCGAATCCCCGCCATGCCGACGCCTCCGCAAGATGCATCCCGGACACGATTCCAAGGAGAGAGGGCCACATGCGTTCCCTGCTTTTCGCACCCGCCGACAACCAGAAGAAACTCGACGAGGCCTTCGCCTCGGGCACGGATGCCGTGATCCTCGATCTGGAGGACTCCGTTTCCTACGAGAACAAGGCCCGGGCCCGCGATGTGGTCCGCAGCATCCTCAGGGAGAAGCGGGACGAGAACGGACCGGAGATCATCGTGCGCATCAATGCGCTGGACGAGGCGGAGTTCAACGCGGACATGGTGGCTCTGCTGGACAATCCGCCGGAGGCCTTCATGCTTCCCAAGGCGGAAGGGGCCGGCTGTCTGGACCGCATGGCCCGCCACGCCGGCCCGGTACCGGTCATCGCGATCGCGGCGGAGACCCCACGCGGCGTCCTGAAGCTGCCGACCTTCGCGGAGGAGACACCCGAAAACCTGATGGCGCTCACCTGGGGCGCGGAAGACCTCTCCGCGCGGCTCGGCGCGGCCACCAACCGCGACGAATACGGCCGGCTCACCTATCCCTACCGTTTCGCCCGCTCCATGTGCCTCATCACCGCGCGGGCGGCCAACGTTGAGCCCATCGACACGGTTTTCGTGAACTACGAGGACGAGGAGACCCTGGCCCAGGAATGCAAGAACGCCTTCCGCGACGGCTTCACCGGAAAGCTGGCCATCCATCCCAGGCAGGTGCCGGTCATCAACCGGGCCTTCACGCCCACCAACGAGCAGATCGCCAAGGCCAAGGCCATCATCGAGGCCTTCGAGAGCAGACCCGGACGCGGCGTCGTCTCCGTGAACGGCAAGATGTACGACCGCCCGCATCTCATCCGCTCGCAGCGCCTGCTGCGCAAGGCCGCCCGCTACGGCATCGAACACTGAGGAGGGGCGGCCGCCGGAAGGCCGCTATTCGTCCGTGCCGGTGCGCAGGGATCCGCCGCCGGCACGCCCCTCGGAAGCTTCGGGAACCCTGCGCTGCGCGGAGAGATCGAAATCCTCCACCATGGGCCCTTCCGTGTCGATGCCTTTCAGCAGCACCTTCAGCGCCTCCAGGGGACGGTCCACCATCTCGTTGACCGCCGTCGGCTCGAACCCCGAGTGCACCATGCAGTCGGCGCACTTCTCGTAGCGTCCGACGCCGTAGGCGTCCCAGTCCGTGTTGGCCATGAGATCGGCGAAGCTCTTCTCGTAGCCCTCCGCGATGAGATAGCAGGGCTTCTGCCAGCCGAAGATGTTGCGCGTGGGGTTGCCCCACGGCGTGCACTGGTAGCGGCGGTTCCCGGCCAGGAAGTCCAGATAGAGGATGGACTGGTTGAAACGCCACTTCTTCCCTTCCCGCTTCCTGATGCGGAACAGATCGCGGAAGATCCTCTTCGTCTGCGTCCGGGTGAGGAAGTGCTCCTGGTCGGAGGCCCGTTCGTAGGCGTAGCCGGAAGAGATGGTGATGCTTTCCACGCCCAGGTCCATCACGTAGTCGAAGAATTCCGCGACCCGCTCCGGCACGGCATTGTTGAAGAGGGTGCAGTTGACCGTCACCCGGTGGCCGCGCCGCACCGCCTCGCGGATCGCATCCGTGGCGATGTCGAAGACGCCCTCCTGCGCCACCGCCCGGTCGTGATCCTCGCCCAGACCGTCGAGATGCACGGAGAAGGTGAGATACGGCGACGGTTCGTAGTCGTCCATGCGCTTCTTCAGCAGCAAAGCGTTCGTGCACAGGTAGACGAATTTCTTCCGCTCGACGAGGCCGCGCACGATCTGCGGCATCTCCCTGTGGATCAACGGTTCGCCGCCGGGAATGGAGACGATGGGAGCGCCGCACTCCTCCGCCGCCTCGAGACATTCCTCCACCGAGAGGCGCCGGTCGAGGATCTCCTTCGGATAGTCGATCTTGCCGCAGCCCGGACAGGCGAGATTGCAGCGGAACAGCGGCTCCAGCATCAGCACCAGGGGATAGCGCCCGTTGCCCTTCAGCTTCTGCTTCAGGATGTAGGCGCCGACGCGCAGCTGCTGGATGAGGGGGACGGCCATGCCGGTTTCCTTTCCCGTACTTCGTCACCCCGGCTTATGGCCCTCCGCGCATGCCCCGGTCAAGCGTTCCCTCGCCGGCCTTCCGGTTCATGGTCCAGTCGATGAGCCGGGGCAGCACCACCAGCGTGGTCAGCAGCGTAAGCGCCACGGAGACCGTCAGCAGCTCCCCCATGGAGCTCATGCCGCGGTGGGGCGTGATCCACAGGGTGCCGAAGGAGCCGATGGTGGTGAGCGCCGAGACCATCACCGCCCGCGGCGTGGACGAGGAGGCCACCGCCCCGCCCGATCCCAGATGCCTCGCGCGGTGGACGTAGTGGATGGCGGAGTCCACCCCCAGTCCCAGCAGCAACGGGATGACGATCACGTTGGCGAAATTGAACGGCGCGTCGAACAGCACCGTGTACCCCGCCAGCAGCAGGGCGGCCAGCACGATCGGCGCGAGAACCAGCAGCGTGGGCAGAAGCGCCCGCATGACCAGCGCCGTCACCGACGTGACCACGAACAGCGCCACCAGAGTCGCCGTCAGCATGGCCGAGGAGACCACGTCCCCCGCCCCCACGATCTCCACCGGAGCGCCCGTCGCATGAGGGGCCACGGAACGCACCGCGACGGCGAAGCGGCGCATCGCCTCCTCGTCCGCCAGCGCCCCGCGGGGGACCGCCTCCACCCGCGGCCGGCCGTCCGCGGCCACGTACCACGCCCGCAGCTCCGGATCCATGTTCTCGACCGTGATGCGGGGGGCGTCCGCCAGCGCCCGCAACTGCTCGACCATCTCCGGAAAGCGCACGAACAGGGCGGCATCCAGTCGCGAGACGGCCCGCGCGTCGCCTCCCCGCTCCGCGAGGAAGAGCTCCACCGCGCGCCGAAGCCCTCCGGCGGCCCGCCGCAGATCCGGCGGTGCGGCATCGGCCTTCTCGATGGCCTGCAGATCCCGCACCATGCCGGAGAGCGCGCGCAGACGCCTTTCGGTGTCCAGCCTGCGGTCGACACGGACGCGCCGCGGAAGCACCTCCCGCATGGTGCGCAGGATGGCCCGTTTGCGGTCCTGATCCGGCGGCAGGAAGCTCTCCACCGTGCGGACCTCCTTCACCTCCGCCAGTCTCTCCAGCCGCCGCGCCAGCTCCCTCGCCGCCGCCATGTCGGGCGTCAGGGCGGAAAGCGCGTAGACGACGCCCGGGTCATCGTGGAGAAGCCGGTTGAAGGCGATCACCGACGGCGAGGCCGGATCCTTCAGATCCACCGGATTCCCGTCGAAACGCACCTGCGGGAGCAGGAACAGGGATGCGGCGGCGAGCAGGAACACGACCACCGTCGCCGCCGTGCGCAGGTGTTCCGCCAGCCTGTGGGGTCTGCGCGGCCGGCGAAGGGCCGCCCCTCCGTCCAGCCACCGGCGCGGCACCGGCAGCCAGCGCAGAACGGCGGGCACCAGGGTCAGCGTGCCGGCCAGGGCGATGGCTATGCCGCCCGCCGCGATCACCCCCAGCTGCGCCATGCCCGTGAAGTCCGTGGGCGTGAAGGCGAGAAAGCTGAGAATCGTCGTCGCCGCGGCCAGGGAGAGGGCCGGCCCGATGTCCCGCGCCGTGGCGGCCACGGCTATGGCCCGCGCCGCACCCCCGTCGGCCTCCTCCGCCCAGCGCAGCAGGAAATGGACCGCGTAGTCCACGCCCAGCCCGATGAACAGGACGGCGAAGGCCACGGAGATCATGTTCAGGCTGCCGACCGCGGCCGTCGCGAAGCCGGCATTCACCGCGAAGCCGGCGAGAATGAGCGCCAGCGCGGGCAGAACCAGCCGTTTCGCCGGAAGGCCGAAGATCATCACGAGGGTGACGATGAGCAGCGAGGCGAGGCCGGCCAGCGCCGCCCCGCCGGTGACGGTCTCGAACTCCTCCGCGTTCATGGCCGCCTCGCCGGTCAGCCACATGCGCACCCGGCCGCCCGAAGTGTTCTCCGGATCCGTGACGATGCGCCGCGCCTCCTCCATGGCCGCGGCGGCGGGGTCCAGGGCGGTGAAGTCCAGTTCCGGCTTCACCACCACGAAGTAGCGTGTCGGCCGGTCGGGGCGAAGGTCGCCGCCGAGCGCCCTCCAGTCGAAGACCAGAAGGCCGCCCTTCACCGCTTCCGTCACGGTTGCGCGCACGCGGTCGAGGAAATCCTTCAGGAAGGGCGGAGCCCGTCCCGCCAGCGCCGCCGGTTTCATGGCCGCGACGAGTCCCGCCAGCCCTTCCACGTCCGGCCTGTCGGCGAGCGCGCGCAGCATCGGGGCCGCCTCGCGCACCTTGCGCGTCATTTCGCGGAGTCGCTCCGGATCCGCCCAGAGGGCCCCGTAGAGTTCGAACATCCGCGAGAGGGCCGGAGCGTGGACATGGGAGAACAGGTCGGGACGCGCCCGGAACGACTGGACCACCGCCATGGCCGAGGCATGCGCCAGATCGGGATCCGCGGCCTCGACGATCACCACGAAGTTGTTGTCCAGCTGCGGAAAGGCCGCGATCAGACGCTCGTAGTCCCTGCGGAAATCCAGCTCCGGATTGATCATCCGGGCCGGATTGGTGTCCACCTTCAGCCAGAGGACGGCGGCGAGCAGCCCCGCCACCGCCAGAAGCGTCCACGCGGCGACGACGAACCAGGCCCGCGTGACGGACATGGCGGCGAACCACGTGAAGACGAAGGAGGCCCTCGCTCCCCGCGGCGAGCCGCCACGGATCCGCGGACCGGGTGCGCGGGGCCGTTCCATATCGCGTCAGGACCCCTTCGCGCCGGAGGACAGCGCGTTGCGGGCGATCCGCGACAGGCTCTCCCATGCCGGCCCCGGAAAGCGGTGCAGATCCTCCATCACCTCCCCGAAGGCCCCGAGGAACGTGTCCACGTCGCCCTCGTCGATCACCAGCGGGGGGATCAGCTTGATGGTGGCCATGCCGTGACCGGCGACCTGCGTCAGGATGCCGTGGCGCTCCAGCAGCGGCATGGTCACCGCCTGGCAGAACAGGTCCGGGCTCAGGGCGTTGACCATCTTCCACGCGGTGCGCAGCTTCAGCGAGCGCGGCCTGACGAAATCGACCGCGACCATCAGCCCGCGGCCACGCACCTCCCCCATGAACTCGAACCGCTCCGACATCGCGCGCAGCCCGTCCATGAGCCATCCGCCGAGGCGTGCGGCCCGCTCCGCCAGTCCCTCGTCGTCCACCACGGAAAGAGTGGCCAGAAGGGCCGTCGCGGCGAGATTCGACTTTCCGAACGTCGAGGAATGCACCACGGAACGGTCGAGCGAGGAGAAGACGGAGTCGTACACCCGCCGCGTCATCAGCACGGCCGAAACGGGTATGAAACCGCCGGAGAGCGCCTTGGACATCAGCACCATGTCGGGTTCCACGCCCTCCTCGTGATGGAGCGCGAGGAATCGGCCCGTACGGCCGACCCCGGTCTGCACCTCGTCGACCACGAACAGCGCCCCGTGTTCGTGGCACAGCCGCGCCGCCTCCCGCAGATAGCCTTCCGGCGCGACATGGACGCCCTTGCCCTGCACCGGCTCGACGAAGAAGGCCGCGACATCCCCGGCCGCCAGCTCGCGGCGCAGCGCCTCCGCATCCCCGAAAGGCACCCGCGCCCCCGGCAGCAGCGGCCCGAAGCCCTCGCGGAACACTTCCGAGCCGTTCAGCGCCAGCGCGCCGGTGGTCAGTCCGTGGAATGCCGATTCGGCGTGCAGGATGCGCGTCCGCCCGGTGGTCCGCCTGGCGAACTTGATGGCCGTCTCGTTGGCCTCCGCGCCGGTGGATCCGAAATAGACGTAGTCGAGCCCCAACCCGACGCGGGCCTTCAGCTCCCGGGCCGCCAGCGCCACCAGCAGCGGCGTGTCCAGCTGCACGAGGGACGGCAGCTCCATGTCCATGAAGTCCTCCAGCGCCTTCCGCACCACCGGATGGTGTCGGCCGATGTTGAAGACGCCATAGCCGGCCAGCATGTCGAGATGGCGGCGCCCGTCCGCGTCCCACAGGTACTGCCCCCTGCCCCGCACGTAGCAGCGGTCGAAGCCGATCAGCCCCATGGCCCTGGCGAAGCGCGGATTCACATGGGTGCCGTAGAGCGCGGCGCACTGCCCCGCATGCTCGTCCAGTAGTGCCCTGAGATCGAAAGGCATGTCGATGCTGCCCCGTCCATGAGTCGGTGCGCCGGAACCGGCCGCACCCTAGCACGCCCCGGCCGGCGCAACAAAGGCGCATGCCGCCGGCGCATCCCCCGTTTTCCATCCGCCGGCGCTCCGGCAAGGCGGCCGGGCGGAAACCGCCGCGCGGGAGGGACTCAGCTCCGCCCGCGCCCGCGCAGAAGGACGTCGCGCGCCTCGTTGATCCTCCGGGCCAGCCAGTCGGATCCGCCGTGATCGGGATGCACGGCCTTCATCAGCCTGCGGTGCGCGGCCCGGATGTCCTCCTCCGTGGCCCCCTCGTCCACGCCGAGGATCTCGCGCGCCATAGCGGGCGTCATGGGCCCCTCGTCCGGAGAGGAGCCGCCACGCGCGCCGCCCTCCTTCCCTTCCTCCGCGCCCGCGCCCCACGTCCCGCGCCATCCGGGCCTCTCCCGGTCGAGCCACGTTTCCAGCAGGCGCAGGGACTGGTCGCCCGCCGCCGCGCATTCGTCGTGCAGCACCTTCAGTTCCGCATCCGCCAGCCCGGACAGCTCCCGCCCGGCGAACCGTCCCGACAGGATCTCGCCCTCCATGCGCCCCGTGCCATGGTCCAGCCGCATGAGAAGCATCCGGGTGCGCACCGAGGAGGTGCGTCCCGCACCGCCGCCGGAACCGCGGCCGGAGAACGACCCCGAAGACCCGAGCAGTCCCAGCCCGAGCGCGGCCAGCGGCGCGGCCACCGCCCAGCCGCCGCGGACGGCCAGCCACCCGGCGAGCAGAAGCAGGACCACGCCGCCCAGCGCCCGCATGGCGCGCGCGACTCTCGCCGGCGGGGCATTGACCGCCCAGCGCACGGCGAAGAGCGCCGCCAGAAGCATGGCGAGAATGGCGATGACGCGGCTCATGGATCGCGGATGTCCTCCGTGCTGCCTGGAAATCCCTCGCCTCCCGGCGACCCGCGGAAGCTCCTCAACGGCCCATCCTCTCCAGCAGGAGCCGCGCACCGGCACCGCCGGACGCCTCCAGGGCGGGCCGTCCGCCCGCGGCGTAGACCGCCACGGCGGAAAGCAGATCCCGCAGCCGCGCCGCGGAGCCCTCGTCGAACCGGCAGTGCGCGCCGCCGGTGAGACGCGCGATCTCCGCGAAGGCCCGCGCGGCATCCGGATCCGCCCCCTCCTGGAACATGAAGACGGGTATGCCGAGAAGTCCGATCTCCCCGGCCCGCGCGGAGAGGGCGTCGATGTCCTCCTCGCAGGCGTCCCCCACGTGCACGACGGCGCTCACCGCGCTTCTGCCCGCCTCCTTCAGCACATGCCCGAGCACGCGCCCGATCTGGGTGTATCCGCCGCGACACTCGACCCGGCTCATGAGCGACGCCAGGCGGGCCGCGTCGGAAACCCACCGGGAGGCCTTGCATTCGTTGTATCCGCGGTAGAACACGAGCTGCACGTCCAGCCCCCCGATGCGCGCCGTTTCCTCGAACATCCGCGCCTGAAGGTGCTGCGCCCGGTCCCATGCGGGCTGGCGGCTCATGGTGGCGTCCATGGAGAAGATCAGCCGCCCCCGCGCGCCACCCGCCGTCCCGCGCGGCATGGCCCGCACCCGTTCGATGAAGGCGTCTATCTCCCGGTCGGCGGAGGCCTCCGGGGAGAGTTCCGCATCGGTGCCGCGTTTCGTCGGAGCCTTCATGCCACACTCCTCTGGCAATGGACCGCATCCATGATGTAGATGATAGGCCACGCGAGACGTTTGGCAAAGGACAGCCGAAGGGAGAGATTCCCACCGATGGAAATCGCGAGAACCGTCGACGAACTGCGCCTGCATGCCGACGCATGGCGGGCGCTGAAGCGCGTGGTCGCCATCGTCCCCACCATGGGCGCCCTGCACGACGGGCACCTTTCGCTCGTCCGCGAGGCGCGCGGACACGCGGACGAGGTGATCGTCTCCATCTTCGTCAACCCCACGCAGTTCGCTCCGGGCGAGGACCTGGACGCCTATCCCCGGGATCCGGAGGGCGATCTGGAGAAGCTGCGGACCGTCGGCGCGGATCTGGTCTGGATGCCGCCGGTGGAGGAAATGTATCCGGACGGATTCGCCACCACGGTGCACGTCGAAGGCCCCGCGAAGGCCGGGCTGGAGGACGCCTTCCGCCCCACCCATTTCGACGGCGTGGCGACGGTGGTCGCCAAGCTGTTCCTGCAGTCGGGCGCCGACGTGGCCGTCTTCGGGGAGAAGGACTACCAGCAGCTGCTCGTGGTGCGCCGGATGGCCCGGGACCTCGACATCCGCGTCAAGGTGCTGGGCGCCCCCACAATGCGCGAGCCCGACGGCCTCGCCATGTCCTCGCGCAACGCCTACCTCTCGGAGGACGAGCGCCGGAAGGCCCCCGCCCTCTGGCGCGCGCTCAACGCGGCGGCGGAAGCCATCCTCTCCGGAACGCCGCCGGAGACGGCCACCGGCGCCGCCCGCGCGGATCTGGAGGCCGCGGGATTCGTGGTGGACTACCTGGAGGCCCGGAACGCGGAGACGCTCGCCCCCGTGGCCGATCCGGACGCCGAACCGGTGCGCATTCTCGGAGCCGCGCGCCTCGGCCGCACCCGGCTGATCGACAACATCCCGCTCCGCAAGGAGGGTTGACATGCGCTTCCTGCACACCATGGTCCGCGTCTCGGACCTCGACGAATCCCTGCACTTCTACCGCGACCTGCTGGGCCTGAGGGAGACCCGCCGCAAGGAGGTGCCGGCGGGACGTTACACGCTCGTGTTCCTGGCCGCCCCGGAAAACCCCGACGTCGAGATCGAACTGACGTACAACTGGGACGAACACGAATACACGGCGGGATGCCGCAATTTCGGCCATCTGGCCTTCCGCGTGGAAAACATCTACGAAACCTGCCGGCGTCTCATGGACGGCGGCGTCACGATCAACCGCCCGCCGCGCGACGGCCGCATGGCCTTCGTGAAATCCCCGGACGGCATTTCCATCGAGCTGCTGCAGGCCGGAGATCCCCTGCCCCCGGCGGAGCCATGGACCGGGATGGAGAACACCGGGAGCTGGTAGCGCCGGCGCCCGGCGACCCCGGGACGGCACGCGGCGTGACCGCGGTCACCGACCGCCCCTTGCACCGGTGTCATGCTCCCGCGTATCCTGAAAACCCCCGGAACGATGGAGCACAAGCCATGCCGCCACATGCCACGCGACGCACCGTCCTCTTCCTGCTTCTGGCGGGTCTGACGGCCGCCTCCGTTCCGCAGGCCCTCGCGGAATCCCCGCCCGTGCGCGAAGGCGGAACGGCCACCACGGGCACGACGCCCCTGGTGGACACGAAGTGGCTCAGGACCCACCTCAACGATCCCGGCATCGTGATCGTCGATGTCACGTCGAAACGGTTCTACGCCTCCGGACACGTGCCGGGCGCCGTCTTCTCCCCCTTCGGAAAATGGCGCACCCGCAAGGGGGACGTGCCCGGCATGCTGCCGCCGGTGGAATATCTCGAGAAGCTCGTCGGCAGCCTCGGAATCGGCAACGACGACCATGTCGTGCTGGTGCCGGCCGGCTGGTCGGCCGGAGACGTGGGCATCGCCACGCGCATCTACTGGACGCTCAGAACGCTGGGACACGACAGGGTGTCCATTCTCGACGGCGGCATGAACGCCTGGCTTTCCGAACGTGGCAACCCGGTGCAGAAGGCCCCCGTCACGCCCGCGCCGAAAGCGTTCCGCGCCCGTTTCACGGACACCTGGCTGGCCACGGCGAAGGACGTCGAGGCCGCCCTTGCGAACGGCGCGCCGCAACTCGTGGACAACCGCCCCGTCGCCCAGCACACGGGCATCGAGAAGTCCGGCTCCGTCCTGAAGTACGGAACCCTTCCCGGCGCCGTCAACGTCCCGGAGGACTGGCTGCTGCACAAGGGCCGCTTCCGTCCCGTCGCGCAGCTGCGCAGGCTGCACGAACTGCTCGGCGTGAAGGACGGCCCGGCCATCCATTTCTGCAATACCGGCCACCGCGCCTCCGTGGGCTGGTTCGTGCGTTCCGAGCTTCTGGGCCGGAAGGGCTCGCGGCTCTATGACGGCTCCCTGGCGGAGTGGACGCGCCTGCCGGCGGACGGCCATCCCGTGCGCGTGAAACTGGACATCCATTCCGTGGAGAGTCCAAAAGCAGCCACGAAATGATCACAATTCACTGCCAATCACACGTCCGGACATGACCGCACACGAGGCCTGCCCGTCAGAATAAGGCACTTTTCTGGCGGGCTTTTCAGGTCCGGACATGCTCCGCGAAAAAAGGATAACAGAACGGACCGGCACGTTTCCTGCAGATCCTTCCGGCATGCGGTGTTCCGCGTCCCGGAAGCGGATGCGGACGGATGGATGAACGGAGGATTCAGCTTCCGTTCAGGCCGGATGTGCCAGACGGGAAACGGGCTGGCGGTACAGGGTTGGCGTAACGGGTGGCGATGAGAAAAACAACGATCATCTGCGTACTGGCGCTGGCGGCGATGGCCACGACCGCCATGGGAGGAAAGCTCGGGGCCGCGACAGACCGCGCGGTGACCCCCACGGAACTGCGAAAGCTGTTCCCGGGCAGGTTCTCCGCCGTGGTGAAGGGCTACCGGGTGCGCTTCGTGGCGAAGGGCAACGGCCGCCTGAAAGGTTTCTACGGCGGCATGTCCGACGAGGGGCGTTGGAGCGTCCGCGGCTCCCGCCTCTGCGTCATGCTTCGCGAATGGCTCGACGGGAGGACGACCTGCGCCCGCGTCCGCCGCGAGAACGGCGACTGGTACCGCGCCCGCGACATCCGCTTCCGCAAGATGTGATCCGGAATGGATATCCCGCGCGCCGCCGAAACGGCTTGTATCCGGCCGGAAAGGCGTTACAAGGCGGAGAGGCCGGGGTGGCGGGGTTCTGCATGGATTACGATCTTCTCACGCATCTTCTGCTGTTCTTCGTCGGTGGACTCGCGGGATTCGTCGATTCCATCGCCGGCGGTGGCGGCATCATCGCCCTGCCCGCCCTGCTGGCCGCCGGCGTGCCGCCCCATCAGGCACTGGCCACCAACAAGCTGCAGGGGACGTTCGGCACCTTCACGGCCAGCCTCAACTACATCCGCCTGAAGATGATGCGGCCCCGCGAACTGCTGGCGGGCGTGTTCTTCACCTTTCTGGGAGCCGCCGCAGGCGCATGGGCCGTGCAGCTCTTCTCCGCCGGCTTCCTGAAGGATCTCATCATCGTCATGCTGGCCGGCATCTTCGTCTACACGCTGCTCACGCCGCAGCTGGGACTGGAACCGAAGCCCCACCGCATTCCGCACTGGCTGTTCTACTCCGTCGCGGGACTGGCCTTCGGATTCTACGACGGCTTCTTCGGCCCCGGCACGGGATCCTTCTGGACGCTGGCGCTCGTGCTGCTGCTCGGGCTCAACCTCAAGGGGGCGACGGCGCGCACGAAGCTGTTCAACCTCACCTCCAACATCGTGGCCCTGGGCGTTTTCGTCGCATCCGGCCTCGTCGTCTGGAGCATCGGACTGGCCATGGGGGCGGGCCAGATGGCGGGGGCCTTCGCGGGATCCACGCTCGTGCACCGCCGCAACGTCTCCTTCATCCGCTTCTTCTTCCTGCTGGTGGTGGCCGCCACCATCCTGAAACTGCTGTGGGAGCGTTTTGCATGAACGCGGGCCTCCCGGTATGATGCGCCACCGAACCATGGGGGACACGGACATCATGACGCACAGGCCTCTCCTTTCCGTTCTGATCGTTCTGGCTCTGCTCCTGTCCGCCTTTCCGGCTCCGCGGACGCTCCATGCGGCGGAGACGGACGCCGGGGGCATGGATGCGACGGCGGCGGAGGCGCGCCCCTCCACCGGCCCGGCCAGCGCTCCGGGCTCACCCCCGCCGAAGACCCTGCGCGTCCTGACCAAGCCGATCGCGCCCTTCGTCATCCCGAACGGAGCCGGCGGCGTCACCGGCTTCTCCATGGACCTGTGGGAGGCAATCGCCAAGCGCATGAACGTCAAGAGCGAGATCACGGTCCTGCCCACGCTGAAGGCCCTGCTCGACGGCGTGCGGGAAGGAGCCGGCGACGTCGGCATCGCCGCCATCACCATCACCGCGGAACGGGAGGCCGAGCTCGATTTCTCCCACCCCTATTTCCGCTCCGGTCTGCAGATCCTGATCCGGAAGGAGGATGGCGGCGTGCTGTCGCAGGCCCTCGGCGTGCTGAGGAACATGTTCTCCTCCCCCAGTTTCCAGCTGGCGCTGATGGGGCTGGGCATTCTGGTCGTTCTCGTGGCGCATCTGATCTGGCTCGTGGAACGTCGCCGCAATCCCGATTTCACCCGCAGCTATCCGCTCGGCGTGTGGGACGCCATCTACTGGACGCTGGTGACCATCTCCACCGTCGGCTATGGCGACAAGACGCCCAAGACCCACGTCGGACGGTTCATCGCCCTGGTGCTGATCGTGTTCGGATACGTCGCGTTCGCCTGGTTCACCGCCACCATCACGTCCGCGGTGACGGTTTCCGAACTGGAGGGCGTGATCCGGGGCCCCGAGGATCTCCCGGGACATCGCGTCGCGACCGTCGCGCACTCCACGGCGGAGAACTACCTGCGCCATCTTCCCGGAACATCCGTCACCGCCGTCTCCCGCATCGAGGACGCCTATGCCCTGCTCGAGGCCGGCAAGGTGGATGCCGTGGTGTACGATTTTCCGGCGCTCCGGTACTACGTCTCGCACGATGGCGAGGGAAAGGTGCGCACCACCGGCCCGATCTTCAGCCACGAGCCCTATGGAATCGCCATGCGGGAAGGTTCTCCCCTGCGCGAATCGGTGAATCAGGCCCTGCTCCACGTACTTGAGAGCGGAGAATACACCCGGATCTACAAAAAGTGGTTCGGATCGACACCCGAATGAGGGAATGGGCGGGAGCACCCC
>CAYSHK010000043.1:0-17457 GCA_964430935.1 uncultured Rhizobiaceae bacterium
GACCTTGTGCTTGTCCACCACCTGCCAGAAGCGCGAGGCGTCCGGGTAGTTGGGCACGCCCTCGAACATCAGGGTGGTGGCGCCGTTGGCCAGCGGGCCATAGACGATGTAGCTGTGGCCGGTGATCCAGCCGACGTCCGCCGTGCACCAGTAGATGTCGCCCTCGTGGTAGTCGAATACGTACTGGTGGGTCATGCTGGCGTAGACGAGATAGCCGCCCGTGGTGTGCAGCACGCCCTTCGGCTTGCCGGTGGAACCGGAGGTGTAGAGGATGAACAGCGGATCCTCGGCGTTCATCGGTTCGCACGGGCATTCGGCGGCAGCCGCCTCGTAGGCCTCGTGGTACCAGATGTCGCGACCGTCCACCCAGCCGATGTCGCCGCCGGTGCGCCTGACCACCAGGACGTGGGTGACCTCCATGCCCTGTCCGGCGGCGATCTCCACGGCCTTGTCCACGTTGGCCTTCAGCGGGATGCGGCGGCCGCCGCGCACGCCTTCGTCAGCAGTGATGACGAAGTGCGACCGGCAGTCCACGATGCGGCCGGCCAGGGCGTCGGGCGAGAAGCCGCCGAAGACCACCGAATGGATGGCGCCGATGCGGGCGCAGGCCAGCATGGCGTAGGCGGCCTCGGGGATCATCGGCATGTAGATGGTCACCCGGTCGCCCTTCTTCACCCCGTTGGCCTTCAGGATGTTGGCGAACTTCTGCACCTTCTCGTGCAGCTCGGCGTAGGTGATGTGCTGGTCGACGTCCGGCTCGTCGCCTTCCCAGATGATGGCCGTCTGATCGGCGCGGTCGGGCAGGTGCCGGTCGATGCAGTTGTGGCAGACGTTGGTGACGCCGTCGTAGTACCAGCGGATGTGCACGTCGTCGTAGGCGTAGGAGACGTCCTTGACCTTCGTATAGGGCTCGAACCAGTCGATGCGCAGCCCCTGCTCGGCCCAGAAGGCCTCGTTCTCCTTCACCGACTTCTCGTAGAGTTCCTCATACTTCTCCCGGTTGATCCAGGCCTTCTTCGCCCATTCCTCGGGTACGGGATATACCTTGCTCATCGGTTGCTCTGGCCTCCCCTCTTCCTCTCCACTCGCCGCGCCGGCGCTCCCGGCGTCCGCGCGGCCGTCGACACGGTGGCGGCATTATGCTTTCCGCACCCGCGCTAGGCAATGGGACATGTGGCCTATGCGACCCGGACCGGAGAGTCCGCGATCCGTGGAATTCCATGCGGATGCGGTGTCACCCGCCGTATTTCTTCTTCGCCTTTTCCAGTTCCGGAACGACGATCTTCTGCCATGCCCTGGCGTCCAGGGGGCCGATGTACTTGTAGATGATGCGGCCCTCGCTGTTGATGAAGAAGCTTTCCGGAATGCCGTAGACGCCGAAGTCGATGCCGGTGCGTCCCTTGCGGTCCACGCCGATGCGGGAATAGGGATTGCCCAGCTCCTGGAGCCAGGCGAGAGATTTCGCCTCGGGGTCCTTGTAGGCGATGCCGACGAGCGGGATGACTCTGCGTTTGGCCAGCTCCATCAGGAAGGGATGTTCGGCGCGGCAGCCGGTGCACCAGGAGGCGAAGAAGCTGACCAGCTTCACCCCGGGGATCTTCTTCAGATCGTCGCTGGAAAGGCCCGGAACGGGCTGGCCTTCATAGGTGGCGCCCTGCAGCGGGGGCAGGTTGAATTCTGGCACCGGCTTTCCGATGAGCACCGAGGGCAGACGGCGCGGGTCGCCCTTCACCAGCCCCCAGACGAAGAATGCGGCGATGCCCATGAAAACCAGAAGCGGCAGCAGGACGGTCAGCTTCACGCCGCCGCCCCTCTCCTCTCCGGACGGAGTCCCCTCCCCGGGAGTCTCGGCCTCTTCGCTCATGCGGGTTGCTCCTCGGTGTTCTCTCCGGTGGCGGTGGCGTCCGCCTTTCTGCGGCGTGGAGCGCCCAGCCGTTCCAGCTCCTCGAGCCGCCGGCGCACCGCGCGGTAGCGGATCAGCGTGGCGGCGATCAGTCCGCCGACGAGTACGAACGCCACCGCGTAGGACGCAATGACGAAACCGGCGTGTCTGGCGGCGAAATCCATGTCAGCCTGCCCTCCCGACCTGAGCCATTTCCATCTGCCGGACCCGGCGCGAGAGCACCTCGGTGCGCATCAGCAGAAGAACGAGCGCCGCGGCCATGAGGGCGAAGCCCGCCATGTTCCACAGCAGCGGAGTGAGAATGGCGCTGTCGATGGCCGGACCGCCCTTCTTCAGCAGGGAGGCCGGCTGGTGCAGCGTGTTCCACCATTCCACGGAGAATTTGATGATCGGCACGTTGATGACGCCGACGAGGGCCACGATGCCGGCGATGCGGGCCGCCCTGTGCGGCTCCTCCACCGCCTGCCAGACGGCGATGTAGCCCAGGTAGAGCAGGAAGAGCACGAACATGGAGGTGAGGCGGGCGTCCCACACCCACCAGGTTCCCCACATGGGTTTGCCCCACAATGAACCGGTGGCCAGCGAGATCAGGGTCAGCACCGCGCCGACGGGTGCCGCCGCCTTCGCCGCGGCGTCGGCGAGCGGATGGCGGAAGATGAATCCCACGGCATGGGCGAAGGCCATGAAGACGTAGATGCCCATGGCCAGCGAGGAGGCGGGCACGTGGACGAACATGATGCGCACCGTCTCGCCCTGCTGGTAGTCCGGCGGGGCCACGAATATTCCCAGGTAGAGACCGTATGCGAGCACCGCGGCCGCCGCGGCGGTCAGCCACGGCTGCACGGCGGCCTGCAGTTTCAGGAAGCGGGTGGGATTGGCGAGATAGTTGAACATGCTGCCAGCCCTGATCCTTTCCGGGCGAGATGTAATTGATCCTGATCTAATCCTTTGCCGTTCCGGGCGCAACTTACCACTTTGTCACGAACATTTGAACGACCGGCGGCCTCCCTCGCCGGCCGGGGTGTCGCGGTGCGGCCCGTGCGCGGGGGATCAGGCGGCCTCCGTGAAGGCCCAGGCGCCGTAGCCGACGACGCGGGACCGGTCGCCGGCGGTATCCCCGGAGTTGCGGAAATCCAGCAGATGGGGCGCCCAGCCGTGCCGGCGGGCCTCCAGCAGCAGGCCGGCGATGGGGCGCGCCCCGCAGGCGTCGTGCGGACCGATGCCGGCCGGATCCAGCGCCTCGATGCGCCGCGCCGTCGCGGCGTCGTGGGCGCGGGCCTGCTCGTAGGGCTCGTAGTGGGACAGATCCGAGGAGATCACGAAGACGGTTTGTCCGTCGTCGAGGAGTTCGATCACCTGCGCCACCTCCTCCGGCGTCGCCTCGCCGACCACCAGGGGCAGCACCGGCACGCCGGGGAAGAGCACCTGGAGGAACGGCAGCTCCACCTCCAGCGCATGCTCGCGGGCGTGCGGCAGGTCGTCGAGCGTCACCTGCGGCAGCCGGGCGACGGCGCGGCGCGCCTCCTCGTCCACCGGTACCGCGCCCAACGGCGTGGCGAAGGCGTCCCATCGCGGCGCGGCGATGCCGCGCAGCGGCACCGTGTGGGCCGGCCCCATGAGGACGATGCGCCGGACGTCCGTGTCGCGGCCGAGGGCGGCGAAGGCGTGGGCGGCGATGTCGCCGGAGTACACGTATCCGGCATGGGGGGCGATGACGGCCTTCACCGGACCGAGCCGCGGCACCTCCCGGGCCGCTCCGGCGAGGGCGGACACGACATAGTCCTTCAGCTGCCGCGGGTCGGCCGGGTAGAACATGCCGGCGACGGCGGGGGGTCGGATTCCGGGCATCTCTTCGTCCTTTCCGGGATACTTGCTTTTTCCAAGACGGTTCCTACATCCGATATATGACGGGAAAGGAAAAAATTAAGGGGCATCCCGCCCGCTACTGGAGGCGCGACGCGGACGGCAGGACCGTGTGCGAGCTGTGTCCGCGCGAATGCCGGCTCAAGCCGGGGCAGCGCGGGCTGTGCTACGTGCGCGCGGCGGATGCGAAGGGCGATCTGGTCCTCACCACGTGGGGCCGGTCGTCGGGATTCTGCGTCGACCCGGTGGAGAAGAAGCCGCTCTACCACTTCCTGCCGGGCACGCCGGTGCTGTCCTTCGGCACCGCGGGATGCAACCTCACCTGCAAGTTCTGCCAGAACTGGCACATCTCCAAGGCCTCCAAGGAGGACGTGATCCAGAGGGAGGCGGATCCGGCGACGATCGTGCGCATGGCGAAGGCCACGGGCTCGCGCTCGGTCGCCTTCACCTACAACGATCCGGTGATCTTCCTCGAATACGCGGTGGACGTCGCGGATGCCTGCCATGCCGCCGGCCTGAAGACCATCGCGGTGACGGCGGGCTACATCTCCGAGGAGCCGCGGAAGGAGTTCTTCTCGAAGATGGATGCCGCCAATGTGGACCTGAAGGGGTTCACCGAGGATTTCTACAGGAAGCTGGCCAGCGGGAAGCTGGCGCCCGTGCTGGACACCCTGCGCTACATCCGCCACGAAACCGACTGCTGGCTGGAGATCACCACGCTGCTCATTCCGGGACGGAACGATTCGGAGGAGGAGATCCGGTCCATGAGCCGGTGGATCGCCGAATATCTCGGACCGGACGTGCCGCTGCACTTCTCCGCCTTCCATCCGACATGGCGCATGCGGGACGTTCCGCCGACCCCGCCGGAAACGGTCGGGAAGGCGCGGAAGTGGGCCATGGAGGAGGGCCTGCGCTACGTCTATACCGGCAACATCCGCGATTCGGTGGGGCAGAACACGTGGTGCCACGAGTGCGGAACGCTGCTCGTCGGGCGCGCCGGATACGAGCTGACCGAATGGAATCTGGTCAACCGCGGCCACTGCAAGGTCTGCGGTACCCGCTGCGCCGGCGTCTTCGAGGATGGGCCCGGCACCTGGGGCGCGCGCTATCTTCCGGTGTTCCCGGAGGCCTTCTCGGTGCACGAGGAGGGCTGATCACTCCTCGCCGCTCCTGCGCCTTCCGGAAAGTTCCTCCAGAACCTCGCCGGTGTGCTCGCCGCACAGCGGTGGCGGGCGGCGGTAGCTGACCGGGGTGGCGGAGAACTTCACGGGATTGCCGATCAGGTCCACCGTGCCGCCGCCGGCCAGCGGATGCGGCATGGAGATCCGCATGCCGCGCGCCCGTACCTGCTCCGTGGCGAAGACGTCGGAGATGCGGTTGACCGGGCCGCAGGGCACGCCCGCCTCCTCCAGCCGCGCGATGATGTCGTCGCGGTTCAGGGAGGCCAGCCGCGCGGCGATGAGCGGCACCAGCGTCCGCCGGTTGGCGACGCGGGCCGGATTGGTGGCGAAGCGCTCGTCGCGTGCCAGTTCCTCCAGTCCCAGACACCCGCAGAAGCGGGCGAATTGCGCGTCGTTGCCCACCGCGACGATCACGTGTCCATCGGCGCAGGCGAAGACCTGATAGGGAACGATGTTCGGATGGCCGTTGCCGAGGCGGGGCGGATCCTCCCCGGAGACGAGGTAGTTCAGGCCCTGGTTGGCCAGCCAGGCCACCTGGGTGTCGGCGAGCGAGACGTCCACGTGCTGGCCCTCGCCGGTGCGGTCGCGGTGGCGCAGGGCTGCGAGGATGGCGGTTGCGGCGTACATGCCGCACATGATGTCGGCGATCGCCACGCCGACCTTCATGGGCTCCCCGTCCGGCTCGCCGGTTATGCTCATCAGACCGCCGAATCCCTGGATCATGATGTCGTAGCCCGGTCGGTCGCGGTTGGGGCCGGTCTGGCCGAAGCCGGAGATGGAGCAGTAGATCAGCCCCGGATTGACGGCCCTGAGGCTTTCGTAGTCCAGGCCGTAGCGGGCCAGACCGCCGGGCCGGAAGTTCTCCACCAGCACGTCGGAGCGCTCCGCCAGCCTGCGGATGGTGCTCTGGCCCTCCGGCGTGGAGATGTCCACCGCCACGGAACGCTTGTTGCGGTTCGCGGAGAGGAAGTAGGCGCTCTCCGTCGTGTCCCGGCCCTCCGCATCCCGGACGTAGGGCGGTCCCCAGCGGCGGGTGTCGTCGCCGGATCCGGGACGCTCCACCTTGATGACCTCCGCGCCATAGTCGCCCAGCAGCTGGGTCGCCCAGGGGCCGGCCAGCACGCGGCTCAGGTCGAGAACCGTCACGCCCTCCAGCGGGCCGGGATTGGGTCCGTCCACCTTACGCACGACACTTTCCTTCCGTATCCTGATTATCAAGGCTGGGAGATGTAATCACGCCGGGGGGCGAAAGGCCATAGGCAAAGCGATTCCGACAGACGGAAAGGTGTGGGAAGGCACTTGAACAATCTGGAATGATACCCATTCTCATATCAGATTTTACTAATAAACAAGCACAGCGTGCGAAAGGAATGAACGTCATGACCAGTGCGGCACATATCGAAGGCGTGGCGGATCTTTCCGTCCGTCCGGAGGTCGAGGGCTTCTTCGATCCGGAGACCTCGACCATCTCCTACGTGGTGAAGGATCCGGAGAGCGACCACTGCGCCATCATCGATCCCGTTCTGGGGTACGATCCCGCCTCCGGGCGCACCGATACCGCGCCGGCCGACCGTCTTGTGGACCATGTGCGCGCACGCGGTCTGAAGGTGGACTGGATCATCGAGACCCATGCCCATGCCGACCACCTTTCCGCCGCGCCATGGGTGCGCGAGCGGCTGGGCGGCCGGGTGGCCATCGGCCGTCCCATCACCGGGGTGCAGAAGATGTTCGGCGAGATCTTCAACGATCCGGTGGCCCTGCGGGGACGCGCCGAGGAATTCGACCATCTGTTCGAGGACGGCGAGGCGTACCGGATCGGCGGCATGCGCGCCGTGGCGCTGCACACGCCGGGCCACACGCCGGCATGCATGACGCACGTGATCGGAGACGCGGCCTTCGTCGGCGACACCATCTTCATGCCCGACGTGGGCACCGCGCGCGCCGACTTCCCCGGCGGAGACGCGCGCACGCTCCATCGCTCGATCCGCCGCATTCTTTCGCTGCCGGAGGAGACACGCATCTTCGTGTGCCACGACTATCCGCCGGCCGGACGCGGACCGGCGTGGGAGACCACCGTGGCCGAGCAGCGGGCGCGCAACATCCACGTGCGCGACGGCATCTCCGAGGAGGAGTTCGTGCGCATGCGCACCGAGCGCGACGCCACGCTGGCGTTGCCGCGGCTGATCATTCCCTCGATCCAGGTGAACATCCATGCCGGCCGCCTGCCCGAGCCGGAGGACAACGGGGTGCGCTACCTCAAGGTGCCCCTCAACGTGCTCTGAGGATGGCATGGCCGGATGATGCGGAATCCGGCACGACGGTTTCCCCCCTCCCTTCCCCTCCCTCCCGTCGTGCCGGTTGTCTTGCATGAAAGGCTTCCCCTCTACCTCATGCAAGCGGAAGGCCCCGCCGGCGTCCCGACCGGCGGGGCCTTCGTCCGTTCCGGAGGAGTCATTCCCCTTCGCGGGACAGGGGCCAGGTCCGTTCCGCGATGTAGGGGCCGCCGCCGCGCGAGGGACGTGCGGAGAACAGGGTGAAGCGTTCCACGGGAAAAGGGCCCGCGGAGAACAGTCCGTGGGCGGAGACGAAGCGGCGCACCTCGCGCAGGTCCGCCCCCCGGCAGCGGGCCAGGGTGACATGGGGGACGAAACGGCGTCCATCCGGTTCCATTCCGGCCTTCTGGCAGGCCCGTTCCACGGATTCCCGCAGCCGCAGCAGCCGGGGATCCGGCTCCACCCTGGCGAACACGGAATGGGGCCTGCGTCCGCCGAACCAGTCCACGCCGGAGATGCGGAGTTCGAAGGCCGTTGCGCGGACCTCGTCCAGCCGCTGTTCGATCTCCAGGGCGCGGGCGTCGTCTATGTCGCCGATGAAACGCAGCGTGACATGGTAGTCCTGCGGATCGATCCAGCGCGCGCCCTGGATGCCGCCCTTCAGCATCTGAAGCTGCATGGCGACGTCCCCGGGCAGTTCCAGTCCCACGAAAAGTCTCGGCATGACGCATTCCGGAATGAGTTCTTGCCAGCGGTCATGAAGTAGGGGAAAAATGCGCCCATGGTCAAACTCAACAGGATCTACACCCGCACCGGCGACCGCGGAACGGCCGTACTCGCGGACGGAAGCCGCATCGCCAAGAACGATGCGCGATTCGCCGCCATCGGGGACGTGGACGAGACCAATTCGGTGATCGGGGTGGCGCGTCTGCATGTGCTCCAGTCCGGGGACCCGGGACTGGATTCCACCCTGGAGGCCGTGCAGAACGATCTGTTCGATCTCGGGGCCGACCTCGCGGTGCCCGATCCGCATACGGATGGCGCCCTGCGGATCGTGGCCGACCAGGTGCGCTGGCTGGAGGCGCGCATCGACGCCCTCAACGGCCCGCTGGTTCCGCTGTCCTCCTTCGTTCTGCCGGGAGGCTGCGCGGCCGCCGCCCACCTGCACGTGGCGCGGGCCGTGTGCCGCCGCGCGGAGCGTTCGGTGGTGGCGCTTGCGGCGGCCGAGGGATTCGTCAATCCCCATGCCATGGCCTACATGAACCGGCTGTCCGACCTGCTTTTCGTGGCCGCGCGCCATCTCAACGCGCGGGCCGGCGGCGATGTCCGCTGGACGCCGGGCGAGGGACGCAGGAGGTAGGAGCCCACAGGAGGAAGCCGATGTTCCTGCCCCTTCACGATTCGGCACCGCTGCGGGTGATCCGCTTCCAGCTCGTCACCGGGCTGATCATTCTGGCCAACGTGCTCGTCTTCCTCTTCGTCCGGTACGGCGCGTCGCCGGTGGAGGCGGCGCGGATCCCGCTCTCCTTCGGCGCCATACCCGCGGTGCTGACGGACCGGGCGCAGCTGGGGGGAGCGCTGCAGGTGGTCCCCGAGCAGCTGACGGTGCTCACCTACATGTTCCTGCACGGCGGCTGGCTGCACCTGATCGGGAACATGGCCTTCATGTGGGTCTTCGCGGACAATGTGGAGGACGGATTCGGCCATGCCGGATTCGTGCTGTTCTATCTGGCCTGCGGGGTGGCGGCGGCGCTGGCCCATGTCGCCATGAGCGCCTCCTCGCAGACGCCGCTGATCGGCGCCTCCGGAGCGGTGGCCGGCGTGCTGGCGGCCTACATGCTGCTGTTCCCGCGGTCGCGGGTGCTGGTCCTGCTGTTCATGCGCATCCCACTGAGGCTCTCCGCGCTCTGGGTGCTGGCCGGATGGTTCATCTTCCAGGTGGTCTCGGCGCTGCTCTCCACCCCCGGAAGCGGTGGTGTGGCCTGGTGGGCGCACATCGGCGGTTTCATCGCCGGTTTCGTGTTCACCCTGCTTCTGAGACCGTTCCTGCTGCGCCGGCTTTCCTCCGGGACGCGGCATCTCGCGGACCGGACATGAGGGGAGGCATGGGACGAATGGGCAATCTTGTGGTCATTGACTTTTACCTCTTGCTTCCGCAATCTCCCGGCAATCCTGAAGAAATCCGATCGGAAATCCGGAAAGGCGTGCCATGAAGGTACTTGTGCCCGTGAAGCGGGTCGTCGACTACAACGTGCGCATCCGCGTGAAGGCGGATGGCACCGGCGTCGACCTGGCCAACGTCAAGATGTCCATGAATCCCTTCGACGAGATCGCCGTGGAGGAGGCGGTGCGTCTGAAGGAGGCGGGTTCGGCCGGGGAGATCGTCGCCGTGAGCATCGGCCCGAAGGAGGCGGAACAGACGCTGCGCACCGCCCTGGCCATGGGGGCGGACCGGGCCGTGCTGGTGCGCACCGGGGAGGAGACCGAACCGCTGGCGGTGGCGAAGCTGCTGCGCGGTGTCGTGGAACGCGAGGAACCGGGCCTGGTGATCATGGGCAAGCAGGCCATCGACGACGACTGCGGACAGACCGGCCAGATGCTGGCGGCGCTTCTGGGCTGGCCGCAGGGCACCTTCGCCTCGCGGCTGGAGATCGGGGACGGCCATGCGCTGGTGACGCGCGAGGTGGACGGCGGACTGCGCACCGTGCGGCTGCGCATGCCGGCGGTGGTGACGACGGATCTGCGCCTCAACGAGCCGCGCTACGCTTCCCTCCCCAACATCATGAAGGCCCGGCGCAAGCCCCTGGACACCCTGACGCCCGGGGAGCTGGGCGTGGACACGACTCCGCGGCTGGAGATCCTGAAGGTGGAGGAGCCGCCCGCGCGCAAGGCGGGTGTCGTCGTCGGTTCGGTCGAGGAGCTGGTGCGGAGGCTGAAGGACGAGGCGGGGGTGCTGTGATGGACGTGCTGCTGGTTGCCGAACATGGGAACGGGGCATTGAAGGAGGCGACGGCGCGGGCGCTGTCCGCCGCGCTGGAGATCTCCCCGGAAGTGGACGTGCTGGTGGCCGGCGCGGACTGTGCCGGTGCGGCCGAAGAGGCCGCCGGACTTTCCGGCGTGCGCCGGGTGCTGCTGGCGGAGGGGGATGCGCTGGCCCATCGCCTGGCCGAGCCGATGGCGGAACTGCTTGTGCCGCTGATGGAGAACTACGGAACGCTGGTGGCGCCCTCCACCACCACCGGTCGCGATTTCGCCCCGCGCGTGGCGGCGCTGCTGGACGTGATGCAGATCTCCGACATCGTCGAGGTGCTGGACGCGGAGACGTTCCGCCGTCCCATCTACGCGGGCAACGCCATCCAGACGGTGCGTTCGCGGGATCCGAAGAGGGTGGTCACGGTGCGCACCACGGCCTTTCCCGCGGTGCGACGGGCGGAGGCGGCGGCGCCGGTGGAACGCATCGACCCGCCGGCCGATCCGGGACTTTCGGAATTTGTTTCGGAGGAGCTCACGGAGTCCGACCGCCCGGAACTGACCTCGGCGCGGATCGTCGTCTCCGGCGGGCGCGGCATGGGCTCGAAGGAGGGGTTCGCCATGCTGGAGCGGCTGGCGGAGAAGCTGGGCGCGGCGGTGGGCGCCTCCCGCGCCGCGGTGGACGCCGGCTACGCGCCCAACGACTGGCAGGTCGGCCAGACCGGAAAGGTGGTGGCGCCGGAGCTGTATATCGCCGTCGGCATTTCCGGGGCCATCCAGCATCTGGCGGGGATGAAGGATTCGCGGGTCATCGTGGCCATAAACAAGGACGAGGAGGCCCCCATCTTCCAGGTGGCCGACTACGGACTCGTGGCCGACCTGTTCGAGGCGCTGCCGGAACTGGAACGGCTTCTGGACGGGGCGTGAGCCCATCCGCCCTCCACGGAAGGTCGCCCTTGTCGCGGACGGCGGCGGGCATTACCCTTGCGCATGCGGCACGAGGGATCACATCAGGACGGGAAGACCATGGACATTCGCAAGGTAGGCATCATCGGAGCGGGCCAGATGGGCAGCGGAATCGCCCACGTCTGCGCGCTGGCCGGCTATGACGTACTGCTCTACGACATTTCGCCGGAGAGCCTGGAGAAGGCGCTGGCCACCATCAACGGCAACATGGCCCGCCAGGTGAACAAGGGAATCATCACCGAGGACGAACGCAAGGCGGCGCTGGAGCGCATCGTCCCCGTCGACGACATGGCGGAATTCGGCGAATGCGATCTGGTGATCGAGGCGGCCACGGAGGACGAGGACGTCAAGCGGGCCATTTTCGCCGAACTGTGTCCGCATCTGAAGCCCGACGCCCTCGTCGGCACCAACACCTCCTCGCTGTCCATCACCCGTCTGGCGGCGGCCACCGACCGTCCCGAGAAGTTCATGGGCGTGCACTTCATGAATCCGGTGCCGCTGATGGAGCTGGTGGAGCTGATCCGCGGCATCGCCACCGACGACGAGACCTTCCGGACCATCCGCCGGTTCGTGGAATCGCTCGGCAAGGTGCCGTCCGTGGCGGAGGACTTCCCGGCCTTCATCGTCAACCGCATCCTGATGCCGATGATCAACGAGGCCATCTACACCCTCTACGAGGGCGTCGGCAACGTGGAGGCCATCGACACCGCGATGAAGCTGGGGGCGCATCATCCCATGGGCCCGCTGGAGCTGGCCGACTTCATCGGGCTGGACACCTGCCTGTCGGTCATGCAGGTGCTCTACGAGGGGCTGGCCGATTCGAAGTACCGGCCCTGCCCGCTGCTGGTGAAGTACGTCGAGGCCGGATGGCTGGGCCGCAAGACGGGTCGCGGCTTCTACGACTACCGCGGCGAGGAGCCGGTGCCGACGCGCTGAGCGGAGCGCGGCAGGCCTTCCCCCCGCGTCCGGAGGGGGGCGATCGGCCGTCCGCCGCCGGCGGACGCCTCAGAGCATGTCCGGCAGCACCCGGTCGGGCGGATTGTGGCCGTCCATGAAGGTGCGGATGTTGATGATCACCTTCTCGCCCATTTCGATGCGGCCCTCGATGGTGGCCGAGCCCATGTGCGGCAGCAGCACGGCGTTGGGGCATTCCAGGAGCTTCGGATTGACCGCCGGTTCGTGCTCGAACACGTCGAGCCCCACGCCGCCGATCTCTCCGGCCAGAAGCATCTTCACCATCGCGTCCTCGTCGATGATCTCGCCGCGGGCGGTGTTGACGATGATGGCGTGGGGCTGGAGCAGCTTCAGCCGGCGCGCGGAGAGCAGGTGGTAGGTGGCCGGGGTGTGGGGACAGTTCACCGATATGACGTCCATCCGGGCGAGCATCTGGTCGAGGCTCTCCCAGTAGGTGGCCTCCAGCTCGTCCTCGATGTCGGGATGCACGCGCTTGCGGTTGTGGTAGTGCACCTGCATGCCGAAGGCCCGCGCGCGCCGGGCCACCGCCTGTCCGATGCGGCCCATGCCGACGATGCCCAGACGCTTGCCCCAGATCCTGTGCCCCAGCATCCAGGTGGGCGACCAGCCGGGCCAGGTCTCGTTTTCGCGCTTGAGCACCTCCGCTCCCTCGATGAGGCGGCGCGAGACGGCGAGGATCAGCGCCATGGTCATGTCGGCGGTGTCCTCGGTCAGGACGCCGGGGGTGTTGGTCACGGTGATGCCGCGCTTCACCGCGGCGGCGACGTCGATATTGTCGACGCCGGTGCCGTAGTTGGCGATCAGCTTCAGACGCTCTCCGGCACCCGCGATGAGATCGGCATCGATGGTGTCCGTCACCGTGGGCACCAGGACGTCGGCTTCAGCCATGGCTTCGGCCAGTCCGTCCCGGCCGAAGGGTTCGTCCGTCTCGTTGAGGCGGGCGTCGAACAGCTCCCGCATGCGCGTCTCGACGATGTCGGGCAGCTTGCGGGTCACGATCACCAGCGGTTTGCGCCTGCTCATGGCGTGCGGCCTCCTGTCTGCGCGTTGTGCGGACAGGCCGTTTATGCCCCCGCCGGCGGGGCTTGTAAACTCAAACCATGTGCGGAAGGGATGCCGTGCGGAACGGGACCGGGGCCTCAGCTGCCCGTGTCGCGCCAGGCCTGCCGCTTACGGTAGATGGTCGAGGGCGCGACGCCGAGCACCCGGGCGGCGCGCGGGATCGAGCCTCCGCAGGAGGCGATGGCCTCCTCGATGGCCCGCCGCTCCAGCACGCGCAGACGGGGCGGGGCCGCCTGCGGACGCGGGACGGCGGGGGCGTGATCCGGCGGCAGGAGCGGCGCCAGCATCTCCGCGGTCAGCTCGGGAGCCTCGTGGAACACCACGATCTGACGCAGGACGTTCTGCAGCTGGCGGACGTTGCCGGGCCAGGAGTGGGACAGCATGAGCCGTTCGGCGTCGGCGCCGATGCGCATGGGCCGGCGGCCCTCCTCCCTCGCGAAGCGGTCGAGGAAGTGGCGGGCCAGAAGAAGGATGTCCCCGCCGCGCTCCCGCAGAGGCGGCAGGCTCACCGGCAGCACGTGGAGCCGCCAGAAGAGATCGGCCCGGAAGCGTCCCTCCCGGACCTCCCGCTGCGGATCCCGGTTCGTGGCGCAGATGATCCGGACGTCCACCCGCCGTTCGGCGCTGCCGCCGACGGGGCGGACCATGCCCGTTTCGAGGAAGCGCAGCAGCTTTCCCTGGAGAACGGGATCCATCTCGCAGATCTCGTCCAGGAAGAGGGTGCCGCCGTGGGCCATCTCCGCATGGCCCCTGCGGGCCTCGGAGGCGCCGGTGAAGGCGCCCCGGACGTGTCCGAAGAATTCCGATTCGGCCAGCTCGGAGGGTATGGCGGCGCAGTTCACCGCGACGAAGGGGCCGGATGCGCGCGGTCCCTCCTCGTGCAGGGCGCGGGCGCACAGCTCCTTGCCGGATCCGGATTCCCCGGTGATGAAGACCGGGGCCGTGGAGGCGGCCGCCTGTTTCAGCCGGGCGAAGACTTCGCGCATGGCCTCCGAGCGGCCGATGAATGCGGTTTCGGGTTCCGCGGAAACGTGAGGCATATCGCGCTCGACTCCTCGACAGACGTTGGGCCGGCGCCGGGCCGGCGGCTTTCGTGCGTCAAGGAAACGTTAGCCATGATTTCTGAAAAAAACGTTGCCCGGCGCGGGCGGTCCGGATCCGGACATGGAAAGCCCCGCTCCGCGATGCGGAAGCGGGGCCGTCCGGGATTTCCGTTTCGCGGCGGGACGTGCCCGCCCGGCGGTCACTTCTTCGCGCCGGCGGCGAGGAAGCCGAACTTCTCGTTGAAGCGGGAGACGCGGCCGCCGCGGTCCACCAGATGCTGGGTGCCGCCGGTCCAGGCGGAATGCGACTTCGGGTCGATCTCCAGATGGAGGGTGTCGCCCTCCTTGCCCCAGGTGGAGCGGGTCCAGTACTCGGTGCCGTCGGTCATCACCACCTTGATCAGGTGGTAGTCGGGATGGATGCCTTCCTTCATGGCGAAACTCTTCTTCTGCTGCGCTGGTGCGATTCTTCCGTCGGAACACGCGAAAAAACCATCACTTCCGCAGGCCTCTTCGGAAGCCGCGGACGGATGGAGGCGTGAGAGTTCAGGCAGGAACCTATACAGGAGCCGCATGGGCGAGGCAAGCGGTTCGTTCGCCGCGCGCGACGATTCGCACTGGCGCGGGAGGGTGCGGCGGGAGTATAAGGCTCGCGAGACATCCACCACGGGGAATGACGGCAGACCATGCGTTCCAGAAGAGAGGACACGGAACCGGCGGGGGAGCCCGCGGAATCCGAAGGGGTGGAGACCGACCCCAAGCGGCGCGCGAAAAGCCGCAACCTGAAGCCGCTGGCCCGGCTCGCCCCCTATCTGCTGCGCTACCGCGGGCATGTGGTCGCGGCGGTGGTGGCGCTGCTGGCCGCGGCCCTGGCCACGCTGGCGGTGCCGCTGGCGGTGCGCCGGGTGATCGATCACGGCTTCTCCGCGGAGAACGCCCAGTTCGTCAACCGCTATTTCGCCATGATGCTCGCCGTGGCCGCCCTGCTGGCGGTGGCCTCCGCGGCACGCTACTATTTCGTCACCTGGCTGGGCGAGAAGGTGGTGGCGGACCTGCGCTCGGACGTCTTCCGCCATCTGCTGCGGCTTTCGCCCGCCTTCTACGAGCGTACCCACACCGGCGAGGTGCTGTCCCGGCTCACCGCCGACACCACCCAGATCAAGACCGCCTTCGGGGCCACGGCCTCGGTGGCGCTGCGCAACATGGTGCTGCTGGTGGGCGCGGTCATCATGATGGTGGTCACCTCGCCCAAGCTTTCCGGCCTGACCCTGCTCGCGATCCCGCTGATCATCCTGCCGCTGGTGATCTACGGCCGCCGGGTGCGCCGGCTGTCGCGGGCGGCGCAGGACGAGCTGGCCATCACCTCGTCGCTGGCTCAGGAGGCCCTTCCGGCGGTCACCGTGGTGCAGGCCTACAGGCAGGAGGACCGTCTGGCCCGCAAGTTCGCCGCCGCAACGCGGGCCGCCTTCGAGGCCGCTGCGACGCGCACCTTCGCCCGGGCCATCCTCACAGCCATGATCATCTTCATCGCCTTCGGCTCCATCGTCGCGGTGCTCTGGCTCGGCGCCCAGGACGTGCTCGCCGGGCGGCTGACGGGCGGTGCGCTGGGGCAGTTCGTGCTCTACGCGGCCTTCGCGGCCGGTGCGCTGGGCTCGCTTTCGGAGGTCTGGGGCGAGGTGCAGCTCACCGCCGGCGCCGCCGAGCGGCTCGCGGAGATCATGGACACGAAACCCCTGATCACCGCGCCGGAGAAGCCGCGCCCCCTGCCAGAGCCGCCGAAGGGCGAGGTGGCCTTCGAGCGCGTCACCTTCACCTATCCCACACGCCCCGACCACAGGGCGCTGGACGACATCTCCTTCTCGGTGGCCTCCGGGGAGACCGTGGCCATCGTGGGGCCTTCCGGCGCCGGCAAGTCCACCATCTTCTCGCTGCTGCTGCGTTTCTACGATCCGGATTCCGGGGAGGTGCGGCTCGACGGCGTGAACGTCCGCGAGGCGGATCCGGCGCAGGTGCGGGCCCGCACGGCGCTGGTCCCTCAGGAGACGGTGATCTTCACCGCCACCATTCTGGAGAACATCCGCTTCGGCAATCCCGACGCCTCCGACGAGGAGGTCCTGGCCGCGGCCCGGGCGGCGCGGGTGGACGAGTTCGCCGAACGCCTCCCGGACGGGCTGAACACCATGCTCGGCGAGCGCGGCGTCAATCTTTCGGGCGGCCAGCGGCAGCGCATCGCCATCGCCCGCGCCATTCTCGCCAATGCGCCGATCCTGCTGCTGGACGAGGCCACGAGCGCGCTGGACGCGGAGAGCGAGCGCCACGTGCAGGCGGCGCTGGAGACGCTGATGCGGGGGCGGACCACCCTGGCCATCGCCCATCGGCTGGCCACGGTGCGCAACGCCGACCGCATCATCGTCATGGAGGAGGGCCGCATCGTCGATACCGGCACCCACGACGAGCTGATGGCCAAGGGCGGCCTCTACGCGCGTCTGGCCCGTCTGCAGTTCACCGACGGAGAGAACGGGGCATAGGGTCATGGCCTTCCGGGACGCACTGAAACGCACGGCGCGGGACATGGAGAAGGTGCTGGAGGCGCTGCTGCCCCTCGATGGGGCCTCCGCGCCGCGTCTCGTGGAGGCCATGCGCTACGCCGCGCTCGGACAGGGCAAGCGGCTGCGCCCCTTTCTCGTGCGCGAGAGTACCCGGATCCTCGGCGGCGACGACGCTTCGGCCCTGCGGGTGGGGGCGGCGCTGGAGATGGTGCACTGCTATTCGCTGGTTCACGACGACCTGCCGGCCATGGACGACGACGACCTGCGGCGCGGAAGACCGACCTGCCACAGGGCCTTCGACGAGGCGACCGCCATTCTCGCCGGGGATGCCCTTCTCACCCACGCCTTTCTCGTGCTCGCCGATCCGGAGACCCATCCGGATCCCGCCGTGCGCTGCGAGCTGGTGGCGCGGCTCTCGCGCGATGCCGGGCACGAGGGCATGGCCGGCGGCCAGATGCTGGACCTCCTCGCGGAACGTCGCGCCAGCCACGACGAAGCCGAGGTTCTGGCGGTGCAGAACCTGAAGACCGGCGCGCTCTTCCGCTTCGCCTGCGAGGCCGGCGCCATTCTCGCGGGCGCCCCGGAGGAGGACCGGGAGCGGATGCGCGCCTATGCCCGCGACATCGGACTGGCCTTCCAGATCGCCGACGACATTCTGGATGTCGAGGCGAC
>CAYSHK010000044.1:0-13567 GCA_964430935.1 uncultured Rhizobiaceae bacterium
CCTGGCCCCAGTCCGGCCGCGAGGACGCCTCGCCCTACTCCCGCCTGCATTTCCTCATGCGCGGCCAGTTGCCGCCCAGCCATTTCAACCGCCTGGAGTTCGAGGCCGTGGAGGACGATGCCGGAGATCCCCTGAGAGCCGAATGCACCTACCGGATCGCCAGCACGACCCTGCCCGCCAGGTGGTGGGCCCTGACGCTCTATCCGGAGGAGGAAATCCGTCGTGGCCGTTTCGGAAACGTCCGTGAGATTTCCTCGCGTACGGCCATTCTCGCCCGCGACGGTTCGGCCACGTTCTCCATCTCCCGCCGCCCCCGCCCCGGCAACTGGCTTCAGGCGCCGCCGAAGGGGCGCTTCACCCTCGTTTTCCGGCTTTTCGGCCCCACGCCCCTCACCCGAGAGAAACTGCTGTCCCGTCCGCCGGCCCGCATCATCCGGGAGGCGTGCCGATGATGTCGCGTCTCTTCTGGCCGGGCATCGCCCTTCTCGTGGCGGTGATCGCGCACATCGCCTACGTGCTCTACATGCCGCGTCTGGACATGCGCGAGCGTCTGGACGCCCTCGCAAGACTGTCCCAGCCCGCCGGCGGATTCCACATTCTCCAGGGGAGGCAGACGGCCCTTCTCGCCCATGCCCCGCTGCGCCACATGTTGCACGGCGTATGCGTGATCGAACCGGCAAGGGGCCAGGTGGAGATGATCGCGCGCCTTCCCGCTGGCTACTGGTCCCTGACCGTCTATTCCGATTCCGGGGATGTCATCTACACCCTCAACGACAGGCATGTCGATGCCGACCGCCTGACTGTCATCTTCCGCATGAGAAAGGAGACGCCTTCCGGCCTTCCGGAAGTGCCGCGTCTGCGCGAAGGCAAGCTTGTGGTGCCCCTGGCCTCGAAGCGCGCGCTCGCCGTTCTGCGCACCTACGTGGATGTGCCCGGTTTGCGGAAACGCATTTTCAGGACCTTCTCGAGCTCGACCTGCCGCGCCCTTCCCTCTCCGGTCCCGGCCGCAGGGACGGCTTCCGGCTCCTGACACCCTCCTGCACGGCGGGTGCATCCAGATATTCGTAGAACACACCGGGAAAAAGGATGATCTCGGCCTCCCGCCCCCGAAGCGCCCGGCGGACCTGTTTCGTGGCCCGCATGCCGTTCAGCGTGATGATCTCCGCCATGCCTGCATCCTCCCGTGTCGGACGGACCGACCGGCAGGGGTGCATGCCGAAATGCCTGCTTGTCCTGACGCAGGCGCATGCGACCCTGCCTTGCATCCTTCCTACCCCGCGTGTGGTTAACAGGATGCTAACGGGTGTACCGATGCGAAGCACTGTCGGGCCGCTTCCATCGCCGGAACGGCGCCGTCGCTTTTTTACCACAGAAAAAATCGGCGGATTTACCTAGACGCCCAGGGCCTTCAGGAACCTGTCGTCGATGCGGCCGGTGGCCGGAAGCCCCCTGTCCTTCTGGAACTGCCGGATGGCCGTTCGCGTTTTCGCGCCCAGTCTTCCGTCCACCGGGCCCGGACGGTAGCCGAGCCGCGCCAGCCGTTCCTGGATTCTGCGCACCCGTGCCGGTTCCACCTTCTCCGGGGGCAGCGAAGCTGTGAACCTGGCCGCGTTGGCCAGTTTCCGCTCATACATCAGCCTGTCCAGCGTCTTCTGGTCCGGCCGGCCGGTGACGGGCAGATCGGCCTGTTTCTGGAACGCGACGATGGCATCGCGCGTGGCCCGTCCATAGCGGCCGTCCACCGGGCCCTTGTAGTATCCCAGCGCGGCCAGCTCCCGCTGCGTGGCCAGCACCAGCGCCACATAGCCCGCATTGCCGCCGCTTTTCCGCATGCCGCTCGGATTCACCGATACGCGGACGAGACGGGCGGGCTTTTCGGATTCCACGAGCGCGACCAGCTTCCCCAGCCGGTCGGGCCTGACCACCACCGCCTCGCGCCCGTTCTGCCGCAGGGCGCTCTGTATGAAGAAGACATTGTAGCCGATGGCCCCGGTGAACAGGGCGATCATGGCCGCCGATCCCCAGCGAACCGGACGAAACATGGCACTCATCCCGACTTCCTGCAGGCTGATGGAACTCACCGTTACAGCCTAGTAAGATGCGGTTAACGGGCCGTGAACGGCCGTTTCCGCCCCTTTTCGAGCCGTTTCGACCCTCTTGGGAAGGCTTGCCGAAGAAACGCACGATTTGAGTAAAATCGATCCGTTTCCGTGAGCCGAATTCTCACTTCCGGCTGGTATCGTCGTCCCCGTTCATGAGGGGGACACGCGAATGAGACTGATCAGAACCGCATTGCTTTTGGGACTGGCCGCCTGGTTCCTTCCCTCGCCGCCTCCGGGCGGGGAGGCCGAACGACAGGCGGCGGGCGCGGATGGCGCCACGATCGCCCTGGCCGCCGTCCGCGCGGCCACGGATGCCGCGACCTTCTGCGACCGGCAGCCGGAAGTCTGCGACACCGCGCTGAAGGCCTGGGACGTCCTGCGCGCCAAGCTGGTCTATTCCGCCGGCCTGGCCTTCGAGGAGTGGCGACGCCGCAACGCCGGCGCTTCGGATGCTTCCCCCCCTGCCGTCTCCACGGAGACGGGAGTTTCCACGGACCGTCCGGAAGCTGCCGGAGATCCGTCCGCCGTGCCCGCTCCGGAAGAGGGGGATATCGGCCGTCTTCTGCGCGGAGCCGCGGCGGATCCTCTCGTCACGGGCTCCGTGACCGTCGCGTGGAACCGCAATGCCGGAGACGGCGGCGACGGCTCGGAGAACACCCTCCAGATCCGCGACCTCACCGTTCCCTGGAACGGTCCGAAAGGCGGCTGAGGACGGTAAATCCAGGATCCATCGTGCATGGCGGCATGCTCCCCCTCCGCATCTTGCCGCGGAGGAGCCGGGAGGGTATCTCTCTTCCCGGCTTTCACCTCTTTCACGGGATCAGGATCATGGCGCTTCGCTCATTCGAGGACATTGCCGCGGACTTCGAGTTTCTCGAGGACTGGGAGGACCGCTACCGCTACATCATCGAGCTCGGCAAGGATCTGCCTCCCTTTCCCGAGGAGGCCAGGACCGAGGAGAACAAGGTGCACGGCTGCGTCTCCCAGGTCTGGATCCTTCCCGAAGGGGGCACCGACGGGAAGGGCGAGCCCGTACTGCACATGAAGGCGGACAGCGACGCGCTCATCGTCCGCGGCCTCGTGGCCATCCTTCTTTCCATGATCTCCGGCAGGCCCGCCCGCGAGATCGTGGACATGGACATCAAGGGAAATCTCGAGAAGCTGGGACTCCAGGAGCACCTTACGCCGCAGCGGGCCAACGGTCTCGCCGCCATGATCGAGCGCATCAAGTCGGAGGCCCGCAAGCTTCTCTGACCACCCGGGGGATATCTTTCCATTCCCGGATGGACACGCCGCCACGTCCGGGCCGGACGTGGCGGAGGCGTTGTGGAATCCGGATCCCATCCGGACGGAAAGCCTAGCCTTCCGTCTTCTCGAGTTCCTCCGGCAGTGCGCGGTCGGGGCTGTATCCCGGCAGTCCCCAGAAGAGCGTCCGCGAGGCGTTCCGCCTTTCCCGCTTCGTGAGGCCGTAGTGGTCCGCAAGTCTGGCGAGCGCCATGCGCAGCACCAGGCGGGCCGACCGCCGGGGCCATCCCAGGCGGCGTTCCGCCGCCTCCAGTCCGCGGGACAGGCAGCAGACCTCGAGCAGGATCTCGTCCAGCCCCGGCCCCACATGGGCCAGTGCCGCATGGACCCGCTCGCGCGCCGCGAGCGCCCGTTCCGGCAGGTTCATTCCGTCCCCGCCCGCACCTTTCCGTCTTCCTGAGGAAAGCGTCCTCGCGGGATCCCACGAGGACGTCACCTTCGCCCCCAGCATGCCCGCCTCGTAATCGCGCCTCAGGCGTTCTCCCGCCATGACCTCCTCCTGGGAAAGGTATGGCCTTCCGTCACGATCCCTCCGTCTGGCCAGCCAGTCCAGCGGACTTTCATCCGCCTTCTTGACACGACGGGAAATGCCGTCCGGATCCACCACCTTGCGCTCCCGCGCCGTTCCGCGCCCGGTGCGGTGCGCGGCTCCGCCATCCAGCCAGATCCGTCCCGCCTCGGTCGGCTTCCAGCCCCCGTTCCCGTCGGCCTCCAGCCATCCTCTGGAGATCATTGCCCGGACGACCTCCCCGCTCACGGACACGGGCGTCCGCCGCGCCGCGTCCTCCGGCGGCATCAGCGCCCAGCCGACGGACCGGAGCACCAGCCGCCCCCTCCCCCGCACCAGCCGCCCGAGAATGACCTTGGCCTCTCTGCGCAGTTCTTTCGCACTCAGCATGCTTCACGTCTCCCTGTCTATATCATCGGATCCATGTCCATCAGCCCCTCCAGTTCGTGTTTTGTTCTTACTCTGACCGCCTTGTCCAAAGCCCCGGTGGCGACTTCCAGTGCATGAAGAAAGGCATCGAAAGCGGCCTTGTCCCTGCGGTCCTCGATTCGCCGGCAGGCATGGGTCACCGTCGTGCGGTCCTTGCGGAAGAGACAGCCGATGACGCTGGGCGGAAGCGAAAACACGACGTGAAGCAGATACATGCAGATATGTCTTGCCAGCACTTCCCGGGCCTGTCCGCGGCCCGGACGCATCATGGCCCGCATCGGCACGTCGAGACACATGCTCACGCATCGCATGACAAGATCGCGTCTGGCGCGGGCCAGGCGCAATGCGTCGTTTCTGTCCGGCCGTTTCCTGTCGGCCCTTGCTCCCGCCCTCGCCGGCGGCAGGAAAGAAAATGTCCGTGGCATGCCTTCCTCCCGAATAGCAGCTACCCAACAAGCGGATGCAATCATAGCGTCTATTGTAGAGGTGTGGATAATTTTTAGTTGTATAAGTATAAAGAGCTGTAATGTCGGGAGAAATTCGGCCGATTCGAGTGGATTCGGTATTCCGTGACGCTCAGCCGGCGCCGATCGCAACCGCATCGCCGGGGGCTCCGGCCACCCCTTTCAGCCGGCTTGCCGCAACGCACATGTCCAGCCCCAGAAGCATGTCCGGCCGTCCCTCTCCACCGGAGAGCGGAAGCCGCATCCAGAACTGCACGAGATGCTCCCTGCCGTTGCTGGGCGCCTTCAGCATTCCGGCTGCCGGTTGCATTTCCTCGGCGATGAGGGAATAGTTGCGCCGCCAGTATTCGTGATTGTCACCCCAGCGTTCGGCGTCGGCGAGCGTGCAGCCCGTCATCTCGCCGCCATACATTTCCCACAACGCCGTTCCCGCAAGCCGGAAACGGACGATCTCCGGGCGGCGCAGAACTTCCAGAATGGAGACATACGGCAGCAGGGAGGGAAAGTCCGCGGGAGAAATGTCATCCCGTGCGGGCATGGAGCCGCTACCTCGGCAGGACAGCCAATAGTCGAACAACTGCCGTTGCTCAGGTAGAAACAGTTGCGCCCTGAAGGCGCGCTCAGCCCCGTGCCCCATCATGCTCGCATCCTGCCCCCGAAAAGCGAATCACACGCAAGGTGTGCGATCATATTGAATCATGTGGGGAGCATAAGGCAAGCCCCGCCGCAAAAGATGAAAGGGCCGCCCGACAGGATGCGGGCGACCCTTCCTTGTGAAATTCCCGTGGACCGGATGATCAGCTCTTGCTCTTGCGGCGCTGGCCGAGTCCCATCTTCTTGGCGAGTTCGGAACGCGCCTTCGCGTAGTTCGGCGCGACCATCGGATAATCCGGTGGCAGACCCCACTTCTCCCGGTATTCCTCCGGAGACATGTCGTAATGGGTGCGCAGGTGCCGCTTCAACGACTTGAATTTCTTGCCATCCTCCAGGCAGATGATGTAGTCCGGATGCACGGAGCGGCGTATCGGAACGGCGGGCTTCAGCTCTTCCTTCTTCTTCTCTTCGCCATCATTGGTGACGGCGCTGGAAAGCGCCTTGTAGACATCGTTGATGAGTGCCGGCAATTCGTTCGCCGGAACCGCGTTGTTGCCCACATAGGCAGCTACGATGTCGGCGGTGAGCTCGACCAGTTCGTTTCCGGCCGGTGTGTTGACTTCCTCGGTCATGATTCTTCAGTACCTGTGTTTTTTCTGCCCCTGCAACAGAATCAGGCAAGATTGTGTTGCGAATATGCCTGCCTGCTGCCCCTGATTTTCCATCACTCCAATCCCTTGCAAAAAAGCTACAAACCGGGATTTCTCTTGAGTGGCAAATTCAACTTCCCGGATTTACCATGGGGAAGCGATGATTTGCATGCAACAATACCTATTCCGCAGAACAACGCGTGTCAAGTTGTTTAAAGAGGCGATACAGTCAAATTTTCTTCATGCTGCCAAACTGTGCTTTCCTGCACACACTGGAGAGTGTGGAATGCAATACAGAATGGCATTCTGTTATACGGGAGGTGTCTTCTTTCCTTCCGTCATCCCCCGAAGGCGTCACCATGTCCGAATCGCGCAGTCTCGACCCACCATCCGGGATGCGCGGAACGCAGCACGCGGGCCATTTCGGCGGCCTCCCGCGCCGTGCCCGCCAGGGCGAAGCAGGTGCCGCCCGAGCCGGACATGCGCGCCAGCCGTACGCCCGGCAGTCCGGCAAGGACCTCCAGGCAGTCGGCGATTTCGGGATGCAGTCCGCAGGCCGGCGCCTGCAGGTCGTTGTCCGTGCCGGCCAGTGCCGCCAGCACCTCTTCCGCGACACCGTGCCGCGCCGCCGCGGCCACCGGTCCGCAGGACCATCCCTCCTCCCGCACCGTCCCCGCCTCCAGCCCCAGAGCCGAGAACACCGCGGCGGTGGAGACGGGCACGCCGGGATTGACCAGCACGCCATGAAGTCGGGGGAACGCCTCCAGCGGTTCCACCTCCTCTCCGATTCCCCGCATGCGGCAGGCGCGGCCATCCAGACAGACGGGCACGTCCGCCCCGAGCGAGAGCGCCGGCCCGCGCAGTTCCTCGGCCGGAATGTCCGCTCCGAAAAGCCGGATCATGGCGCGCATCACGGCGGCGGCGTCCGCTGATCCTCCGCCGATGCCCGAGGCGACGGGCAGATTCTTCTCCAGCAGGATGCGGACGGGACCGAAGGTTTCCGGCCGGATTTCGGCCATCAGACGGGCGGCGCGCAGGGCGAGATTGGAGTCGTCGGCCGGCATCCCCCGCGCCGCGCGACCGGTGATCTCCAGCCCGAAATCGCCGGCCCGCTCCAGGCGCACCACATCGCCGACATCGGCGAAGACGACAATGCTGTCCAGAAGATGGTATCCGTCGGCGCGGCGGCCGGTCACGCGAAGCGCGAGATTCACCTTTGCGGGCGCCCGTTCCTCGACCATGGCATCCATTCCGACGCACGCGGCCGGTCCGTCCACGGTCCGGAACGGCCTCCCGCGGTTCCGCGGCGCCCTCCTACTTTCCGCCCGTCTTCCCGTCCGCCGCGGTGTTCTTGGCGTCCGCGGTCCGCTCCTTGACCGGAACGTTCTCCCCCGAAGTTTCGTCGAGTCCGTGCTTGAGCTTGTACTCGATCTTCTTCAGGGTCTTCTCGTCGGGCTTGTTGTCCTTGGCGTGCTGCCACTGGAACCGCGCCTCCAGACGTCGCCCGACCTTCCAGTAGGCGTCGCCGAGATGGTCGTTGATGACCGGATCCTCCGGCCGCAGCTCCACGGCCCGCTCCAGCTGCTTGACCGCGTCCTTGTAGCGTCCCAGCCGGTAGTAGGCCCAGCCCAGGCTGTCCACGATGTAGCCGTCGTTGGGCCGGGCGTCCACGGCCTTCTTCACCATCTTCAGGGCCTCGTCCAGATTCTTGCCCTGGTCGATCAGCGAATACCCCAGATAGTTCAGCACCGACGGATGGTCCGGATTGAGCTTCAGGGCGAGCCGGAAATCCGCCTCCGCTTCCGGCCAGTTGCCGGACCGCTCGTTGGCTATGCCACGGAAATAGTAGATCATCCAGTGCCGCGGTTGCGGATCCCCCATGCGCGACAGCGCCTGCGTGTAGGCCTCCACGGCCTCCTTCCAGCGCTCGTGCGCGCGCAGGATGTTGCCCAGCGTCAGCCATGGCTTGTAGGCGTCGGGATGGCGGGCGGTCAGTTCCTTCAGCAGGGAAATGGCCTCGTCGGTCCGCTTCAGGTCGTCCAGCGCCAGTGCGATCTGGATCTGCGCGGCGGCATGGAGCGGATGGCTCTCCGGAATTTTCCGATAGGCCGCGATGGCCTGCTCGTACCGGCGCATCGTCTCGTAGATCTCTCCCAGAAGCATCCACGCCACGTGGAAATCCGGCCGCATGCGCAGCGCCATCTGGGCGTAGACCAGCGCGATGTCGATGCTGCGCTCGTCGGTCAGGGCCGAAGCGAGCGAGAAGAGCGCCTCGGCCATGCCCTCCCTTGCGTCATGGACGATGGGTTCGGCCTTCCTCCCCTTCTCCAGGTTCTTCAGCTCGGCGCGGATCAGCGGATTTTCCGGGGCGTTGCCGAGAAAGGTCTCGTAGACCTTGCGGGCGTCGTCGATCTTGCCCTGCCGGCGCAGGAAGCTGCCGTAGGCCTGCGTGATCCGCAGGCTGCCCGAGACCTCCTTCCACGCGAGCGCGTAGAGCTTTTCGGCACGCGAGGGGGATCCCAGCATGTCGGCGATCAGGGCGCCGTGGAAATTGCGGAAGTTGGCGAACGATTCGTGCTTGTCGAGACGCTTCAGCTCCTTCATCGCGGCCGCCAGGTTCTTCTCCCCGGCACGCGTCCACGCCATCAGCAACCCGCCCGAAAGCTCGCCGACCGGCGTGTACGCGGATTTCTCGAAATGCTTGCGCGCCTCTTCGTAGCGGCCCGCCTGCGCCGCCTTCAGGCCGAGAACGATATGGGCGAGGCGCTGGCGCGGCTGTCCCTTGACGATGCGTCTCGCCAGCTCGTCCGCCTTGGCCCACTGCCCGGTCGAGGCGTAGAGCACGAAGGCGCGGTTGAGCAGCGAGGGATTGGCCGCGTCCATGCTGATGGTGGATTCGAAGAATCGCGCGGCGATGTCGTAGTCGCGCTGCCGGGCCGCCAGGCGTCCGGCGAGATAGCTGCCCGACAGCGACCCGCCGACCCATTTCTCCAGCACCTCCTCCTGACGCTTGCCGGCCGGGGCCGCCGCGGCTGCCGGCAGGGCCAGCGCGCATCCGAGGGCCGCTGCGAGAAGAAGACGGGAAGTCATCCGGGAATGGGTCATTCGCCTCTTGTCTTTCCTGCTGATGCGTTCAACCGCCGGAATGCCGGCCGTAGCGGTTCTTGTAGCCTTTCGGAGCGACTTCCAGCAAGGTTTTCTCTCCCGGAACCATGGCGCTTTTGCATTGATTTTTTGTCATGTTCCGGGCACCGGAAACGTCACATCCCGGAATAGTTCGGCCCCTCTCCGCCCTGCGGCGGCGTCCAGGTGATGTTCCGTGCCGGATCCTTGATGTCGCAGGTCTTGCAGTGGACGCAGTTCGCGGCGTTGATGCGGAAGACCTCCCGGCCGTCCTCCTCGACGATCTCGTACACCGCGGCGGGACAGTATCTCTGCGCCGGTTCCGCGTATTTCGGCAGGTTCCTCTCCAGCGGGACGGCGGGATCGGCAAGCTTCAGATGCACCGGCTGATCCTCCTCGTGGAAGACGTTGGCGAAGGACACCGAGGTCAGACGGTCGAAGGACAGCACTCCGTCCGGCTTCGGATAGGATATCCGCCGCGCCCGCGCGGCCTCCCGCAGCGTCTCGTGATCCGCCTTCGCGTGCCGCATTTCGCCGAACGGGTGGATGCCGAGCAGATGCGCCGCCCACATGTCCAGCCCTCCCAGCACGAGCCCGCCGAACAGCCCGTAGCGCGACAGCAGCGGCTTGACGTTCTTCACCTTGTCCAGTTCCTCCGCGATCCACGAATCGCGCACCGCCGCCCCGTATTCCTCCAGCACGTCGCCCCCGCGCCCCCGCTTCAGCGCCGCGACGGCGCTTTCCGCCGCCAGCATTCCGGATTTCATGGCGGTGTGCGAGCCCTTGATCCGCGGCAGGTTCATGAAACCGGCCGAAGCACCCGTCAGGACGCCGCCGGGGAAGGCCAGCCGCGGCACGGACTGCCATCCGCCCTCCGTCAGCGCCCGCGCGCCATAGGCGATGCGCCTGCCGCCCTCCAGCATCTCCGCCACCACCGGATGATGCTTGAAGCGCTGGAACTCCTCGTAGGGGCTGAGCCACGGGTTGTCGTAGTCCAGATGCGTGACGAAGCCCACCGCCGCGATGCCGTCCTCCAGATGGTAGACGAAGCCGCCACCGCCGGTGCGCAGCCCCAGCGGCCAGCCCATGGAGTGCATGACGAAACCGGGCCGATGGCGCCCCGGCTCCAGCTCCCACAGCTCCTTGATGCCGAGTCCGTACTTCTGGGGCGGACGCCCCTCGTCCAGCCGGTGGCGCGCGATGATCTCCTTCGCCAGCGATCCACGGGCGCCCTCCGCCACGATCACGTACCGCCCGTGCAGCTCCACGCCCGGTTCGTATTCCGGCTTCCTGCGTCCCTCGCGGTCGAGCCCCATCTCCCCGGCGACCACTCCACGGAGTCGTCCCGATTCGTCATGGATGGGACGGGAGGCGGCGAATCCGGGATAGATCTCCACTCCCATCTCCTCCGCACGCTCCGCCAGCCAGCGCACCAGATTTCCGAGGGAAGCGACCCGCATGCCCCGGTTGGAGAGGAACGGCGGCATGAGCGCATGGGGCATCCGCAGACCGCCCGCCGGTCCGAGAAGCCAGAACTCGTCCCGCGTCACCGGTACGCCCATGGGCGCTCCGCGCGCCTCCCAGTCCGGGATCAGCTCCGTCAGCGCGCGCGGATCGAGCACCGCGCCGGAGAGAATGTGCGCTCCCGGTTCGGATCCCTTCTCCAGAACGCAGATGGAGATGTCCGGATCGAGCTGCCGCGCCCGTATCGCGGCGGCAAGACCGGCGGGGCCGGCGCCGACGATCAGCAGGTCGTAGTCCATCCTCTCGCGTCCGGTCGTCTCCATGCGTGATCCTCCTGGTTCGGCCGGGGCATTCTACATTCGCCCGGCTCCCTGTTATAGTGCTGCGAATGGCGAAGTCCGGAAGGGAAGGACGGAAATGACCGGCGGACGCGACATGGACGCCGAGCTGGCCGCAAGGCTGCTGGAATGGCAGGTGGAGATGGGAGCGGACGAGGCCGTCCTCGACGCCCCCCTCGACCGTCTCTCGCCACCTCCCGGGACGACCGCCCCCTCCGCGCCGGCGGAGCGGACGTCTCCGCCGGCCGCCGCCGTGTCCGCGCAGCCCCCCACACCGCCCGCCGCGGAGCGGGCGTCCCCCGCCGTCGCCGAACAGGCCCGGCGGGCCGCGGAATGCGCGACTCTGGAGGAGATCCGCGCCGCGCTGGACGCCATGAAGGATTTTCCGCTCCGCCGGACGGCCACGCACACCGTGCACACCGACGGCCATCCGCACGCCCGCGTGATGCTGATCGGCGAAGCTCCGGGGCGCGACGAGGACCGGCTGGGCCGTCCCTTCGTCGGGCGCTCCGGCCAGCTTCTGGACCGGATGCTCGCGGCCATCGGCCTGGATCGCGGATCGGAGGATCCAGAAAAGGCGGTGCTCATCTCCAACGTCATCTTCTGGCGCCCGCCGGGCAACCGCAAGCCCACGGAGGCCGAGGCCGCCCACTGCCTGCCCTGGCTGATCCGCACCATCGAGCTCGTGCGCCCGGAGGTCATCGTCTGCCTCGGCGCGACCCCGGCCCAGCGCCTGACGGGGCGCACCCAGGGCATCCTCAAGCTGCGCGGCAACTGGCTGGAATACGAACTCGGCGAGCGCCGCATTCCGCTCCTGCCGACGCTCCATCCGGCCTATCTGCTGCGCCAGCCGGTCCAGAAACGCCTCGCCTGGCGCGACTTCCTGAGCCTGAAACTCCGCCTCGCCGAACTGCGCGACGGCTGACCCGCGGGGAAACCATGCCGCCGCGGAACCACCGGACGTGCCTCCGGAAATCCGGCGCCCCGGCGGGTCCTTGCGGCCGCCTCCTGCAGGCGCTACCCTGGCGACAGGGAGCGAAAACGGCCATGCGCATCCTTCTGGCGATACTTCTCGTCCTCACCTCCGCACCGCACCTGCGGGCGGCGATGGTGGCCGATTTCCGCAATCTCGGCTTCTCGCCGGACGGCCGCCATTTCGCCTTCATGGAATACGGCGTGCAGGACGGATCGGGTTTCCCCTTCGCCAACATCTTCGTCATCGACCTGGACCGCGACGCATGGGCCGGACCGCCCGTGCGCGTGCTGCTGGAGAAGGAGGCCCGGGACGCCCGCGAGGCCATGCGGGCCGCTCTGCGCCGGGCCGCTCCCACTCTGGAACGGGCGGGAATCTCGCCCCTGCTGACGGGCCGGGAGCTGTTCCACGCACCGCCGACGGAAGGGACGGGGCCGGCCATCACCGCCACCTTCTCCGGCTGGCCGTGGCAACGGAGCGATCCGCGCTGGCGCCATGTCCTCCGGCTGTCCACCTTTCCCCTTCCGGGCGGCGACTGCGATCCCCATGCGACGGAGGGAGCGCGTGGCTTCGCCCTGGATGCGCGCACGGGAACCACGGCGGGGTTCGTGCGCCTGTACACCGACCGCAGGGTGCCGCCATCCCGCCACTGTCCGACCGTCTATGCCATCGACCGGGTGATCCGGTACATGCCGCCCCGCGACGCCTCCCGCGACACCGCCGTGCGCGACGTTGCCGTCATCCGCTACGGCTATCCCGCCTTCGAGGGGCTGGACGAACGCTATCTCGCCGTTCCCCTGGCGTTGCCGGAACCGCGGAAGGGGCGCTGAGCCCCCTGCTCCGCCTTCATCCCTCCGGGCACGCGCCATCCGGCATGCCATCGCGAAGCGTCCCGCGACGGACCGCATCGGGAAACGCCCTCTGGAACGGCGGCGCGGGGCATGATACCCATGGCGGCGGTTGAGGAATCGGGAGGAAACCATGCCTTGCGCACATGGAGACGACAGGGAGTTCATTCCCCTCGGCATAGCCGTCATGACCGTGTCCGACACCCGTTCCATCGAGGACGACAGGTCCGGCAGTGTGCTCGTCGAGCGCATCGGGAAGGCCGGTCACAGGGTGGCGGCGCGCGAGATCGTCATCGACGACGAGAAGCTGATCCGCGACCAGCTCCAGAAATGGCTGGCGCAGGACGACGTGGACGTCATCATCACCACCGGCGGCACCGGCCTGACCGGGCGCGACGTCACGATCGAGGCCGCGCGCAGCGTCTTCGAGAAGGAGATCGAGGGGTTCCAGATCGCCTTCTTCCTCGTCTCGTGGCCGAAGATCGGCACCTCCGCCATGCAGTCGCGCGCCACGGGCGGCGTGGCCGGCGGCAAGTACATCTTCTGCCTCCCCGGCTCTCCCGGTGCCTGCAAGGACGGATGGGACGAACTGCTGGTCAAGCAGCTCGACTACCGCCAGAAGCCCTGCAACTTCGTGGAGATCATGCCCCGCCTGGACGAACATCTGCGGCGGAAGTGATCACCGCCGGGTCAGCTCGAGGATTTCCCGGGCGATCCACGCCCGCGGCCGGGTGCCGGCGACCGGGGCGAGCATTCCCGCCCGTTCCAG
>CAYSHK010000045.1:0-17500 GCA_964430935.1 uncultured Rhizobiaceae bacterium
AAATGACTGTCATTTACCAGCATTGTTATATTAGATATTTCTAATTTACATGCCTTATCATCGAATTCCGATGTATTCATATATTATTCTACTGCACATCTTGTCCAGTATCCTGACTCGGAAAAATGCATGAAAAAGGGCACCATGGTGACCATGGCGCCCCTTTCCGACCTGAAAGGAGGGTATGCGGAAGGCTCAGCGCGCGCGCGTCGAACCCGCCCCGAAATTGTACGTCCAGCCGATGGAGAATTCGAGCTGGTACATGCTCAGTTTGGTGGTACCGGTGTCGTAGTTGTTGGCGCCGCTCTGGCTGCTCTGCGGAGCGACCATGAATGCGAAGTCGATGTCGTTGTGCTGGTCCATGCGCCAGGTGCCGCCACCGGTGATCTCATGACGGATCACGCCCGGAGCGATGATGTTGATGCTGACATCCGTGCCCTGGACCGGATTCGGCCAGATATAGGCATAGCCGGCACGCAGAACCAGGTCGTCGGAATACTGATACTCCAGACCGACCTTGATGGTGTTCGTGTCCCGCCAGCCGAAGCCGGGCCCGCCGGAGGCACCGAATGCCAGTCCGGTGATGCTGGAATTGGAGATCGCATCGACGTCGGAATAGAAGATGCGGCGATAGTCCAGCATCACCTTCAGGTCCTCGGTGAACTGATACGCAATTCCGACCTGCAGGTTACCGGCGATGTCGAAATCGCCGCCGCCCTCGAACAGACCCGCATACTTGTCGAATTTGCTCATCCACATCTTGGTCTGGTAGGAGGCGCCGATGCTCAGCCGGTCGGTGGGCTTGTAGGTGATGCCGAAGCGCGCGCCACCGCCGAAGGACCAGTCGTAGCCACGGCCCGAGAAATTGGCCGGATCGATGGAGAACCCCGAGAAGCCGTTGAGGCCGTAGGCCTTGAAGCGCTGCATGGCGAAGATCGGAGCGATGCCGATGCTCAGCCGGTCGCCGAACTTGCGGGCATAGGCGGCCGACACGAACATCTGCATGAGATCCACGCCCGCCTTGCCGAAGCAGAACGCTCCCGTCCCCGGCGTACCCGCGGGACATCCGTTTGTTCGCGTGAAAGCATCATAGGAAGTGTTCATGCCGCCATTGCCGAAAATGGAGAAGCCGATCGCCGACTCCGAATCCAGCTGCCGCACATAGGCCATGGTCGGCGCGGGGAAGAAGTTCTTGTCGCTCTTGTGGGTGCCGGGCTCGATGAAACCCGTTCCCGTCGCCTCGTACTTCCGGAAGGGCATGAAGAAGCTGATGCCCATGTTGAACTGGTCGCCCACATCCACGAGACCGGCCGGGTTGAGCGAGATGGCCGTGGCGTCCTCGGCGGAGGCGACACCGGCACCGGCAAGCGCCTTGTGGCGCAGACCGTAAGCGTGCTGGAAATACCCCTCCGTGGCCAGAGCTTCGCCGGCGAGGCCGGCGGCAAATGTCAGTGCAATCGCGGATACGGCGAAACGCAGTCCCTTGCGCATTTCATTCCCCTCTGTTCGTTCATCCGACCGCCCTGCCCGGGTGCCCCGGCCCTGTCCCCACCTGCAAGGCGTTCTCATATTCGATGCAGCTAATATACGTGAGCGTCACTCACATTCAGCTTTCGCGAAGTAAACACAAAAGGGTCAAATTGTCCAGCACCCACAGGGTACGGAAAGTTCGCGCAAGGAAAGAAAAAGGCGCCATGCGGAGCATGACGCCTTTTTTCGGCATTCCTGTTGCCTTTTCGCCACAGCGGACGGAAAACCTCCGTCCGGCACCCGAATCGGGTCAGGCGGCGGTGTGCTTGATCTTGAAGATGTAGACGTCGCCGTCCTGGCTGGACTCGACGAGCTCGTTGCCGGTCTGGTTGCAGAAGGCCGCGAAGTCGGCCACGGAACCCGGATCGGTGGCGTAGATGGTCAGGATCTCGCCGGCCGGAACGGACTTCAGCGCCTTCTTGGCCTTCAGGATCGGCAGCGGGCAGTTCAGGCCCTTGGCGTCGAGAACGTGTTCGGACATGTGTCTTCTCTCCTCTCTTGTCAGGTTGCGTTTCTTCCCGGAAGGCTCGCGGGAGCCTCAGATGAACATGTTGATGTGGGACTTCGAGGCGACCTCGAAGTAGGTGGCCGCACCGCCCAGCTCGATCTCGTCCATGAGATCCTCGCGCTTGTACTCGAACAGGTCCACCGTCATCTGGCAGGCGATCATGCGCACGTCGGACAGCACGGCGGCTTCGCGCAGATCCTCGATGGAGGCCACGCCCTTCTCCTTGATGAGCTTCTTCATCATGCTGCCCGCCATGGCATCGACGCCGGGGATCATGGCCATGATGTTGGGCATGGCGATGTGCGTGCCGAACATCGGCATCTCCATGGCCGCATTGCCCAGGACCGTGAACTTCAGGTCCAGCTTCTTCTTGACCAGCGCGAGGCCGTAGAAGGTGAAGAACAGGGTCACGTCATAGTCCAGCGCGGCCGCCGTGGTGGCCAGGATGAAGGGCGGATACGCCCAGTCCAGGGACCCCTTCGTGACGATGATGGACAGGGACTGCCGCTTGATGTCGGCAACGGTTTCATCAGACATGGATCGACTCCCCTCCGTTAGATGCCCGGCGTGACACGTCCGGCACGCCCGATCCGGTTCAGGTTCCTCTTCCCGAAGACATATTGCCGTTCTTGTATATTAGCGTCACTGAATGCACCCAAACACACCGTCCGGTCAAGGCGATTCTTCGCGGCCCCTGCCCCCTTCCCCTCATATGTCGAGCACCCGCTCCATGTATTTCACGCCGATCACGCCCCCGGCGATGATCGACAGCGTGGCCAGCACGGACCCCAGCGCCAGCGTCGACACACCGGTGATTCCCTGTCCGATCGTGCATCCCAGGGCCATGATGCCGCCGAACCCCATCAGCGCCCCGCCGAGCATGTTGCGAACGGTGTCCGAAGTATCCACGAACGTGGAAAGGTGGAAGGATCCGGACAGCTTCGACGAGATGAAGGAACCGAGGATCGCGCCGAAGACGGTGGCGATACCGAAGTTGATCGTCGAGCCGGTGTAGGTCATCAGATACTGGAACGCGTCGCCCGTCGGCGCGATGAAGGTCAGGCCGACGACGCGGACGGGCTCGAATTCGTCCTGCCCCAGAATGCCGGTGGCCGCCCAGGCCGCGACCACGAGCCCGCCGAGCAGGACGCCGGCCGCGATATGCCGCGGGGAGCGGCGGAAGGCGGGATCCTTGAAGCAGAACACCAGCAGGACGCCTATGACCGTGAACGCCACGATGGGAGCCATGGTCTCGTAGGGAATGCCGGCGAAGCCGCCGACGATGGTCGCGACGCCCTGATCCGGAATGCCCCAGGCGCTCCAGTTGAAGGAGACCAGATTCTGCAGCCAGATGCGCGGTGTCGCCAGTATGCCCCTCATGGCCATGTATCCCGCCCAGCCGATGAGCAGCAGCACCACGAGCGCCTTCAGGTCGCCATTGCCGACGCGCATCAGGTTGCGCCCCGGACAGCCGCCTCCGATCACCATGCCGAAACCGAAGATCAGGCCGCCCAGAATGAAGCCCGAGAGCGGGAAGGAACTGTTCAGATAGATGGACTTGGTGAGATCGACCAGCCCGATGATGTGCAGGAACTGCGCCCCCGTTATGGCCGTCGCCGCCGCCAGCGCCCAGGCGCGCATTCTTTTCCAGTCGCCGAAGGAGACGATGTCCGATACCGCGCCCATGGCGCAGAAATTCGTCCGGTGCGTCACCGCACCGAAAGCCGTGCCTATGATGAGACCGGCTATGCCCATTATGGTCGTGACCGGAAGCTCTTCCATGGTCGTTCCCCCTTCCCTTCCGTTTCCTCTGTTGTCGGGGCGGCGCGCTCCCGTGCGGCACGCCCGTGTTTTTCCATCCCGCTCCCCGGCGACGGGACCGTGCGCCTTTATGCCCGCTCACATATAGATATTCAATAGTGTGAATGTCTCATCCGCATAAAAAACACGGAAATTTGCAGTGCATTTCTCCGCCCCACGACCACGCCTCAGGCTTGCGCATATTTGAATATGAGCATAAAAGATAGAGCCGGAACGGAGCGAAACGGGGCCTTCCGGGCCCGATCTGGCGAGGGAAACGCATGGACATTGCCAAGTTGCAGGACAATGCGACACGCGCCAGCGTGTTGCTGAAGACGATGGCCAATGAATGGCGCCTGCTCATTCTCTGCCATCTGGCGGAGCGCGAGCGTTCCGTCGGCGAGCTGGAGAAACTGATCGGACTGAACCAGTCGGCGCTTTCGCAGCATCTGGCCGTGCTGCGCAGGGAGAACCTGGTGAAGACCCGCCGCGAGGCGCAGTCCATCATCTATTCCCTGGCGTCGGAGGAGGCGGCCAAGATCATGGGCACGCTCTACACGCTGTACTGCGCGGTGCCGGGCGAGAACGGCGAGCCGGCCTGCAAGGGCCCCGCTCCGCAGTAGCGGCGTCCCACCGGCGCATTCCGAAGGATTTCAGGGCGGTTCCGACAGGGACCGCCCTTCGTCTTTTCCGGTACTCCCCGTTGCCGTCGCCAAGGGAATTTGTATTACATTCAAAATATGCTATATGTTCCATCGGGACGACAGCGACGCGACAGTGGCGAGACGGAAAGTGGGAGAGCGTTCCTCCTTCGGGGGCGCGTCCCATCCCGATTTCCTTCTCCACACGGACCGAGGGAACGGCCCCGGCAGAAGGGCCGTGTGCGTCGCCGGGTTCCAAGGGGCTGGAACCAGGAAAAGGAGGGATGTGCCATGACCAGAAAAATGCTTGCGGCCCTTGCGCTGGGCGGACTGCTGCTCGCCGCGCCGGCGGCTTCGGCCGAGGAGAAGGGAGCGTCCGGAATCGGTGACGCCTATGGCGACGCGGCGAAGGCGATGACCGATTCCATGATGATGATGATGGGCGCCATGTTCAAGATGTGGAACGAGATGAGCCGGCCGATGTGGTCGTCCACCGCCCAGATCTTCGGAGAATACGGCGAATGGTGCACGGCCTGCCACGCGCCGCTTTCCAACATCTACGAGCAGCTGGGCGACTCGTTCGATCCCAACGTCCACAAGAAGCTTTCCGACGAGGAGCTGAAAAAGGCCGCCGAAGCCTACAAGAAGGCGCAGGAAGAAAAAGAGAAGAAGAACTGACCCCGGAACGCATTTCCGCGACATGCCCGTTCCCCACCCTTCCGTTCTCCATGTGCGGAAGGCGGGGGGCGGGCACGCCGCGCGGCCACACGCGCTCCGGCGGACCAGGCCCGACCATCGCAAATCACAACAAGACGAAGAGGAACGCCCATGAACACGCCCCGCAGATCCATGCTGTCCGCGCTGGCCCTTTCGCTCGCGCTGGCGGCGGGCACGCCCGCAGGCCTCGCGCAGAACGCGCCATCCATTCCCGTGCCGTCGTTCGAATCGACGAAGGACTGGCTGAAGAGTTTCACGGATCCGAAGTGGGGCGGCGCCTTCTCCGCCGCCACGCCCTCGGCAAACCAGATCACGGCCTTCCTCGGCATTCTCTCCAATCCGAAGATGATGGAGGGCATGCTGAACATGGCGGACCCGGAGCTGATGACCGAATGGATGAAGGCGGCGACCAATCCGGCCTTCTTCAACGCCCTCGTGAGCATGGGCAATCCGGCTCTGATGACCTCCTACGTGAACATGCTCGGCGACCCCCGGATCATGGAAACCATGATGAAGATGGGGGACCCGAAGGTCGTCGAGCCGTTCATGAACATCATGACCAATCCGAGCTTCATCAAGGCCATGACGAAGATGGCCGACCCGAAGCTGGTGGAGAACTACATGCGGATCATGACCGACCCCAAGATGTTCGACGGGGTGATGAAGCTGGCCGATCCGAAACTGATGGAAGGCTACATGAAGGCCATGTCCGATCCGGACTTCATGAAGATGGCCGCGAAGATGGTCGATCCCAAGATCATGACCGAATACATGAAGCTCGTGACCAACCCCAGGTTCATGGAGAACATGAGCAAGCTGGCCACGGACACGGACGTCTACTCCGACTTCCTGAAGCTGATGCTCGATCCGCAATGGTACTCCACCATGATGGCCATCATGGATCCCGCCATCATGCAGGGCTGGATGAAGATGATGATGGAGCCGGAGATGCTGGATTCCATGATGAAGATGATGGATCCGAACCTCATGGTGCAGTTCATGCGCGCCTCCTTCGCCATCATGAACGCCGCGCCAGACGCCCTCGGCGTCAGGCCGCCGAGCGAAACGGGAAAGAAGTGAACCGCAGGGGGAAGGAAGGATGCACAGGGGAACGAAGCACATGAAGCGCATCGCCGGATACGCGGGCGGCCTGCTCGCCGCCGCTCTGTTCGCGCTCTCCGCACCGGCCGCGACGGCGCAGGAGATGGACGAGGCCACGGCGAAACTGAACGCTAAGAGCTATTTCAAGGGCGAGCCGACCATCCCGAAACGGCTGCCCAAGCAGAAGGGTTGGTTCCAGATGCCGACCCCGCCGGAGGAGAAGATCGAGAAGCACAGGTTCATGCCGCCCATCTCGGCCGAGGCCAAGATGAAGGCCATGCAGTCGCTGATGTACTACAATCCCTTCTCGCTGAAGCAGATGATCAACTTCATGGCGGCGAAGAAGCGGGCGGCCGACGGCCTGACCTTCGAGGAGGTCGTGGAATCCCTCAAGACGAAGGGCAACGAGCTGAACATGCGCTTCGTCGGCGTCTCCACGCCGTGGAAGGTCATCCGGGAGATCTACGATCCGAACTATCCGCGCGTGGAGATCTTCTCCTTCTGCGATCTGGAGACGCTTGCGCGCATCCTGGAATATTCGCCCGAGTTCATCGTGTTCATCCCCTGCAAGATCGCCGTCATGGAGGACCGGGACGGCAAGATCTGGCTGGTCACGCTGGACTGGGACGTGCGCTGGATGGACACCGCGCTCAATCCGAACCGCATTTCCGACGATCTCAGAAAACGCGCCATATCGATCCGCGAACGCCTGGAGCAGATGATGGAGGCCGCGGCGACGGGCGATTTCTGATCCAGATCAGCAGATCCAGGCAATTGAGGCCGTACGTTAATCGTGCGGCCTTTTTTCTGCTGGCTTTTCGCCACATCCATCCTTTAAATGCCGTGCACGGATTTTATGGGGGCGCCACCTGTGAGTAGAGTGACAATCCATGAAAACCGCCATCCCGGCCGCGATCGCGGCGGCCTTTCTCATGACGTTTTCCCTCCCCTCGCACGCCCAGCTCGACATCACCAGCCAGTTGGGCGAGATCGTCCAGAAGTCCACGAACGAACTGGCCGTCCAGATCAACCTTTCCGGTCGGCAGCGCATGCTGACGCAGAAGATGTCCAAGGAGGCCCTTCTGGTCGCGCTGAAGGTCGAGCCGGAGAAGAACCGCCGCAACCTGGAGAGGACCATGGCGCTGTTCGAACGGACGCTGGTCGGCCTCATCTCCGGAGACGCCGGTCTGAAGCTCGCGAAGGCTCCGAACGCGCGCATCGCGGCCCAGCTCGGCGTCGTCATGGACCTCTGGAAGAAATTCCGCCCCCTGGTGAAGCGCGTCGCGGATGGCCGGGCGGACCGCGCGACCCTGGAGAGGATCGCGCGGGACAACCTGCCCCTGCTGGCGGAAATGAACCGGGCCGTGAAGATGTTCGAGAAGGTGGCCGGGGCCGATACCGCGGAACTCGCCGTGGTCATCAACCTTTCCGGCCGGCAGCGCATGCTGACCCAGAAAATGACCAAGGAATACCTGCTGGCGGCACTGGGCATCGACCGTGAGGCCAACCACCGGAATCTGCGGAAGACGACGGCTCTCTTCGACCGCACCCTGAAGGGACTTCTGGACGGAGACGATGCGCAGAACCTGCCTCCTACGACGGATCCGGCCATTCGCGCCCAACTGAAGAAGGTCATGAAACTGTGGGCGGATTTCAGGCCGCTGCTCGCCAGGCCGGCGACACGGGAGAATCTCCTCGCCATCGCCCATGCCAACCTGCCCCTGCTGGGGGAAATGAACCGGGCCGTGAAAATGTACGAGGAAAGCTGGTAACCTCGCGCATGCCATGCGGCACGCCGCCCCATGGCCGGATCGCCCGCCACGGAATTCCCGCTACCTTTCCGGCCATCACCGAAATGGGATGCAGTCCTGCAACACTTTGGCGGGAAGTTGGTTGCGGTGAGGAAAATGGCATATTTTTGATTGTACTTGGTCGCTTTTTGACACATAATTCCCTTTGAAAGTTTCGATACCCCATACGCGTGGTTTGCGGGGTTGGACATCATCCCGCCGGTATCTCGGGGGAACCGGTATCAGCGGGGCTTATGGCGGACATCTCACGTGCCGACGGTTTTCCGTCCATCCGGCTGCGCCCGGCGCCGGATGTCCGAATCGGTCAGTAGCGGGTCTTCTTGCGTCATCGCCGTTCCACGCGCATTCCGTCCGTGACGGGATGCCTGCTTGCGTGGCCTGCGGCCTGCAACGAAGCATACAACCGACCGGGGAAGACAAAAAATGCGGATACTCCTTACCGTTCTCGCGGCCTTGGCGCTCGCGTCCGGCGCGAATCCGGCCGACGCCCAAGGAGTTGGCAACATCCAGGACATGCTCGAGGCAGTCGTCACGAAGGCCAAGAACGTCGACCTGAGCACCGCCATCAACCTTGCCGGACGGCAGCGCATGCTCATCCAGAAGATGAGCAAGGAGGCCTGTTTCGTGGCGCTCGGCATCGCGCCAGAGGACAACCGGAAGCGCCTCCACGAGGACATCCGCATGTTCGAGGAGACATTGCACGGACTGCGGAATGGAAGCCGCCGTCTGAGGCTCGTTCCGGCGCGCGATCCCGAAATCCTCAAGCAGATCGGTGTCGTCGAAAGGATGTGGAAGGGCTTCAAGCCGCTGCTGCTGCATGCCGGAGCCCCCCGCACCGAAGAGGCGATCCGCGGCATCGCGAAGTACAACATGCCGCTGCTGAAGGAGATGAACAGGGTGGTGGAGCTGTACGAACGGCATGCGTCCCGCAAGGCCTCGTCCATCTCGCGGAAGGTGAACCTGGCGGGGCGTCAGCGCATGCTGACCCAGAAGATGACCAAGGAAGCCTGCTTCATCGCGCTGGGCATCGAACCGGAGAAATATCGCGCGGAACTCGCGAAGACCGCGGCCACCTTCGACCGGGTGCTCGATGGATTGATCGACGGCGACCGCGAGCTGGGCCTTGGCAGGACCTTCGAGCAGGCACCCCGGCGGCAGCTGCTGAAGGTGAAGGAGCTCTGGAAGAAATTCCGCCCCCTGCTCAAAGGGCCCTACGACAGGGACGTCCTGAACAGGATTTCCAAAGGGAGCCTTGTTCTGCTGACCGAGATGGACAGGGCCGTCAAACTGCTCTACTGACCGGGCCGCCCCTCTGCGGCTCGGTCCTTGCCCCTGGCCTGAATTTTCCGGACGAATGGGAACGTGCGCAGGAATTGTCCTGCGAGGGATCATTCCGTCCGTGTCCACCCCACTTTCCGACGCCCCCCCGCTTTCCCAGCTGCCGGCTGGGTGAAGGTGGTTGAGGTCATCCACATGGCTATTTCCCGCCTCCTCTTCCGTAAGCTCCAAGCTTCGGATTGGATTTCACTTCGATCACCCTGCAACTCAACCTATAGGCGAATATCGGGTGCATGAAAAAAGTCACACCCTGTTGTGGAATGTTGCCGTATTTCCCCGTGTTCGCCAGATTCCTGCCCGAATGCACACGTAGCACGGGCAACGCATCACGATATCCCGTCAAGGGATATGCAGGCGGAGAAAGGGGGGATTCCCGTTTCAATTATAGGGCGTACTCCACGTGCATGGATTAACCTGTGATATACGTTGCGATGGGTAATGTGAAATTCAACCGCAGATGGAAGCCGGTTACGGAAGGACGTCCGTTGCGGTGACCCGTGCCCAAATGCGTAACAGAAAGGCGAGCGATGATGAAAAAGTCTGTACTGGCACTGTGTATCGGTATCTCTCTTGCGAGTTTTCCCTTGCAGGCCAGCGCCCAGCAGGTGGACATCACGGCGGAACTCGGCGAGATCGTCAGAAAGTCCGCCAATGAGCTGGCGGTCCAGATCAATCTGGCCGGAAAGCAGCGCATGCTGACCCAGAAGATGGCCAAGGAAGCCCTGCTCGTGGCCCTGGACCTGGATGCCAGGAAGAACGCCGCGGAACTGAAGAAGACGGTCGATCTGTTCGAGAAGACGCTGAAGGGCCTCGAACGGGGGGATGACGAGCTGAAGCTGGTCAAGGCTCCGAACGAGACCATCTCCGCGCAGCTCGATGTCGTCATGAAGCTGTGGAACGACTTCAAGCCGCTGGTTCTGTCGGTCACGGAAGGCAAGGTCGACCGGAAGGTGCTCGAGGAGATCGCGGCCCGCAATCCCAAGCTGCTTGCGGAGATGGACAAGGCGGTCAAGATGTTCGAGCAGGCCGCGGGCACCGACATGGAGGATCTCGCGGTCGCGGTGAACCTTTCCGGGCGGCAGCGCATGCTGACCCAGAAGATGGCCAAGGAATACTTCCTCGTCGCGCTGGACATCGACAAGGAGAACAACCGCAAGGAGCTCGCGCGGACCGTCTCCCTTTTCGACACGACGCTGAAGGGACTGCTCAACGGCGACGAGACGCAGGCGCTCCCTCCCGCCACCGACCCGGACATCCGCGCCCAGCTGAAGCGGGTCATGAAGATGTGGGAAGACTACAAGAGCCTGCTGGAGCAGCCGGTGTCCCGCGAGAACCTGGAGAAGGTCGCCCGGGCGAACATGCCCATCATGCATGAGATGAACAAGGTTGTGGAGCTCTACGAAGTGAGTTGGTAAGGCGCCGTTGCGCCGGGTCTTGTCCGGTAAGTGAGTAGGCGACAAGCGTAAGGCAACACAGCGCAAGGTGACACGACAATACGGGCGCCCGGGGGGCGCGCCCATCTTTCCTCCCCATAATCGCTTCCGGGGCTTGCGGAAGCGTGTGCCTTCCTCACCATCTCCGGGAGTCCGCTGTTTCCTCAGACCTCTCAAGGGAACCCGCGTCACGGTTCACACTTCCAAGCGGACCATCGTGACCTCTCCTTCCTTTCCGTGATTCGTCCATGTCGGTGCGTCATACGAATCAGCTTTCCGAAATACCGCCCTCACATGCACTTCATCCATGATTGCTCGGCATTCCATCCACATTCCGCATGTCATGGGCAGTCGACATCCTTGCGGAAACACTCCCGGGGCGCCTTTCACCGTTCCATTCTGCAAAATACGCTCTTCCATATATTAGATTTTTCTAATATATGGGTGAAAAACATGCTGCCGGGGGTTTATTTCTTGCCCTGCACGGCACATCTGGAGAAGAATGGAATTGGAACGGGGATGCCGGATCGCGTCCCGGCGGCAGATCATTTCGGGGATGCTGAACATGAAACGCATCATTCTTGCGGGGCTGTTCGGTCTCGCAGCTTTCCATGCGGCCGAAGCGGCGGACATTCCCGCCAAGGCTTCCGGAGTTTCCGGGGCATCCGGGAGCATGGCCGCAACTCTGGACAGCATGAAGGTCGAGCGCCACGAGGTGGCCCGCGAACGGCTTTTCGAGGGCGTGGTGGAGGCGGTGAAGGAATCCACCGTCTCGGCGCAGACTTCCGGCCGCATCGTGGCCATCAACTTCGACGTCAACGACCGGGTGAAGAAGGGCGACATCCTGGTGGTGCTGGACGATACCCAGCAGAAGGCCCAGCTCGAGCAGGCCATCGCGGCCGTCCGCGCCGCCGAGGCGCGCCTGAAGGCCGCGAAGCAGGATTTCGCCCGCGTGGCGCGGCTGTTCAAGCAGGGCACCGTGCCGAAGGCGCGCTACGACCAGTCGAAGGCGGAGCTCGATTCCGCGAAGGCGGGCCTGAAGCAGGCTCTTGCCGCCCGCAAGCAGGCGGAGGAGCAGCTGGCGTACACGCGCGTGCGGGCGCCCTACTCCGGGATCGTCACCGCCCGCCACGCGCAGGTAGGGGAGCTGGCCGCCCCCGGCAAGCCGCTGATGACCGGCTTCTCCCTGGACGAGCTGCGCGCCCATGTGGAACTGCCGCAGCGCTACGTGCCCCTCGTGCGCAAGAACAGGAAGGCTTCCGTGGTCCTGGACCTGGACGGCCATGAACGGCTGAAGGTCTCGCGCATGACCATCTTCCCCTACTCCAACCCGAAGACGAACACGGTCACGGTACGGTTGTACCTGGCCGACAAGGGACGCGACCTGTTTCCCGGCATGCTCGTGAAGGGGGCGTTCGAAGTCGGCAAGGCCGACGTGCTGGCCATACCAGAAAAGGCCGTGGCGCGCCGTGGAGAGCTGGCCGGCGTCTACATCCTCGCAAAGGACGGGCGCCTTCTCTTCCAGCAGGTGCGCACCGGCCGTCCCGTCGGCGAGGGAATGGTCGAGGTTCTCTCGGGCGTCGAGGAAGGGGACGTGATCGCGCTCGACCCGCTGCAGGCGGCCATCCATCTGAAGGAGATGGAGGCGAAACGGGCCGCCGCGGCCGAAACCACGGGTGAGCACTGATGAAACTGGGCATTTCCGGCATCATCGCGCGCACCTTCGTGCGCAACGAGATCACCCTGCTGCTGCTCATCGCGACGCTGCTCTCCGGCCTGTTCGCGACGATGGTCACCCCGCGCGAGGAGGAGCCGCAGATCAACGTCACCTTCGCCAACGTCTTCATTCCGTTCCCGGGCGCCTCGGCGAAGGAGGTGGAGCAGCTGGTGACGACGCCGGCGGAGCAGGTGCTGGCCGAAATCTCCGGTCTGAAGCACATCTATTCGATCTCGCGCCCCGGCATGAGCGTGCTCACCATCCAGTACAAGGTCGGCGAGCCCCGCACGGACGCCATTCTGCGGCTCTACGACAAGGTCTTCTCCAACATGGACTGGCTGCCGCCCAACCTCGGCGTCGGCCAGCCGATCGTGAAGCCGCGCTCCATCGACGACATCCCCATCGTCACCTTCACGCTCTGGGATCCGGCGGGCCGTCACGACGCGGCCAGCCTGCTGAAGGTGGCGCATACGCTCGAGGCCGAGCTGAAGCGCATTCCGGGGACGCGGCAGGTGCGCACCATCGGCGGTCCCGACCGCGTGGTGAACGTACGCATAGATCCGCAGAAGCTGGCCGGCTACGGCCTCGTCCTGGACGACCTGCGCAAGGCCCTTCAGGCCTCCAACGCCTCCACGGACCAGCAGTCCATCGTGAAGGACAATCTGGAGATTCCGGTCAGGGCCGGCACCTTCCTCTCGCGTCCCGAGGAGGTGAAGAACCTCGTCATCGGCCTGTTCGGAGGCAAGCCGGTTTATCTGGCGGACGTGGCCGAAATCTCCATGGGCCCGGACACGCCGAAGAACTACGTCACCTATGCCACCGGCCCCGCGGGGCTGGCCAGGGGCGAACCGGCCGGACGCTTTCCCGCCGTGACCATCGAGGTAGCCAAGCAGCCGGGCAAGAACGCCGTGGTGATCGCCGAGAAGCTGATCCGCCACATCGAGACCCTGCGCGGCGTCTTCATTCCGCACGACGTGAAGATCACCGTGACGCGCAACTACGGCAAGACGGCCGACGACAAGGCGAAGAAACTCATCATGAAACTGGCCTTCGCCACCGGCTCCGTGGTGTTCCTGGTGCTCATCACCATGGGCTGGCGGGAGGCCATCGTGGTGGGCGTGGCCGTGTTCTCGACACTGGCGGTCACGCTCTTCGCCTCCTGGGCGTACGGTTTCACGATCAACCGCGTCTCGCTCTTCGCCCTCATCTTCTCCATCGGCATCCTGGTGGACGACGCCATCGTCGTGGTGGAGAACATCCACCGGCATCTGGAGATGGGGGACGGACGCAAACCCTGGGTGCTGATTCCGGAGGCCGTGGACGAGGTGGGATCGCCGACCATCCTCGCCACGCTGACGGTGATCGCCGCCCTGCTGCCCATGGCCTTCGTGACGGGCCTCATGGGCCCCTACATGAGCCCCATTCCGATCAACGCCTCGATGGGCATGCTGCTGTCGCTCGCCGTGGCCTTCATCATCTCGCCGTGGCTGGCCTTCAAGCTCATCGTGAAGGGACACAAGCACACCAGGGCGGAAGAAGAGCATCTGAAGGAGGAAGTCGGCCGGGCCAGAAAATTCTTCGGAATCATCCTGACCCCCTTCCTGCAACTGGGATGGTGGGGACGCACCAAGCGCTACCTGCTGGTCTTCAGCATGGTCTTCCTGATGGTCGCCGCCGGTTCGCTCGGCTACTTCAAGCTGGTGATCCTCAAGATGCTGCCGTTCGACAACAAGTCGGAATTCCAGATCGTTCTGGACATGCCGGACGGAACGGCGCTCGAGAAGACCCAGAAGGTGCTGCTGCGCATCGCCGACGTGCTGGACACCGTGCCGGAGGTGAAGAACTACCAGATCTACGCCGGAACGGCCTCGCCGGTAGGCTTCAACGGGCTGGTGCGGCAGTACTACCTGCGTCAGGAGTCGCGCTACGGCGACATTCAGGTCAACCTGACGGACAAGCATACGCGCGAACGCAAGAGCCACGACATCGCCCGCGACGTCCGCAAGCGGCTGCAGAAGGCGATCAAGGATCCCTCCATCCGCTTCAAGGTGGTGGAGGTGCCGCCCGGACCGCCGGTGCTTTCGCCGCTGGTGGCGGAGATCTACGGTCTCGACTACGACGGTCAGATCAAGGTCGCGCGCAACGTGCGCAAGGTGTTCGAGACCACGCCCGACATCGTGGACATCGACGACACGACGCAGGCGGGCAACCCGCGCATCATCGTGAAGGTGGACCGCCAGAGGGCGGCGGCGCTCGGCGTGCCGCAGTCCTCCGTCGCGCAGGCCATCGCCACGGCATTGGGCGGCGAGGACGTCAGCTACCTCCATACCCAGGCGGCCAAGTATCCCGTGCCGATCCGCCTGCAGCTTCCCTCCTCCGAGAAGGGCTCCATCGAGGATCTGCTGAATCTCAAGGTGCGTTCGGTGAGCGGACAGCTGGTGCCTCTGGCCGAGATCGTCACCCTGATCAAGGACAAGCGCGAGAACGAAATCCACCACAAGGACCTGCTGCCGGTGGTCTACGTTCTGGGCGACATGGCCGGACCGCTGGACAGCCCGCTCTACGGCATGTTCGAGATGTACGAACGCCTGAAGGAGCAGAAGGACATCACCGGGCGGCCGCTCGAGCAGTATTTCATCACGCAGCCGGAGAACCCGGTGCGCTTCTCTCTGAAATGGGACGGCGAGTGGCAGATCACCTATGAGACCTTCCGCGACATGGGCATCGCCTACGGAGTGGGGCTGATCGGCATCTTCTTCCTGATCGTGGCGCAGTTCCGCAGCTATCTGGTGCCCCTGATCATCATGGCGCCGATCCCGCTGACGATCATCGGCGTGATGCCGGGACACGCCCTGCTGGGGGCGAAGTTCACCGCGACATCCATGATCGGCGTGATCGCCCTTGCCGGCATCATCGTGCGCAACTCCATCCTGCTGGTGGATTTCGTGAACCAGCAGTGCGCCTGCCGCGTACCGCTCCGCGAGGCCATCATCCAGTCGGCGGCGGTCCGTGCCAAACCCATTCTGCTAACGGCCATCGCCGCCATGATGGGCGCGTTCTTCATCCTGGACGATCCCATCTTCAACGGCCTGGCCGTTTCGCTGATCTTCGGCATCTTCGTCTCCACCATCCTGACCCTGGTGGTGATCCCGGTGCTGTACTTCAGCTACAAGCGCCGCCAGCTGGCGCGTCTGGGCTACGGGCCGGACGATCCCGTCGATCTGAAGGAGGAGTTGGAGGAGGAACGCGAGAAGCTGGCCTGACGGGCCGGAACCGCATCCTCCGACAGACCGGAACGATGGAGGGGCCGCGGATGTCTCCGCGGCCCCTTCTCCGTTTCCACCCCGACGTTCCGTCCTCTTTTGACACACCGCAAACCTTCCGTTAACCATTCCGAAGACGCGGAGGTGCCGTCCCGGGACGGAAATCCGGCCGTCCTTCCGGCACGGGAGCTGCAACGGCCACCCCGTCGAACCGGATCAGGGAGGATGCGGAACATGCGGAAGGGAAGGCGCAAGGGAACTCTGCTGGCCATCGGACTGTGCGTCTCGGGAGCGATCCTCGCCGAACCGGCAGCGGCGGCACGCCGAACCGCCCTGCTGCACGTGGGCCTGCGCATACTCCCCCATGAAGCGGCCATCCCATCCCCCGCCACCTCCCCGGCCGCGGCGAAGCGAACGGCGGAAGGGACCCTCCGGGTCGTGATCCGGGAGGGCGACACCCTGAGCTCGCTGGCCCGGCAGTACTATGGCACGCCCTCGGCCTATCGGATGATCATCGACGCCAATCGGGACACCATCCGGAATCCCGACAGAATTCTGCCCGGAACGCTCCTGATTCTCCCACAGGTTGCGCACGATCCAGCCCATTAACCTTATATTCACATTTTTTTAACTTTTCGCCTCATTTGCGCTATTTACTCTTCCTGCGAAACTGGCACGGCAGAGGCAACGAAGCCCTTGATCCAACGGGCCGATGCGGCCGTCAAGCCAGACTGTTCGTGGCCATTCATTCGCATCCTCCGCGGGCTGGGGGGAGATGAGGAGAAGAGACAGATGTCTGCAACCAAGCGCATTTTCATGCGGTCCGCAATTGCCGCGTCGCTTCTGGGCTGGGTGGTTGCCGGCCACAATGGCGCCGCAATCGCACGGGAGGTCAACATCGCTCCTGGCATGCCCTACGTGGATGTGACCATCGGCAACAGGACCATCCGCATAGAGCGGAACCAGGACACCAGGCACAGGCTCACGAATACCTATACGAAGACGTCGAGGCCCTGTCCGCCGTTCTGCATCCAGCCCATGTCGCCGGCTCCCGGCGTCCATGTGGCGGGCGAACTGGAGCTCATCCAGTTCCTCAAGGACAAGGTCTCCAAGGGCGAAGGCGTGCTGGTGGACGCCAGAATTCCCGCCTGGTTCAAGAAGGGCACCATTCCCGGTTCCGTGAACATCCCCTTCACGCTCCTGGCGCCCGACAATCCCTACCGCGACCGGATCCTGCTCGTGCTCGGCGCCAAGAAGCTCGAGGACGGCACCTGGGACTTCGGCGACGCGCGGGAGCTGATGCTGTTCTGCAACGGCCCGTGGTGCGGGCAGTCGCCCCGTGCGATCCGCAATCTCATCACGGCCGGATATCCGCCGGAGAAGCTGCACTACTACAGGGGCGGCATGCAGGCCTGGCAGTTCCTCGGCTTCAACGTGCAGAAGCCGAAGCGCTGATCCGCCGCATCCGCAGACAGCATTCACGAACAGGACGGACGGAAAAATGCCGAAACATCATCTCATCCTGGGTGCGGCGGGCGCCATCGCCCTGGGGCTTGCCGGCGCGCAGACCCCGGGACACGCGGCCCCTGCCGCGAAGGCCCCGCTCATGACGGTCGCCCAGGCAGAACAGACACCCGCCAA
>CAYSHK010000046.1:0-39852 GCA_964430935.1 uncultured Rhizobiaceae bacterium
GCATCGCCGACCTCCAGGCGGAGGAGGCCGACCTTGCTGCCAGCCTGGCGGTCACGTGGGGAGCCGCCGGCATCGAGTTCCCCAGGCTGCACACGGACTGGGAGCGGCTGCTGGTCCACACGGGTGCGCCCGTCTGGACGATCGACGCCGTGCCCGATGGCCCGGGCGTGGACACCATCGCCGCCGCCGGATGGGGACGGGACCTGGTGTCCGAAGACGCCGACGGCGTGCCCGGACGGCTCCGACGCCTGCTGGCCGATGGCCACAGGGTGGTGGTCGCCGCAGATGGGGCGGGGTCCGTCGACCAGTTGGTTCGCCGCCTGCGCGAAGCCGGCATCGAGGTCACACCTGTCGGTGCCGACGAGGACGCCGTTGTGGAGGGGCCCGGCGCCTCGCTGGTGGTGGCGCCGGTGGAGCGCGGCTTCGTCCTGCCCGGTTCGCGCCTTGCGGTGGTCACCGAGACCGAGCTGACGGGACGGCGTCGGACCCGACGTCGGACACGACCACGGCGAAGTGTCGCCGTACGCATATTCGAGGACCTCTCACCCGGCGACCACGTCGTCCACGAGCAGCACGGCGTGGCCCGCTTCGCCGGGCTGGTCACCCGCACCCTGGCGGGCGTCGAGCGCGACTACCTACTGCTCGAGTACCGGGGCGACGACCGCCTCTACCTGCCGACGGACCAGATCGACAGCATCCGGCCCCACACGGGTGGAACGACTCCGAGCCTCAGCCGGATGGGCGGCGCAGACTGGCACAGGACCAGGGCCAAGGTGCGCTCCGAGGGGGCGGAGATCGCCCAGGAATTGGTCGTCCTGTACCAGGCCCGGGTCACGACGGTCGGCCACGCCTTCGCCGCCGACACTCCCTGGCAGAGGGAGATGGAACAGGCCTTTCCCTACCAGGAGACGCCGGACCAGCTACAGGCCATCGAGGACGTCAAGGCGGACATGGAGCGCCCCGTGCCGATGGACCGCCTGGTGTGCGGCGACGTGGGCTTCGGCAAGACGGAGGTGGCGTTGCGCGCCGCCTTCGCCACGGTCATGGCGGGCCACCAGGTGGCGGTGATCGCGCCCACCACCCTGCTGGCCCGGCAGCACTTCGCCACCTTCACGGAACGCTTCGCCGGCATGCCGGTCCGGATCGCGCAGGCCTCGCGCATGGTCTCGCGCAAGGAGCTGTCGCTCGTGAAGAAGGGGCTGAAGGACGGCACCATCGACATCGTGATCGGCACCCACGCCCTGCTGGCGAAGGACGTCGCCTTCCGCGACCTCGGACTGCTGGTCATCGACGAGGAGCAGCACTTCGGCGTCCGCCACAAGGAGCGCCTGAAGGCCCTGAAGACGGGTGTGCACGTCCTGACCCTCACCGCCACGCCCATTCCGCGCACCCTGCAGCTGGCGCTTTCCGGCGTGCGCGAGCTCTCGGTCATCGCCACGCCGCCGGTGGACCGGCTGGCGGTGCGGACCTTCCTGTCGCCCTTCGATCCCGTGACCGTCCGCGAGACGCTGCTGCGCGAACACTACCGGGGCGGCCAGAGCTTCTACGTGGTGCCGCGCATCTCGGATCTCGAGGAGGTGGCGGAATTCCTGCGCACCCACGTGCCGGAGGTGAAGTTCGCCACCGCCCACGGCCGCATGACGCCGACGGAACTGGACGAGGTGATGACCGCGTTCTACGAGCGGCGCTTCGACGTCCTTCTGGCCACGACCATCATCGAGTCCGGCCTGGACATCCCTTCCGCCAACACCATGGTCGTACACCGCGCGGACATGTTCGGCCTCGCCCAGCTCTACCAGCTGCGGGGGCGCGTCGGGCGCTCGCGGGTGCGCGCCTACTGCCTGCTCACCGTGCCCGCCGGGCGGATGCTCACGCCCGCGGCCAAGAAGCGGCTGGAAGTGCTGCAGTCCCTGGACACCCTTGGCGCGGGCTTCATGCTGGCCAGCCACGATCTGGACATCCGCGGCGCGGGCAACCTGCTCGGCGAGGAGCAGTCGGGGCACATCAAGGAGGTGGGCTTCGAGCTGTACCAGCAGATGCTGGAGGAGGCGGTGGCCTCCCTGCGCGCGGGGGAGGAGCGGGAGGAGGAGGTTTCCGGACAGTGGTCGCCCAACATCAACATCGGGGCCGCCGTGCTCATTCCGGAAACCTACGTCCCGGACCTGCAGACCCGGCTCGGCCTCTACCGCAGACTGGCGGGGCTGGAGGACGAGCGGGCCATCGACGAATTCGCCGCGGAGCTGACCGACCGCTTCGGCCCGCTGCCGGAGGAGGTGCGCCACCTTCTCGAGGTGGTGGCCATCAAGACCCTCTGCCGGGCCGCCAACGTGGCCTCGCTCGAGGCCGGGGCGAAGGGGGTCGTCATCGGTTTCCACGACGAGCGGAAGGTGAACCTGTCCGCGCTGGTTCCCTGGATCAACGAGCAGGGCTCCCGCGCCCGCCTGCGTCCCGACATGAAGCTCGTCCTGATTCGCCGCTGGGAGGACATGGAGAGCAGGCTGGGCGGCATCCGCGGCATCCTGCGCCAGCTTGTCGCGCTCGCGGGAGGGGACGCAAAAGGCTAAAAGAACACGCCAGAGGTGTTTCCGTCGCCATCTCCATGCATGGTGATTGCAAAAGTCCGGAGCTTCGGCTTCAATGTCCGGCACGGGAGAAGGGACGTGGCGTTCCGCGGAAAGCGGACCGCGGATCCGGAAGGGGACGCGCGCGGGGGACGACGAAGCGTGCCACGGCGCACGGAAGAAAGATCGCAAGGGGTAGGCCGACATGTCCCGTATGGAAATGCTGATGCTCGCGGCGCTGGTGGCGGCCGCCATCATCCTGGCGATCATGCTCGTGGTGCGGCTCGCCCGCTCTTCCGTGCGGCAGGTGCGCCAGTGGCGGGAACGGCGCAGCCAGCCGGACCGCGTTGCCGCCCTCATGGCCGAAAGGGACCGGCTGCGTGCCGAGCACGCGATGCTCGTGCGCCGCTACGAATTGCGGATCGAAAAGCTCGAGGAACGCTTCGTGGAGCAGGAGGCCGAGGTCTCCCGCGCCCGCAACAGACTGGGCCGCATGGCCGAGAAGCTGCAGGAGACCCTCGACACCCTCTCCGAACGCGAAACGGAGATATCCGCCCTGCGCGAGGTGATCGCCGGGCTCGAGGCGGATCTGGAGAAGCGCACGAAGACCCTGCACGAACAGCGCGAGGAACTGCGCGAGCGCAACGAGGAGATCGCCCGCCTGAAGGGGGAGATCGCCGCCCTGCGCGAGAGGCTGGACGGGCAGGAGAGGACCATCGGCCGGCTGCGCGAGGAGGCCGACATGGCACAGCGCACGGAACGGGCCATGCGCATCGGCGAGGATCTGGAACCGGAGGCCCGTCTCGCCGCCCGCATCGAGGAGCTGAACCGTCTGGCCCGCGAACTGGAGGAGCAGCGCCGGGAAATGGCGAAGAACGCGGCCGGAGCGAAGGAGGAGAAGGAGAAACGCGGTTCCGGTTCATCCTCTTCCGCGAAACGTGGAAAGACGGGCCGGAAGAGAACCGGAGGGCTGCTTTCGCGCAGACGCGGAGCGCGGGACGGAAAACGGAAGAGGGAAACCGCCTCCGCCGAAGAGGAGGCCGACCGCTGGATCGAGCGTCTGAACAATCTCGGCCGGGGCAACGGCGACGGCAAGGACGGCTCCGGAGGGAAGTCCGGAGGGAAAGCGGCCGGCGGAAGGAAGAAGGCCGCCGCGAAGAAGAAGGACGCATCCCACACCGGAACCGCGGGACGGAAGGCATCCACGGAAGCTTCCGCCACCGGCGGCACAAGCGCGAAGGATGATGGCGGAAGCGGAGACGGCGGGGCCGCCGCGGAGGAAAGGACGGAACCGGTCAATGTCGTTTCGCTGGCCGAGCGCATTCGTGCCCTGAAGAAATCGCTCTGATCCTCCCGGAATTCGGAACGGAAGCCTCTCGCGCCCGCACGGGATCCGGCGGAGGTCATCGCCGCTCCCGGTCCCCTTCCGCGTTGCGGGGAAGGGGAGAAGGCGGCAGGGCGCGGTCGTGGAAGAAGGTGCCCGCCGCGAGCCTGCGCATGGGCCACGAACCGATCAGGAAATCGTAGATCCGGTTCGGCGGCCGGCGCTCCAGCAGCCAGCGCATGGCACGCTTGTGCATCAGCGCCGGGAGCTCCCGCGCCAGAACCTCCTGCGGCAATTCTCCGCCACGCTTCAGGTGGTCGGCGATGAGCTGCCCCGCCCGCCGCCCGAAGCGGAAGGCCATCTGGATGCCGCCGGCGGTGAGCGGCGAGACCATCCCCGCCGCGTCGCCCACCAGCATCACGTTGTCCCGGGCGAAGGGCCGCACGATGCCGCCGCAGGGGATGACGCCGCTGCGCCGCTCCACGATGCGTTCCTCGTCGAAGGTGAACAGCGGCGACAGATGCCGGCGGAAGGCGGCAATGTCCGGCCTGTGCCTGTCGTCCGTCGCCAGCCCCACCTGGACCACCTGCGGAGCCGGAGCGACCCAGCCGATGTATCCCGGGGCCAGCCGGGAATCCAGAAAGCAGTGCAGGAACCGTTCGTCCAGCCCCTCCACATGCGAGAACTCCTGTTCCATGCCGATCAGGAGACGCCTGTTGCGCCCCAGGCCGAAGATCCGCGCCACGGTGGAGCGGGCCCCGTCCGCCCCCAGCAGGAACCGGGCGGACACCCCGTGTTCCGGCAGTTCGATGCGCTCCCCCGCGCGGCGCGCCTCCGTCACCTTCGCCGAACAGCGGATCCGCGCTCCGGCCCGCTCCGCCTCCGCCGCCAGCCACCGCATGAGGCCCGGCATGTCCGTCGTGAGGAAATAGTAGCCCCGCGTGGCCAGATCCACGTGTTCCAGCGAGGGGGAATAGAGACGCACCATGCTCACCGGACGCACGAGAGAATCCGGCACGTCGCGTTCCTCCGCCGCCTCCTTGACCAGTATGCCGGTGGTGTGGATGCGGGCGCCGGGATCCCTCTTGGCCTCCAGCACCAGCACATCGAGGCCCCGCAGGGCCGCGGCCCGGGCCGCCGTCAGACCGGCGAAGCTCGCCCCGACGATGACCAGATCGTAATCCCCGTCCGCCGTCATGCCCCCTTGCCGTCCTTCTCCAGCGGCGTCATGCGGATTCTCGTGAGCCGGTTCTTCTCCTTCTCCAGCACCTCGAAACGGAAGCCGTGGAAGGTGAAGGCCTGCCCCACCTCCGGGATCATCCGCGCCTCGTGGATGACCAGGCCGGCGATGGTCACCGCCTCCTCCTCGGGCAGATTCCAGTCGTGGAGACGGTTCAGATCGCGCACCGGCATCGCCCCGTCGACGATGTAGGAGTCGCGGTCGCGCCGCACCCCGGACACCTCGCGGTCGTGCTCGTCGGCGATGTCCCCGACGATCTCCTCCATGATGTCCTCCAGCGTCACCAGCCCTTCCAGCTCGCCATATTCGTCCACGATGATGGCGAAATGCATCTTGCGGCGCAGGAATTCCGAAAGCTGGTCTGCAAGCGGCGTCGAATCGGGCACGAACCAGGGCTCCAGCAGCAGCTTGCGGATGTCGATGGCGTCGATGTCGCCCCTGGCCCCGGCCAGGGCGGCGAGCAGGTCGCGGGCGTGCAGGACACCGATGATGTTGTCCGGCTCGTTCTCCCAGACGGGATAGCGCGTGAACCCGTTCTCCAGCACGTACTGCAGGATCTCCCGCGGCGACCGGGAGATGTCGATGCTCTTCATCTTGGTGCGGTGCACCATGACGTCGGCCAGGGTGAGTTCGCGCAGGTCCAGCACGCCGCCGAGCATGTCGCGGTCTTTCTTCACCACTTCGCCGCGCGAGTGGTGCAGATCGAGCGCGCCGCGCAGCTCCTCGCGGAAGGACAGCGGGCTCTGCGCCTGCGACGTGTCCGCCCCGAGCAGCCGCAGGGCTCCACGGACCAGCATCTCCACCACCATGACCACCGGCGCGAACACCCGCACCACCACATTGATGACCGGCGCCACGGCCAGCGCGAAGCGGTCGGGATTGAGAATGGCGTAGGTCTTCGGCATCACCTCGCCGAACACCAGCACCAGCGCCGTCATGACCAGCGTCGCCCAGACCACGCCGGCGGCGCCGAACAGCTCTATGAACAGGGTCGTCGCCAGCGCCGACGCCAGGATGTTGACCAGATTGTTGCCGAGCAGGATGGCCCCGATCAGCCGCTCGGGGGCCGACAGCAACGCTTCGAGGATCATCGCCCGCCGGTCGCCGTTCTGCGCCATGCGGTGCACGCGCGCCCGGGATATGGCCGTCAGGGAGGTTTCCGACCCGGAAAAGAAGGCCGACAGCAGGATGAGCACGGCCACCGCCGCCGCCAGCATCCATATGCCGCCCGTCATCGTGACAGCTCCATGTCCTCGCGCAGGAATTCCGCGACCTCGCCCGCGTCCACGTCCTCCGCGATGAAGGCCTCGCCAATGCCGCGGACGAGAACGAACACCAGCCGCCCGCCCTTCGCCTTCTTGTCCTGCCTCATGATCGCCACCAGTTCCTCCGCGCCCGGGAGCCGGTTGTGGATCGCCCGGACGTCCACCGGCAGCCCCGCCGAGCGCAGATGCGCGGCCACGCGGTCGGCCTCGCCCGGCGGGCACAGTCCCAGTTTCTCGGAGAACCGGAACGCCTGCGCCATGCCGATGGCCACCGCCTCGCCGTGCAGCAGCGTGCCGTCGTAGCCGAGGGCGGTCTCCAGCGCATGCCCGAAGGTATGGCCCAGATTGAGCAGCGCCCGCCGTCCGGCCTCCCGTTCGTCGGCCGCCACCACGTCCGCCTTCATGCGGCAGCAGTGGGCGACCGCCTTCCGCCGGGCCTCCATGTCGCCGTCCAGGAGCGCCGTGCCATGCGTCTCCAGCCAGTCGAAGAAGTCCGCATCGCCCAGCAGGCCGTACTTCACCACCTCCGCGTAACCGGCCAGCAGCTCCCGGCGCGGAAGGGTGTCCAGAACCCCGGTGTCGGCCAGCACCAGCGCCGGCTGATGGAAGGCTCCGATCAGGTTCTTTCCATACCGGCAGTTGATGCCCGTCTTGCCGCCCACCGAGGAATCCACCTGCGCAAGCAGCGTCGTGGGGATCTGCACGAAGCCCATGCCGCGCCGCGTGACGGCGGCCGCGAATCCCGCCAGATCGCCGATCACGCCGCCGCCGAACGCGACGATGAGGTCGGAGCGTTCCAGCTCCGCGGCGAGTATGGCCTCCGTGACCTCCTGCAGGCGCGCGAAGCTCTTCGTGGCCTCGCCGGCCGGCAGCACCAGGGTCCGCGCCTCGATGTCGAACATCTCCAGACTCTCCAGCAGCGCCGGAAGATGCAGCCGGGCCACGTTCTCGTCCGTGACGACCAGCGTGCGGGGCCGCGGCAGCACCTCCGCCAGCGCCTCGCCGGCGAAGTCGAGCAGCCCCTCGCCGATCTCGATGTCGTAGGCCCTCTCGCCGAGCGCCACCCGCACCGTCTCGGTGCCGCACACGGCCACGTCCAGCCCGTCGTTCCTTCCGCTCATGCCCGTTCCCCCCGCAGCCAGTCCGCGACGGCCCGGATGATGTCGTTGACGATGGTCTGATGCGGCGCCTCGCGGCTCTCCACGGTCACGTCCGCCTGCGCGTAGACGGGATATCTCTCCTCCATCAGCCTCTCCATCACGGCCCGCGGATCCGGATTCTCCAGGAGCGGCCGTCCCGGCCGGCGCGACACCCGCTCCATGAGCACGCCGAGATCGGCCCGCAGCCATACCGAGACCCCCTTCTCCCGCACCGCGCGCCGGGTGGCCTCGCTCATCCATGCGCCGCCGCCCGTGGCCAGCACCTGCGGCCCGTCGTTGAGCAGCCTGGCGATGACCCGCTCCTCCCCGGCCCGGAAGAAGGCCTCGCCGTCCTCCTCGAAGATTTCGGCGACCGTCTTGCCGGCCGCCCGCTCGATCTCCGCGTCGGCATCCACGAAACCGATCCCCAGACGCTTCGCCAGCCGGCGGCCCACGGTGGTCTTGCCGGCTCCCATGAGCCCGACCAGCACGATGGAGCGGTCGCCCAGGCGGGCATTGATAAGCTCGATGCAGTCTCTTATGCTTTGCGTGGTCATGAACCGGGCCGGCATCCTTGCGCCATTTTCGTGTGCGATGAGGTGTGCCGGTTCTTCTAGCGCGCCGGACGGGCCGGGTCAAAGCCCGGCGGCCGGCCATGGCGGGCCGGCTTCTCCGGCCGCTCCCAACGACGGAACACGGGATTCGCGCATCATGCCGGACAGTCTTCGCTTCCTCCTGATCCTCGCCGTGCTGGCCGGTCTGGGATACGGGGCGGCATGGTATCTTTCGTCCTTCCCTCCGGAGCCCGCACAGGTGGTGAAGACCCTCCCCCATGACCGGTTCGACAACTGACACCGCCGCCGGCAATGCCCGGCTCGTGGAGCGCTTCCTCGAAATGATGAGCGCCGAGCGCGGGGCGGCGCGCAACACGCTGGCCGCCTACGGCCGGGACCTTTCCGGATATCTGGCCTTTCTCGCCCGCCGCGGCCTCTCCCTGAATGCCGTGGATAGCGGAGACATCCGCGCCTGGCTGGACGGCATGGCGGCGGAGGGCGCGGCCCGCTCCACGCAGGCCCGGCGGCTCTCCGCGGTGCGCCAGCTGCACGGCTTCCTCTACGGCGAGGGCCTGACGGCCGCGAATCCCGCCACCGCCCTGGACAGCCCGCGCCGGGCCCGCGCTCTGCCCAGGGTTCTGTCCCCCGAGGACGTGGCCCGCCTGCTGGAAACGGCCCGCGACGCGGCGTCGCAGGCGCGGGGCAAGGCCGCATTGCGGGCGCGGCGGATGCACGCCCTTCTGGAAATCCTCTACGCCTCCGGCATGCGCGTCTCCGAGCTGATGGGCCTGCGCTCCGGCCAGGTGGACCGCCGCGAGGGCTTCGTGCGCATTATCGGCAAGGGCGGGCGGGAGCGCATCGCCCCGCTCTCCGCCCCGGCCCTCGAGGCCCTGGCCGCCTACGAGACGACGCTTCTGCGCAATCGGGGCGGTTGCGCCCTCCAGCCGTCGGACTGGCTGTTCCCCTCGCGCGGCGGCACCGGACATCTCACGCGCCAGCACTTCGCCACCGAGCTGAAGCGTCTGGCGGCGGAGGCCGGCCTGGATCCCGCCGCCGTCTCCCCGCACGTGCTCCGCCATGCCTTCGCCACGCATCTTCTGGAGGGCGGCGCGGATCTGCGCGCCGTCCAGACCATGCTCGGGCATGCCGACATCTCGACCACGCAGATCTACACCCACGTCCAGACACGGCGGCTGCGCGAGCTGCTGCGGACGCGCCATCCTCTGGGACAGGTCGACCCGGATCGCAAAAGCGGTTGACAACCGACCTCGCGTGCGGCCACTTACCCGTTCAGGATTTTCCGAGGAATGCATTGGGGGCGCATGGAGGGTGCGCACGGCCGGCTCGCCCTCTCCTGGATTGGCCATGAAAACCTATCTCGATTTCGAAACCAAGATCGCCGAGCTGGAAGGCAAGATCGCCGAGCTGAAGTCGCTCGCCGCGGAAGGCGACGACGACGTGTCGATAGACGAGGAGATCGCCCAGCTCGAGAAGAAGGCCGACAGGGCTCTGGCGGAACTCTACGCGAAGCTCGACGCCTGGCAGAAGACGCAGGTGGCCCGCCATCCCGAGCGCCCGCACTGCATCGACTACATCGACGGTCTGATCACCGACTTCACACCCCTTGCCGGCGACCGCAAGTTCGCCGAGGACCTGGCCATCATCGGCGGCCCCGGCCGTTTCCGCGGCCGCCCCGTCATGGTCATCGGGCAGGAGAAGGGCCACGACATCGAGACGCGCAAGGCCCGCAACTTCGGCATGGCCCGCCCCGAGGGCTACCGCAAGGCGGTGCGGCTCATGGACATGGCGGAGCGGTTCGGGCTGCCGGTCATCAGCTTCGTGGACACCGCGGGCGCATATCCCGGCATCGGCGCGGAGGAGCGAGGACAGGCCGAGGCCATCGCCCGCTCCACCGAGCGCTGCCTGACCCTCGGCGTGCCGATGGTGTCGCTGATCATCGGCGAGGGCGGATCGGGCGGAGCCATCGCCATCGCCACCGCCAACAAGGTGCTGATGCTGGAGCACTCCGTCTATTCCGTCATCTCGCCGGAGGGCGCCGCCTCCATTCTGTGGCGGGATCCCGCCAAGGCGCCGGAAGCCGCGAAGGCCCTGAAGCTCACCGCGCAGGATCTGCGGAAGCTGGGCGTCATCGACGAGATCATCCCCGAGGCAGTGGGCGGTGCGCATCGGGCCCGCGAAAAGACCGTGAAGGACGCCGGAGAGGCCATCCACCGGGCGCTGCTGCCGCTGGTGCACATGAGCCCGGAGGAGATCCGCCGGCACCGCCGCGACAAGTTCCTTGCCATCGGGCGGAATCTCTGATTCCCTTTCCCGCCGGCGCAGGGCACCATGTCCCGCGCACGGACTCGGCAAAAGGCAAGGAGCATGGACATGACTCTCGGACCCGTCGGACGGCGGATGGAGGAGGCCCTCCGGACCGCCCTTTCTCCGGACCATCTCGAGATCGTCGACGAATCCGCCCGCCATGCCGGCCACGCGGGCGCCAATCCGGCCGGCGAATCCCATTTCCACGTCATCGTGGTGTCGCCCGCCTTCGCCGGAAAATCCCTCGTACAGCGCCACCGGATGGTCAACGAGGCCCTCGGCGACCTGCTGGGGGAGCGCGTGCACGCCCTGCGCGTCACCGCCCGCGCGCCCGGTGAATGATCTGGCCCGTCCATCGCCGTCCGTGTGGCGCTTGAAAAGCGGCTCCTCCCGGTGTCTTCTGAGTCGGACCGGACCTTTCCATTTCAGGAGCCTGAGGCCATGACTTCCGCCAACTGGAACTTCCCCACTTCCGTCCGCTTCGGCCCCGGCCGCGCGAAGGAGCTGCCCGCCATGTGCGAGGAGCTGGGCATCGAGCGTCCGCTGCTGGTCACCGATCCGGGGCTTGCCGCCCTGCCCATGACCGCCTCCATCGTCGGCGATCTGGCGGCCGCCGGACTGGGCGTGAAGGTCTTCTCCGCCATCCGCCCGAACCCCGTGGAGGAGAACATCACCCGGGGCGTGGCCATGTTCCGCGAGAACGGCATGGACGGCGTGATCGCCCTCGGCGGCGGTTCGGCACTGGACGCCGGCAAGATCATCGCCATGATGAGCGGCCAGGACCGCCCCGTCTGGGACTTCGTGGACGAGGGCGACAACTGGAAGCGCGTGAACCCGGAGGGCATCGCCCCGGTCGTCGCCGTGCCCACCACGGCCGGAACCGGTTCCGAGGTCGGTCGTGCGGGCATCCTGACCAACACCGAAACTCACGAGAAGAAGATCATTTTCCACCCGGGCATGATGCCGAGGATCGCCCTGCTCGATCCGGAACTCACCACCGGGCTGCCCGCCGGACTGACCGCGGCGACGGGCATGGACGCCCTGTCGCACAATCTGGAGGCCTACTGCGCCCCGGGATATCACCCCATGGCCGACGGCATAGCCGTGGAGGGCATCCGGCTGGTGAAGGAGAATCTGCCCCTCGCGGTGCGCGAACCCGGTAACATCGACGCCCGCGGCCACATGCTCGTGGCCTCCGCCATGGGCGCCACCGCCTTCCAGAAGGGCCTCGGCGCCATGCATGCGCTGGCCCATCCGCTGGGCGGCGTCTACGACGCCCATCACGGCATGCTCAACGCCATCCTCATGCCCTACGTGCTGAAGGCGAACCGCGCGTCCGTGGAGGCGCGCATCGACCGGCTGGCCGCATGGCTGGGGCTGGAGGGCGGTTTCGACGCGGTGCTCGGCTGGATCCTCGATCTGCGCCGGGAGATCGGCATCCCCCACACGCTGGCGGAGATCGGCATCGGCGACGACCGGCTCGGGGAAATCGCCGCGATGGCCGTGAAGGATCCCTCCGCCGGCGGCAATCCGATTCCCTTCGGCGAGAAGGAGTATCTCGACATCGTCACGCGCGCCTGGAGCGGCGACCTCTGAATTCCGCCGCTCCGGCGCCACCGGGACGCCCCGTCCCCCTCCCGGGGTCAGGAGCGGGCGGCCAGGAGCCTGTCGGCCATTTCGCGCACCTGCTTCCCGATTTCCGGGTGGTCCAGCCCGAAGGCCAGGTTGGCCTCGAGAAATCCCAGCCGCGAGCCGCAGTCGTGGGTTTCGCCCTCGTACCGCACGGCCCAGAAATCCTGCCGCTCCAGCAGCGTCTTCATGGCGTCGGTGATCTGGATCTCCCCGCCGGCGCCCGGCTCCTGATCCTCCAGGATGCCGAAGATCTCCGGCTGGAGGATGTAGCGGCCGGAGATGATGAAATTCGAGGGCGCCTCCTCCACCGGCGGTTTCTCCACCATGCCGGTGATGCGGAAGGCCCTGTCGTCCAGCCGCTCGCCCTCTCCCACGACGCCGTACTTGAAGACCTCCTCGTGCGGCACCTCCTCCACGGCGACGATGTTGCCCCCGCCGGTCCGCTCGTAGACGTCGATCATCTGCTTCAGACACCCCGGCGTGCCCTGGATGAGCATGTCCGGCAGCAGCAGGGCGAAAGGTTCGTCGCCCACGAGTTCGCGGGCGCACCAGACGGCATGCCCCAGTCCCTTCGGCTCCTGCTGGCGGGTGAAGCTGGTCTGTCCGGCCTGCGGCAGATCCCTCTCCAGAAGCTCCAGCGCCTCCGTCTTGCCCCTGCGGCGCAGCGTCTCCTCGAGCTCGAACTGGCGGTCGAAATGGTCCTCGATCACGCCCTTGTTGCGCCCGGTCACGAAGATGAAATGCTCGATGCCGGCCTCCCTGGCCTCGTCCACGACCCACTGGATCACCGGCCGGTCGATCACCGTGAGCATTTCCTTGGGCACGGCCTTCGTCGCCGGCAGGAAACGCGTGCCCAGTCCGGCAACGGGAAAAACCGCCTTTCTGATCTTCTTCATGCTTCCCCTTCCCTCGTGTGATGCTTCCGCCGGGGCCACTTCATACCCCGCAACATGACCTTAGCATGACTTTACGGAACCTTTTTCCACACCGTTTACCATTTGGTTTCATCTGGAGCCGATAATTCCTCCCAATGAATGAACCCCCGTTTAACGGGAAAGGGGAGATCCGCATGACTGTTCTTGTTACGGGCGGCGCCGGATACATCGGCTCGCACATGGTCTACGCCCTCACGGACCGGGGCGAGGACGTGGTCGTGCTCGACAACCTGTCGACCGGCTTCGACTGGGCCGTATCGCCGAAGGCGAAACTGGTGGTGGGCGACATCGGCGACATGGATCTGGTATCCCGCCTCATACGGGAGCACGGCATCGACGCCATCATCAATTTCGCCGGGTCCATCATCGTTCCGGAGTCCGTCGAAAATCCGCTGAAGTACTATCACAACAACACCGCCAACACGCGCAATCTCATCGAATGCGCGGTGCGCGGCGACGTACCCCATTTCATCTTTTCCTCCACCGCCGCCGTCTACGGCATTCCGGAGAGGAATCCGGCCTTCGAGGACACCCGCCTCGACCCCATCAATCCGTACGGGCGTTCCAAGCTGATGACGGAATGGATGCTGGAGGACGTCTCCAGGGCCCATCCGCTGAACTACGTGGCGCTGCGCTACTTCAACGTCGCCGGCGCGGATCCCCGGGGGCGCACCGGCCAGTCCACCCCGGAGGCGACGCATCTCATCAAGGTGGCCTGCCAGACCGCGCTCGGCCAGCGCGAGAAGATGTCCGTCTTCGGCACCGACTACGACACGCCGGACGGCACCTGCATCCGCGACTACATCCACGTGACCGACCTCATCACCGCCCACGTGGATGCCCTGGACTATCTGCGCGAGGGCGGGGAGAGCGCCGTCTTCAACTGCGGCTACGGCCGCGGCTTCTCCGTTCTCCAGGTCATAGACGCGGTGAAGAAGGTGGCCGGCCACGATTTTCCCGTGGAGATGGCGGGACGCCGCGCGGGCGATCCGCCCGCCCTCGTGGCGGGAGCGGACAAGGTGCGCAGAGTGCTGGGCTGGAAGCCGGAGCATGACGACCTGAACGAGATCGTCGCCTCGGCCTACGCCTGGGAGCGCCATCTGCTGGAGCGCAACGCATGAGGCTTCCGCTTTTCCGAAGGTATCCGTAATCCGGGGGTGAGTGCATGAGTCCGAAGGGATTGAGATCCATGGCGATCGCCGCCGTCGCCGGTTTCCTGACCGGCTTTCTGGGTGTGACCGCGGCCATGTCGGCACCGGCCGCGGGAGGGAGCGATCCTCTCGCCTGGCTGGCCACGAGAGCATCGTTCGAGCAGTTCCGCGACGAATTCTGGCCCGTGGCGCGCAAGGCCGGCATATCGCGCCGCGTATACGTGCGCGCGATGTCCGGCGTCGTGCCGGATCCCGACGTCCTGAAGAGGCTGGAGAGGCAGCCGGAGTTCTCCACGCCCATCTGGACCTACATCGGGAAGCGGGTTTCCGACACCCGCATCGCCAAGGGCCGGGAGAAGCTGAAACGGCTCTCCGGCCTGCTCGGCGCCATCGAGCACAGGTACGGCGTGGACCGCCACGTGGTGCTGGCGATCTGGGGCATGGAGACCAACTACGGCGGCTACACGGGCAAGGACAGCGTCATCCGCGCCCTTTCCACGCTGGCCTTCTCCGGGCGCAAGCGGAAGTACGGACGCACCCAGCTGATCGGCGCCCTGAAGATCCTGCAGGCGGGAGACATCACGCCGGAGCGCATGAAGGGCTCCTGGGCCGGGGCCATGGGGCACACCCAGTTCATCCCCACCACCTATCTCGCCTATGCGCAGGATTTCGACGGCGACGGGCGCCGCGACATCTGGAACTCCATCCCCGACGCCCTGGCCTCCACCGCCAACTATCTCGCCCGGCGGGGCTGGAAGCCCGGTCGCCCGTGGGGGTGGGAGGTGCGCCTGCCCAAGCGCTTCGACTGGCGCCTCATCGGCCGCGCGAAGGCCCGCAGCGTGCGCAGCTGGGAGAAACTGGGGATCCGTCCCGCCGCCGCCAGACGGTTCTACGCCCACGATGCGCGGGCATGGCTGATCCTGCCCGCCGGCCGGAAGGGGCCCGCCTTCCTGGTGACCGACAATTTCCGCGCCATCCTGGCCTACAACAACTCCACCGCCTACGCCCTGGCCGTCGGCCATCTGGCCGACCGCATCGGCGGAGCGGGGCCGTTCGTGCAGCCATGGCCGGTGCGCGAACGTCTTCTGTCGCGCGCCGAACGCATAGAGCTGCAGAAGATGCTGGCCCGCCAGGGATTCTACAGGGGCACCTTCCGCGGCCACATCGGCCCGAGGACGCGCGAGGCCGTGCGCCGCTACCAGCTCTCCGCCGGCATCCCGGCGGACGGGTTCATCAACCGCGAGCTGCTGGAGCATTTGCGTCGCAAGCGCTGATCGGGCACACTGTCGCCGGCCGACGAACGTCTCGCAAGCCGGAGGATGACATGATCGCGCAGGGAGCCCGCGCGCTCGCACTGGCCGCCGTGGTACTGCTTCTTTCCGCCGTCCTGCCGCCCCAGCAGGCATGGGCGCGATGCGCCATGCCCCAGAACCAGGAACGCTACCGCATCTTCGTGTTCGGTGACAGGATGGCCACCGGTCTGCTCGCCGGTCTGTGGCGCGTGCTGAAGGGCGACGACCGCTTCGTCGCGCGCGGAAGGCTGCGCGAAGGCTCCGGCCTCGTGCGTCCACGCTTCCACGACTGGCCACGCACCATCGCCGGCGTGCTGGAGAACCAGCCGCTCGACATCGCCATCATCATGCTGGGCGCGAACGACGCCCGCGACTTCCGCGTCGCCGGGCGCAAGCTGCTGTTCGGCTCCGATGCCTGGAAATCCGAATACGCCAGCCGCGTGCGTCAGATCATGAAGATGATCTGCGGGCGCAACATCGCCCTCTACTGGGTTGGGTTGCCGCCGGTGCGCGACGAGGGCCGCAACGAGGCGCTGAAGTTCATTACCGACATCATCCGTTCGGAGGCGCGCGCAGCGGGCGTGCGCTTCATCGACATCTACCGCGACTTCGCCACCCCGGAAGGCGGCTATGCCGAGGAGGGCCCCGACGTCCGCGGGCTTCCCGCCCGCCTGCGCTCGCGCGACGGCATCCACTTCATCCGTCCGGGCAACACGAAGCTTGCGCGCCTGGTCATGAATGCCGTGCTGAAGGACGTGGAGGCCGCCAAGCGGCTGGCCACCACCGAGGGAGACGGCCGGGCGCCCACGGGCGGCAAGGCGGAGGGACAGGACACGGCGGGCCTGCCCCTGTTCGCATCCCCCCGGCCGGATGGCGGTGCGGAGATCGTGCCCGCCTCGGAGCTCCCGGACCTGGACGGCATCGTCCTGGCTCCCGGCAAGGAGGGGGAGACGGCGGATATCGCCATGCGGATGTACCGCCTGCGCAGCCAGGTGGCGAGCGGAACGCCGGCGGCGCGGCTGTTCGGCGAGGGATTGTGGCCCGCCCCCATGCCGGGCCGCAGCGACGACTTCTCCCTGCCGGAAAAACCCTGAGCCCCGCCTACCGGTCGCCGCCGGGCCGCAGATGGATGCGGCCGGAAAGTCTCTTCCGCCGCAGATCGAAGACGAGCAGCTCGCCACTCCCGTCGGGGCGCTTCACGTGCACCACGAGCCGGTCGCCGTCCAGCGCCATGCTCTCCACCTCGGCATCGGGCGGCACCTGGGCCATGAGCGGCGTCACCCAGCCGCCCTTCTGACCGCCCGCGGCCAGCCTGCCGCCCTTCACGACGATGCCGGCCACCAGTGCCGCCAGAGCCAGCACGATCAGGACCGCCAGACCGACGACCACGGCCTTGAGCATGCGGACCTGCCGCGGATCCGGTTGCGGCGGGCCTTCCCCGTCCGGAGGCTGTGATATATCGTGACCGGCCATGACCGATGCATCCACCATGGAATTCACCGTGAGCCCGGAAGAGGAGGGGCAGCGCCTCGACCGCATCCTGGCGGCCCGCGTCCCGGCCGTCTCCCGCGCCCGTTTCCAGTCACTCATCGCAGACGGACGCGTGACCGTCAACGGCTCTCCGGTCACGAAGGCGAAACGCCATCTCCGCGCCGGCGACGTCGTGCGCGCCGTTCTGCCCGAGCCCGAACCCGCCGAACCCGAACCGGAGGACATCCCCCTCGACATCGTGCACGAGGACGAGCATCTGATCGTCATCAACAAGCCGGCGGGCATGGTGGTCCATCCGGCCCCCGGCCACTCCTCCGGCACTCTCGTCAACGCCCTGCTGCACCATTGCGGGGAGAGCCTCTCCGGCATAGGCGGCGTGCGCCGTCCCGGCATCGTCCACAGGCTCGACCGGGACACCTCCGGCCTTCTCGTGGTCGCCAAGACCGACCGCGCGCACAGGGGGCTCTCCGCCCAGTTCGCCGCGCACGGCCGCGACGGTCGACTGGAGCGCCTCTACCGCGCGCTCGTCTGGGGCCGCCCCCTGCAGTTCCGCGGCACCATCGACCGTCCCCTCGCCCGCTCCACGGCCAATCGCCTGAAGATCGCCGTGGTCCGCGAGGGCACGGGCCGGGAGGCCGTCACCCACTACCGCATCCTGGAGAGCTTTCCTCCGGATTCCGACAGGCCCCTCGCATCGTTCGCCGAATGCCGTCTGGAGACGGGGCGCACCCATCAGATCCGCGTGCACATGGCCCACATCGGCAGCCCCGTCATGGGCGACAAGCTCTACGGCGCCGGTTTCCGCAGTTCCGTCGCCCGTCTCGGCCCGCGGGCGCGAAGCGCGCTCGAGCGGCTGGGCAGACAGGCCCTGCATGCCGCCGTGCTGGGGTTCGAACATCCCGTCAGCGGGGAGAGAATGCGTTTCGAGAGCCCGTTGCCGGAGGACATGGAGCGGCTTCTGAACGCCCTGAAAGAGGAACGGGGCGGGTGAGAGATCCGCGATTGCGGAAAGTCCATTCCACAATTAGAGAATAATGCCAATTAGTTATCAGAGGTTGCAATCTGCTGCACAATATGTTTTTAACATGGAAGTTTTCTATTTGTACGGGTAACCCGCACCACACACATCCAGTGCGGCGCGGATGAAGAAAGGGGGCGGTCATCGTGGAGATGCGGCGGGAGTGGCCGATCGGTAACATCCCGGAAGCCCGTGGCGGCGCATGCCGCGGGGGCATATTTATGCCCGAAAATGCGGGAAAGACTCCCCCCGTGCGTAGCGGGGGTTCACAGACGCTGACCATGGATGACATGCCAGACAGGCCGGGGCTAGGACATTTCATGGGACGGCGCGTACTGTTGCTTCAGGGACCAGTGGGCCCGTTCTTCTCACGTCTCGCGCGGGACCTGGAAAGGGCGGGAGCGACCGTCCGCAAGATCAACTTCAATGGCGGCGACTGGCTCTTCTATCCCAACGCGGACATGAATTTCCGCGGCGATCTCCGACAGTGGCGGAAGGCCTTGACCGACCGCCTGGCCGCGTGGAACATCGACACCGTCTTCCTCTATTCCGACTGCCGGAAGATCCATGAAACCCTTTTCACCCTGGACGGCTTCGAGAACCTGGAGGTCTTCACCTTCGAGGAAGGCTATTTCAGACCCGACCACGTGACGCTGGAAAGGGGCCGGACGAACGCCTTCACCCGTCTGCCCCGAAATCCCGACTTCTACATGCGCCTGCCGGAAGAGCAGCCGGAGACCCATCCCGTCGGCTACAGCTTCCTGCATCTGGCCATATGGGGCGTCGCCTACCACCTGGCCGCCGGTCTGCTGCGCCCCTTCCTGCCGGCCCGCACCTATCACCGCGGACTGGGCTTCCGGGAGGTCGTTCCGCAGATCCGCTCCTACTGGCGCAAGGTGCGCTACCTGTGGCACGAGCGGCATTTGCGCGCCCGGCTGCTGCGCGAGCATTCCGGCAACTTCTTTCTCGTCCCGCTCCAGGTGGGGCTGGACAGCCAGATCCGTTGCCACAGTCGCTACAGGCCGGAGGATGGCATGGAGGGCTTCATCGCCGAGGTCACCCGCTCCTTCGCCCGCCATGCACCACCGGAGACCCTGCTCGTCTTCAAGCACCATCCACTGGACCGGGGATATGCCGACTACACGGAAACCATTTCGAGCCTGAGCGCCCGCTATCCCAACCTCGCCGGCCGGCTCCTCTACATCCACGACTGCCATCTTCCCGACCTTCTGGACGCCGCCCGGGGCGTGGTGGTCATCAATTCCACCGTCGGGCTGTCGGCCATCATCCATGACAGGCCCGTCAAGGTGCACGGCGGCAAGGCCTTCTACGACATGCAGGGACTGACCGCCCAGATCTCCCTCGACGAATTCTGGAAACGGGCGGAGGAATTCCGCCCCGATCCGGAGCTCGTGCGCCGCTTTCAGGCCTACGTGATCCGAAAGACCCAGATCAACGGCAATTTCTACCGGAAATGCCGGGGCAGCACGCTCCATTGCGGGCTTCGCTGGGAGAACACCCCCATTCCGCGCCTCGCCATGGCGGCCACGGCCCGGGACGCGTCCCGTGAAGGCCCCTGAAACCGGATCCGGCAACCGGAAGAGAGAAGAAGCCCCCCTGCCCCCCTCCCTCAGGATCTCAGGCCTCCTCGTTGTGCCGTCCGTACCTGTCCTCGTAGCGGACGATGTCGTCTTCCCCCAGATAGGATCCGGACTGGACCTCGATCAGCAGCGCCGGAACCTTGCCCGGATTCTCCAACCGGTGACGGTTGCCGATCGGAATGTAGGTGGACTCGTTTTCCGTCAGCAGAAATTCCGTATCACCATTGGTCACGCGCACCGTGCCGCAGACGACAATCCAGTGCTCGGCCCGATGATAGTGGCTCTGCAGGGAGAGCTGCGCACCGGGCTTCACCATCAGGCTCTTCACCTGATAACGTTCGCCGATGGCCAGCTGCTCGAACCAGCCCCAGGGACGGTATACGCGCAGATGCTGCACCGCTTCGTCACGGCGCTCGGATGAAAGGCGCGCGACGATTTCCCGCACCTCCTGGCAACGGTCGCGGGACGCCACGAGCACCGCATCCTTCGTGGCGACCGCGATCACGTTCTCGAGTCCCACCACGGACAGGCAGGGACCGTCGGACTGCATGACCAGGGAATTACGGGTGTCGTGCAGGATGGCGTCGCCCGCCACCGCGTTGCCCTGTGCATCGTGCCGCCGGTTTCCCCATACGGCGTCCCAGCTCCCGAGATCGCTCCAGGTCACATCCAGCGGCTGGCATACGATATTGTCCGCATGCTCCATGACCGCGTAGTCGATCGAGACGCTCCGGTTGCGTCCGTAGGCCTTCTCGTCGAGACGCAGGAAATCGAAATCCTTTCGCGCCTTTTCCAGCGCCTCCCTGCTGGGCGGCAGCAGGTCCGAAGCATGCTTCTCGAAGGCCTCCCGCATGGCTCCGGCCGAAAACAGGAAGATGCCGGCGTTCCAGTAGAAGTTGCCGCTGGCGACGAACTCTTCCGTCAGGCTCCGCTCCGGCTTTTCCACGAAGCGCAGCACCTTGAGCAGGCCGGCGGCGCCCCCCTCGGCCGTCTCGATGTATCCATAGCCCGTCTCCGGACCGGAGGGCACGACGCCGAAGGTCACGATCGCCCCCTCGTCCGCCGCCGGCGCGGCCTGCGCCACCGTCTCGACGAACCGGCCGGTATCCGGGATGTAGTGGTCGGAGGGCATCAGCAGGATCAGATCGTCGGGATCACCCAGCAACGCCGCGATCAGCGCCGCCGGCGCGGTGTTGCGGGCCACGGGCTCCAGAATGATCCGCGCATCCTCGACGCCGATCTCGCGCAGCTGCTCGGCGATCAGGAAACGGTGTTCCGAATTCCCGAGAACGGCGGGCGGGGCGAAATTCTCACCGCCGACCCTCAGCACCGCCTGCTGGAAAAGGGAATGCGTTTCGTCGTTGTCCGTCAGTTTCAGAAACTGTTTGGGCCGCGCCTTGCGCGACAGCGGCCACAACCGCGTGCCGGAACCGCCCGCAAGGATGAATGGCCGTATCCTCTTGCCCGTCATCGTCTTTCCCGCTTGCTGCCGGCAGCCGCCGCGCCCGCCTTCCCGGCCCGACGCGTTCCCCCCGGAAGGTGGCTCCCCATCCGCGTATCCGTCCTCGCAGGGACGCACCGCCCCGCGGGCATGCCGGACATGCCGATATGCCGCCGCAAGCGCGCAGATGACGGAATCCCGATCTCTCCCCCGGTCGGCATTGCCGTTTCACTACCTATGCGTTCATATATGCCAGCAATGCAGCCGGTTGGAAATCCCTTTTTCATCCTTCAGACGCCTTGTCGGGACCCGTGACATCCATGCCGTTCGGAACCGTGGCGACATACGGATCCAGCATTCCCCTGTCCCGCAGCCATCCAACGACGGCTTCCGCCATCCGCTCCGGCGCCTCCGTCCCGGAAACGCGGATTTCCGGCGCCTCCGGTGGCTCATAGGGAGAGCTGATGCCGGTGAAGTTCGGAATCCTCCCGGCACGCGCCCGTGCATACAGCCCCTTCGGGTCCCTCCGCTCGCAGACCTCAAGGGGGGTCGCCACGTGCACCTCGACGAACTCCCCCTCCTCGAACGCGCGCCGGGCCCTGTCCCTCTCCCGCCGGAAAGGCGAAATGAAGGAGACCAGGACGATCAGCCCCGCGTCCACCATGAGCCTCGCCACCTCCACGATCCGGCGCATGTTCTCGATCCTGTCCGCCTGCGTGAAGCCCAGATCGGCACAAAGTCCGTGTCGTACGTTGTCTCCATCGAGGAGATAGGTCTTCCGGCCCATTTGCTGCAATTTCCGTTCCACTAGTCCGGCGAGGGTCGATTTTCCGCTTCCGGACAGCCCGGTGAACCACAGCACGAAGGGGCGCTGCCCCATGCCGGCCGCCCGCAGGGCCTTGTCAACCGGCAGATCCTGCCACCGGACATTCCGCGCCCGCCTGGGGGCGAAGCGTATGCGCCCCACGCCCGAAGGGGCACCACTTGCGGGATCGACGAGAAGGAACCAGCTGAGCGGGGTCTCCGGATCGGTGCCGTCGTGCGTCAGGGGCGTATCGAGAGACAGCTCCAGATGTCCGGCCTCCCCTCGCTCCAGCTTCCGCGCGGCCATGGGTGGCACACCGCCGGATACCAGACGCCCCTTGAGCCGGATCACGGTCGCCGTCCGCTCTCCCGCCAGCGAGAGCAGCCTGTATTCCCGCCCCGGAAAGAGGGGCGCATCCCCGAACCACGCGAGATCCGCGGACAGCAGATCGGAACGCGAAACGGGCCATGCGGTCTCGTACAGCACATCCCCCGGCGCCACCCCTTGGACGACTGGAGATATGTGGCATATCGCCGCACCTCCGTCACCGGATACTGTCGTCCGCACCTCCTCCAGAACCTCGCGGGAGCCGGAAATGTCGGCGCACACCTCGCAACCAGGCTCCGGTTTTCCGCAGAGCGGAATCCCTTCCATTCCGCCATGGGAGGACACATCCACGACCCGCATCCGCAGGGGCGCGCCTCCGCCGCTCCCCACCGCGGCCGGCAGGGCGGCGAGAATGCCGGACGGCTCGCGCGCACCGTCTCCAAGGCCCAGAGACGAGGCGGCTGCGTTCAGTCGTGCAATGATATCGTCAGTTTTTTTCATCCCCACTTCCTTCCGGAGGAAAGAACATACTTGTGACCAAAATATGCAATTAGAAATTGCATACGCGTGCAATCGCAATCCCAAACAAATTCTACAGAAAAATACAGACCTTTGAGAACCAAAAAAGATCAATTTCGACAACCAGAGGTTAGATAGACCACCATAGAGTGCGCAATCAAAGATTGAAATCTTTATTTGACGAATTGTGTTTGGGTTTATGACATATCAGCACTTATATATACAGTAGGCAGTAATATCCACTACCATGAGTTTCAATCAGGGTGCGCCGCTTGCATAAATGCAAATCTTAGTATGTCATTTCTAATAATTTAAAATAGTATTACTATGTAAATATTTTTCTTGAATATACGTAATCACGAAAAGAATCGGGTTGCAACGAAGAAAACGCTTCAACTCTTCCGTTTTTTGAGTCTATATAGTGCCCGCATGCATCCTGTCCGTAGGGCAGGTCGCACTGATGGGGAAGTCTGAATTTCAAGGGGTACACGAATGGCGCGTATTCTGGTGCTCGGCGGAGACGGTTTCTGCGGCTGGCCGACGAGCCTTCATCTTTCTGCGAAAGGTTACGATGTCTGCATCGTGGACAACCTTTCGAGACGCAACATAGACAACGAACTGGAGGTCGACTCGCTCACGCCCATCCGTTTCATGGGCGAGCGGCTGCGGGCCTGGAAGGAGTTGACGGGAAAGGAGATCCGGTTCGAGAACATCAACGTCGGTCAGGAGTACCAGCGGCTGCTGGATCTGATCAACGAGTTCGAGCCGGATGCCATCGTGCATTTCGCCGAACAGCGGTCCGCGCCCTATTCCATGAAGAGCGCCCGGCACAAACGCTACACGGTGGACAACAACCTCAACGCCACCAACGACGTCTGTGCCGCCATCGTGGAAAGCGGACGCGACATCCATCTGGTGCATCTCGGCACCATGGGCGTCTACGGATACGGAACCGCCGGCATGAAGATTCCCGAGGGATATCTTACTGTCAGCGTGCGGACGGATGACGGTCGCATGATCGAGAAGGAAATTCTCTATCCGCCGAACCCGGGTTCCATCTATCACATGACGAAGACGCAGGACCAGCTCTGCTTCGCCTACTACAACAGCAACGACGGCCTGCGTATCACCGACCTCCACCAGGGCATCGTGTGGGGGACGGAAACCGAAGAGACCCGGATGGACGAGCGGCTGATCAACCGCTTCGACTACGACGGCGACTATGGAACGGTCCTCAACCGTTTCCTCATGCAGGCCGCCGTGGGGCATCCTCTCACCGTCCACGGCACGGGCGGCCAGACGCGGGCCTTCATCCACATCCAGAACACGGTGGAGTGCGTCCGCATCGCCATCGAGAACCCGCCGAAGAAGGGCGATCGGGTCCACATCCTCAACCAGATGACGGAAACTCACCGGGTGCGCGATCTGGCTAAGATGATCAGCCGGATGACCGGGGCGGAGATCGCCTACCTCCCCAATCCGCGCAACGAGGACGACGAGAACGAGCTGCACGTGAAGAACGACCGCTTCCTCGCGCTCGGCATGAATCCCATCACGCTGGAGGACGGTCTTCTCGACGAGATCCGCTCGATCGCCAAGAAATACGCGCACCGGTGCGACAGGTCGAAGATCCCCTGCGTATCGGCATGGAACCAGGAACGCGCCCGCGCCATCGACGGGACGCGGATACCGGATTCCGCCGAGCGGAAGGAGGAGAAGGAGGACAAGGTCCTCGCAAGCGTCTGACCATTGGAAGCTCCGCCCGCGACCGGGGGCGGAACGGACCCCACGGACACCCGCCGCTGGACAAGCTGGCGGGTGTCCGTTCATCATTCCCGGGAATGGATGGGCGGGATATCCACCTCGGCGCCTTTTCCGCGGAGGGGCGGTCATGCGGCATGAAGAGACTCCCGACGTGCTCGTCATCGGTGCCCGTGGCCAGTTGGCACGGGCTCTGCAAGCGGCCTCCGGCGCTCCGGAATCCCTTTCCGTACGGGCCATCGGACGGCCGGACATCAACCTTGTGGAGCCGGAAACGGTCGCGGAGGCTCTGCGCGTGTTTCGCCCCGCCGTGGTCATCAACGCCGCCGCATGGACGGATGTCGATGGAGCGGAAAGGGAGCCGGAAGCCGCGCTCGCCGTCAACCGCGACGGAGCCGCCACCCTCGCCCGCGCCTGCGCCCGGCTGGACGTGCCGCTCGTGCACATCTCCACGGATTTCGTCTTCGACGGCACGAAGGGAGCCCCCTACATGGAGACGGACACTCCCGCCCCCGTCAATCTCTATGGCGAGAGCAAGCTTCTCGGCGAGCGGGCCGTGCGTGCCATCATGCCCCGCAGCATGGTAGTGCGCGTCTCCTGGCTGCACGGTCCCGACGGAGAAGGCATCCTCGGCCGTCTCCGCCGCCTCGCCTCCGGCCCGCCGCCGGGCCGGATCCGGGTCGCCACGGACCGCATCGCCAGTCCGACATGGACGCCACGACTGGCGGAGAATCTGCTGCGCATCGCCGAGACCCTGCCCGGTCGGCCGGAAGGCGATGCCGCATGGGACATCTGGCATCTCGCGGACGCGGGCGGATGCAGTCTCTACGAGCTGGCGCGCGCGGCCTTTTCCGCCCCGGACATGCCCGATGTGGAGCCGGCGCTCATGCGCGACTTCCCCTCCGCCGCCACTCGCCCGCACGATACCCGCCTGGAATGCGGGAAAATCCGACGACAGTTCGGCCTGACCATCACGGAATGGACCGCCCCCTTCGAGACGGGAGCCCTCCACCCACCGGCGGATTGACCGTCCGCCAGCCCCCCTGTGGGACTGCGCGGCCCGACGTTTCTCACGCGAACCTGTTGTTTCTGGGAAAGCCCCGGGGAGGCAGGCGGCCGGCACTGGCGCGACGTCCCCGCCATTCCGTCAGATCCTTCACCGTGCGCGTGCGGCCGCCGGAATCCTTCCACTGCAATCCCGCTCCGAGGGCGAAGGTGACGGCGTCCGCCAGTCCGCCGTCCCTGTACTTCTGCAGGCGCACCCCCTTGCCGCGGCCCATTTCCGGCAGCTCGTCGAGTGGAAAGACCAGGAGCTTGCGGTTCTCGCCGATCACAGCCACGGCATCGTGCTCCGGCGCGATGCGCCGGCAGACGGCGAGCTCGGCCGGCGGCTTCACGTTCATCACCTGCTTGCCCTTGCGGGTGTTGGCCAGCACGTCCTTCTCCCGGACGATGAAGCCGTTGCCCTCCGAGGAAGCCAGAAGAAGCCGCCCCTCCGGATCGTGCACGAAGAGCGCCACGATGTCGTCCGCCGCGTCCAGGTCGATCGAGAGCCGCACCGGCTCGCCGGCGCCGCGGCCGCCGGGTAGCTTCGACGCATCCAGCGTGTAGAAGCGGCCCGACGTGGCCGCCAGCAGCAGCCGGTCGGTCGTCTGGGCATGGATGACGAAACGCTCCCCGTCCCCTTCCTTGTAGGAGAGCCGCTTGCGCGCCTCCCCGTCCAGATGCCCCTTCAGGGCGCGGATCCACCCCTTTTCGGAGCAGACGACCGTGATCGGCTCGCGCTCGACGAGGGCGGCGTCGAGATCGACCTCGATGACCGGCGCCTCGGCGATCTCGGTACGCCGTGCCCCCAGCTCCGTCTTCTTGCTCCAGCGGTCGCGGATGGCGCGCACCTGTCCGGCCACCGCCTTCCATTGCGCCTCCTCCGAGGCCAGCAGGGCCTGCAGCTCGTCGCGCTCCTTCGACAGCGCTTCGTGTTCGGAGCGGATCTCCACCTCCTGAAGCTTGTTCAGGGCCCGCAGGCGCATGTTGAGGATGGCCTCCGCCTGGTTCTCGGTCAGGCCGAAACGGGCAATCAGCTCGGCCTTCGGATCGTCCTCGAAACGGATGATGCGGATCACCTCGTCGATATTGAGATAGGCGACCAGCAGCCCCTCGAGCACCTCCAGCCGCGCGGCGATCTTCTCCAGCCGCCAGTAGGTGCGCCGGATGAGCACGTCCATCCGGTGGTCCAGCCATTCGCGGAGCACTTCCCGCAGGTTCATCACCTTCGGCACGCGCCCCTGCGACAGCACGTTCATGTTGAGCGGAATGCGGCTTTCCAGATCCGTCAGCCGGAACAGGGATTCCATCAGCAGCAACGGATCCACGTTGCGGCTCTTCGGCTCCAGGACCAGACGCACGTCCTCCGCCGATTCGTCGCGCACGTCCCCCAGCAGGGGCAATTTGCGGGCGGCCAGAAGATCGGCGATCTTCTCCACGAGCCGCGCCTTCTGCACCTGCCACGGGATTTCCGTCACCACGATCTGCCACTGCCCGCGCGGCAGATCCTCCTTCTCCCACTTCGCCCGCACGCGGAAACCCCCGCGCCCCGTCTCATAGGCCTGGAGAATGCTTTCGCGCGATTCCACCAGCACGCCACCGGTGGGGAAATCCGGCCCCGGCATGAACTCCAGCAGCTTGGCGATGGAGGCGTTCGGATGCCGGATCAGATGCAGCGCCGCGTTGCAGATCTCCTCCGCGTTGTGCGGCGGAATGGCCGTGGCCATGCCCACCGCGATGCCCTGCGAGCCATTGGCCAGCAGATTCGGGAAGGCGCCGGGCAGGACCACCGGCTCGGTGTCCTCGCCGTTGTAGGTTTCGCGGAAATCGACGGCGTCCTCGTCCAGCCCCTCCAGAAGCGCCATCGCCACATCGGTCAGCCTCGCCTCCGTGTAGCGGTAGGCGGCGGCCCCGTCGCCGTCGATGTTGCCGAAGTTGCCCTGCCCCTCCACCAGCGGATAGCGCACCGCGAAGTCCTGCGCCAGCCGCACCATGGCGTCGTAGACCGCCTGGTCGCCATGGGGATGGAACTTGCCGATCACGTCGCCGACCACGCGCGCGCACTTCTTGAACCCGGCGCGCGGATCCAGCCGCAGCACGTGCATGGCATAGAGCAGCCGTCTGTGCACGGGCTTCAGCCCGTCGCGCACATCGGGCAGCGCGCGATGCATGATGGTGGAGAGCGCGTAGGCCAGATAGCGCTCCTCCAGCGCCTCGCGCAGGTTGACGACCTCGCCGGCGGGCGGCGAATCATTGACGGAATGCTCGCTCATGAGCCGAAGCTAGCGCAAAGCGCTCCTCCGGGCAAAGAACCGCCCGCATCCGGGGCGAAATCGAAAAATGCACATTTCTTCTACCGCAGGTTGCTTTACCGGTTGCAACCCAACTTGTAGTATGCGCTGCACTTGCGGTTCCCGTATAGCGCGAGTCCCGCAATGGAGAAAGACCGGCCACCACGGCGGTCCAACGACGAACAACGAGCGGAGGGGCGAGAAGCATGCCCAAGAGCAAGATGGCAGGTGCGGCGGCGGCCGCGGAGAATGTCCCGGACCTCGCCGAGAACAGCAATCCCGTGCAGATCGCCACCTACATCGCGGACGTCTCCCTGGAGATGCGCAACCTGGCCCGCAAGGCCAATCTCTCCTTTCTGGCGTATCTGCTGGAGATGACGTTCCAGGAGGCTTTCGACATTTCCCAGAATCACTGCCGTTCGAAGAACGGCGGTTGATACGCCCCGGGGAGCGGGCAAGCAGGCGACATTGTCTCCCGACAATCTTCCACGCGGGTGGGCGCGCACCGGTCAGGGCTTGCCGGTGCGCGTCCTTCGTTTCGCCCCCCGGAGTGCGGCGGATGATCTTTTGCGTGGAACGCCCTGCGGTTGTATGCTGCCGGCCGGATGATCGTTTCACCGGGACCGACATGAACCGAAAACCGCATTTCCGCGCCGCCCTCATGCTGGCGGCCCTCGTCTTTTCCCTGAGCGCGACGCAATGGCCCGCCACCGCGCAATCCGTGAAGAAGGCCGCGGAACGGAACCGCGGCGCGGAAGAAGCGGCCCCGCGGGACGCGAAGGAACGGAAAGCGGAACTGCGTCGGCTCAGACGCGGCGCGCAGAACGGAGACGCGGCCGCCATGCGCCGGCTCGCGGAGGCCTACGAGCGGGGGCTTCTGGGGCTGAAGCCCTCGCCCCGCAAGGCGGCGCAGTGGTATCGGCGCGCGGCCCAGCGTGGCGACGCCGAAGCCCAGTACCGCCTGGCCCGGCTCGTCCACAGAGGCGCTCCCGGCATCCGCCAGTCGCCCACCACAGCGGTGGTGCTCTACCGCGCAGCGGCGAAGCGGGGACATCCGGAGGCCATGTACTGGCTGGGCTGGTGCTTCGAGCATGGAGAGGGCACGGAGAAGGATCACGTCCAGGCTCTGGAATGGTACCAACGCGCCGCCCGGAAGGGAAACGCGGACGCCCTGAACGCGGCGGGCCTGCTCCACCTGACCGGACGCGGCACGCGGCGGGACCTGGACCGGGCGCGGGAACTGTTCTCCCGGGCCGCCGCCGCGGGCAGCCCCTGGGGCATGAACAATCTGGCCGGCCTCTACGAGATGGGCTGGGGCGTGGCCCGCGATCCGAAGAAGGCGCGGGAGCTCTATGAAAAGGCCGCCGCCGCCGGCCTGCGAGTGGCCCGACGCAACCTCGCCCGCATGAAGCGCCGGATGGCGCCCGGCGAAGAGAAGCCGTCAGCCGGGAATGCCGCAGCCACGAACAAGGGCCAGCCGGCCGTTGCAGGCGGCAAGGAGCCGCTCCGTTCCGGCACACCCCGTTAGGCGACCGTTAACCGCTTTTCTGAACCCGTCCTTTACCCCGAACCTTCATCCTGTGTTCGGAATTTGAGTCGAATTGCATGCATCTCTCCGTCCGCGGGGCGGGAGATGCGCCGGACACGGGGGAAAGGGCATGAAGAAAATCGGTTGCGTCGGACTGGCGGGACTGCCCGCCCTCGTCGGCATCGTCGTCACGGGCCTTCTGCTCTCCGGCTGTTCGTCGGACAGGAAGCTGGATCCGTTCGCGGGCAAGGGCAGCCCCAAGTACACCAAGGCCGGCCCCATCCCCAAGGGTGGCGGCCGCCGCCACGTGGGCAAGCCGTATACGGTGGCCGGACGCACCTTCCATCCCACCGCCACGCCGAAACCGGTGCAGGTGGGCGTGGCCTCCTGGTACGGCCCCCGGTTCCACCGTCGCAAGACGTCCAACGGCGAATGGTTCGACATGAACTACCTTTCCGCCGCCCATCCGACCATGCCGCTGCCCTCCTACGCCCGTGTGACCAACCTCGAGAACGGACGCACCGTCGTCGTGCGGGTCAACGACCGCGGCCCGTTCGTTGGCACGCGGATCATGGACCTCTCGCGCGCGGCCGCCGGAGAGCTCGGCTATCTCCGCCAGGGCAAGGCGCGGGTGCGGGTCGAATATCTCGGTCCGGCACCGCTCGGCGACGACAGGAAACTCCTCGCGCATCTGAACCGGATGAAGGACGCGCCGAAGTCCACCCTGCTGGCGGCCATCGACGGCCGCGCCGTCGATGCGCCTGCGGTCCGCGTGGCCCGTGCCGCGCCTTCCGCGCCGCCGGTGCGCGCCACCGCAGGGGCGACGGCCGCGCCGCAACGGGTGCGGCCTGCCGGATACGCCGCCCCCGCCGGCTATTTCGTGCAGGTGGCGGCCTTTTCCGACCCCGCAAACGCGGAAGCGGCTCGCCAACGCCTGGGACGCATCGGGCCGGTGGACGTCCGCCCCGTGGACGTCTCGGCCGGGCGGTTCTGGCGGGTGCGGATGGGCCCCCTCGCCTCCATCGAGGATGCCGAGGATCTGCTCGGCCGGGTCCGCGACATCGGCCATCACGACGCCCGGATCGTGGTGTCGAGCAACTGATTTTCTCCCTTGCCTTTTCCCTCCTCCCTTGGAAAAGGACCTGCGGCGCGGTAATACCTGTCCGCGCCGCTCTTTTTTCCGGCCCCGGAGGAAAGGGGGCGCGCAGTCCCGGAAAGTGGAGAACGGACACATGAACCCGAAGCCGCGCAAGGTCGTCACGCCGCATCCGGAAATTCCGATCGCCGTTCCGGAGGGCATGAGCCCCGTGGAGTTCTTCAATTCGCCCGCGAACCTGAAGAATCTGGCCGAGGAGAACGGTCTGTTCCGCACGCCGGAGAACCTGCTGATGTACCGCAAGCTCATCGGCCACTCCACGGAATTCGACACCTCGGTGATCCTGGACACCTCGCGCAAGATCCTCGACCCTCTCGGACGCCCCGTGCGCCGCGACCAGATGGAACGCCAGGCCAAGCGCGTCTGGGAACGCATGACGGCGATCATCGTGGAATACATGCTGGAGAAGTATCCGGATCCGCGCGAGCATGTGGTCCTGTGCGGCGAGGCCTCGCTCGACGCCACATGGCCGCTGAACAAGCCGGGCGTGCCCTCCATCCGCATGATCCACAACCATTTCATCGTCTTTCCCGTGGAGACGCTGGAGCGGGCGGAACCGGCGGACCCGAACGACGTGAACCTGACCGATTCCGGACACAACACGCTCTTCCTGCGCCACCTCGCCGACGTCTATCTGGAATTCTTCGAGGGACTGGACCTGCAGATCCTGAAACCGGCACGCAGCGACGAGGTCTCGCTGTCCATCACCGGCTATCCCCAGGGGCTGCCCGGCTGGAAGCTGGAGGACGGCGTCGGGCGGCTCTTCGACAAGTACTTCTGGTACGAGTACGAGCAGATCCTGCTGCGGTTCCTGGATTTCTACCGGACCTTCTTCAACCTGGTCTCCACCGGCGAGGAGATGGTGCCGCAACAGGCCAACTTCCCGCATGCGGTACGCGACATCCTGCTGGGATCGGGCAAGTTCATCCGCGTGGCCCGCGACCTGCGCGAGCGCGTGATCCAGGAACCTCAGTTCGCCAACGACATCCGCTGGCGTCCGGCCTACAAGCAGCTGCTCTATCGCAACGACCGCGGCGACCTGATCGTCACCATCTCGCAGAATTCCGTCGGAAACGCCATCACGGAGCTGCTGGGAATCGTCGTCGAGCGTCAGAAGAACACCATGGCCTACCGCCAGATCGAACCGGCCCTGGTGAACCGCCTCCTGGAAGTCCGCGAGCGACTGATCGAGGCCAACCTGGGCGAACCCATAGCCACCCGCCACTGGCCCGCGAACGAGTTCGTGCCGTCGGGATGAGGGGAAAGCGGGAGGACCGGAACGGCGCAGGGGGGTCAGTCACGGGAGCCGAAACCATCCTCCTTCCGCGTGGAGCGTTCCTCCTCCAGGGCGCGGGTGAGGGTTTCGGTGATGAAGTCGGAGCGCTGGCCCGGGGGGACCGTGGCCTTGAGTCGGCGCACGAGAGAGACGGGGAGGAATACGGTCAGTCTTTCCCGGGCTTCTCTTCTGTCCAGCATCCGCATGTTCCCTTTGCACAACGGTATTCGCACCCTCTCGGCGGGAGCAGAGGTAGGGCGCCGTTGAGGCGGGAATTGGGCAGAGCCGTCCACATGACGGCATCGTAATGTCGCGGATTGGAAAAGCTGGGGAAAACCTGACCCGACGTAATGGCGCCCCCAAGGGGACTCGAACCCCTGTTTCCGGCGTGAGAGGCCGGCGTCCTAGGCCACTAGACGATGGGGGCGGCGCTCCCGCCGCATCCGGAATGCGGCGACGGGTTTCCTATAGGCGCAAGCGTCGCGGAGCGCAAGAGGGAAATGCGATTTTCGGAGCATCCTCAGGTGATGAGACGGGGGCGGGGTCTGCGACGACGCTCGGCATCCCATTCGGCCGCCATCTGGCGGGCCTGGGTGAGATCCGTCGGGAAATCCACCTCCGCCCAGACATGATCCGACAGATCGACGGTGTTCACCGCGATCCGCTTGGCCAGCCGGCCGATGGCGGCGGGAAACCATTGCTTCAGGGCGGAGGGCTCCTTCATCATCTCCTCCAGCACCCCGCGATACATCTCCGGTCCCCGGCCGCGGAAGACGTAGAACCCGGTGGCCTCCGCATCCACCGCCTCCAGCGGCAGCGTCTTGCCGATCTCGGTCAGCCGGCCGCCGTCCAGCATCACCTTCATGTCGTCGGCGTCGTAGGATTCCTTGCGGTTGATGGCCACGGTCACCGGCGCGCCGTTGGCCACCAGCAGCGCCTCCACCAGATCGGCCCGGAAGACGTTGTCGCCGTTCACCTGGATGAAATCGCCGTCCATCTCCGCGCGCGCCATCCAGCAGCTCGCAAGATTGTCGCTCACGGCATAGAAGGGATTGTAGATGGTGCGGATCTCCACGCCGTCCCGGTCGGCAATGCGGGCCAGCGCCTCGTCCATCAGATCGCAGCCGTATCCCGTCACCACGACGAACTCCCGCACGCCGGCGGCGGCGAAGGCGTCGATCTGCCGGCCGATCAGGGTCTGGCCGCCGATGTCGAGAAGAGCCTTGGGGATGTCGGCCGTCAGCGGCAGCAGGCGGCGGCCCTGTCCGGCGGCCAGAATAATCACTTTCACGGCTGGGCGTCCTCTGTTAAGGGAAGGGGCGCACGGGGATGGCCCGCCAGACGGGCGGCAGGTCGCATTCCGCGGTTCCCATTGACACCTTTTTGCCCGTCCAGTCAATCGTCGGCATGGCAACCATAGCTCACTTCACGGACCCGCATCTGCCCCTCACGGGCGCCAGTCCGCGCGAGCTCGCGGGCAAGCGCATCCTCGGCTGGCTCTCCTGGCGCCTGCGCCGCCGGCGCAACCACCGCCCGGAGGCGCTCGCCCGCATCGTCGGCGACATCATGGCGCACGATCCGGACCTTCTGGCCCTCACCGGCGACGTGGTGAACATCTCCACCCGCTCGGAATTCGCCGCCGCCCGCCTCTGGCTGGAGCGGCTGGCGGCACCGGAACGGCTGATGCTCGTGCCGGGAAACCACGACCGCTACGTCCGCGATGCGGCGCGGGCCGGCCTGACGAGGCTGGCACCGTGGATGGCGGGCCGCGCGGCGGACGGCATGCCGAGCTTTCCGACGGTGCGATACGTCGGCAACGCCGCCCTGATCGGCGTCGATTCCACATGGCCGGCGCCATGGCGCGAAGCCTCCGGAATGGTGGGGGAGGAGCAGATGGAACGGCTGCGCCATCTGCTCGCCAACAGCGCCGCGAAGGGCTTCTGCCGCATCGTGCTGATCCATCATCCGCCGCTGTCGGAACTGGCGAGCAAACCGCGCAAGGCGCTCAGGGACGCCGACCGCCTCCACCGGGTTCTGGTGGAGGGAGGGGCCGAGGCCGTCCTCTACGGACACAACCACGAATGGGCCCACCATCCCCTTCGGACGCGCACCGGCATCGCCCACATCCTTTCCGCCCCTTCCGCCTCCATGGCTCCCGGACGCGAAAAGCCGGCGGCGGGATGGCAGCTGCTGCGGGTGGAGCGCAAACGCGGCGAATGGGCGATCGACGTGATCCGCCGATGTCTCTCCGGAGACGGTCGGGAAGTGCATGACCTGGAGCGGCTCTCCCTGTCCTCGCTGTCGCATTGAGCAACCTGCTATTGCGGTCCGGCCACGTTTGCCTTATTGCGGCCATTGAGAGGGGCTTGAACCGGTTCGCACTGGCATGGTGACCGGCCAGATGCCTGTGGCGCCGGCGAGGAGCTGACATGCTGGGTTACCGGATCATCGACCGATACGTCCTGACGGAGGTCCTCAAGCCGCTTTCCGTCGCCCTGGGCATCGGCCTCATGGTTCTCCTCTCCGAGCGTCTCGTCCGCCTGCTGGACATCACGCTGGGCAAGAAGAACTCCTTTTCCGTGGTGTTCGAACTGCTCGGCTACCTCGTGCCGCACTATCTCGGCATCGCCCTGCCGGCCGCCCTATTCCTGGGCCTGCTGTTCGGTTTCAACAAGCTGTCCAAGAATTCGGAGATCGACGCCATGCTGGCGGCGGGCATCTCCCTGCACAGGATGGCGCGTCCGGTGATCCACTTCTCCATCCTTCTGGCGCTGATCTCGGTGTTCATCTTCGGCTGGCTGCAGCCCTACACCCGCTACGCCTACCGCGCGCTGATCTTCAACGTGCGCAACGTCGAGGTCTTCTACCTTGCCGAGGAGGGGGTGTTCATGCAGGTGGGGACGCGCACCTTCATCCTCGACACGCTGGAGCGGAAGACCAACCGTTTCCAGCGCATCTTCCTGTTCGACTACCGCGGCAAGGGCGGCGCCCAGACGGTGACCGCCAAGCGCGGATACCTCGTGCCGCAGAAGGAGGATCCCCGCCCGCTGCTGGTGCTCGAGGAGGGCCTGCGGCTGCGGCTGAAGTCCTGGCCCGAGCCGGACGGCGACGCCCCGCCGCCCACATACACGTCCGGCCGGTTCGAACGGGTCGAGGTGCCCATCGGCCGCAAGAACCGCAGCGTCTTCAGGCCTCGCGGAGAGGACGAGCGCGAGATGACCCTGCTGGAGCTGCTGCGCTCCTACGACACGCCGCGGAAGAAGGCCACCGTGACGGAGATCCACACGGAGCTGAACAAGCGCATCGTCTCCATACTCACCATCCTGATCCTGCCCTTCCTGGCCCTGCCCTTCGCCATCGGCCAGCGGCGCAGGCAGCGGGCCTACCGCTTCGCCGTGGCCTTCACCATCCTCGTCGGCTACTACGAACTCGTGCAGAACACCTCCGCCATGGCCAAGACCGGCGCGGCCCCCATCTGGCTGGCGCTGTGGGCGCCGTTCCTGACGCTGGCCGCCTTCACCGCGTGGCGCTACTGGCACACCTGCTTCACCCTCGGCCGCGACCACTTCGACGTGGTCTACGACCGGCTCTCCGATGCCGGACAGGCGGTGCGGCGTCTCGTGCTCAGGCTGTTCGGCGGCGCGGAAAGGGAGGCCGGCACATGAAGATCATCTCCCGCCTCCTCACCCGCATGGTCTTCTACCGCTTCCTGTTCATCCTGTTGGGGATGAGCTTCTTCGTGCTCATGCTGGACACGCTGAGCAACATGGACGACATCCTCTCCTACAGCGGCAACGACTACACGGCCCTGCTGCGCTACGCGGGCCTGCGCTTCCCGCAGGTGGCGACCACCTTCTGGACCCTGTCCCTCCTGCTGGCGGTCCTGCTGACGCTGGTGGAGCTGAGCTGGCGCAACGAGCTGGTCTCGCTGTGGGCGGCCGGCATCTCGCCGCTGCAGGTCATGACGATGCTGCTGCCGCTGGGCATCGTTCTGGGCGTGACGCAGTTCGCGGTGAAGGACCGCGCCGTGCCGCTCACCGCCAGGGAGCTGCGGGATTGGGGCGTCGGCGACTATTCCCGCAAGAAACTCCAGCTCGGCGAGCGCGATCCCATGTGGATGCGGGCCGGACGGGACATCGTGCGCGCGGAGAAGGCGGACGCAGGCATGAAGCGGCTGGAGGGCGTGACCATCTTCCGGCGCGACCGCGAAGGCCTTCTCATCGAGCAGATCATCGCCGACGGCGCCGAACAGATCAACGGGCGCTGGGTGCTGCGCAACGCGGTGGTCTACGCGCCTGGCGACGCCCCGCCGAAACGGGTCGGAACCATGATCTACTCCGGCAACCTGAAATTCGCCGCCACCGGCGCCCGGTCCGGCGACCCGGAGGAGATGACGCTGTCCAGCCTCGGCTACTTCATCGCCAATCAGGGGTTTGGCATCCGCCCCGTGTTCGTCTACAAGACCTGGTGGCACAAACGCTTGACGCTGCTCTTCACGGCATGGCTCATGATCGCCGTGTGCATTCCGCTGGCGGCCCGGTTCCGCCGCGGAGGCGCCGTCGGATACATGTTCGGGGCCGGCGTGGCCATCGGCTTCGCCTACTTCATCTTCGACGGCATCTCGGCCACCATCGGGGAGATGGGCCTGGCGCCGCCCTGGATGGCGGCATGGATGCCGGTCATCGCGCTGGCCCTGCTGGCCGCGGCCATGACCCTGAAGGCAGAAAGCGTCTCTTGAGGATCACCGCCCGATGAACGACATCAGCGAAACGCCGAAGCTCGTCCTGGTCGGCAGGGACGGCGGCCGCCTGTGGGGACGCACCACGGACGCGCGCCTGCGCATGCTCTTCGCGCGCGTCGGCATCCACGAAATGCTGACGGAGCGGGAGGCGGAGGAAGCCGCCGGATCCGTGATCGCGGTGCGGGCGGACGCCGTGCTGGATCCGCCGCTGGTGGCCGCGCTCGTCTCCCGTCCCGGACTCGTCCTCGTCGCGGACGACGGAACCACCCCGGTGGCCGCCCACGCGCCGGCGGGCCACGCGGCGGCGGCGCTGGAAAGCATCCGCTCCGAAAGGCCCGTGCCGCCGCTGGAGGTCCGGCGCCCGGCGGATCTGGGCGTGAATTTCTGGAAGAAGCTGCGCAAGCGCGAGACGCCCTACGCCATGATCCTGCGGGACGACAACCGCGCGGAGGTGGAATGGCGCTCCTTCATGGGCACCTACAAGGGGGCGACCGATCTGGTCACCAAGCGCGTATGGCCGCGTCCCGCCTTCCATGTGACGCGGTGGCTGGCCGACACCTCCGTGACGCCGAACATGGTCACGACGCTCTCCGCGGTCTTCGTCGTGCTGGCCTTCTGGCTGTTCCTGCAGGGGCACTACGGCTGGGGACTGGTCTGCGCGTGGTTCATGACCTTTCTCGACACCGTGGACGGAAAGCTGGCGCGCACGACCCTGAAGACCAGCACCTGGGGCGACATCTTCGACCACGGCATCGACCTGATCCATCCACCGTTCTGGTACGTCGCCTGGGGTCTGGGACTGGAACGCGCCGGACATCCCCTCGACGATGCCGTCTGGTGGTGGACCATCGGCGTCATCGTCGCCGGTTACGTCCTGCAGCGGGTGATCGAAGGCATGGCCATCAAGTGGCTCGGGCTGGAGATCCACATCTGGCGGCGCATCGACACCTTCTTCCGGGAGATCACCGCGCGCCGCAATCCGAATCTGGTCATCCTGACCGTCTTCACCCTCTTCGGGCGGCCCGATCTGGGGCTGGTGGCGGTGGCCGTCTGGACCGGCATCTGTCTCGTGCTGCACGCGGTGCAGATCGTGCAGGCCTTCGCCGAGAAACGTCGCAGCGGCGCGCTCGTCTCCTGGATGACCCGCGGAGAGGGGACATGAGGGCCGCGCTGATCGTCAACCCGCGTTCCGGCGGCACCAACCGGAAGGGCCTCGAGCTGGCGGAAACCCTCCGGGACACGGACATCGACGTCACGGTCCTCGACCGTTTCGACATGCTCGCTCCGACCCTCCGCCGGCTCGCGGAGGCGGAAGTGGAAACCCTCTTCATCTCCTCCGGAGACGGCACCGTCCAGGAGATCCAGACCCGCATCGCGGAGGATGGCATGTTCGCACGCTTTCCCGCGCTGTGCCTGCTGCCGCACGGTTCCACCAACATGACGGCGGCCGACATCGGCCTGCCCCACCGCGATCCGCGCCGGCAGCGCGAACTGATCCTCGCCGCGGGACGCGGAGAGGCGGGAGGGCGGCGCATCACGCGTCCCACCGTGCGTGTGGACAACCCGGCGGACGGAAAGGCCCGGCACGGCATGTTCCTCGGCGGCGGAGCCATCGCCGCGGCCACCCTCTACTGCCAACAGGCATTCAACCGGCGCGGCATCCGCGGAGGGCTGGCCAACGCCGCCACGCTGGCCGTGGCCGTGGGACGGACCCTGCTCGGGCTGGGAGGCGGCGGGGAGGAACGCTTCGACCGTCCCCATCCCATGACCGTGAAGCTGGAGGGCGAAGTGCGCCACGAGGGCGACCAGCTGGCCATCCTGGCGACGACGCTGGAGAAGCTCGTCCTCGGCGCCCGCCCCTTCTGGGGCGGCGGCGGGCGCGGCATGCGCGTCTCCGTCTTCGGACACCCGCCGCCGCGCTTCCTGCTGCGGTGGCTGCCGGCGGTCATGTACGGTGGCGAGAACCGACGGCTGCCCGGAAACATGCACAGCTACACCGTCGAAACCCTCGAGGTCGCGACCCCTTCCGGGTTCATCCTGGACGGCGAGGCCTTCATGCCGCCCGGAGACGTCCCCCTGCGCGTCTCCCTCGGACCGGAATTCACCTATCTGACGGGCTGAAATGGCGAAGGATCCCGACAGACTGCGCGCCCTGGTCGCCGAAGAGATCGGTCGCCCCGTTCCGCCGGAGGTGGCGGCGCTGGCCGATGCCGCGCGCGCCCGGCACGAAACCGGTGGCGGCGTGCGCGCCGTGCTGGCCTACGGCTCGACGCTGCGCGAGGCCACGCCGGAGGAGAGCCTCGTGGACCTCTACGTTCTGACGGCGGACCTCGCCGCGGTCGGCCCCCACCTTGCCGCCCGTCTGGGCTGCCGCCTCGTCCCTCCCAACGTCCACTACACGGAAACGGAACATGGCGGGCGCGTCTGGCGGGCCAAGCATGCGGTCCTGCCGCTCGACCTGTTCGCCCGGAAGATGCGGCCAGAAGTCTCCAATCCCTATTTCTGGGCCCGGTTCTCGCAGCCCTGCCGGCTCGTATGGTGTCGGGACGGCGCGGCCCGGGACGAAATCGTCGTCGCACTGGCCCGCGCTGTGGAAACCATGCTCGAAGCCGGCCTGTCCCGGGCCCGTCCCGGCGACGACTGGCGGGAGATCTGGGTCCGGGCGCTGGAAGCCACCTACGCCACGGAGCTGCGGCCCGAGTCGTCCTCGCGGGCGGAGCTGATCGTGGAACGCAACGCCCCATGGTGCCGGGAGGCGGCGCTGGCCGTCCTCGGGGAGGATTTCCGGGTCGGCGCGGACACGCCGCGGCCCACCATCCGCTGGCCCCTGCGGGTGGTCGGCGGCAAGGCGCTTTCGGTTCTGCGGCTGGCCAAGGCCGCCTTCACCTTCACCGGCGGCGCGGAATACATAGCCTGGAAGATCGAACGCCATTCCGGCGTCCGGGTCGAACTGACGCCATGGCAGAAGCGTCACCCGCTGCTCGCGGCCCTCTGGCTTCTGCCCGGCCTGCTGCGTCGCGGCGCCATCCGCTGACCCCTTCAGGCGCGCTTGCGCAGCGCTTCGGAGAGATCATCCACCTCGCCCCGCCGCTTCTGCCAGTCGCGGAGCACGAGCGCCGCGATCTCCGTGGCCGCCATGGGACGGCCGAAATAGTAGCCCTGCCCCGTCTCGCAGCGCAGCTTGCGCAGGAACGCCGCCTGATGGGCGTCCTCTATGCCCTCCGCCGTGACCGGGACCCCGAGGGCGCGGAACATCAGCAGCATGGCGCGCAGGATGGAACGCGCCTCCATGGACGAATCCATGGCGGCGACGAACGAGCGGTCGATCTTCACCTTGTCGAACCGGAACCGCCACAGATAGTGCAGAGAGGAATAGCCGGTGCCGAAATCGTCGAGGACGATGCGCACCCCGAGCTCCCGCAGCGCCTGGAGCTG
>CAYSHK010000047.1:0-2493 GCA_964430935.1 uncultured Rhizobiaceae bacterium
GATCCGTCGCCTCATGGCGGGCGGTGAGGAGGATGCGAAGTCCGGTGCCGGCGCCGGTACGGCGGCCGCGGTGGCCGGAGGCGTGGCCGCCGCGACGGCTGGGGCCGAGGAAAAGGACGAGGCCGAACGGCGAAAGGCCGAGGAGGAAGCCGCGAGAAAGAAGGCCGAAGAGGAAGCCGCGAGGAAGAAGGCCGAGGAGGAGGCGGTTTCCGACGAGGCCATGAAGCCTTGGGGGCTGACCGGGCCGATTGGAGGAAAGGCGGACAATCTTACCCGGATCAAGGGCATCGGCAGCAAAATCAACCAGCTCCTCAACGAGATGGGCATCTATCATTTCTCGCAGATCGCCGCCTGGACGGAGAAGGACATCGAGGAAGTGGACGAGAAGCTCCAATTCAAGGGACGCATCGTCCGCGAGAAATGGGTCGAGCAGGCGAAAGTGCTGGCCGAGGGAGGCGAAACGGAGTTCTCCAGGCGCGTGGACAAGGGGGATGTGCCGACGTCGCATACACACGAGACGCCGCCTCCGGAGAAGGATGGCGAAACTTCCTGACGGTTTCCGGTGCGGTCCGCAGCCTCAGCGGCTGCCGAGCAGGCGCGTGATGAGCGAAACCACGTCGGGCAGACGTCCTTCTATCAGGTAGCGGATGCCGAGGACCGCCCCGGCGATGATGCCGCCGGTGGCCAGAAAGGCCGTGATGGAGAGGGAGGCGATGCCTGTCATGCCCTGTCCGATGGTGCAGCCCATGGCCATTATGCCGCCGGTTCCCATGAGGGCGGCGCCTGCCAGATGCCGACGCATCTCGCGGGCGTCGTCGAAGGCCTCCCAGATCACGTCGGAATTGCGCCAGGCCGCCAGAAACGATCCCGCCGGCACGCCGAACACGCCGCCGATGAGGAACGTGGCGGAAGATCCGGAGGCCGTCATCAACCAGATCATGGCGCTCCCGATGGGGCGCACGAAACTGTAGGACTCCGGCTGGTGCGGATACAGGGTGTCCTGGCCCAGCGTACTGGTCACGAACCAGCCGTAGGCGATCACCAGGCCGATCGTCAGTCCGGCCAGCACCTGACGGCCGTTGTCGCGGAAGCGTTTCCGGGTCAGAGCCCATCCCGCCGTCGCCAGGACCACGGCGAGAGTCACGAGAAACTGTCCCTGCGGGGAATTCCCGAACAGGATGGCGTTCAGGGACTGGTGGGATCCGGGGGGCAGTTCGACATAGATGCTATCGATATAGTTCAGACGCGCCCTGGCGAAGATACCGCTCATGGTCATGAAGCCCGTGATGCCGACGGTCAGCGTGGCGATCAGGGCGCGCATGTCCCCGCCGCCCAGGCGCACGAGCATGCCGAAGGCGCATGTTCCGACCAGCGCCATGCCGAAACCGAACAGAAGGCCGCCGAGGATGGCGCCGAACCAGTGGATCTGCGGGCCGAGGCGGAAGGAGCGTTCGAGTTCGATGTAGCCCGCCAGGTCCAACATCTGGGTGATGGCGACGGCCGTACCGATGGCCAGCAGCCAAGTGCGCAGACGCGAGCGCTCGGAGCCGTAGTAGCATTCCTCTATGGCTCCGAGCGTGCAGAAATGCGCCTGTCTGGCCGTGAAGCCAAGAACCGCGCCGCCGGCGAAGCCCAGAACGATGATGATCAGTTCGAGAAGATCATCCGACACAAGGACCTACCCCAAGCATTCCTTCCCCGTCGCCGCTCTCGTTGGACGGCCGACACGGGGAACGGCCAGGGGCTTCCGTGTCAGTGGGCCGCGGAGCGGTTCTTTCGCTTATTGTGGAACAGTTCGCACAGGAAGGCAATGATGGCCCGCACGTCTTCGTCCGCGATGGAATAGTAGATCATCTTGCCTTCGCGCCGGGTCGTCACGAGCTTGTCGCCGCGCAGGCGGGCCAGCTGCTGCGAGACGGCCGGCTGGCGCAGCTCGAGGATGGACTCCAGTTCGGAGACGGACTTGTCCCCCTCGTAGAGGGTGCACAGGATGATGAGACGCCCCTCGTGCGCCATGGCCTTGAGGATCTCGCTGGCACGACGGGCATCCGGAATGAGTTCGCGGACGGAAATCGCGTCAGGACGCGCAGCCGTGTCGGTGACGCTCAGGCCCATGTTTCTGGTAGCGGTAGCCATTTTCGGATCACTTTCTTCTCTTTTGTCGCATCCTCGCTGCGAGGTGCACGTGTTGTTGTTCCTTCTGGTCGGGCAGTCTGAAACGCCACGCTCCATCTCGGTTCCACCCTTGCGTCCCCGGTCTCTCCCGAAGCCGGACCGGATGGCGGACAGGTGAAATGTCGCCGAAGACCGAACGTTTCCTTATCCACACACCTTCATGCCACCACAGGCGGCATGGAAGACTCCATACACGTGATAACGAATCGCAACAACTGTATATCCATTAATTCTTATATATGATTTCATGTATGCAATCGAGCGAAAAAATATTTTCTGACGGTCGATTCAGAAAATTTTATCACTATACGGAAAGTG
>CAYSHK010000048.1:0-5774 GCA_964430935.1 uncultured Rhizobiaceae bacterium
ACCCGCGTCACCATGATCGGCAACGACATGGAGCTGGATCCGGGAATCGGCACCTGCGGCAAGGGCGGACAGGGCGTGCCGGTGGGCGTCGGCCAGCCGACCATCCGCCTCAACGGCCTGACCGTGGGCGGCACGGGCTGAAATCCCTTTCAACCCTTTTTCAACCGTTCCGGTGCATGGTGCGTTCGGGCCGGCCGACGGCCTTCTCCCCTTCACTCTTCGATCATCGATTCAGCGAATTCACGTGAAGAATCACCTTCTTCGCGGAAAGATTCCGGAACTCAGCACAACATATTATGGAAATTGAACTTTCCGTACCGGATGGTGATGCCGGAACCGGCTTCCGGACGTCCGGACGGAGGCCGGGTTCACTTCCCTTCCTCAACCTTTCTCTCCGGTGTGAAGCCGGAGACATGGAGGGCCACGGCCTGTATCTCCAGTTCCGTCGGATTCTTCGCGATGGTGTGCATGATCGCGTCGTCGTTGGTGCGCCCGCGTTCGTGGAAGGCCTTCAACCGGGCGATCTCCGCGTCCGTGATGTCCTTCGCCCGTTCGTTCATGATGTCGGACTTGCGGCGGCCGTCCCGGAAATTCCTCAAACGGCTTTTCCAGTTGGGCGCGGTTCTGGTGCGCCGGCCGCGGATGGATCGGCGAGAATGCCTCCTCCTGCGCTCCGTGGCACAGCGCGCACCGCTCCGCCATGCGCTTTTTCACACGCTCCGTGCCTCCTACCTGGGCGTGGACGGACGGCGCCCGCCCCCGCGCCGCATGGCGGTTTCATTCGGATACGGGCTTCAGCGTGCTCAGATAGAGCGCGACCGCGTTGGCCGCCAGCGGAGACAGCCGGCGGGCCACGGAATGCATGATGGCGTTGTCGTTGGTGCGTTCGCGGCTCGAGAAGGCCTTCAGCTGCTTCAGGATGTACTGCCTGTGCTGTCCCGCCAGGCGGGGCAGCGTCTTCGAGCCCTCGCCCGCCTTGCCATGGCAGGTGCTGCACGGCGGAATGTCGCTGTAGGGATCTCCGAACTTGAAGACGTATTCCCCGATCCTGTGCAGCAGTCTCTCCTGCTCGTCCTCCGGCAGCGGATGCGCCAACGGCGGCTGCGAGGCGAAATACTCCGCCAGCGCCTCGATCTCGGCGTCGGTGATGCCGGCGGCCTGCTCGTTCATGATGTCGGACTTGCGGCGGCCGTCCCGGAAGTTCTTCAGCTGCTTGACGATGTAGTCGCGGTTCTGGTGCGCCAGGCGGGGATAGATGGGATTGGACGCCTCGCCCCTGTCTCCATGGCAGAAGGTGCAGGACTCGCCGATGATCTCCATCACACGCTCCCGCGACACCTCCTCTGCCGCCTGCGCCTGCGCCGGGGCCAACGCCACGAGGCCGGCGAGCATCCATGAACCGGTCCTGATCTTCACGTCCCGAACCTCCGCTTCGTTTCCGCCCCCGCAACCGGCTTTTTCGCCATGAAGCGCTCCCCCGGTCAAGAGGCGGAGGGCGGCGCGGAGCCCTCATCGTGGAAACCCTTTCGTGGAAATCCGAAAAAAGGACTGGACGACTTTTTAGAATTGTTCTAATAAACTATCCGTGACCGGAGTCACAGAGACGGAATCTGCCGGGGGGAACGCTTTTCCGGCAGGAAACAGAAGATACAAGGAGAGGACGATATGGAACTGAAGGGTTCGAAGACCGAACAGGCTCTCAAGGAGGCTTTCGCCGGCGAGAGCCAGGCCAACCGCCGCTATCTCTACTTCGCCCAGCAGGCCGACGTGGAGGGCTACAACGACGTGGCCGCCGTGTTCCGTTCCACCGCCGAGGGCGAGACGGGTCACGCGCACGGCCATCTGGAGTACCTCGAGGAGGTCGGCGATCCGGCCACCGGTCTGCCCATCGGCAACACCGTGGACAATCTGAAGTCCGCCATCGCCGGCGAGACCCACGAGTACACCGACATGTATCCGGGCATGGCCAAGACCGCCCGCGAGGAGGGCTTCGACGAGATCGCGGACTGGTTCGAGACGCTGGCCAAGGCCGAGCGCTCGCACGCCAACCGCTTCCAGAAGGCTCTCGACGAGCTCGAGGGCTGATCCCTCTCCGACGCCATGAGCGGACGGGCGGAGGGCGCAAGCGGCCTTCCGCCCGGCCGCCCCCTGAAGACTGCCCGAAGGAACGGACGGAATTCGGCCGGCGGATGAGGGGTTCGCCGGAACGGGTATGATTTGCCCCTGCGAGGAGGAAACGACCATGAGCAAGACACCGCCCCGGGAAGGATCCCTCGAGGCTCCGACGCGCCACCCCGTCGACTGGCGGAACCCGGAGTACTACGACGAGGCCGCCCTGATGAAGGAGATGGAGCGGGTCTTCGATCTCTGCCATGGCTGCCGCAGGTGCGTGAACCTCTGCAACGCCTTCCCCACGCTTTTCGACCTGGTGGACGAAAGCCCCACCATGGAGATGGACGGGGTGAAGAAGGAGGACTACTGGAAAGTCGTCGACGAGTGCTACCTCTGCGACCTGTGCTTCATGACGAAGTGCCCCTACATTCCGCCGCACGAATGGAACATCGACTTTCCGCATCTGATGCTGCAGGCCAAGGCGGTGAAGACCCGCAAGGGCCGGACCGGACTGCGCGACCGGCTGCTCACCAACACCGATCTCATGGGAAGGCTGTTCGCCCGTCCCGGCATCGCCCAGCTCGTCAACGGCGTGAACTCCATCGGTTTCGTCCGTTCCATTCTGGAAGGGGCCGCCGGCATCCATCATTCCGCATGGATCCCGCCGTTCGCCCCGACCACCGCGGTGAAGCGGCTCAAGGACCATCTGAATCGCGATGGAGAAGGCGAGCCGGCCGGCCGCACGCGCGGCAAGGTGGCGCTCTTCGTGACCTGCTTCGCCAACCACAACGAGCCCGGCGTGGCCGAGGACATCGTGGCGGTGTTCGAGCACAACGACATCCCCGTGCGCGTGGCCGAGTACAAGGCCTGCTGCGGCATGCCGAAGCTGGAGCTGGGAGACATGGAGGCCGTCGCGCGGGCGAAGGAGATCAACATCCCCCATCTGGCGAAGCTGGTGGACGAGGGTTTCGATCTGGTGGCCCCGGTGCCGTCCTGCGCGCTGATGTTCCGTCAGGAAATCCCGCTCATGTTCCCTGACGATCCGGAGGTGAAGAAGGTTCAGGAGGCGTTCTTCGATCCCTTCGAGTACCTCGCCCTGCGCCACAAGGAGGGCAGGCTGAAGACCGATTTCCGGAACGGTCTCGGCACCATCGACTATCACGCGGCCTGCCACCAGCGGGTGCAGAACATCGGACGCAAGACGCTGGAGGTGCTGAAACTGATACCGGGCGCGAAGGTGAACATCATCGAGCGCTGCTCCGGGCATGACGGCACCTACGCCATCAAGAGCGAACACCACGAGGCCGCGGTGAAGATCGGCCGTCCCGTCGCCAACCGGGTGAAGAAGGACAAGGCGGACCACTATGGCTCCGACTGCCCCATGGCCGGTCACCACATCGAGAACATTCTCGGCACCGGACAGAAGACCGAACACCCGATCTCGCTGCTGCGCAAGGCGTACGGCATCTGATCGGACAATACGAAGGAGGAAACGCAAATGGCCAACGAAGGCTACCACGAGCCCGTGGAGGAACTGAAACCGGAGACCCGCGACATGCACCGCGCGATCGTCTCGCTCATGGAGGAACTCGAGGCGGTGGACTGGTACAACCAGCGCATGGACGCCTGCTCGGACCCGGAGCTGCGCGCCATTCTCGAACACAATCGCGACGAGGAGAAGGAGCACGCCGCGATGGTGCTGGAATGGATCCGCCGCCGCGACCCCGTTTTCGACCGGGAGCTGCGCGACTGGCTCTTCACCGACAAGCCGCTGTCGCACGATCACGACCACTGAAAGCACCGTGCAGGGAGACACAGGAGCATGAACGCCATGCCGCATCTGACCCGTGAGGACCTCTATTCGCTGGAGCAGTACGCCGAAGTGCGTCCGGAGTTCCGCAGGAAGGTCATGGCCCACAAGAAGAACCGCACCGTTCCCGTGGGCCCCAACGCCACCCTCTATTTCGAGGACCGGCTCACCATGCAGTACCAGATCCAGGAGATGCTGCGCATCGAACGGACCTTCGAGCCGGAGGGCATCCAGGACGAGCTGGACGTCTACAATCCGCTCATTCCGGATGGCAGCAACTGGAAGGCCACTTTCATGATCGAATACGAAGACGTGGAAGAGCGGCAGAAAAGACTTGCGGAATTGATCGGAATAGAGGACAAGGTCTGGGTCCGGGTGGGGGACCATGACAAGGTCTACGCCATAGCCAACGAGGATCTCGAGCGCACGACGCCGGAAAAGACCTCGTCCGTGCATTTTCTCCGTTTCGAACTGACCCCGGAGATGGTCGAGAGCGCCAGGTCCGGCGCGCCGATCCGGGCGGGGATCGAGCATCCGGAGTACACGCACGAGACCGAGGTTCCGGAGAACGTACGCAAGTCGCTCGTCGAGGATCTTGCCTGAGCACATCGCCCCCGGTTGCTTCAGGCAGGAAAGGGCCCGGCTTCCCAAGGGAGGCCGGGCCCGCTTCATTTCAGGCGATTATCGTTTCCCACCAGGATGGGCGCCAGTTCGTTCAATATGGAAGTTTATAATTCACGCCTACGGTTATCGCATGATCCTTCACGTGGTGCCGGATATTCTCACCATCTCCATTGGTGCTGGAGATGCGGCCAAAATCCATGTAACGGTATTCTGCCTTTATGGACATGGCATCCGTGATGGCATATTCTACCCCGCCACCGACCGTATATCCCGCACGGGTCTTCTTGACGCTCGTATAGTCACTACCATCAATATTGGTCCCGATAAGATCTGCCGCTTCAAGCCTTATGCGGGAAAGGACCAGTCCCCCCTTTCCATAGAACAGGAAGGAAGCATAGGAGAAGCCCAGGCGCCCGGTCAGGTCCATATAGAAACCCTGTTTCACGCGGGCGAAATTGTCCGTATCATCAAAAGTAGGGAGGCCTTCGACTCTCTTGCTGATTCCCATAAAGCCGACGTCCGATTCCAAGCCGACAACCATGTTATTCATCAGCTGACGATTATAACCTATGGTCAACCCTCCGATGAAGGCCGTGTCCTTCAGGTCCTTCACCATCGCGTCGCCATCAAAGAAACCGGCGCCTGTTGCTCTGTAGCGTGCCATTGCTGCGCCAGCATGGGCTCCGACATAGAAGCCCGTCCAATCATATGCTCCTGCAGCTCCCTGTTCCTGAGCCGCCCCGATAGACGAAAAGTTCCCGATCATTACTGCGGAAATGACGGAAACGGCAGCTATCTTGAGATGTTCCATGGCAAATGCTCCATACATTTCCGGAGATGCTCCAGTCATGCATTTTGTATTTCAAAATGCACAATCATATCACAACCTAATATAATCACACTCCTATCTTACCCGAGAGTCAACGATCCCAAAGTTGATAATAAAAACCAATCAATTCATGGTTGATTAATCATTTCTATCATCAGATTTCCTTTTCCATTTTAAAGGAATAGTTTCCTTGATAATTGCATTCTGAACGCAATACGCCTCACCCTAGCCGCAGTCCTTCCCTCTCCACCCAGGCTTCGGCATCGTCCAGGGCGCGGGCAAGACGGTCGAACATCTCGCCGATCTCCGCCTCCGTCATGATCAGCGGAGGGCATAGGGCGACCGCGTCGCCCAGCATGCGGCACAGCAGGCCGTGCGACTGGGCGAACTCCACCGTCT
>CAYSHK010000049.1:0-17904 GCA_964430935.1 uncultured Rhizobiaceae bacterium
CAGGAGGAAGGCCAGGAAATAGCGGATGCGGAGCTTGTCGTGGCGCGGGTTGAGCGCCACGGCGAACCAGCTGACTATCAGGATGGCCATCCACAGCTTGTATGCCGCATCCAGCACCAGCGTGACGCCGGGATGGCCCGCGAGGGGCTGCAGAAGACGCCAGGGATCCGTGCCCAGGAAAAGCAATCTGTCCGCTTGTGCGAGGGTTTCGTCCCATGACCAGGGCGAGATCGCCGCAAGATTCGCCTTGATGCCCAGGGCGGCGAATTCGATGACGATGAACAGGGCGACCGTCATCAGGACGTGGGTGATTCGCAGCGCCATTCCCGGGGAGACGACGGCTGTCGGAAGGAGCAGCGCGTAGATCGCCGCAATCGTGGAGAAGATGGGCATTACGACGGAAAATGGCGGGGTCTGGTATCCGAAAGCTCCGGGGAGGAAGGCGACGGCCAGATAGAGACCCACCAGTGCCAGAAGGTGGCGGTGCGCCCGCAGGAAGATGCGCCCGTTGCGGAGCGCATCCCTGCGGAGATGGGTGAGATTGACCGCGTAGGCGCTGAGATGGGCGGTCGCGGGTGGTATCGGCATCATCCGTCGTCTTTCGGCTCGTGGACCCAGCTTGCGGGAAGCATGGAGCAAAAAATTTGAAAGCGTGTTAAAGGACGTTGCGACGTATTGCTTGGAAACGGATGGCTTGGACGGAACTGGCGATGACGGAATTTTCGGCGCGCAAGAGGCGTCACAAGACGCATGAGGTGCGTATCGGGAACGTGGTGATGGGCGGGGATGCGCCGGTGCGCGTGCAGTCCATGACCAACACCGACACCGCGGACGCGGCGGCCACCGCGCGTCAGGTGGCGGAGCTGGCCGATGCCGGCTCCGAGCTGGTGCGCATAACCGTGGACCGGCCGGAGGCGGCCCGCGCCGTGCCGGAGATCCGCGAGCGGCTGGACGCCATGGGCTACGACGTTCCGCTCATCGGTGATTTCCACTATATCGGCCACGCGCTTCTGCGGGACCATCCGGAATGCGCCGAGGCCCTGGACAAGTACCGGATCAATCCGGGAAACGTCGGTTTCCGCGAGAAGCAGGACCGGAATTTCTCGATGATGGTCGAGACGGCGATCCGCCATGGCAAGGCGGTGCGCATAGGCGTCAACTGGGGCTCGCTCGACCAGGCCCTGCTCACCCGGCTGATGGACGAGAACGCCCGTTCCGCCAATCCGCGGGATGTCCGCGAGATCATGCACGAGGCCATCGTCACCTCGGCCCTCGAATCCGCGCGGCGGGCGGAGGAGCTGGGACTTGGCGCGGACCGGATCGTGATCTCCGCGAAGGTCTCGGAGGTGCAGGATCTCGTGGCCTGCTACAGGCTGCTCGCGGAGCGCAGCAACTACGCCCTCCACCTGGGGCTGACGGAGGCCGGCATGGGCGACGCCGGCGTCATCGCCTCCACGGCGGGGCTGGCGATCCTGCTGCAGGAGGGCATCGGGGACACCATCCGCGTCTCCCTGACCCCGGAGCCGGGCCATGCCCGCACCCGCGAGGTGCACGTGGCGCAGGAGATCCTGCAGTCGCTGGGCATCCGTTCCTTCTCCCCCGGCATCATCGCCTGCCCGGGCTGCGGTCGCACCACCTCCACGCGCTTCCAGGAACTGGCGCGCGACATTTCGGACTTCGTGCGCGCGAAGCGTCCGGAATGGCAGGTGCGCTATCCGGGATTCGAGGAGTTGCAGATCGCCGTCATGGGATGCATCGTCAACGGCCCCGGAGAATCGAAGCATGCGGACATCGGCATCTCCCTGCCCGGGACCGGGGAGACGCCGGCGGCGCCGGTGTTCGTCGACGGAAGGAAGGTGGCGACCCTGCGTGGCGACGATCTGGCGGCGCAGTTCCGGGAACTGATAGAGGACTACGTGGCGCGGCGCTGGGGCTGAGGGGGCATTCCCGTCAGCCGCCGCCGTCTGCGGTCTCCAGCAGCCGTTCGTAGCGTTTCAGGCTGCCGCATTCCTCCGGCAGGACCACTTCCGCGGCCAGCCTCTCCAGATCCGCCTTCGGCAGCCTTTCGCGCGCCAGCGGCAGCATCACCGTCTCCTCCACCGCCAGATGGTCCTTCTGCCGGGCGATGAAGTTGCGCGCCATGGCCACGAAGGTGTCGCGGGCGATCTCCACCTCCATGAGGATGGAGGCCAGCCCGTCGGCCACGTTGGCGAGCTGCGCGGCCAGCCGTTCATGCTCCCGCCGCAGGTCGCCCGCCTCGCGCAATGCCTCCGGGGCCTTGCGCTCCAGCAGCCGGAGCAGCGCCTCCTCGCGGGGATGGTGGCAGCGCGCCGGCCAGACCCTCAGGAAGTCCACGATGTCGCGGATCAGATCGAAATCCGGCCGTTCTCCACGCGCGAACACGTCGATCTGCTCTTCCAGCCGCGACAGCAGGGAGGAGAATTTCCTGTGGTCGGCATGGATCTTGTCGACGATGTCGCTCATGGCGGGCCCTCTTCTGCGGATCGGTTGCGGAAACGTCGCGTGCGCCTTCCGCGTCTGCCGCGGTGGCGAGCCCCCCGGATCGCGCTCCTCCAGCATAGGGAAGCCGGCGCGGACTGACAAGCGGTGGCACGGCTTCCGTTTCCTCCCGTTCCTCGCGTCCCTTTCGCCTTTTTGCCGTCTTGCGGGAGCGTTCCGCCCGGCGCACACTGTGCTGGCGCCGGGCTTCGGGCCGCATGCCGCACAGAGATGGAACACAATCACCGGGCGAGGGAAGAAGGATGAGCCGCTATCAGGAGGTCTACGGGAGCTGGAAAAGGGATCCTGAGGGATTCTGGGCGAAGGCCGCGGAGGAGATCGACTGGATCCGGCCCGCGGAAAGAGTCTTCGATCCGGACGCGGGAATCTACGGACGCTGGTTCGTCGGTGCGGAGTGCAACACCTGCTACAACTGCGTGGACCGGCACGTGGAGGCGGGCCGGGGCGACCAGCCGGCCATCATCCACGATTCCCCGATCACCGGTTCGAAGCGGGTCATCACCTATTCCGAGCTGCTCGACGAGGTTTCCCGCTTCGCGGCGATCCTGCGGGACTTTTCCGTGGAGAAGGGCGACCGGGTGATCATCTACATGCCCATGGTTCCCGAGGCGGTGATCGCCATGCTGGCCTGCGCCCGCATCGGGGCGGTGCATTCGGTGGTGTTCGGCGGATTCGCCGCCAACGAGCTGGCGACCCGCATCGACGACGCCCATCCCAAGCTGATCGTTTCCGCTTCCTGCGGCATCGAGCCCAGCCGCATCGTGCCCTACAAGCCCCTGCTCGACGAGGCCATCGAAATGGCCTCCCACAAGCCGGATACCTGCATCATCCTCCAGCGTCCGCAGCGCCGGGCCGGTCTCGTTCCGATCCGGGATCACGACTGGACGGAGCTGATGAACCGGGCCAGGGCGCGGGACCACCGCGCGGAATGCGTGCCGGTGGCGGCGACCGATCCGCTCTACATTCTCTACACCTCCGGGACCACCGGCCAGCCGAAGGGCGTGGTGCGCGACAACGGCGGCCACATGGTGGCGCTGAAATGGACCATGAAGAACATCTACGGGGTCGATCCCGGGGACGTCTACTGGGCGGCCTCCGACGTCGGCTGGGTGGTGGGCCACAGCTACATCGTCTACGGCCCCCTGCTGCATGGCTGCACCACCATCGTCTTCGAGGGCAAGCCGGTGGGCACGCCGGACGCCGGGGTGTTCTGGCGGGTCATCGAGGAGCACGGCGTGAAGGTGCTCTTCACCGCCCCCACCGCGTTCCGGGCCATCAAGAAGGAGGATCCGGAAGGCGAATTCATCCGCAAATACGATCTTTCCGGATTCGAGGCCCTGTTCCTCGCCGGCGAACGGGCCGATCCCGACACGGTGCAGTGGGCGGAGCGCCATCTCGGCGTGCCGGTCGTCGACCACTGGTGGCAGACCGAGACCGCCTGGGCGATCGCGGCGAATCCGCTGGGGCTCGGCCTGCTGCCGCAGAAGTATGGATCGCCGGGGGTGCCCATGCCGGGCTACGAGGTGGACATTCTGGACGATGCCGGAGAGCGGCTTCCGGCCGGCGAGCTGGGCGCCATCTGCATCAGGCTGCCGCTGCCTCCCGGCTGCCTGCCCACCCTGTGGCAGGACGACGCGCGTTTCCGCGAGAGCTATCTCTCCCGGTTCCCCGGCTACTACGAGACGGCGGATGCGGGTTACGTGGACGAGGACGGCTATCTCTACATCATGTCCCGCACCGACGACATCATCAACGTGGCCGGCCACAGACTCTCCACGGGCGCCATGGAGGAGGTTCTGGCCTCCCATCCGGACGTGGCCGAATGCGCGGTGGTGGGCATAGCCGACGACCTGAAGGGGCAGATTCCGGTCGGATTCGTGGTGCTCAAGGCGGGAGCCGGACGGGACACCTCCGAGGTGGAGGCGGAGTGCGTGCGGCTGGTGCGGGAGAGGATCGGCGCCGTGGCGGCCCTGAAGGTCGTCATGACCGTGGCCCGGCTGCCGAAGACGCGCTCGGGCAAGATCCTGCGCGGCACGATCCGCAGGATCGCCGATGGCGAGGACTGGAAGATGCCGGCCACCATCGACGATCCGGCCATTCTCGACGAGATCACGGAGGCCCTGCGGGCGCGCGGTCTCGTGCGCGGGGAGTGAGACGGAAGGCGTCATTCGCCGCGTATGGGTGACGCAAGTTCCGGGGCGGGGCTTTCACAACCGGGCCGCCGCTGGTAATATGCCGCGCCCGGCGGCGGGGCGCATGCCGCCGGAAGGGTCAACCCGACGGAGAGCCATGAAGCTGGATTCGAAATATTTCGACCGCATCCGCGTCCGCCCGAACGAGGAGAAGATCCTGCGCGACCGGCTCCCGGAGTGCGACTGGCCGGGATGCACGGGGCTGGGCCGGCATCCCGCGCCCAAGGGCCGCGACCGGGAGGGCGAGTACTATCATTTCTGCCTCGAGCACGTGAAGCAGTACAACAAGAGCTACAACTACTTCGAGGGCATGGCCGACGAGGATCTGCGCGAATGGCTGGAGCGCAACGTCACGGGACACCGGCCCACCTGGAGGGTCGGGGCCAATGCCTGGGCCTTCCGGCCTTCCGGCGGGCGCAAGCCCCGTTCCGGCGGTTTCCGCCACAACATGCGCTGGGAGAATCCCTTCGATCTGTTCGGCGAAGACGGTGCGCCGCGTTCGTCGCGCCCCACCCGCACCCTGCCCGCTCCGCTGCTGTCGGCCCTGCATACGCTGGGGCTGGACGAATCGGCGGACCGGGCCACCATCAAGGCGCAGTACAAGATGCTGGTGAAGCGCTTCCATCCGGACGCCAACGGTGGCTCGAAGGAGAACGAGGAGCGTCTGCGCGAGATCATCAACGCCTATCACGTGCTGCGCAAGGCCAACCTCTGCTGAACCCACCGGCCGCGGGCGCCGCGTCCTTCCGTGGCATCGGCCGGGCATGGAACGGCCGCCCCTGCCGGCGGGGGATCCCGCAGGGACGGCCGTGAAGGCCCTCCGGGACGGGAAGGAGGCACCCGGCACGGAGGGTCGCCGCGGGGCTCAGGGTTTGATGTAGGCGTATCCCATGAGCTGCAGGCGGGCCAGTTCGGCCACGCCGCTGGGTACGATGTCCTCCTTGAAGACGTCGTAGAGATCCCGGTTGTAGTCGATCTTGCGTCCGCGCAGGGTGTTGGCGCAGACGAGGAACTCCACGTTCTGCGACTTCAGGCTGCCGACGGTGGTCTTCATGCGGTCGTCCTTCATGGCGACCTTCAGCAGGTTCACGCCATTGCCGTGCAGCACCACCTTCAGCGTCAGCTTCTCGGCGCCCACCGCGTTGATGTGGTTCTGGATGTTGCGGAGGGCGCCGAAGTAACGTTTGTTCTTCTCGCCGCCGTTGTAGTTGACATGGTAGACGACCTTCTGGTCGCCATACCGCTCCGCCGCGTGTCCGGCGGGCACCACGAACAGCGCCGCCGCGATGGTCAGCGCGAGCAGTGCCAGAATTCTTCGCATGACTGTCTCCTCGTTCCCGGGGTTTCCTCTGGCGTGCGCCGGACGGCTCTCTTTGCCGGCCGTTCCGTCGCCACATCCCCATTAGAGCGCGGGACGCAGCTGGTTTCCATCCGGGAAAACCCCGGTGGAACGCCGGGCGGATTCCCGGGTTCGCCACCGGGGGCGGCGGAATGGCGTGTGGGGGATCAGGCGTGCTCCGGGCGTGTCCGCATGCGGTCGAAACCGAGCCGCGTGGCCAGGCAGACGAGGCTCGTGGCCGATTTCATCCCGGTTTTCTTCAGCAGGTTCGCGCGATGGTATTCCACCGTCTTCGGACTGATGGAGAGCTCCCGCGCGATGGCTTTCGTCGATTTGCCCTGGCACAGCAGGCTCAGGACCTCGTGTTCGCGCGGCGTCAGACGGTGGAAGCAGTCGGCGGCCTCCCCCGCGTCCATGCCATTGACCCGCGGGGCCGGGTGCGGGGTGGTGCGCCGGGTGCGCAGCACGAGGAACCACAGGGTCGCGATCAATGCGATGGCGGCGATGGCGACCAGGGGATCGCCGGCGGCGGACCGTGGCATTGCCGTCGTGCTCCGGTGCGTGTCGCGCGCCGTTTCGTATTCGCGCACCAGCTGTCGTACCCCGTCGTATGACAGCGGAGCGGTCCAGGCGTTCCGCAGGCCGAATGCGGCACGCAGGCCGGCGTCCTGCGTGGCCAGCAGCGCGCGGACGATGGCGACGGTCGTGCGCCTGTCCGCGCCCTTGCGGGCCAGAAAGGGCCATTCCGGCCACAGCCGGGTGGAAACCGCCAGCGGCCAGCCGGGATAGCGGCCGGAATGGAGGATGCGCAGGTCCGCCAGCCGGATGTGGCCCTCCATCGCCAGGCTCTCCAGCAGACCCGTTCGCACCACGCCGGCATCGGTGCGTCCGGCGAGTACCGCTTCCACGATGGCGTCCTGGGGGAAACCCGCGAACCGCAATGCGCCGAGATCTCGGAAAGGGTTCAGTCCCTCAGCGGTGAATTCCGCCCAGGCCATGAGAAAGCCACCGAAGGCGTCGGGCGCCACCGCCGTGAGCCGCCGGCCCCGGAGATCGGCGAGGGTCGCGATGTCCGAATCGGCACGCGCGAAGATCACCGAACCGAAATGCACCAGCCCCGGTCCGTTCCTGTCCGGATGGCGTTCGAGGGTGGCGACGGGGGCCAGCGGGATTCGCTCCGCGAGGGAGATGTAGTGGCCGGGGTTGGTGACCAGATAGTCGATGCGGCCGCTTTCCAGCTGTGCCGCCGCGGAGGCCAGCGTAACCGGCTGCGGCAGGAAGCGGATGCCCGGCACCTTCGCGGAGAGATACCGAGCCAGCGGTGCCCAGCGCTCCCGGGCCGAACGGGTGCCGCGATAGGCCAGCACTCCGATGCGCACGGTCCGTGGCGGCTTCGCCCCTTCCACGTCCTTTCCGGCCGGGGTCCGCGACGGTTCCGCTGTTGGCGCCGCGACCTGCGCCCGCGCATGCGGGTGCGAGGCGGCCAGAAGGATCAGTCCGGCCGCGATCGCGGACGCGAATCCGGAACGCCTGCGTTCCATGTCGTCGTTTCCTCCCGTGGCGGGCTTCCACCGTGCGGGCCCCTTCCGGCACCGTTCGGTGCGGTCGGTTCCACCGGGCTTATAGTTATTATCGCTTTCTTATAGCATTTCCCACGGCGGGGATCATCCCCCGCAGGCGTGCGCGCGCCGCTGCGCCACCGCGTGGAAAAGGCGGCGCACGGTCTCGAAAAGGGCCGTGACAAGGCCCATATGAATGGCGTATCACCAGAGCCGGAAAATGCAGGAACAGCCGGCCCTTCCGGGGAGCCGGCCAAGAGGCATGGCGAAGAACCCGATGAGTGACGTCTCCGAGAGCACGACGGCCCCTCTTCCCGATACGGAGATTTCCGTGCGCGAGGTGTTCGGCATCGACACCGACCTGAAGGTGCCCGCCTATTCGCAACCGGACGAACACGTGCCGGACCTGGATCCGGACTATCTGTTCAACCCGGAAACGACGCTGGCCATTCTCGCCGGCTTCGCGCACAACCGCCGCGTGATGATCACCGGCTATCACGGCACCGGCAAGTCGACCCACATCGAGCAGGTGGCGGCGCGGCTCAACTGGCCCTGCGTGCGCATCAACCTGGATTCCCACATCTCGCGCATCGATCTGATCGGCAAGGACGCCATCGTGCTGCGCGACGGCAAGCAGGTCACGGAGTTCCGCGAAGGGCTGCTGCCCTGGGCGCTGCAGCACAACGTGGCGCTGGTGTTCGACGAGTACGACGCGGGTCGGCCCGACGTGATGTTCGTCATCCAGCGCGTGCTGGAAGTCGCCGGCAAGCTGACCCTGCTCGACCAGAACCGCGTCATCCGGCCCCACCCGGCCTTCCGGCTGTTCGCCACCGCCAATACGGTCGGCCTCGGCGATACCTCCGGTCTCTACCACGGCACCCAGCAGATCAACCAGGGCCAGATGGACCGCTGGTCGATCGTCGTGAACCTGAACTATCTGCCGCACGACGAGGAAGTGGACATCGTTCTGGCCAAGGTGAAGTCCTTCGCGCGAAGCGAGGAGGGGAAGCAGACCGTCTCGCGCATGGTGCGGGTGGCCGACATGACGCGCAACGCCTTCATCCAGGGCGACCTGTCCACGGTGATGAGCCCGCGCACGGTCATCACCTGGGCGCAGAACACGGAGATCTTCGACGACGTCGGCTTCGCGTTCCGGGTCAGCTTCCTCAACAAGTGCGACGAGCTGGAGCGGCCCATCGTGGCGGAGTTCTACCAGAGGTGCTTCGGCGAGGAGCTGCCGGAATCGGCGGCCACCATCGCCGTCGCCTGAACCGGATGAGGGCATGAACGGCAAGAGGGACGGCAATCCGACGGCCACGCTGGAACGGGCCATCTCCGTATGCCTGAGGACGGTCGCGGAGAAGCCCGGTCTCTCCGTCGCCTTCGGCACCGAGCGGCCCGCCGTCTCCGATACGAAGGTCCGGCTGCCGCTGCTCTCCCGTCGTCCCGGTCCATCCGATATCGCGGTGACCCGCGGGGTGGCCGACCGTTTCGCCCTGCGGCTGGCCTACCATGACGATGCGGTGCACCTGCGTCATCTGCCCTCCAGCCCCAGGGCGAGGGAGATCTTCGACGCGGTGGAGGAGGCGCGCATCGAGGCCATCGGCGCACTGGCGATGCCGGGCATGGCGGCCAATCTGGCGGCCGATCTGGAGCGGCGCTGGGCCGACCGGACGGTGCCGGAGAGGCCGTCCCTGAACGACGGCGAGCATCTGGCGGAGGCGCTGGCGCTGATCGTGCGCCAGCGGCTCACGGGGGAGGCGCCGCCGGAGAACGCCCGTCCCGTGGTCGAGGCATGGCGGCGCTACGTGGACGAACACGCTGGAAAGGAGCTGTCCAGACTGGGGGAGGCCCTGCACGACCAGGAGGCTTTCGCGCGTCTGGCGCGCGACGTGATCCGCGCCCTCGACATGGGCGCGGAGGCCGGTGACGAACGCGAGGATGCCGACAGCCGGCGGGAGGACGGCGACGAGGGCGAGGTCGGCATGGACGAGGACGGCTCCTCGCCGGAGGATTCCCCGGCGCAGACGGCCCGCCCCGCCGATGGCGAACAGGTGGAGGGCGAGGAGGCGGAAGTCGAGACCACTTCCATGGAAAGCGCCGCGGATGCCGATTCGGAATCGGAGAGCCCCGATGGCGAGGCGGCGCGGACACCCTCCCTGCCCTTCCGGAACGAGGCGGACGAGACGGGATACCGGGTCTACACCACCGAATTCGACGAGGTGGTCCATGCGGAGGAGATGTGCGATCCGCAGGAGCTGGAGCGCCTGCGCGGCCTTCTGGACCGCCAGCTCGCTCCGCTGCAGACGGTGGTGGCCCGTCTGGCCAACCGCCTCCAGCGGCGTTTGATGGCGCAGCAGAACCGGGCCTGGGAATTCGATCTCGAGGAAGGGCTTCTGGACACGTCCCGTCTGTCGCGGGTGCTCACCGATCCCCTCGCGCCGCTGTCCTTCAAGCGCGAACGGGACACGGAGTTCCGCGACACCGTGGTGACGCTGCTCATCGACAATTCCGGCTCCATGCGCGGCCGGCCCATTTCCATCGCCGCCATCTGCACCGACATTCTGGCACGTACCCTGGAGCGCTGCGGCGTGAAGGTGGAAATTCTGGGCTTCACCACGAGCCAGTGGAAGGGCGGCCGTTCGCGCAAGAAATGGATGGCGGAGGGCAAGCCCCCGAACCCGGGGCGGCTGAACGACCTGCGCCACATCATATACAAGGCGGCGGACGCCCCCTGGCGCCGGGCCCGGCGCAACCTCGGCCTGATGATGCGCGAGGGTCTGCTGAAGGAGAACATCGACGGCGAGGCGCTCATCTGGGCCCACAACCGTCTTCTGGCGCGGCCCGAGCAGCGCCGCATTCTGATGGTCATATCCGACGGCGCGCCGGTGGACGATTCCACCCTGTCGGTCAATTCCGGCAACTATCTGGAGCGCCATCTGCGGCAGGTGATCGACGACATCGAGAACCGCTCGCCCGTGGAGCTGATCGCCATCGGCATAGGTCACGACGTCACCCGCTACTACCGCCGGGCGGTGACCATCATCGACGCCGAGGAACTGGGAACCGCCATGACCGGGAAGCTGGCCGAACTGTTCGAGGAGGACGACCGCTCCGTGCGCCGTCCGGCCCGCCGTCCGGGTCGCGCGGTCTGAGCGGGAAACCCGCGGAGATGGTTCCGGCAACCGCAAAGAGGCTCCCCCTTTCCGCCGTGGCGGCGCTGCTTCTGCTGGCGGCGGCCGTTTTCTGCGGAAGCGGCGCGCGCGCTGCGGAGCCCGCGGCCGTGACGGCCCTGCCGATCAGCATGTCGCGCACCGGTGGCGAGCGCTTCGGGCATCTGCTGTGGCGCGGCGGTCTCGTCCTGGATTCTCCCGACCCGGCCTTCGGCGGCTTCTCCGGTCTGCTTCTGGGCGCGCGGGGCAGGGAGCTGCTGGCGGTCTCCGATCTCGGCCGCTGGTGGCGGGCGCGGCTGACCTACGATGGACGCGGCCATCTCTCGGGACTGGAGGACGCCGGTGGTCCATGGCCTATGCTGAGCAGCCGCGGCGCGCCCCTGCGCGGTGGCTGGCGCGACGCGGAGGCGCTGGCCCCCTGGGATGGACGGCGCACAGGCGGTCCGGTACTGGTGGGCTTCGAGAGGCGCGAACGCGTGGCGCTCTACGACTGGGGCGCACGGGGGCGGAAGGCGAGGGCCCGGTACCTGTTCCTGCCGGCGGCGGTGGGCCGAGGGCGCAGGAACGGCGAGATGGAGGCGCTCGCCCGCTTCTGGAACGGTCCGCGCGCCGGCTGGCTGATCGCCGCGGCGGAGAAGGCCTTCACGCCGGCAGGGGACGTCCGGGCCTGGGTCTGGCGCGGCCGGCGCGTCGTCTCCTTCTCCATCCGCCGCAAGGGGAACTTCCGGATCACGGACATCGCCGTCCTTCCGTCCGGACGGGGATTCGTGACATTGGAACGCCGTTTCGAACGGTCGCTGACGACCCTTCCCGCCTTCGCCATGCGGCTGTTCCGGGTGGAGGATATCGCCGGGGGCGCGGTCGTGGACGGCGTGGAACTGATGGAGGCCAGCTGGCCCCTCCACGCCATCGACAACATGGAGGGGCTGTCGGTGCACCGTTCCGGAGAGGAGCTGCGGCTGACGGTGATCTCCGACGACAATTTCGACCGCGGGTTGCAACGCACTCTGCTTTTCCAGTTCGCCCTGCCGGTGGAGGAGCTGGAGCGGCTTCTCGGCGGTGGAAAAGGGTGAAATTGGTCTGATCCGTTATCATTTCGTTAACCGTGGCCCGATTCAATGCCTGTGGACGAAGGGCGAAATCCGGTCTGGACCGGATATTTGCGTGACGTTCGTCAGTATCAACCATCCGGTGACGGATCATGGGCGTTCGGGCGACAGGATACGGGCCGGTCATGCCGGGCTCCATGGGCGGCTTGGCGGGCCGGGCGGCGGCGGCGCTGCTGGCGCGGTTCTCCGATTCCCTGCGTCGCCTCGTCCCCCGTCCCCTTCCCCTTCGGGTACGTGGCCTGGCCCATCCGCCGGCCCCCGTGCCTGTCGGCGGGGTGCACGATGCGGCGGCTCTCTATCAGGGCCGCTTCTCCTTCGCCGGCCGCACCGTGGAGTGCGACGGGCGGGTGATCTTCGACCACGAGGTTTCCGATTCCGCATGGCTGCGCGAGCTGCACGGGTTCGGCTGGCTGCGGACGCTGCTCGACAGCGAGCGGCGGCTGATGACGGTCTTCGCCCGCACGCTCGTGGGCGACTGGCAGGACAGGGCCGGCCGGCTGCCTCCCGAGGCGCTGGAGCCGGCGGTGGCGGCGCGGCGGCTGATGCACTGGATCGCCGCGGCCCCCGCGCTCGTCGGTGGAGCGCCCGGGAGATTCGAGCAGGCCTTCTTCCGGTCCCTCGCCTGGCAGACGCGCCGTCTTGCGCGCATGTCCCGCCGGCGCATGCTGCCGCACGAGCGCATGCTGGGCGCCCTGGCCCTCGCCCATGCCGCGATGGGCCTCGCCGGCCTGGAGAACCTGCGCGGACCGGCGCTTTCCCGGCTTGGGGAGGAGCTGGAATGGCAGATCCTTCCGGACGGCGGTCACGTTTCACGCTCTCCCGCGGTGCTGCTGGAGATCATCGCCTTCCTTCTGCCGTTGCGCGACGCCGTTTCGCAGGCCCGGCTGCCGCTGCCGGAGGAGATTTCCGGAGCGCTGGAGCGGGCATTGCCCATGCTGCGGTTCTTCCGGCATGGAGACGGCGGTCTGGCGCTGCTCGGCGGCGTGGCGGATCCGGCGCCGGGATTGCTGAGCGCGGTGCTGGAGGCCGATCCCGTCGCGGGGCGGCCGCTTTCCCGCGCGCCCCACAGCGGTTATCTGCGCATGCAGCAGGGGGCGGGCCTCGTCGTCGTGGACGGCGGCCGGGCGGTCGCGCCGGGCGTCCATCCCGACGCGCCGCTGTCGGTGGCCGCGTTCGAGTTCTCCCACGGACCGTTCCGCATCGTCACGAGCTGCGGGGCGCCGCGCATTCCCCAGCCGGACTGGCGGGCCGCGGCGCGGCTGACGGCCGCCCATTCCACCATGTCGGTGGACGGGCATGACGCCGGCCGCATTCTCTCCGGCCGGATCGTGGAGGCGCTCTTCGGCACGCCGGTGCTCACGGGTCCCGCGGAGGTGCGCGCCGACTGCCGCGAGACGTCCGGCGGTTCCCTGGCGGAGGTCGCCCACGACGGTTTCGCGCGCTGCTGCGGACTGGGGCACGAGAGGCGTCTGTTCCTCATGCCCGACGGCGTGGAGCTGCGCGGCGAGGACGTGCTGACGCCCGTTTCGGGGGGCGGGGCCGGGAAGGCCGCCTTCACGCTGCGGTTCCATCTGCACCCGTCGGTGCGGGCCACCCTGTCGCGCGACGGCTCCAGCGTGATGCTGACCCTGCCCGACCGTTCCGGCTGGAAGTTTTCCGCGCGCGGCGGACGTCTGCGGCTGGAGGAGAGCGTCCTGCTGGCGTCCGGGCGCGGTCTGCGTCGCACCATCCAGATCGTGGTCGAGGGTGGCGTCGGCACGGACGGCGCCAGGGTCAACTGGTTCCTGAAACGGATATCGGAGGGTGGCCGCCGCAGGCGCGGCCGCAGGAGCGACGGAATGCCGGAGCTGCCCCTCGATATGGACGGACGGGACGTCCGCCCGGAGGAAAACCCCCCGGAACGGGCTGATTGAAGGTTTTCCCCGGGGTCATGATCTGCTATTGCCACAGGCGATCGTCCAACATCCCCATATCCTGTGGAGAGCCGGATCCATGCCAAGTCCCGTGCGTCGCGCACTCCTTTCCGTTTCCGACAAGAGCGGCCTTGTCGATTTCGCCAGAACCCTCGCCGAGAAGTACGGTGTGGAGATCCTGTCCACCGGAGGTACCGCCCGTACCCTGAAGGAGGCCGGGATCCCGGTGGTCGACGTGTCCGAGGTCACCGGGTTTCCGGAGATCATGGACGGCCGGGTGAAGACCCTGCATCCGAAGATCCACGGCGGTCTGCTGGCGGTGCGCGGCAACGCGGAGCACGAGGCGGCCATGGAGGCCCACGGCATCGGCCCCATCGACCTGCTCGTGGTCAACCTCTATCCCTTCGAGGAGACGCTGGCCTCCGGCGCCGACTACGACACCTGCGTCGAGAACATCGACATCGGCGGCCCGGCGATGATCCGCGCCGCGGCCAAGAACCATGCCTCGGTGGCGGTGGTCGTGGATCCCGCCGACTACGGAAAGCTGCTGGGAGACATGGAGCAGCACGGCGGCGGCACGTGTTCGAAGTTCCGCCGGAAGCTGGCCCAGAAGGCCTTCGCCCGCACCGCGGCCTACGACGCGGCCATCTCCAACTGGCTGGGAGCCGTGGTGGAGGATCCGGAAGCGCCGGACGCGGCCATGCCGCGCACGTTCACCGTCCAGTTCGTCAAGCGGCAGAACATGCGCTACGGCGAGAATCCCCATCAGAGGGCGGCCTTCTACGTGGACGCCTCCGGGCCGGAGGAGCCGTCCGTGGCCACCGCCCGCCAGCTGCAGGGCAAGGAGCTCTCGTACAACAACATCGCCGACACGGATGCCGCGCTGGAATGCGTGAAGCAGTTCGACGAGGGGCCGGCCTGCGTGATCGTCAAGCATGCCAACCCCTGCGGCGTGGCGCTCGGCGATTCGCTTCTGGAGGCCTACGAGCGTGCCTTTTCCACGGATCCGGAATCGGCCTTCGGCGGGATCATCGCCTTCAACCGGGAGCTGGACGGGGAGACGGCGGCCGCCATCGTCGAGAAGCAGTTCGTGGAGGTGATCGTCGCGCCGAAGGTTTCCGCGGAGGCCGCCGAGGCGGTGGCGCGGAAGAAGAACGTGCGTCTTCTGGAGTGCGGCGAGTGGCCGGAAACGCCGGCACCGCGGCTCGACTTCAAACGGGTGAACGGTGGGCTGCTGGTGCAGGATGCGGATCTTGCGCTGTTCGACGGGCTGAAGGTGGTCACGAAGCGCAGCCCCACGGACGAGGAGATGCGCGATCTGCTGTTCGCCTGGAAGGTGTGCAAGTTCGTGAAGTCCAACGCCATCGTCTATTGCCGCGACCTGATGACCGTGGGTGTGGGCGCCGGCCAGATGAGCCGGGTCAATTCCGCCCGCATCGCCACGATCAAGGCGGAGCAGGCGGGACTCGAGGTCAAGGGGTCCGTCGTGGCCTCGGACGCTTTCTTCCCGTTCGCGGACGGTCTGCTGGAGGCGGCCGGCGCGGGTGCCACGGCGGTCATCCAGCCGGGGGGCTCGATCCGGGACGAGGAGGTGATCGCCGCCGCCGACGAGGCCGGCCTGGCCATGGTCTTCACGGGCATGCGCCATTTCCGTCACTGACCCCTTCCCATCCGGCGCTCGCAGAGGAGAATCCGTCATGCTCGTTACCACCACGAACACCATCGAGGGGCGGCGCATCGTGGAATACCGGGGCATCGTCGCCGGCGAGGCCATCATGGGCGCCAACGTGTTCCGCGATTTCTTCGCCTCCATCCGCGACATCGTCGGCGGGCGATCCGGCGGTTACGAGAAGGTGCTGGCCGACGCCCGCGAGACGGCGATCGCGGAAATGGCCGGACGGGCGGCCGAGCTGGGCTGCAACGCCGTGATCGGCGTGGACATAGATTACGAAACCGTCGGTCAGGGCGGTTCCATGCTCATGGTGACGGCCGCCGGCACGGCCGTGGTGGTGGAGTGAAGGGGGAGTTTAGCCGGATACTGAATTCCGTTCACTGACTGTATTGACATGACACCTGTGGCCGCTTCACAGTGTGTCCCGGATCGCTTTCCGTGTACTGCGTGGGGCATGGCGGATATGCATCGCGACGGACAGGGGCGCAGGAAGTGAACGGAACGGAGTGCCGGAGGCATGATGTCATGGGATGGGGCGTGGGTGGCGCGGCTGCGCAAAAAGCGGGTCAGAATTTTTGAAAAGTTGTTTTCCGCGACTCTGGGGCGGCTGGAATATTATCGGACATGGGCTCCCGGTATCCATGTGATACCCGACGCTGAAAGAGAAATCCGCAGATATCTGACCGAACATCTCGATACAATTCCGGTGGGGCACACCCCCGTTCTCCTCGATGTCGGCGGTAGAAAGCGGGAGCGGGAGCATCTGACCGGCGGCTACCGATATGTGGCACTGGATATCGAGCCACGGGCGGAGGGGGTGCTGGTCGGCGACATCTGCTCGTGTCCGCAGATCTCCGACAATACGTTCGATGTTGTAATGTCCTTTGACGTGTTCGAGCACGTGGAGCGTCCATGGGATGCCGCGGAAGAAGCGATCCGCATTCTGAAACCCGGCGGGCTGATGATCCACCGCACGCTGTTCGCCTACCGCTATCATCCCTGCCCCATAGACTACTGGCGCTATACCAGCGATGGGCTGGAATACCTCTTCAACAGGACGGGCAGAATGGAGACTCTGCTGAAAGGCTACGATCTCAAGATCCGCCGCTTTGACAAGCGTGGCATGCATCCAGGTGATCTCGACAGCAAGCCGCCATTGGACTATCTGGGCGGCTTCCGGGAGAACTGGCGCACGGTCTACATCGGTCGCAAGATGTGAGGGCCGACCGGTTCAGACGTGGCAGAGCTCCGGATCCCGGGGATAGGCGAAAAAGGTGAAGTCCAGATCGTAGATTTCCCGGATCAGGCGGACTTCCTCGGGGCCGATGAATTTCTTCACGCGCTCCCCGGCGCCGGTCCGGTGATGGGTTACGGAAATGCCGCTCATCCTCTCCATGAAGTGCTCACAACCCAGCCGCCCGGTCAGGGCTCGCAAGTGTTCGTGCAGGTGCTCGAACCTGCCGATGAAGCTGTAGCGGATTGTATCTGGGCGGATGAGATAGCTCTGCGGTGCCCAGTGGGGATTTTTGTACAGGTTGCGTCGGCTTTGCAGCAGTTGCAAGAATTCCGTGAGTGTCAGTTCCCTTTTCCCGTCGACTCCGAGTTTTGACAGATAGCGGGCGCGGTTCCTGCCACGAATCTTGTCGAGATAGCAGCTGAGAATTCTGGTGTAGGGATTGCGGACAAAGCAGAATCGAAAATACTTATCGCTCTCGAAGATGTTTTGGAAAGAATCCCCGAGTTCCAAAAAGCCGCATAAAGGAGACCGTTCCTTGTCGTGGACGTTTTCCGGAATGCGGTTTTCGTCTCCGTCGGTCTCGATCAATTGAAGGAGGCGTTTTAGAGTGGATCCTGCAGCTTTGGGATTGGAGAAAAGAATGATATTTTTTCTCCTGCTACAGTGAGATAGATAGTCCAGTTTCCTTATGTTGTAAGAGGAATATTTTCTTATTGTCAATTTCCTTGCGTCGAATGCTGTCACAACCATGATCTCGAACTCTCCCCTGTTAATTCCGCTCGAGTTGGAATAACAGCTCTGGATACAAATTTTCCAGTTCCCAGGCAAAATATTCTCGTATCCGTTGGATGCTGTCCGCGCTCAAGGCTTCATGCCATGGTCTCCGATCCTTCCTGAAGCCACTCTTCATATGCGGCAGGACAGGCACTTCCGGTAAATCCAACCTCCGCGCCAGATCTTTCAGGGCCTCGGAGATATCCTCGTACCGATAGATCTTGTCCACAATGATCTTTCCGTTGGACGTATAGAGGCCATATCCGCCCCTTTTGACAGCTCGAAGGATGTCGTCCGTCAAAAACGCATTTATATCTGTTGTCTCGCCTTTTCCCAGATCAGAAGAATGCTTGAAGTGTATGTATGAAATAACCTTATCAAAAGGATTTCTTTCAAAGCAGAACTTATAGTATTCA
>CAYSHK010000050.1:0-1638 GCA_964430935.1 uncultured Rhizobiaceae bacterium
TCCAGCACCACCGCGTCGAAGAGAAGGGAGGCCATCTTCCGCCGCGCGTCCGCGGCGTTCGCGGCCGTGCTGACGCGGAAACCGTTGCGGCGCAGGTAGTTGCCCAGAAGCTCGCGGATCCGGGTGTCGTCGTCCACGATCAGGACGTGCGGCGCCTCATCCATCCCCGCCTCCGTCCTTCCAGCCGGTGAGACGGCGGATGCGCTCGCGCTCCGCCGCGTCGGTCATGTTCAGCAGGGTGCGCGCGAACACGTCCCCGGCACCGGGACCGGCGGCCTCGAGCGCCCGGGCGACCCGGGCGATCTGCGGCGCGGCCAGCCGCCTGTGCAGCGCGCGCCCCTTCTCCGTGAGGAAGAGCAGGCGCTGTCTGCGGTCGCGCTCCCCCTCCTTCTGGTAGACGTATCCGCGGTCGATCAGCTCGCGCAGCACCCGCCCCAGGCTCTGCTTGGTGATGCGCAGGATGTCCAGCAGCTCGGAAACCCGAAGTCCGGGATGGCGGCCGATGAAATGGATGATGCGGTGATGGGCGCGCCCGAAACCGATCTCCTCCAGCATGGCGTCCGGATCGGAGATGAAATCCCGGTAGGCGAAGAAGAGAAGCTCCATGAGGGCCACGATCCGCTCCTCTCCGGACAGTCCGCCGACCCGCGGCTCCCCGCTTCCGGCGACATTCCTCGCGCTTTCGGACATTCCGTTCCCACCTCTTGCGATACGTGGCCGCAGCCGGCCCGGATTTATGTCAGTCATATTGACATATTTTGGCGCAAATGTAATCTCGTCTGGCAGTCTAGCATGAAATCGGCAAGGCGCAGCCGCCGCACGCGGGGAGATCCGGAACATGGCCGACAGATCCTTTGACCGTTTCGAGGGCGAGATCTGGTACGACGGCACGTTCGTGCCCTGGGAGGACGCGAAGCTGCACGTGCTCAGCCACGGGCTGCACTATGCCTCCGCCGTGTTCGAGGGGGAACGCGCATACGGCGGCAGGATCTACAAGCTGGAGGAACACACCGACCGGCTGTTCTTCTCCGCGGAGACCCTGGACATGAAGATCCCCTTCACCCGCGAGGAGATCAACGCCGCCTGCCGCGAGGCGCTGGAGCGCAACGGTCTGGTGGACGCCTACGTGCGTCCCATCGCCTGGCGCGGTTCCGAGATGATGGCCGTCTCGGCGCAGAAGACGACCATCCACGTGGCCATCGCCGTCTGGCAGTGGCCATCCTACTTCGATCCGGAGATCAAGCTGAAGGGAATCCGGCTGGACATCTCGGACTGGCGGCGTCCGGACCCGCGCACCATCCCGGCCAAGGCCAAGGCCGCGGGCCTCTACATGATCTGCACGCTTTCCAAGCATGCCGCCGAGCGCAAGGGCTACCAGGACGCCCTGATGCTGGACTGGCGCGGGCGGGTGGCCGAGGCCACGGGGGCCAACGTGTTCTTCGTCAAGGACGGCCGGCTCCACACGCCGACGCCCGACTGCTTCCTCGACGGCATCACCCGCCGCACCGTCATGGACCTCGCCCGCAAGCGCGGCATCGAAATCGTCGAACGGGCCATCATGCCGGAGGAGATGGAAGAGTTCGAGCAGTGCTTCCTGACCGGCACAGCGGCGGAGGTCACGCCCGTCTCGGAAATCGG
>CAYSHK010000051.1:0-123388 GCA_964430935.1 uncultured Rhizobiaceae bacterium
CGCCTTCCCCGCGATAGGCCAACGCTTCGGCCACATGCGCCCGCCCCACGGTCTCCACACCCTCCAGATCGGCCAGGGTCCGGGCGGTGCGCAGGATGCGGTGGAAGCCCCGCGCCGAAAGCCCCAGCCTCTCGGCGGCATCGGCCAGCAGCTTCATGCCCTCCCCGTCCGGTCTGGCGACCTCCTCCAGGACGCGGGACGGCGCCTGCGCGTTCGTCGTCACGTTCTCCAGACCGAGAGCCGAATAGCGCGTCTTCTGGATCTCCCGGGCCCGCAACACGCGCGACGCGACTTCCGCGGACCCCTCGGCGGGCGGTGGCAGGGCCAGATCCATCGCCGAAACGCGCGGCAGCGTGATACGGATGTCGAACCGGTCCAGCAGGGGGCCGGAGATGCGGGCCTGATAGTCCGCCGCGCAGCGCGGCCCCCTGCGGCAGACGTGGCCGGGCTCTCCGGCATGGCCGCAGCGGCACGGGTTCATGGCGGCCACCAGCTGGAAGCGGGCCGGCCAGGTGACGTGGTAGCTGGCCCGCGCGACGGTGATCTCCCCCGTCTCCAGCGGCTGGCGGAGCACCTCCAGCGTGCGCGGCGAGAATTCCGGCAGCTCGTCCAGAAAGAGCACGCCATTGTGCGCCAGCGACATTTCGCCCGGACTGGCGCGCATGCCGCCCCCCGACAGCGAGACCGTGGAGGCGGTATGATGCGGGGCGCGGAACGGCCGCACCGGCGAGACGGTGCCGTCCGCGAGCTCCCCCGCCACGGAGGCGATCATCGAACTCTCCAGCATCTCCCGGGCGTCCATGGGCGGAAGGATGGACGGCAGACGGGCCGCGAGCATGGACTTGCCCGCGCCGGGCGGCCCCGTCATGAGCATGTGATGGCCTCCGGCGGCCGCCACCTCGAGGGCGCGCTTCGCCGCCTCCTGCCCCCGCACATCGGAAAGATCCGGCATTTCCTCCGGCTTCTCGGCGATCTTCGGAGCCGGACGGCCGAGCACCTGCGTGCCCCGCACGTGATTGACGATCTGCACCAGCGTGGCGGGGGCGAGCACGTCCACATCCTCGCCCGCCCAGGCGGCCTCCGGCCCGTTGGCGTGCGGGCAGATGATGCCCAGCCCCGCGGCGGCCGCCGCCATGGCCGCCGGCAGGGCGCCCGCAGTCGGCGCCAGGGAGCCGTCCAGCGACAGCTCGCCGACGACCAGCCAGCGCGACAGGAACTCCGCGGGCAGCACGCCCATCGCCGAAAGGATGGCCAGAGCGATGGGGGCGTCGTAGTGGCTGCCCTCCTTCGGCAGATCGGCGGGCGCCAGATTGACGGTGATCCGTTTCGCCGGCAGGGCCAGCCCGATGGCGTGCAGGGCGGCCCGCACCCGCTCCCGGCTCTCGGCCACCGCCTTGTCCGGAAGCCCGACTATGGAAAAGGCCACGAGCCCCGAGGACAGGAGCACCTGCACATCCACCGGAACGGCCTCTATGCCATGGAACGCCACCGTGGCGACACGCGAAACCATCTCTCTCCCTCCATGATTGCGGTACGAGTGCTAACGCAACGTCAGGTGGTCATCAAGAACATTTCCGGAACCTGTGGAAAACCGCCATCGTCTCCGCAGCCGGGAGAGGAATGTCGAAAGCGCTTGCATCGCCCCGCCATCCGTCCGATATAGGGGGCGGAAGACTGGCGCGGACGCTGCCGTCCGCCCAGCGGGTCAGGTCCGGAAGGAAGCAGCCCAGGCGAGGCGCGCGCGGGTCGCGTCCAGTCTTCCACCCCCGCCCGCGGGGAGGCGGGAGATGCCGTCCGCCGGCTGCTGGACGGCAGGGATCCTGAAGGGAACCGGGATTGAGCGACGCCACCAGCCATACGGATGCGCGATCCGGCGCGACGCCCTACCGAGTCCTGGCGCGCAAGTACCGGCCGAAACGCTTCGAGGAGCTGGTCGGGCAGGACGCCATGGTGCGCACCCTCGCCAACGCCTTCGAGACGGGGCGCATCGCGCAGGGCTACATGCTCACCGGCGTGCGCGGCATCGGCAAGACGACCACCGCGCGCCTCATCGCCCGCGCGCTGAACTATTCCCTGTCCGACCGCCCGACCGTCCACATGGACGGGATGGGGGAGCACTGCGAGGCGATCCTCGAATCGCGCCACGTGGACGTGATCGAGATGGACGCCGCGTCGCACACCTCCGTGGACAACATCCGCGAGATCATCGAGCAGGTGCCCTACAAGCCCATCTCGGCGCGCTACAAGGTCTACATCATCGACGAGGTGCACATGCTCTCCAAGGCGGCGTTCAACGCGCTACTCAAGACGCTCGAGGAGCCGCCGGAGCACGTGAAGTTCATCTTCGCCACCACGGAGATCCGCAAGGTTCCCGTTACGGTGCTCTCGCGCTGCCAGCGCTTCGATCTGCGGCGGGTGGAGAGCGCCCCCCTGATGCGCCATCTGGCCTGGGTGTGCGAACAGGAGAAGGTGGGACACGAGGAGGAGGCCCTGCGGCTCATCGCCCGCGCCGCGGAGGGCAGCGTGCGGGACGCGCTCTCGCTTCTGGACCAGGCCATCGCCTACGGCCAGGACAGGGTGCGCGCGGAGGACGTCTCCTCCATGCTGGGCCTGATGGACCGCACCCGGATCATGGACCTGTTCGAGGCGGTGATGGGCGGACGGCTCGAGGATGCGCTTTCGGCGCTGGCCGAGCAGCATGCGCTGGGCGCGGAACCCCTGACCGTCCTCAACGACCTCGCCGCCTTCACCCATCTGGTGACCCGGATGCGCATCCTCGGCGAGGCCGGGGCCGATGCCGCCCATTCCGAGGAGGAACGCAGGCGTGGCCTGGAACTGGCCGGAAAGCTCTCCATGCCCGCCCTCACCCGCGCCTGGCAGATGCTGCTGAAGGGCGTCGCCGAGGTACAGGCGGCATCCCGCCCGCTGCCGGCGGCCGAGATGGTGCTCATCCGCCTTGCCCATGCGGCGGACCTGCCCACTCCCGCCGATCTCGTGAAACGGCTGTCGCAGCCCTCCACCGACACGGACGGAGGCGGCGTTCCCCGGGCCCGGGCACGAGCTCCCTCCACCTCCATGCCCCCATCCGCGCCCCGGGCCACGGAAACCTCCTCCGGCGGCGCCACCATGCGGGCCTCCCCGCCGGATCCGGAGAATCCCCCGGGTGGCACACCCGCAACCGGCACGGCACAAGCCGCGACGGCGGAGCGGCTTCCCGCGCCGGGGAGCTTCGAGGAGATCGTGGAACTCGCGGGAAAGATGCGCGATCTCCGGCTGAAGACGGCCCTGGAAAGGCAGGTGCGTCCGGTGCGCGTCTCCAACGGACGCCTGGAGATCGCCCTGGAGAAGGACGCTCCGAAGGACCTTCCAAACGAGATTTCCAGAAAACTCGGAATGTGGACGGGTCGCCGCTGGGCGGTGATCCTGTCCGACGAGCCCGGCGGGGAGACGTTGCATGCGCAACGGTTGCGGGCGCGTGAATCGCTCTTCGCCCGGGCGGAGCGGCATCCGCAGGTGCAGGAGATTCTCGACCGCTTCCCGGATGCGCGCGTGGTGGACGTCAGGCCGCCCGAACCGGAGACGACGAATTCGATCCAGGAGGAGGAATGATGAAGAACCTCGGCGCCATGATGAAGCAGGTCCAGGAGATGCAGGCGCGCATGCAGCGCATGCAGGAGGAGCTCGCCCAGACCACGGTGATGGGGGTCGCGGGCGGCGGCATGGTTTCCGTCACCGTCACCGGGAAGGGCGAGACGAAGGATGTGGAGATCGACGAAGCCCTGCTGAAGCCCGATGAGAAAGAGATTCTGGAGGACCTGCTCGTGGCCGCCTGCAACGACGCGCGGGTGAAGATGGAGGAGCTGATGGCCGAAAAGATGAAGGAGGCCACCGGCGACCTGCCCCTGCCGCCCGGCATGAATCTTCCGATGTGATTTCGACCCCCACCTCCACCGCGAGCGGAGCCGCACGTGACGGAACATTCCACCGGAGCGGAAATCGAACGGGTGATCCAGCTCCTGGCGCGCCTGCCGGGGCTCGGACCGCGTTCCGCGCGTCGCGCGGTGCTGCATCTGATGAAGAACCGCCAGACGCTGCTGGAGCCGCTGGCGGACGCCCTGCGCCGGGCCTCGGAGGCCGTGCGCACCTGCTCCGAATGCGGCAACCTCGACACGCGGGACCCCTGCGGGATCTGCAGCAGCACGCGCCGCCGCCGGGACGTGATCTGCGTCGTGGAGGACGTGTCCGACCTCTGGGCGCTGGAGCGGGCCGGAGCCTTCGGCGGCGTCTATCATGTGACGGGCGGCGTCCTCTCCGCCATCGAGGGTGTCACGCCGGAGGATCTGAACATTCCCCGCCTGGTGGAGCGGGCTTCCGCACCCGAGGTCGCGGAGGTGATTCTCGCCCTCAACGCGACGGTGGAGGGCCAGACCACGGGGCACTACATCGCGGAGGCCCTGAAGGACTGCGGCGTCAGGGTGACCCGTCTGGCGCACGGCGTGCCGGTGGGCGGCGAGCTGGAATATCTCGACGAGGGCACACTGGCCGCAGCCCTCAAGGCCCGCAGCTGACGCGCCGCGCCATGTCCGCTCAGCCGGTGGCCGCCCCGTGCACGAAATCCGACACCGCCATGGCCGCCCTCTCCATGTTCCCCGCCCAGCTTTCGCCGCTCTTCACCCGCGGCTTGAAATCGTGATCGCCGTCCGGCAGCCAGCAGAGGCGCATGGACGGGGACAGTCCGTATTCCTCCACCTCCTCGCGGCGTCCGAAGGGATCCCGGTCGCCCTGGCAGACGAGGGCCGGCGTGCGCAGGGTCGTCAGATGTTCGATGCGCGGATTTCCGGGCCGGCCGGGCGGATGGAACGGATAGCCAAGGCAGACGAGACCGCGGACGAGTCCCTCCTCATGCAACCGGTCCGCCATCATGGAGGCGATGCGACCGCCCATGGACTTGCCGCCGATGAACAGCGGAGCGCGGGCGGCCCATTCCCGCACCCGGTCCCCGTATTCTCCAAGAAGCCGCTCGGCACGTCCCGGCCCCGCGCGCCTTCCCGTCTCCCGGCGGCGGCGCATGTAGGAGAACTCGAAACGCGCCACCATGACACCGCGCGCGGCGATCGCTTCCGCCATGCGGGTCATGAACGGGGTGTCGTATCCCGCCCCCGCTCCATGCGCGAGGATCAGGAGCGGCCTGTCCGCACCCTCTCCATCCAGCAGCCAGTCCTCGCCGATCATTTTTCCTTCCCCTCCCCGCGGCCCACGGGCAGGAACCGCATGGCCATGGGCGCAAGGCGCCCCTCGCTGTCGAGCACATCGAGATAGCGGTCGAGCACCCGGCGCAGGGCGCGGTTGCCCCGTTTCACCGCCATGACGGTATCGTTCCAGGTGAAGTCGCGGGCCGGAAACCAGCCCGGCAGCACGCGGCAGCACTTCTTCGATGCCGAACCCTGCGTCCAGAAACCGAGCTGGATCCAGTCTCCGAAAAGCGCATCCACCCGCCCCGTGCGCAGGGCCTCCGCGGCCTTGCCGAAGTCGGCATACTGATGGATGCGGGAACGGCCGAAGTTGCGACGCAGCCATGCGGCATGCACCGTGCCCTTGACCACGCCTATGCGACGCCCCGCCATCGCCTGCCCCGTGGCTTCGTGGATCAGACCCGGGCGACGCACGGCGAAGGCGCCGAGCGCCCGGAGATAGGGACGGGTGAAGTCCATGACCTCCGCGTTCTCCGCCGTCAGGCGCGGACCGGCGAGGATCACGTCGCCGACGCCGTTGCGGAGCGCCCCGGCCAGTCTCGTCCAGGGCACTTCTATGAAATCGCATTTCACCCGCGCCTCCGCGCAGAGCGCATTCGCCACGCCCATGGCGTAGCCGGTCAGCCGCCCCCTGCCTGTGCGGTAGATGAAGGGCGGAAAGTCCGCGGCGACCAGAAAGCGGATGCGCGGAAAGCGCTTCAGCGTCATCGCCGCGAGACCGGCATCGACGTGCCTGAACCGCGGCATGTCCATGGCCTCCCCTTCCCGCCCGGCCGCGTGCGACGAGGCCGCCCCCGTCACGAGAAACCACAGTCCCGCGCAGGTGGACAGAACTTTCAGTGAGCATGCGATGCTTGCAGAAGACACTTCTCTATTCTTTCCACTACCTGAAGTTGAGATGTTTTCAACATATTTCCACAAACGTGCATCCGACTGTCGATTCTACCATTGCTTGAAAATGATGGTGGACCTTCCATGCACGCACATCAAGAGGGTTCATAACCTGACCAGATACGGTCGGGCAAATGGACGACGGGCTTCGACGCCCGGGGGAGAGAGATCATGTTCATGGAGCTTGGCCCCTGCCTTCCCGCCAGAGAAGGCAGGGACGGGGAGGTTTTGTCCGGAAAGACGCTCCGGATGCCATATTTCGCGGTGCTGCCGCGGATGCCGGCATCCCGTCTGAAGGAAATATTCGGAAGGCTTTCCCACGAGGATCTCGTCCGGGCGGGGCGCTTCAGGTTCGCACCCGTGGAGAAACTCGGAAAACTTGTCTATTGCGTGGCGACGGACGAGCTGGCCGCCGCAAGGGCCACCGAGGCGGGGCACGCGGTTCTGTGGCGCGCCGACGGCGGACAGTTCCTGAAGGCCTTGGAGGAGGCGGCGGCCGGACGGTTCGCGGAAGATGCCGCTTTCGCGCTCGCTCGTCGCTCTCCCGAGCTGTCCGCGATGCGGAGGTTCGACGGGCGGCAGCTCGTTCTGCTGTGCGGTCTGCTGGCTGGCGGTGGTCTGCTGGCATTTCAGCATCCACACGCGGCCGGGGTGGCCTGCACCCTGCTGCTGACGACGCTTTTCGTGTTCATGTCGGCGCTGCGGCTGATCTCCCTGAGACCTCCCGCGAAATGCCCACCCCCGCCGCGTCTGGCCGACGCGGACCTGCCCGTCTACAGCGTGCTCGTGCCGCTCTATCGGGAGAGCGCGGTTCTGCATCAGATCACGGGCGCGCTGAAGGCCCTCGACTATCCGGCCGAGAAGCTGGACATCAAGCTGGTGGTGGAGGAGGACGACGACGTCACGCGCGCGTCCCTGAAGGACCTCCCCCTGCCTGGGCACTTCGAGGTGGTCACGGTTCCGGACATCGGTCCGCACACGAAACCGAAGGCCCTCAATTACGCCCTGCACATGGCGCGGGGGGAGCTGGTGACGATTTTCGACGCGGAGGACATACCGCATCCCCGCCAGTTGCGCACCGCGGCGGAACATTTCGCCGTCTCTCCGAAAAGGCTCGCCTGCCTCCAGGCAAGGCTCACCTGGTACAACGCCAACGAAACCTGGCTGACACGTCTCTTCGCCATCGAATACGCGAGCCATTTCGATGTGATCCTTCCGGTTCTCGCCGAAATGGAGGTGCCTCTGCCCCTCGGAGGGACATCCAACCATTTCCGCATCGACGCCTTGCGGGAAGTCGGTGGATGGGACCCCTTCAACGTCACGGAAGATGCGGATCTGGGGTTCCGTCTGGCCCGCGCCGGCTGGCGGACCGGCTGCCTGCCGTCGACGACATGGGAGGAGGCCTGCTGCACGGTCCGCCCATGGATCCTGCAGCGCGCGCGCTGGATGAAGGGGTGGCTGCAGACGTGGCTCGTCCACATGCGCAGGCCGCTGGCATTCGTGCGCGAGGCGGGCGCCGGCGGACTGTTCACGCTGCACGGCATGCTCGGCGCGGGCATCTTCGCCGCGCTGGCCCATCCCTTCTTTCTGGCCCTGACCATACGGGACGTTGTCTTCGTCACGGATTCGGCGAACCTGTGGATGTCCATCGAAACCGCCCTCGGCGCCATGGTGCTGGCGGTTGGGTACGGCGCGGCGATGCTGTGCGGAGCCCTGGGGCTCTACAGGCGGCAGATGCTGAAACTCTGGCCGTGGCTGCTGGCCATCCCCCTGTACTGGATGCTTCTCTCGGCCTCGGCATGGCTGGCGCTGTGGGATTTCCTCGTCCATCCGCACCACTGGCGCAAGACCCAGCATGGCGTCTCGTCCCTCGTCGCGGCCAACGGTCCGGCATCGGCCGCGGACGGCTGCCGGGCCGCGGCGTGAAGACGCCATGCCATTCCGCATCATGGAGAGGTCCGGAAATTCCAGCGCATAACCATGAGGTGATGCATTCCACCATCTACAACTTCAGCATGCGCTGTGATACCGCTTTCCGCACGCGATTCGGTTGCGGCGGTCCGGAGGCAACGGCCCGGCAACCATTCAGCCAACGGAAACAAAAAGGGGGTAGCATGCTTCGGAGAACGGTTGGAGGCATCCTTTGCATCTGTACGGTCGTGGCCGGTTCCATTTCCGCCGGACAGGCCCTGGCCGGCAAGGTGAACATCACCCGGAACCAGCCCTACGTCGATGTCCAGGTCGGAAAACGGAAATTCCGGATTCAGAGGATACAGGATACGCAGCACAGGCTCACGGGCCCATTCACCCTGACCTCCCTCCCCTGCCCGCCTCGTTGCATCCAGCCGGCCCTTCCCGCGCCGGGTGTCAATCTCGCCGGGGAACTGGAGGTGATCGAATTCCTGCGCACGCGCGGAAAGGATCTGAGCGGCCTGCTCATAGATTCCCGGACACCGAAGATGTTCAGGAAGGGCACAATTCCGGGAGCCATCAACATTCCCTCCATCCTGCTGGCGGAGAACAACCCGTATCAGGAACGGATCCTGACCATTCTCGGGGCCAGAAAACTTCCGGACGGCACATGGGACTTCACCAACGTCCGGGAGCTGATGTTGTTCTGTATCGGGCCCACCTGCTCCATGTCGCCCCAGAACATCCGCACCCTGGTCAAGCTCGGCTATCCCCCGGAGAAACTGCATTACTACCGGAACGGAATCCGGGGTTGGCAGCTTCTGGGGCTGCCGGTCGTGAAAGGCGGACAGGAACGGAAAAGGGACGGGTGAGAAAACCTCCCTCATGTCATGGATGAAGCCGGGACATGGCGTTTGCGTGGCAAAATTGCCACATATGGCGCATCCAAATGCATTCTCCGGTTGAAAACATCCATGTGATACATGCGTCCGCCGGTTGAAAGTGTTACCAGTACGAACGCGAGGCGATCCTCGGGATCGCGCCCGGCCCCGTTTGCATGCGGGGGAGGTTTTTGCGCATGGGGGAGAAGCGGATCATGTATCTGATGCGGCTCGAGTTTGCCCGGCCGTTCGCCGGATTGTTGTGTCTGTTCGTCGCGATCTGTTCCGGATTGGCCGGTACGGCGCCGGCACGGGCGGAAAAGGTGAACATCACGAAAGATGTTCCATACGTCGACGTTCAGGTTGGCAGGCAGAAATACAGGATCAAACGGATCCAGGACACAAAGCACAGGCTGCGGGGGGAATTCACCCTGACATCGCGGCCATGTCCTCCCTTCTGCATCCAGCCCATCAGCCCGGCGCCGGGCGTGCAGGTGGCGGGGGAGCTGGAGGTGATCGAGTTCCTCAAGAAGCACGGCAAGGCCATGACCGGCGTGCTGATCGATTCCCGTTCGCCGAAGGAATACCGCAGCGGCACGATCCCGGGGGCCGTGAACGTGCCCTCCATGCTGTTCAGCGCGGACAACCCGTACAGGGAGAAGATCCTCATCCTGCTCGGCGCGCGCAAGCTCCCCGACGGCACCTGGGATTTCAGTCAGGCCCGGGAGCTGATGCTCTTCTGCAACGGCGCCTTCTGCCCGCAGTCCCCGAGGAACATCCAGGCTCTCGTGGATGCCGGATATCCGCCCGAGAAGCTGCACTACTACCGCGGTGGCGTGCAGGGATGGGCGCTGCTCGGCCTGCCTCTGAAGAAGAGCAAGCGCCGCACCGCCAACCGGTAAGCGCCGGCCCCGCTGGCATCGGACCGGAAGCACGTGATGAAGCGCAGGGGCCGGAACGGATGAAGCCGGCGGCATGTCTGCCGAGGCGCATTGGCCGACGCGGCGCCCGATGGATGGAGCAAAAGGAAAAGGCCCGGAAAATGTTCCGGGCCTTCCGCGTTTTCCGGTACGGTGGGGTTATTTGTACTCCACCGAAAGGATTTCGTAGGACTTGCCTCCGCCGGGCGTATTGACCTCCACGGAGTCGCCGACCTCCTTGCCGATCAGCGCCCGGGCGATGGGCGAGGAAATGGAGATCTTGCCCTTCGAGACATCGGCTTCGAAATCGCCGACGATCTGGTAGGTCACTTCCTGATCCGTATCCTCGTCCACAAGCGTCACGGTCGCGCCGAACTGCACCTTGTCACCGGAAAGCCGGGAGACATCGATCACCTCGGCGCGCGAAAGCTTGTCCTCCAGCTCCGCGACGCGGGCCTCGTTCCAGGCCTGCTGCTCCTTCGCGGCATGGTATTCCGCGTTCTCGGACAGATCGCCGTGGGCGCGCGCCTCGGCAATGGCCTTGATGATGCGCGGCCGCTCCACCGTCTTCAGGTGACGGATTTCCTCCTGCAGGGCGGCATGCCCCGCCGCTGTCATCGGGATCTTTTCCATGATCGTTCAATTGTCCGTTTTGTCGTTCGCATCGTTCCGTCGCGTGCCCCTTGCAACGGAACCTGCCCCCATACGATTTCCAGCAAAAAACACCCTTCCCGCATGGCCGTTCCGGACCAGCAGGAGGCGTGTGAGGCTGCTTTTGCGTCAGGCAATATACTCCTGAAGGGATTTCACTTCAAGTGGACGTTCCTTCAGGGCCCGTATGGCCTCCGCCGTGGCGCGGGCACCGGCGAGGGTCGTGGTGTATGGAATGCCGGAGGCCAGTGCCTGCTGGCGGATGGAGCGGGAGGCGTTCTGGCTGGACGCCCCTTCCGTGGTGTTGATCACCAGCTGCACCTCGCCGTTGGCGATGGCGTCCACGATGTTGGGCCGGCCCTCCTGCACCTTCTTCACGCGCCTTGCGGGCACCCCGCGCTCCACGAGGAAGTCGCGGGTTCCGCCGGTGGCGATGATGGTGAAGCCCAGTTCATGCAGCAGGCGCGCGGGCTCGAGAACCGCCTCCTTGTCGGCGTCGCGCACGGATATGAAGACCGTACCGGACATCGGCAGCTGCTGCCCGGCGCCCAGCTGCGCCTTCGCGAAGGCCATGGGGAAATCGCGGTCCATGCCCATGACCTCGCCCGTGGAGCGCATTTCCGGACCGAGCAGGGTGTCCACGCCGGGGAAGCGGTTGAACGGGAACACCGCCTCCTTGACGCTGATGTGGTCGAGCCGCCGGTCCCGCAGGCCGAACTCCTCCAGTTCGACACCCGCCATGACCCGCGCCGCGATGTTGGCGACGGGCCGCCCCGTGGCCTTGGCCACGAAAGGCACCGTGCGGGAGGCCCGCGGATTGACCTCCAGAATGTACACGGTGCCGTCCTTCACGGCGTACTGCACGTTCATCAGCCCGCAGACGTCCAGGGCGCGGGCCAGTTCCACGCTCTGCCGCTCGATCTCCGCGATCACCTCGCGCGGCAGGCTGTGCGGCGGCAGGGAGCACGCGGAATCGCCGGAATGGATGCCGGCCTGCTCTATGTGCTCCATGATGCCGGCGACGAAGACCGTGCGCCTGTCGGCCAGAACGTCCACGTCCACCTCGATGGCGTTGTCCAGATAGCTGTCGATCAACACCGGGGAATCGCCGGAGACGACCACCGCCTCGCTGATGTAGCGCTCGAGCTGGGCCCGGTCGCGCACGATCTCCATGGCCCGTCCGCCGAGCACGTAGGAGGGGCGGATGACGACCGGATAGCCGATGGCCTCGGCGATCTCGATGGCCTCCTCCGCCGTTCGGGCGATGCCGTTCTCGGGCTGCCGCAGGCCGAGATCCTTCAGAAGCCGGGAGAATCTGTCGCGATCCTCCGCCAGATCTATGGCGTCCGGCGAGGTGCCGAGAATGGGGATGCCGTTGCGCATCAGCTCGTCGGCCAGCTTCAGCGGCGTCTGCCCGCCGAACTGCACGATGACGCCGGCCAGCTCGCCCGCCTGCCTCTCCCTGTGCAGGATCTCCAGCACGTCCTCCGCCGTCAGCGGTTCGAAGTAGAGGCGGTCGGAGGTGTCGAAATCGGTGGAGACCGTCTCCGGATTGCAGTTGACCATGATCGACTCGATGCCCATGTCGGACAGCGCGAAGGCGGCGTGGCAGCAGCAGTAGTCGAATTCGATGCCCTGCCCGATGCGGTTCGGCCCTCCGCCGAGGATCACCGCCTTCCTGCGGTCCGAAACCCGTGCCTCGCAGCCGTCCGTGACGCCCGGAAGGCCGGTCTCGTAGGTGGAGTACATGTAGGCGGTGGGGGAAGCGAACTCCGCCGCGCACGTATCGATCCGCTTGAAGACCGGCCGCACGTCCAGCGCATGCCTGCGATCCCGCACTTCGCGTTCGTCCAGTCCCGCGAGCCGGGCCAGCCTGGCGTCCGAGAAGCCCATGGCCTTGAGCATGCGCATGTTGTCGGCATCCTCGGGCAGGCCGTGCTCGCGCACCCTGCGCTCCATCTCCACGATCTCGGCGATCCGGGCGAGGAACCAGGGATCGTAGCGGGTGATGCGGTGGATCTCCTCCAGATCCCAGCCCAGACGCATGGCCTGCGCGATCTTGAGAATGCGGTCCGGCGTGGCGCGGGACAGCGCGGCCCGCACGGCATTGCGGTCGTCGCCACGGCCCAGCCCCTCGATCTCCACCTCGTCGAGTCCGGTCAGACCGGTCTCCAGTCCCCGCAGGGCCTTCTGGAGGGATTCGGCGAATGTCCGCCCGATGGCCATCACCTCGCCCACCGACTTCATGGCCGTGGAGAGCACCGGTTCCGCGCCGGGGAACTTCTCGAAGGCGAAACGCGGGATCTTGGTCACCACGTAGTCGATGGTGGGCTCGAAGGAGGCTGGCGTCGCGCCGCCGGTGATCTCGTTCTTCAGTTCGTCCAGCGTATAGCCCACGGCCAGCTTCGCGGCCACGCGGGCGATGGGAAAGCCCGTCGCCTTGGAGGCCAGCGCGGAAGAACGGGAGACGCGGGGGTTCATCTCGATGACCACCATGCGGCCGTCCTTCGGATTGATGGCGAACTGCACGTTCGAGCCGCCGGTCTCCACGCCGATCTCGCGCAGCACCGCGATGGATGCGTTGCGCATCCTCTGGTATTCCTTGTCGGTCAGGGTCAGGGCTGGGGCCACGGTGATGGAATCACCGGTGTGCACGCCCATGGGATCGACGTTCTCGATGGAGCAGACGATGATGCAGTTGTCGTCGCGGTCGCGGACGACCTCCATCTCGTACTCCTTCCAGCCGAGAATGGATTCCTCGATCAGCACCTCCGAAGTGGGGGAGGCCTCCACGCCGCCCAGCGCGATGTCGTAGAGCTCCTCGAGGGTGTAGGCGATGCCGCCGCCCGTTCCCCCCAAGGTGAACGAGGGGCGCACGATGGCCGGAAGCCCCGTGACCTTGTAGGCGGCGAAGATCTGGCGCATGGCCTCCAGCCGATGTTCCTCGCGGCGCTCCCATTCCCGCTCCAGCCATTCGGCCTCGAACTCCGCCAGCGCCCTTTCGCGCGCCTCCCCTTCCGGATGGCGCTCCTCGATGGCGGACCGTCCGGCCTCGTATTCCTGCCGGAAACGGCGCTTCAGCTCCGAGGTGTTCACGAAGGCCGACCGCGGCAGATCGAGGCCGATCTTCTCCATCGCCTTGCGGAAGAGCTCGCGGTCCTCCGCCTTGTCGATCACGTCGGCGCGGGCGCCGATCATCTTCACTCCATAGCGGTCCAGAACCCCGCTGCGCTCCAGCGAGAGCGCCGTGTTGAGCGCCGTCTGGCCGCCCATGGTCGGCAGAAGGGCGTCCGGGCACTCCTTCTCGATGATCTTCTCCACCACGGCGGGGGTGATGGGCTCGATGTAGGTGGCGTCCGCAAGCTGCGGATCGGTCATGATGGTGGCCGGATTGGAGTTGACCAGAACGACCCGGTATCCCTCCTCCTTCAGCGCCTTGATGGCCTGGGCGCCGGAATAGTCGAACTCGCACGCCTGCCCGATGACGATGGGACCCGCACCGATGACGAGGATGGACTGGATGTCGGTTCTTTTCGGCATGTTTCCTCAATGCTTCCGGCCAGCGCCCAAATTGCCGGAGTGAATACACCAACCGGCCGCCAAGGCAAGGCCTTTTTCGCCCTTTCGCCCTAGGCGCCCTCGAATTCCACCAGGGTATGCACCTTCACGCCCTTCTCCTTCAGCTTGCGGGAGCCGCCGAGCTCCGGCAGATCGATGACGAAGGCGGCCGCCACCAGCTCGCCGCCGGATTCCCGGATCAGGTCGATGGCGGCGTTGGCCGTGCCGCCGGTGGCGATCAGATCGTCGATGAGCAGAACCCTGTCCCCCTCCTGGATGGCGTCCGCGTGCACCTCTATGCGATCCACGCCGTATTCCAGCTCGTAGTCCTTGCCGATCACCTTCCACGGCAGCTTGCCCCTCTTGCGGATGGGCACGAACCCCCGTCCCAGCTCGTGGGCCACCGCGCCGCCGAGGATGAAGCCCCGGGCCTCGATGCCGATCACGTAGTCGATGTCCACCTCGAGGAAGGGCCAGACGAGCTCGTCCACACAGGCCCGCAGGCCGTGGGCGGAGGCCATCAGGGTGGTGATGTCGCGGAAGATGATGCCCTTCTTCGGATAGTCCGGGATGGAACGGATGTACTTCTTCAGGTCGAAACCGTTGCGCTGGTCCATGATGCGGCAAGCCCCTTGTCCGTAATCCCCCGCGGGGGTGTATTTCCCTCGTCCGAGATGCTAGGGAGAGAACCTCCCGGCCCGCGAAATGGCCGCAGGCGCGTCGCCTGCTGCGCAACTTAAGCCGCGAACGCGCAAAAAGACAAGGTGCCGACATGGCCGAACGGATGACCACGGTGGAAATGCTGGAAAGGCTGGTCGCGTTCGACACCACCAGCCGCAATTCCAACCTGGAGCTGATCGCCTTCGTCCAGGACTGGCTGGCCGGCTTCGGCATCGATTCCACGCGCGTGGATTTCGGCCCCGACAAGGCCAATCTCGTGGCCGTCATCGGCCCGGAGATCGAGGGCGGCCTCGTGCTTTCCGGCCATACGGACGTGGTGCCCGTGGACGACCAGGACTGGACGTCGGATCCCTTCCGTCTGCGGCTGGAGCCGGAGGAGGGGCGGGCCTACGGACGCGGCACCTGCGACATGAAGGGCTATATCGCCTCCGCGCTGGCCCTGGTTCCGGAATTCCTGGAGCGCGACCTGAAGCGCCCTATCATCCTCGCCCTGTCCTGCGACGAGGAGGTCGGCTGCACGGGCGTGCGGCCCATGATCGAGTGGATGCGGGAAAACCTGCCGCCGGTCGCCGCGGTCTTCGTCGGCGAGCCCACGGGCATGAACGTGGTGACGGCGCACAAGGGAATCGAGGTGATGCGCACCGTGGTCACCGGCCGGGAGGCCCATTCCAGCTGCACGCATCTGGGCGTGAACGCCATCATGGCGGCAGGAGAGGTGATCGTGGAGATCAACCGCATCGCCGCCGAGGAGCGGGAGAAGGCGGATCCCGCATCGGGCTTCGAGCCACCCCATACGACGGTCAACATCGGGCTCGTCTCCGGCGGCACGGCGAAGAACATCATACCCCGGCACTGCGTCATCGACTGGGAGACGCGCCTCATGCCGGACGCCGCGCCCGGCGTCATTCCGCAACGGATCCGGGAATTCGCCCGGACGCGGCTGGAGCCGGCCATGAAGCGGGTGGCGCCCGACGCCGGGATCAGCACGGAGATCGTCAACGCCGTGCCCGGCCTGCGGCACGACGAGGATTCCCCGGCGGCGCGGCTCGCCATGCGATTCGCCGGCGCCAACGGCTGCCACCGTGCCTCCTACGGCACGGAGGCGGGGCTGTTCGCGCAGGCGGGCATGCCGGCGGTGATCTGCGGCCCCGGCCATATCGAACAGGCCCACAAGCCGGACGAGTATGTGGACCTCGACCAGCTTGCGGCCTGCGACGCCTATCTGCGACGGCTGGCGGACCATGCCGCCGGGCAATGATCCGCGGGCGGGCGGATCAGCCCGGCTGCCTCTCCATCAGTTCCGCCTCCTTCCCGAGAAGATCCGCGACTTTGGCTAGGCGCTTCGCGAGGTTGCGCGCCACCGCCGGCACCAGCCCCTCCCGGCGGACGAACGCCGTCGCGGAGGGCAGCGCGGTCTCGGTGCGGTGGAACCGCGACGGCGCCAGAAGATCGAGCAGAAGTTCCGTCTCGAAGGCGTTGCGCATCAGATCGATCCGCGGATCGATCGGCCAGGGATCCGCATCGCCACCCGCGATGCCGGGGAAGAATGGCGGAGGCGGATCGGGGCGCGGCAGGGGAAGCGGAGGCAGGAGTTCCGGCAGGATGCGGCACAGCCACCGCACCTCCAGCCAGGCCGAATGGCATTCGCGCGCCCGCTGGCATGCGTTGGAGCCGGGATTGCGCAGGCATTCCCGAAGATCCGCCGGATCGCACATGGGCCCCCTCCGGCAGAAAAGATCATGTATCCAGGGCATCGTCGTTCCCTCCCGGAATGCGACACCCCTCGCCCTTGAAACTGATACTCACTATCATATCGCAGGCAAGCACCATGTGCAACCTGGGAGGGTGGATGCCGCCCGGATTCGCGCGCCGGAATGTGCGGAAAACGCACGCCGCCTTCAGGCGGCACGCAATGCTCCGGCCGGAAAGGGGATTCCCGTTCCTCCGATGCCGCAGTAGCCCTGCGGATTCTTCGCGAGATACTGCTGGTGATATTCCTCGGCGTAGTAGAACTCCGGCGCCATGGCGATTTCCGTGGTGATGTCGCCATGACCCGCCTCGTGCAGGACCTTCTGGTAGATGTCCCGGCTCCTCCGAGCCAGATCGAGCTGTTCTTCCGTGGTGCACCAGATGCCGGAGCGGTACTGCGTGCCCATGTCGTTGCCCTGCCGCATGCCCTGCGTGGGGTCGTGCCCCTCCCAGAACACCTTCAGCAGTTCCGCGAAGGCGACTTCCGCGGGTTCGTAGACCACCAGCACCGCTTCCGTATGTCCGGTCAGGCCGGTGCAGAGCTCCTCGTAGGTGGGGTTCGGCGTGTGTCCAGCGATGTTCCCCACCGCCGTGACCCATACGCCCGGCGTCCGCCAGAAACGCCGCTCGGCACCCCAGTAGCAGCCCATGCCGAAATGGACCACTTCGGCTCCGGAAGGCCAGGGGCCCTTCAGGGGACGGCCGGTGACGAAATGCCGCTCCGCCGTGGGGATCGGATCCGCACGGCCGGGCAGCGCCTCCCGCGGCGGAACCATCCGCATCTTTCCCGACCGGTCGAACATGCGGCGGAGCATGCCACGTCCGGACGGTGACGGCAAATCCCGCTTCCGCATGCCGGAGCCCCCTGCCCCCTTGCCCAACGGGACGGGGCGTTATACTGTCCGGCGCCGGATACCGAACCGCACTTTTCACTGGAGCCAGACAGATGGGTTTTCTCGCCGATTCCCTTTCCCGCATCAAGCCGTCGCCGACCATCGCCGTCTCCCAGAAGGCGCGCGAGCTGAAGGCGGCCGGCAGAGACGTCATTTCCCTGGGCGCCGGCGAACCGGACTTCGACACGCCCGACAACATCAAGGAGGCGGCCATCGAGGCCATCCGGCGCGGCGAGACGAAATACACCGCCGTGGACGGCATCCCGGAGCTGAAGGCGGCCATCGTCGAGAAGTTCCGCCGCGACAACGGCCTGACCTACGAGACGTCGCAGATCACCGTCGGAAACGGCGGCAAGCAGGTGCTCTACAACGCCTTCATGGCGACCCTCAATCCGGGTGACGAGGTGATCATTCCCGCCCCCTACTGGGTCAGCTATCCGGACATGGTCCTGCTGGCGGGCGGCACCCCCGTGATCGTGGAGACGACGCTGGAGAACAACTTCAAGCTGACCCCGGAGGATCTGGAGAAGGCCATCACCGAGAAGACCAAGTGGTTCCTCTTCAACTCGCCCTCCAACCCCTCCGGCGCCGCCTATACCCGCGACGAGCTGAAGGCGCTCACCGACGTGCTGATGAAGCATCCGCACGTGTGGGTGATGAGCGACGACATCTACGAGCACCTGGTCTACGACGGATTCGAGTTCGTGACGCCGGCGCAGGTGGAGCCGGGCCTTTTCGAGCGCACGCTGACCGTCAACGGCGTCGCCAAGGCCTATGCCATGACCGGCTGGCGCATCGGCTACGCGGGCGGCCCGACGGAGCTGATCCGGGCCATGGGCAAGCTGCAGTCGCAGTCCACCTCCAACCCCTGCTCCATTTCCCAGTGGGCGGCCGTGGAGGCGCTGAACGGCCCCCAGGATTTCATCGCCGAGAGCAACCGCGTCTACAAGGCGCGGCGCGACATGGTGGTGAAGCTGCTGAACGAGGCGGAAGGCATCACCTGCCCCACTCCGGAAGGCGCCTTCTACGTCTACCCCTCCATCGCCGGCTGCATCGGAAAGCGGACTCCGGACGGCAGGGTGATCGGGACGGACGAGGACTTCGTCACCGCGCTGCTGGAGGCGGAAGGCGTGGCCGCGGTGCATGGCGCGGCCTTCGGAACCTCGCCCAACTTCCGCGTCTCCTACGCCACCTCCACCGAGGCGCTGGAGGAGGCCTGCCGCCGCATCCGGAGGTTCTGCGCCTCGCTGGAATGAGCCGCGCCGGCCGGCGCCGTGAGTTTCACCGCATCCCGCGACCCGCCTTGATCTTGATCAGGGCGGGTTTCGTCGTCTTGTGGCTCAATGTCCGGTGGACTACCTTGAGGGGGCTGGGGGGAATCATCCCTCGAACAACAAGGAGGAATCGGAATGATCCGCATTTCCCGTCTCGTCCCCGCTCTCGCCGCCACGGCGCTCGCCGCGGCCGCGTTCGCGACGCCGGCACAGGCGCTGGTGAAGGTCGGCGTCCTGAGCTGTCACATCGCGGGCGGCACGGGGCTGGTCCTCTATTCGAAGAAACATCTCCGTTGCACGTTCCGCCGCGCCTCGGGGCGGGTGGAACGCTACACGGGGTCCATCACCAGAGTCGGCCTCGACATAGGAGAGACCACCGGCACCTCCCTGGTGTGGGCCGTTTTCGCCCCCGGCAGCACGCAGCGGGGCGCACTGGCGGGCAGCTACGCCGGGGCCTCGGCGGAAGTGACGCTGGGAGCCGGTCTGGGTGGCAACGTCCTGATCGGCGGCTTCAAGAGAACGATCACACTGCAACCCGTCAGCGTGCAAGCCCAAACGGGCTACAATCTGGCGGCAGGCGTGGCAGGCTTGAAGCTGCGCGCCATCAAATAGAACGACACGCTGCTCCGGCCCCTGCGGCCGGAGCAATTTTTTCGAGCTCCAGACGGCAACAACCGGAACAAGGAGGAAACAGCCATGACGGACAAGACGGGCGGAAGACCGGCGGGTCCGCGGTGCATCGCGCTCGTGGGCCCCTATCAGAGCGGCAAGACCACGCTGCTGGAGGCCATTCTCCACCGTACCGGCGCCATCTCCCGCAAGGGTTCCGTGAGCGCCGGGAACACCGTCGGCGACGCCTCCAGGGCGGCACGCTCCCATGGCATGAGCGTGGAGCTGAACGTGGCCGCGACGGATTTCCTCGGCGACACATACACCTTCATCGACTGTCCCGGATCCGTGGAATTCTCCGGTGACTGCCGGGCCGCGCTGGTGGGTTGCGACGCCGCGGTGGTGGTCATGGAGGCGGATCCGAAGAAGGCCGCGGCGCTCCAGGTGATCCTGAAGCAGCTGGACGAGATCGGCCTGCCGCGCATTCTGTTCATCAACAAGATCGACAAGGCGGAGGGCGGCGTCCGCGACATGCTGGAATATCTCCAGCCCGTATCCGAACAGCCGCTCGTGCTCAGGCAGGTTCCCATCTGGAAGAACGGAATCGCCGTGGGTTCCGTCGATCTGGCGCTGGAACGCGCCTACATCTACCGCGAGGGCGCCGAATCGGAAGTCGTCGAGATCCCCGAGGACGTGAAGGAACGCGAGGAGGAGGCCCGCTTCGAAATGATGGAGAAGCTGGCCGACTACGACGACGATCTTCTGGAGACGCTGCTTTCGGACATGGAGCCGCCCAGGGACCAGATCTTCGAGGATCTGCACAAGGAACTCGCGGAAGGGCTGATCACGCCCGTCCTGCTCGGATCCGCGGAGAACGAGAACGGCATTCTGCGTCTGCTCAAGACGTTGCGCCACGACGTGGACGGCATCGCGAGAACCCGGCGGCGGCTCGGTGTCGACGCGGACCTGAAAGGCGCGGGCTACGTGATGAAGACGTTCCACACCCAGCAGGGCAAACTGTCCCTCACGCGGGTCCTCGCCGGAGAACTGAAGGACGGCGACACCGTTTTCAACGCCGCCGGGGAATCTTCGCGCATCGGCGGCATGTTCACCCTGTTCGGCCAGGAAACCCGGAAGGTTTCCTCCGCGGCGGCCGGCGACACCGTGGCCCTGGGCCGTCTGGAGGGCATCCGCACCGGCGACGCGGTTTCCGTGGACAAGGAGGAGGTTCCGGAGATTTCCGTGCCCGCCCCCGCCATGCCCGTCTACGGGATGGCCATCACGGTTCCGGACAAGAAGGACGAGGTGAAGCTCTCCGCCGCCATGGCGAAGCTGCTGGAGGAGGATCCCTCGCTCACCCTGAAGCACGATCCCGATACCAGGGAAATGGTGCTCTGGGGCACCGGCGAAATGCATCTGCGCGTCGCGCTGGAGAAGCTGAAGGACAAGTTCGGCGTCGCGGCGGAGGCGCAGCCGCGCCGCATCGCCTTCAAGGAGACCATCCGGAAGAAGGCCAAGGCCCGCGGACGCCACAAGAAGCAGACGGGCGGACACGGCCAGTTCGGCGACGTGGTGATCGAAATCCGCCCCCTGCCCCGCGGCGGCGGCTTCGAGTTCACCGACACCATCACCGGCGGCGTGGTGCCCAAGCAGTACATCCCCGCGGTCGAGGCGGGCATCCGCGAATACGCCGAGAAGGGACCGCTCGGCTTCCCCGTCGTGGACTTCGCGGCCAATCTGGAGGACGGCAGCTACCACACGGTGGACTCGTCGGAGCTCGCCTTCAAGATGGCCGCGCGCCTCGCCATGACGGAATGCATGAAGGAAGCCTCCCCCGTGCTTCTGGAGCCCGTCGTCAAGGTGGAGATCCACGTTCCCAACGAGGCGACCTCCAGGGTGACGCAGATCGTGTCCGGCCATCGCGGCCAGATCCTGGGCTTCGCGCCCCGCGAGGGCTGGGAAGGATGGGACACCGTCGAGGCGCACATGCCCGAGGCGGAGATCGGCAACCTCATCGTCGAGCTGCGTTCGGCCACCGCCGGCGTGGGCACGTTCGAATTCGAGCATGACCACATGGCCGAAGTGACCGGAAGGCTGGCCGACGAGATCGTTGCGAAGTACGGAGCCGGTGCCGAAGGCTGATCCGGCCACCGGATGGCGGCACCGCCGGCCGAACGGCGAGGACCCCGCAACAGCCCGTCGCGGGGTCCTTTTTTCATGTCCGACGATCTCCGGCGTCAGGCGGCCTGGAACGACGCCTGTTCCGTGATCAGTGCATACAGCGCGTCCCGGTCCGAGGTGGCCCGCAGCTTGTCGACGAGCTGCGCGTTGCGCAGCAGGCGGGAAACCCTGGCCAGGGCCTTCAGATGGTCCGCACCCGCACCTTCCGGCGCCATGAGCAGGAAGACGATGTCCACCGGCTGATGGTCGGGCGCATCGAAATCCACCGGACGGGTCAGTCTGGCGAACAGCCCATGCACCCGGTCGATCCCGGCGAACCGGCCATGCGGGATGGCGATGCCGTTGCCGAGCCCGGTGGAGCCCAGCTTCTCCCGCTGCATGAGCGCATCGAAAATGGTCCGCTCGTTCAGACCGGTGAATGCCGCCGCCCTGTCCGAAAGAAGCTGCAGCAGCTGCTTCTTGCTGCCCGCCTGCACAGCGGGCAGGACGTTGTCGGCGCTGATGATCTTGGATAGCTGCATGTGTGCCTTTTATACCTTTGTCGCCCTTCGCGGAAGATCCTTGCCTTCAGGGGTGGAGAAACGCACCGTCTCTCCTCCGCCTTGACGCGTTCCGTTTCACATCGGGGCGTTGTTCGGTGCGGCCTCGCGCCTTCCGCGCGGGAGTTTCCGGCCTTCAGCCTCCCACGGCTTCGCAGGGGCCGGGGTCTATCCAGCCAATATGGCCGTCGTCGCGGCGATAGACAATGTTCACTCCACCATGATTCGCATTGCGGAACAGCACGAACGCCATGGTGCCCAGCTCCAGCTGCATCACGGCCTCGCCGACGCTCATCTCGGAAATCTTCGAGGTGGTCTCGGCCACGATGGCGGGAACGAACTCCTCCTCCGCGGCCTCGCCCTCGTCCTCCTCTTCGCTCTGCGGGGCGATGACGAAAGTCTGCGCGGGAAACGCCTCCATCGGCTTGGCGCGCTTCTTGGTGTGGCTGACGAGACGTCGCTTGTAGCGGCGCAGGCGCGTCTCCATGTGCTCGAGCGCCTCGTCGAAACTGGAATAGGCGTCGCCTCCGCTGCCGGAGGCCTGAAGGACAAGACCGGTGGGGAGGTGCACGGTGCACTCCGTCCAGAACCGCCCGCGCTGTTTCTCGACCACGACCTGCGCACTGACCGCGCCGTCGAAATACTTCCGGATCCCGTCCGTCAGGCGGTCCTCCACGTGCTTCCTGAAGGCCTCGCCGATGTCCAGGTTCTTGCCGCTGGTATGAATTTGCATGATGGACTGTCTCTTCTCTTATCGTGTCATGAGACGGTGTGACATGCGCGATCCGCCGCGATGGCACGCCGGATCCGCACATTGGCATTATGTCCCAAACGGGTCGTCTTTTCCAGACTGGCGGGCCGGCCGCACCGCCGGAGCCCGATGTCGTCTCGCGGTCGGAATCACCCTGCCAGCAGCTTCTTCTCCCTGCGCCGCTGCAGGGAGGAGGGGATGCCCATGGCCTCCCTGTATTTCGCCACGGTGCGCCGGGCGATCTCTATTCCCTCGGAGCGGAGGATGTCAACAATCTTGTCGTCGGAAAGCACCTTTTTCGGATCTTCCGCATCGATGAGCTGCCGGATGCGATGGCGCACGCTCTCCGCGGAGACCGCCTCGCCGCCCGCCGAGGTGGTGATGGCGGTGGTGAAGAAGTACTTCATCTCGAAGACGCCCCGTGGCGTCGCCATGTACTTGTTGGAGGTGACGCGGGAGACGGTGGATTCGTGCATGTCGATCGCCTCCGCCACCTGCTTCAGGGTGAGCGGCCTGAGCGCCTCCACGCCCCTGGTGAGAAAGGCGTCCTGCTGGCGCACGATCTCTCGGGCCACGGCGAGAATGGTGCGCGCCCTCTGGTCCAGACTGCGGACCAGCCAGTTGGCGCTGCTCATGCAGGCGCTGATGTATTCCCTGTCCTCCTCCCGTGTCGCGGATGCCTGCACCATCGCGTAGTAGCGGTTGTTGACAAGGACACGGGGGAGGGTCTCGGTGTTGAGCTCCACCAGCCAGGAGCCGTCGGGAGCCATGCGCACGAACACGTCGGGCACCACCGGCTGGACCGTGAGCGGCCCTATGACGCCGCCCGGCCGGGGATTGAGCGCGCGGATCTCCTCGAGCATGTCGCGCAGATCCTCTTCTCCGACGCCGCAGATCCTGCGCAGACGGTCGAAATCGCGGGTGGCCAGCAGCTCAAGATTGTCCACCAGTTTCTCCATGGCGGGATCCAGGCGGTCCCGCTCCCGCAGCTGGAGCATCAGGCATTCGCGCAGATCGCGGGCGAAGACGCCGGGCGGATCCATGGTCTGCATGCGCTCGAGCGTCCGCTCGACCAGCTCCACCGGCGCGCCGAGCTGTTCGGCCACGGCCTCCAGCGGCTCGCGCATGTATCCCGCCTCGTCCAGCAGGCCGATCAGATGATGGCCTATGATCCGCATCGCCGGATCCTTGACCACCAGCGGCAGCTGCTCCTCGAGATGCGCGGCCAGCGTCGTCTCGGAACCCACGGTTTCCTCGAGCGAGCGCCCCTCGCCGTCGGGAACCGCCCCGCCTCCGCCGCCCATGCCCGACCAGCCGGAATCGCGCATGCCCGCAGGGGCCGGAGCCGGCAGATCCTGGGGGCTGTCGGAGGAGAACATCTCCGAGACGTCGGCGTCCAGATCCGCCATCCGCTCGCCGACATCGGCGGGGCCGTTCATGGTGTCGGAGAGATCCGGAACCTCCTTCGCGGCCTCCGCATCCTCCCGCGCCTCAGACGGTTCGGGGGGCTCCTGGTCCGGCTCGCGGCGCCGGTTCTCCGGTTCCTCGAGCTCCGTGCGCTCCAGCAGGGGGTTGCGTTCCAGTTCGGCTTCCACGAAGGCCTGAAGCTCGATGTTCGACATCTGCAGCAGCCGGATGGCCTGCTGCATCTGCGGCGTCATGACCAGGGTCTGTCCCTGGCGGATTTCCAGTCTCTGACGCAACGACATCGGCCCGTTTCGCCCTCACAAGCTACGAACATGGCGGCCGCCGGCATTTTCCGGTCGGCCGCCGCATTATAACCCAAGGGCCTTACAAGCCGTAAATAATCGTGCTCCCGGTATGCAAAAAGCGTTCCACGCCGTCGCGGACATCTCCGCGCATGCCTCGCGGCGGCCGCGCCGCGACACGTTTCAGAGCGAAAATCCCTCGCCGAGATAGTAGCGGCGGACGTCCGGATTCTCGACGATCTCCCGGGGGCTTCCCTCGGTCAGGACCCGCCCGTCATGGATGATGAGCGCGCGGTCGATGAGTTCGAGGGTTTCGCGTACGTTGTGATCCGTAATAAGCACCCCGATTCCCCGAGAGGTAAGCTTTCGCACCAGCTGGCGTATATCACTGATCGCAATTGGATCAATCCCTGCGAAGGGCTCGTCGAGAAGCATGTATCGGGGACGCGCAGCAAGGGCTCTTGCGATTTCCACCCGGCGACGCTCTCCGCCAGAGAGCGCAACAGCCGGCGAATGCCGTAGGTGCGATATCTGAAACTCATCGAGCAACTCACGCAACTGACGTTCGCGCTCGGAGCGGCTTTTCACGCGCAGCTCCAGAATGGCGCGAATGTTCTCCTCCACCGTGAGCCCTCGGAAGATGGATGCCTCCTGCGGCAGGTAGCCGATGCCCAGGCGGGCGCGGCGGTACATGGGCAGCAGGGTCACATCCTCCCCGTCGAGCTCGATCGTGCCCTGATCGGCGGCGACCAGACCGGTGATCATGTAGAACACCGTGGTCTTGCCCGCGCCGTTGGGGCCGAGAAGGCCGACAGCCTCCCCGCGGCAGACCGAAAGGGACACGCCCTTCACCACCGGACGGCGCCGGTAGGTCTTGACCAGCCGTGTCGCGACGATGCCCTCCGAAGGGCCGCAGCGCCGCGTCAGGACGGCTTCGTCATTGGTCCGTGTCGTGTCCATTCGGTTTCCGCTCGACGGTGATTCAACAGGAACATGCTTAAGAATGCGTGAAGATGCCGGAAGGGAATTTCATCGCCCGTTTTCCCTGTTCCGCGCCATGCCTCATTTCGTGGAGAAGACGCCGTGCACCCGCCCCTTGCGCCCGGCCTCCACGCGCGAAACGTTGGTCTTCAGATTGGCGAAGAGCTTCTGACCGCGCACGAGGGTCTTCTTCTTGCGGATGGTCACGTTTCCGGTGACCCAGAGCAGCTCCTTCTTCACGTCCATCCGGGCCCGTTCGCCCGTGATGGTCTGCTCCGGGGAGACGATCTTCACGTGCCCCTCCGCGGTGAGGAACGTCGCATCCGTCTTCTCGTTCCCCGCCTTGTCCTTGACCTTGCTGTATTCCACGATCAGACGGTCCGTATAGAGCGTCACATCGTCGCGAACGGCCTTCACGTTGCCGGTGAAGACGGCCCGGTTGCGGTCGTCCTGGATCTCCATGGCATCGGCCGTGACGTCCACCTTCCTGGTCTGCTGGGCCTTCTTCATGGATTTCGTGTCCACCGCCTTCTGCGCGGCATGGGCGCCGTGCGGCACCATCGCCGGAAGCGTCATCAGCCCCAGACCGAGAGCCGCCGCCATCATGGAGAGTTTCCGCATCATCGTGTCTCCTCGTTCCGTTTCCCGCCTTCTCCGGGAGGTTTCCCGCCTCCGGCGCCGCCGTCGGCCTGCGCGTCCTCCTCGCCGAAGGTGGCATGCACGCCGCCGCTGAAGACCACCCGGCCGGCCCCGCGCGCGCTGCGCATGCCGTGCGCCCGTATGACGCCGTCGCCGGAGCGCATGACCACCGGAGCGTCGGTGACGATCTCCTTGGTGCGCAGCAGCAGCCGGGCCCGCGGCGTGGTGAGCACGTAGCGCCCCTTCGAGGCGATGCGCACGTTGCCGATCAGCTCAGCCTCCTCCTGGCGAATCAAGTATACGGCCTTGTCGGCCCGAAATGTAATGATTTCACCGTCCGTCCTGCGCAGGGTCCCGTCCACGTCCTCGAGGAAGACCTTGTTCTTCGCCGCGTCGGGACGCCGGGACAGCTTCGCCCGCAGGACGAAGGGCTGGGATTCCTCGTCCAGCCCCGTCACCTTCGTGTTGCGGACCTCTATGGTGCGGGCGTCCAGCGTGTGCACCTCCAGGTTCGGAAGCTGCACCTTCTTCGAGGCGAACATGCCCGCCGTCCAGGCGAACCAGCCGAGGGCGCCCACGGCCGCGAGCAGCAGCAGGATCGACAGCCAGGCCGTCAGGGGCCGCCGCCGCCGGTGCCTGACCAGCAGGTCCTCCAGCCCTCCGGATCGATCGTCGCGTTCGTCGGCCGTCATCCCACCGCCTTTCTCCGGGATGTCCGGAAGGCCGTCAGGATCCTGACGCCTCCGCGGCATCCGCGTCCGCCGTCTCCTCCTTCCGCTGTCCCGTGGAAGGCCGGTACGGCTTCGCCTCCCGGTGCGTCAGCACCGAGACGAGGCGCGAAATGGTGGCGCGCATCTCGTGACGCGGCACCACCGCGTCCACCATGCCGTGCTCGAGCAGATATTCGGAGCGCTGGAATCCTTCCGGCAGCTTCTCGCGGATGGTCTGCTCGATCACCCGGGGGCCGGCGAAGCCGATGAGCGCCCCGGGCTCCGCGAGATGGACGTCGCCGAGCATGGCGTAGGACGCCGTCACGCCACCCGTCGTGGGGTGGGTGAGCACCACGATGTAGGGCAGTCCCGCCTCCTTCAGCTCCTGCACCGCTATGGTGGTGCGCGGCATCTGCATCAGGGAGAGGATGGCCTCCTGCATGCGGGCGCCGCCGGATGCGACGAAGAAGACGAACGGAGCGCGCCGGCGCACCGCCTCGCGCATGGCGGTGATGATCGCCTCGCCCACGGCCATTCCCATGGAGCCGCCCATGAACTCGAAGTCCTGCACGGCGATGACCGTTTCCATGCCGTCCAGCCTCCCCGCTCCGGCGAGGATGGCATCGTCGCGCCCGGTCTTGGCGCGGGCCGCCTTCAGCCGGTCCGCGTATTTCCTGCTGTCGCGGAACTTCAGAGGATCCGCGGGCACGGAGGGAAGTTCCAACTCCTCGTACTCTCCGCCGTCGAACATGTGTTTCAGGCGCTCTTCGGCCGGCATGCGCATGTGGCAGCCGGAATCGGGCACCACCCACAGATTGGCTTCGAGATCCTTGTAGAAGACCATCTTGCCCGTCTCCGGGCACTTGATCCACATGTTCTCCGGCATTTCGCGCTTCTGCGTGCCGAGAAAGCTGCGGATCTTCGGTCTGACGAAATTCTTGATCCAGTTCATGGTCGTAAAATCCTGCCCCCGGTTTCACGTCCGCCGCATTCAGGACCGTAGCCCTCCGGCCAGCGAACGGGTGAATTCTGTCACTTTTGCGACCGTCTCCTCCGTGGCGCGTCCGTCGCCGTCCAGAGTGGCGGCGAGAACGGAGATCAGCGCCGAGCCGACGACCACCGCGTCGGCCACCTTCGCCAGGGCTGCGGCCTGCCGCGGCGTCTTCACGCCGAACCCCACGGCCACGGGAATGTCGGAACGTTCACGGATCCGGGCGATGGCCTCGCCCACGCCCGCGATGTCCGGCTCCTTGGTGCCCGTGACGCCGGCCACGGACACATAGTAGAGGAAGCCAGAAGTGTTCGCGAGCACCTTCGGCAGGCGCTTCGCATCGGTGGTCGGCGTCGCCAGGCGGATGAAGTTCAGCCCCGCCTCCATGGCCGGAACGCACAGTTCCGCGTCCTCCTCCGGCGGCAGATCGACGATGATCAGGCCGTCCACGCCGGCCTCCCGGGCGTCCCTCAGGAAACGCTCGTTCCCGTAGACGTAGACCGGATTGTAGTAGCCCATCAGGACGATCGGCGTCTCGTCGTCCTCCTTCCGGAAGGCGCGCACCATCTCCAGCGTGCGGGCCATGGTCTGCCCGGCCTTCAGAGCCCGCTGCGAGGCCAGCTGGATGGCCGGACCGTCGGCCATGGGGTCGGTGAAGGGCATGCCCAGTTCGATGATGTCGGCGCCGGCGGCCGGCAGCGCCTTCAGCAGGGCGAGAGAGGTTTCGGGATCGGGATCCCCGGCGGTGATGAAGGTCACCAGTCCCGCGCGGCCCTCCTCCTTCAGCGCCGCGAAGCGCGCGTCGATGCGTGTCCTCGTGCTCACAGCCTCACTCCCAGATGCTCCGCGACGGCGAAGATGTCCTTGTCGCCGCGCCCGCACATGTTCATGACGACGATTTCGTCGCGGTCCATCTCCGGTGCCATCTTCATCACATGGGCCAGCGCATGGGCCGGTTCGAGCGCCGGAATGATCCCCTCCAGCCGCGAACACAGCTGGAAGGCCTCCAGAGCCTCGTCGTCGGTGGCCGCGACGTAGTCCACGCGGCCCACGTCATGCAGCCAGGAATGCTCCGGCCCGATGCCCGGGTAGTCCAGTCCCGCGGAGATGGAATGGGCCTCGGTGATCTGCCCCTCGTCGTCCATCAGCAGGTAGGTGCGGTTGCCATGCAGGACGCCCGGCCGGCCGCCGGTGATGGAGGCGGCGTGCAGGCCGGTGTCGATGCCGCGCCCGGCCGCCTCGACGCCGTACATGCGCACGTCCAGATCGTCGAGGAACGGGTAGAACAGCCCCATGGCGTTGGATCCGCCCCCGATGGCCGCCACCAGCGCATCGGGCAACCGCCCCTCGCGCTCCAGGATCTGCTCCTTCGCCTCGCGGCCGATGACGGCCTGGAAGTCGCGCACCATCTCCGGATAGGGATGCGGCCCGGCGACCGTGCCGATGCAGTAGAAGGTGTCCTCCACGTTCGCCACCCAGTCCCGCAGTGCCTCGTTCAGGGCGTCCTTGAGGGTGCGCGAGCCGGAGGAGACGGGCACCACCTCCGCGCCCAGAAGCTTCATGCGGAAGACGTTGGGCTTCTGGCGCTCCACGTCCACCTTGCCCATGTAGACCACGCACTTCAGGCCGAAGCGGGCGCAGGCCGTCGCGGTGGCCACGCCATGCTGCCCGGCGCCCGTTTCCGCGATGATGCGCGTCTTGCCCATGCGGCGGGCCAGCAGGATCTGGCCGAGCACGTTGTTGATCTTGTGGGCGCCCGTATGGTTCAGCTCGTCGCGCTTGAAATAGACCTTCGCGCCACCGAGGTGCTCCGTCAGGCGTTCGGCGAAGTAAAGCGGGCTCGGCCGCCCCACGTAATGCTTCAGGAAATCGTCCAGCTCGGCCCGGAAGGCGGGATCCGCCTTCGCTTCGCGGTAGGCCTCCTCCAGCTCCAGGATGAGGGGCATGAGCGTCTCCGCGACGAAACGCCCGCCGTGGATGCCGAAACGGCCGTTCTCGTCCGGCCCGGCCATGTAGGAATTGGGTTTCTGTCCGGTCATGAAATGGCCCGCCGTATATGCAGGTGCGTCCACTGATCTGGCGCCTTTATAGCCGATTGTCGGCACCGCGCCAGACTCTTTCGCGCGTTCTGCGCACATGGCCGCACCTCCGCCGCCACGCGCGGCCCGACGCATCGGGGAGGCACCCGCCGGCGCGGGCGGGGTCATGACCGCGGACCGTCAGGCCAGTTTGCCGTGGCAGCGCTTGTATTTCTTGCCGGAGCCGCACGGGCAGGGCTCGTTGCGCCCGACCTTGCCCCATGTGGACGGATCGTCCGGATCCCGCATCTCCGGCGCCACGCGGGCATTGGAGACCATGACGGGCGCATCGCCGAAGGACGCCTCGACGATCTCGTCGTCCAGCTCGTCGGAGCCGGAGAACGGATCGAAGTGGTGGGCCTGCATCTCCGGCAGCTCGTCCGCGGTGGGCAGTCCCTCCTCGTAGCCCTCCGGCAGGATCTCCACCCGCATGAGCTGGCTGGTCACCAGTTCCTGGAGGTCGGTGATCATGCGCTCGAAGAGGGTGAACGCCTCGGTCTTGTACTCCTGGAGCGGATCGCGCTGCCCGTAGCCGCGCATGGCGACGGCCTGCCTCAGATGCTCCAGCATCAGAAGGTGCTCGCGCCAGAGCTGGTCGATGGAGCGGAGCAGGATCTCCTTCTCGACGAGATGCATGATCTCGTCGCCGTACATCTCCCGCTTCTTCGCGTAGTGCTCGTCCGCGGCCTTCTGGATGCGTTCGCGGATCTCCTCGTCGGCGATGCCCTCCTCCGCTGCCCATTCCTCGATGGGCAGATCCAGGGCCAGCACCTCCTTCACCTTCTCGTGCAGCCCCTTCGCATCCCACTTGTCGGCGTATTCGCCGGGCGGAATGTGGGTGGTGACGAGCCGGTCGATGACCTCGTGGCGCATGTCCTCGACGGTTTCCGCGACCTCCTCGCCACGCATGATCGACTTGCGCTGGTCGAAGATGACCTTGCGCTGGTCGTTCATCACGTCGTCGAACTTGAGCAGGTTCTTGCGTGCGTCGAAGTTGCGCGCCTCGACCTTCTGCTGCGCCTTCTCCAGGGCCTTGTTGATCCACGGATGGGTGATCGCCTCGCCCTCCTGGAGGCCCAGCTTCTGGAGCATGGAGTCCATGCGCTCGGAACCGAAGATGCGCATCAGGTCGTCCTGGAGCGACAGATAGAACTTGGAGCGCCCCGGATCGCCCTGGCGGCCCGAGCGGCCGCGCAGCTGGTTGTCGATGCGCCGCGATTCATGGCGTTCCGTGCCGATGATGTAGAGACCGCCCGCCTTCAGAACCTTCTCGCGGTCCGCCTCCACCTCGGCGCGGATTTCGGCCTCGCGGCGGGCACGCTCATCCGGATCGGCAACGTCGGCCAGTTCCTCCTTGATCCGCATCTCGGCATTGCCGCCGAGCTGGATGTCGGTGCCGCGGCCGGCCATGTTGGTGGCGATGGTGATGGCGCCGGGCCGGCCCGCCTGGGCGACGATGTAGGCCTCCTGCTCGTGGTAGCGGGCGTTGAGCACGTTGTGGGGGATGCCGCGCTGCTTGAGCATCTCGGAGAGCCGTTCCGACTTCTCGATGGACGTGGTGCCGACCAGGACCGGCTGGCCGCGCTTGCGGCAGTCCTCGATCTGCTCGATGATCGCGGCGTTCTTCTCCGCCTCGGTCCTGTAGACCTCGTCGTCCTCGTCGACGCGCGCCACCGGCAGGTTGGTCGGGATCTCGACCACGTCGAGCTTGTAGATGTCCATGAACTCCTCCGCCTCGGTGGCGGCCGTGCCGGTCATGCCGGCGAGCTTCTCGTAAAGACGGAAGTAGTTCTGGAAGGTGATGGAGGCCAGCGTCTGGTTCTCCGGCTGGATGGGGACGCCCTCCTTCGCCTCCAGCGCCTGGTGCTGGCCCTCGGAATAGCGCCGTCCGGGCATCATGCGGCCGGTGAACTCGTCGATGATCACCACCTCGCCGTCCTTGACGATGTAGTCGCGGTCGCGCTGGAACAGCTTGTGGGCGCGCAGGGCCTGGTTGACGTGATGCACCAGGGTGACGTTCTCGGGGTCGTAGAGCGATCCCTCCTTCAGCAGCCCGGCCTCGCGCAGCAGCTCCTCCATGTGCTCGTTCCCGGCCTCGGTGAGCACGGCCGTGCGCATCTTCTCATCCACCTCCACGTCCTCCGGACGCAGCTTCGGAATGAGCTTGTCCACGGAGATGTAGAGATCGGACTTGTCCTCCAGCGGGCCGGATATGATGAGCGGCGTGCGGGCCTCGTCGATGAGGATGGAATCCACCTCGTCGACGATCGCATAGTAATGGTCGCGCTGCACCATCTCCTCGAGATGGTATTTCATGTTGTCGCGCAGATAGTCGAAGCCCAGCTCGTTGTTCGTGGCATAGGTCACGTCGCAGGCGTAGGCGGCACGGCGCTCGTCGTCGTCCAGCCCGTGCACGATGACACCGGTGGTCAGGCCGAGAAAGCCGTAGATCTGCCCCATCCATTCGGCATCGCGCCTGGCCAGGTAGTCGTTGACCGTGACCACGTGGACGCCGCGCCCGGGCAGCGCGTTGAGATAGACCGCCAGGGTGGCGACCAGCGTCTTGCCCTCGCCCGTCTTCATCTCGGCGATCTTGCCCTCGTGGAGCACCATGCCGCCGATCAGCTGGACGTCGTAGTGCCTCTGGCCGAGGGTGCGCTTGGCGGCCTCGCGAACGGTGGCGAAGGCTTCGGGGAGCAGGGAATCGAGCGATTCGCCCTCCTCCAGATGCCGTTTGCGGAATTCGTCCGTCTTGGCGCGGAGCTCCTCGTCGGAGAGCTTCTCGAATTCGGGTTCCAGTGCGTTGATCTTCTCCACCAGCTTCCGGTAGGGGCGCAGCTTGCGCTCGTTGGAGGTTCCGAAGATCTTGCCTGCGAGAGAGCGGATACCGAGCATGTTTCCCAATTTCGTCTTTCCTGATCCCGCCTCGCGGCCGGGTGTTGCGCCCTTCGTTCATGCGCGACGCGCGTCTGCGTGCGGGGCTGTCTGGTCGGCCGATGACATGAAGCGATCTGCCGTTGCGGGTTGCGCCTCGTTCTACTGGAAAGTCCCTGGCGGAGCAAACGCTCCGTCATGTGACCGGAAGGGCACAGAGTGCAAATAATAGCTGCGCCTTTCCGATTCAATCATTTTCATGCGGATGTTTGTCCTGTAAAAGCCCCTCTGGTATAGCTGTAGCACGCTTCCCGGCCGCCGTGCCGGCTCGCGGACAGACCCTGACGACCGGGAATAGGGCATCTCTACATATTGCTGCCCCAATTCGACGGCACCACCCGGTTCCACCGTCTGCGTCTTCCGCCCGCCCGCAAGGTGGCCGGTGACGGCGTGTTCGTCAGCCCAGTAGCGATTTTCGGAATCAGGCAAATGAAAACAAGACATCCGATCCCTCTGCTTGCCTCCCTGCTTGCCGCATCGATCCTCGCCGCGCATCCCGCGGCGGCACAGCAGGCGAAGAACAAGGCGGGCAAGGACACGGTCATCGTGCGGGTCAACGGTCACAACATCACCCGGTCGGAAGTCCAGATGGCCATGGACGACATCGCCGTGCAGCTGCGCGACGTTCCGCCCAAGCTGCGCTATCCGCTGATCGTCCAGTATCTGGTGGAGCGGCACCTGCTGGCGCAGAAGGCCATCAAGGACGGCCTGACCAATTCCGAGGAATACAAGAAGCGCGTGCGTTTCTACCAGTACAAGGCGCTGCGCGACGCCTACTTCCACACCCGGATCAAGCCGGAGGTCACCGACGAGGAGGTCCGCAAGGCCTACGAGAAGGAGGCCAGCAAGGTGAAGCCCGTAGAGCGGGTGCGCGCCAAGCACATCCTCGTCTCCACCAGGGAGGAGGCGGAGAAGGTCCTGAAGGAGCTGAAGGCGGGCGCCAAGTTCGAGGATCTGGCGCGCAAGTACTCCAAGGACGGCTCCAAGGAGTTCGGCGGCGATCTGGGCTATTTCACCTACGAGGAGATGGTCCCGGAATTCTCCAAGGCCGTCTTCGCCCTGAAGAAGGGCGAAGTGTCGAAGCCCGTCAAGACCGACTACGGCTGGCACATCATCAAGCTCGTGGACCGCAAGAAGGTCGGGGCCCGGCCCTTCGAGGAGGTCGCTCCCGGCATCCGCTCGCTTCTGCTGCGGCAGAAGGTCCAGCAGGAGGTCGCCAAGCTCGCCAAGCAGGCGAAGATCGAGATCTTCGATCCCGAGCTGAAGAAGATGGACGAGGAAAACCGCAAACGGCGGGAGCAGATGAAGAACAGGACCGGAAAGAAGTGATTCCCGGTCCGGGAGCCGGTCCGTCATGGCGGTCATAGACCACGTTTCCCCCCTCGCCCCCGAGGCCTTTCCCGACATGCCGGCGATCGACGGCGTGCGGCTCGCCGTTGCCGAATCCGGCGTGAAGTACAGCGGCCGGACGGATCTTCTTCTCGCGCTGCTCGATCCCGGCACGGCCGTGGCCGGCGTCCTGACCACTTCGCGGACGGCCTCCGCGCCCGTGCTCTGGTGCAGGGAGAGCCTGAAGTCCGGCCGCGGACGGGCCATCGTTGTCAACGCGGGCAACGCCAACGCCTTCACGGGAAGCGCCGGCATGGAGACGGTGCGCCGCACGGCCGAGGCGGCGGCGGAACATGCCTCGTGCGCCCCGGAGGAGGTCCTCATCGCCTCCACCGGCGTGATCGGCGAGCCTTTCGACGCGGAACTGCTGACGCGCCATTTCGACGCCCTCTTCGCCTCCGCGGGATCGGCCGGATGGGAGGAGGCCGCGCGGGCCATCATGACCACGGACACCTATCCCAAGGGTGCCAGCGCGAAGGCGCGCATCGGAGATCGGGAGGTGACGGTCTGCGGAATCGCCAAGGGCTCCGGGATGATCATGCCGAACATGGCCACCATGCTTTCCTTCGTCTTCACCGACGCGGCGATCCCGGCCCCGGTGCTCCAGGCTCTCCTGAAACGGATCACGGACCGCACCTTCAACTGCATCACCGTCGATTCCGACACTTCGACGTCCGACACGCTGCTGCTCGCCGCCACCGGACGGGCGGGCAACGAAGCCGCCTTCGCGGATGCGGACGACCCGGCGCTGGCCGGCTTCGCGGAAGCCCTGGAACATGTCTGCGGCGATCTGGCGAGGCAGATCGTGCGCGACGGCGAAGGCGCCAGCAAGTTCGTCACCGTGCGGGTGGACGGCGCCCGGGACGACCGCGAAGCGCATCGGATCGCCATGAGCATCGCCAATTCCCCGCTGGTCAAGACGGCCATCGCCGGAGAGGATCCCAACTGGGGACGCATCGTCATGGCGGTGGGCAAGTCCGGTGCCGACGTGGACCAGAACGATATCGTCATCCGCATGGGAGGCATCCTCGTGGCGCGTGACGGCGCCGTGGTTCCGGGCTACGACGAGACGCCCGTGGCCGAACACATGAAGGGCAGCGAGGTGGACATCGCCGTCTCGGTCGGCGACGGACCGGGAACGGCCACCGTGTGGACCTGCGACCTCACGCACAAGTACATCGAGATCAACGCCGACTACCGTTCCTGATCCTGCCGGCACCCGCCATCATGGCGGAACCGGCTGCGGATTGTCGCACTTTCTCCGGAATTCCGCCCCTTTTCGATTGCATGCAGACGGACGGAAAGGTTCCGTCAACCATGTCCGCAAGTGGCCGGCGACGGTGAATCCCGCATTAAGGCATTCCGGCCAATCTTCCGGACATGGAGAAACGGACGGACATCCTTCTCGTCGTGGCCTGCGCCCTCGTGGATGCGGACGGGCGCGTGCTTCTCGCCAGACGCCCCGAGGGCAAGGCCATGGCCGGTCTCTGGGAGTTTCCCGGCGGCAAGATCGCCGAGGGGGAAACGCCGGAGGAGGCGCTCGTGCGGGAGCTGCACGAGGAGCTGGGGATCCGGGTGTCGCCCCCATGTCTGGCGCCGCTGACGTTCGCCAGTCATGCCTACGAGGCCTTCCATCTGCTGATGCCGCTGTACATCTGCCGGAAATGGGAGGGTTTCGTGAGTCCGCGGGAGGGCCAGGAGCTGCGCTGGGTGCGCAAGCATCGGCTGAGGGATCATCCGATGCCGCCGGCGGACGAGCCTCTGGTGGCGCATCTTCTGGACGTCCTTCCCTGAGGGTTGTCCGTGTGTCGGTGGATTGCGTGGAGAGTACGGTCATGGATGCCGGAGACATCGAGCGGAAGGAGCGGGAGGGTACTCCGCACGCCCTTCTGATCATCGCCCTGATCCTGGTCACCGCGGTGGTCCTGCTGCTGGGCAACATCCGCGATGCGCTCGCACTCGCGGGCTGGATGTGATTTTCCTCCGATGGGTGCTTGAACCTGCTGCGGCTTTCGGCTATTGGCAGTCAGCATGCCGGAGGGAGCGCCGGCACCGCCGCGGCGCATACGCCGCGCGCACGATATGGAGAGGTGGCCGAGTGGTCGAAGGCGCACGCCTGGAACGCGTGTAGGCGGGTAACCGTCTCGAGGGTTCGAATCCCTCCCTCTCCGCCATGTCGTGCGGACATCCGGGGGACGGGCGGAAGGTCGCGGGGCTTTGACGGCCGGGCGCATTGACCGGACGTTCCGGGAAACGTATGAATGCAGGATGGGAGGCCGCCGGAGCAGGCGGCTTTTTTGGTTCCCCCGCGCCGGGCCGGAAACGGCACGCACGGACGACATGGACATCATGGACACATGGAGAGGTAGGGAGATGATTCCGCCCGTCATGCCGACGTACAACCGCTATCCGGTCGCCTTCGACCGGGGCGAGGGCGCACGACTGTACGCCACCGACGGACGCGAGTTCATCGACTTCGGCGCCGGCATCGCCGTCAACAGCTTCGGCCATGTCAATCCGCATCTCGTGCAGGCGCTGAAGACGCAGGCGGAAAAGCTCTGGCACACCTCCAATCTGTACCGGATACCGGAGGGAGAACGGCTGGCCGAACGGCTGGTGCGGAACAGCTTCGCCGACACCGTCTTCTTCAACAATTCCGGTGCCGAGGCCGTGGAGACGGCCATCAAGACGGCCCGCAGGCACCACGCGGCCGGGGGGCGTCCGGAGCGCCACCGGGTCGTCACCTTCGAGGGCGCCTTCCACGGACGAACCCTGGCGACGATCGCCGCCGGAGGAAAGCCGCAGTATCTGGACGGTTTCGGCCCGGCATGTCCCGGTTTCGACCAGGTGGAGCCGGGCGACATCGAGGCGGTGCGGCAGGCCGTCACGGAGGAGACCGCGGCGGTGCTCATCGAGCCGGTGCAGGGCGAGGGCGGCGTCCGCGTCATGGAACCCTCCTTCCTGCAGGCGCTGCGGGAGCTGTGCGACGACGCGGGCATCCTGCTGATCTTCGATGAGGTGCAGTGCGGCATGGGCCGCACGGGCCGCCTCTTCGCCCACGAGTGGGCCGGCGTGACGCCCGACATCATGGCCATCGCCAAGGCGCTGGGCGGAGGCTTCCCGCTGGGCGCCTGCCTGGCCACCGCCACGGCCGCCTCGGGCATGACGGCGGGCGTGCACGGCTCCACCTTCGGCGGCAACCCGCTGGCCATGGCGGTGGGCAACGCGGTGATGGACATCGTGGAGGATCCGGACTTCCTGGAAACCGTGCGCGGCCGTGCCGGACGGCTGAACGGGAAGCTGGCCGGCCTTGTGGACGCCTTTCCGGAAGTGCTGGAGGGCATCCGCGGACAGGGCATGATGATCGGTCTGGAATGCCGCGTGCCCAACACCGAGCTGACCCGGGCGGCATTCGAGGAAGGCGTGCTGCTGGTCGGCGCAGGCGACAACGTGGCCCGGATTCTGCCTCCGCTGACCATCACGGACGCGGAAATGGACGAGGGACTGGCGCGGCTGGAACGCGCATGCCGCGCGCTTGCGGACGGTTCCTGAATCTTTCGACACCTCCATCCATGGAGAGGACCCCATGAGCATCAGGCATTTTCTGGACATCCGCGATTTCTCCCGCGACGAGCTGCTGGCCATTCTCGAGGAGGCGAAGCGCCGCAAGCGCGCACGCGCCGGAAAGCCGAAGGGCATGGCCGACGACGACGCTCCGCTGGCCGGCCATTCGCTGGCCATGATCTTCGAGAAGCCCTCCACGCGCACGCGCTTCTCCTTCGACATCGGCATGCGCCAGCTGGGCGGCGAGACGCTGGTCTTCAATTCCGGAGACATGCAGATCGGCCGCGGAGAGAGCATTCCCGACACCGCGCGCGTGATCTCCCGCATGGTGGATTCCATCATGATCCGCACCTTCGGGCACGACCGTCTGCTCGGGCTGGCGGAGAATGCATCCATCCCCGTCGTCAACGGCCTGACGGACCTGTCGCATCCATGCCAGATCATGGCGGATCTGCAGACGCTGGAGGAACACAGGGGAGGCATCGAGGGACAGGTGATCGCCTGGGTGGGCGACTGCGCCAACGTCACCCGTTCGTGGATCGAGGCGGCGACGATCCTCGGCTGCCCCATGCGCATCGGCGCACCCGAGGGCTACCAGCCGGAACCCGACATTCTCGAATGGGCGGAGGCCAACGGCGGCGACATTCTGGTCACCACCGATCCGGTGGAGGCGGTGCGCGGCGCGGACTGCGTGATGACCGACACCTGGGTGTCCATGCACCACCGCGAAGACGAGCTGAAGCGCCGCATCGCCGATCTCTCCCCCTACCAGGTCAATGCCGCCCTCATGCGTCATGCGAAACCGGACGCCATCTTCATGCACTGCCTGCCGGCGCATCGCGGCGAGGAGGCCACCGACGAGGTGCTGGACGGACCGCAGTCCGTCATCTTCGACGAGGCGGAAAACCGGGTGCATGCCCAGAAGGCCGTGCTGCTGCACTGCCTGAAGGGCCTCTAGGAAGGTTATCCACAGACCGGCCCTTTCGACAACCGGAAGCGCGGGCGGGGCGGTTTTCCCTTGAACCCGCGCCCTTTTCCCTGAAAAAAGAGCGCAGGGAAGGGCCCGCATGAGCATGACCGCACACATAACGCGACCGCGCAGGGACGGAATCCTGCCCGCCCACGCCATCCGGCAGATGGTGGAGGAAGGACACGTCCTCGCCGCGGAACCGCTGGACGCCGACCAGATACAGCCGGCCAGCATGGATCTGAGGCTGGGACGGCGCGCCTGGCGGGTGCGGGCGTCCTTCCTGCCCGGCAGGGGGCGCACCGTCGGCGAAAGGCTGGAGGAGCTGGCCCTGCACGAGATCCGGATGGAGGACGGCGCGGTTCTGGAGACCGGCTGCGTCTACATCATCGAACTGCTGGAATCCCTGGCGCTTCCCCGGGACGTCTCCGCCGCCGCGAATCCCAAGAGCTCGACCGGGCGCATCGACGTCTTCACCCGCATCATCACGGAATGCGGGGAGGCCTTCGACCAGGTTCCGGCGGGCTATGACGGTCCCCTGTTCGCGGAGGTCTCGCCGCGTACATTCCCGATCAAGGCGCGCACCGGCTCGCGCCTGTCGCAGATCCGCTTCAGGCGGGGACGTCCGGAACGCTCCGACGAACTGATACGCGAACTGCACGCCCGCGAGCCGCTGGTGACCTCCGGAGAGGTCAGCATCAGCGGCGGTCTCGCCCTGAGCGTGGATCTGGCCGGTGGCGACATCACGCGGCCGGTGGGCTTCCGGGCGCGGCGCCATGCCGGCCTCATCGACGTGGACCGGCCCGGCGCCCTGGATCCGCACGACTATTGGGAGCCCATCATCAAGCGCGGCCCGCTCATCCTGGAGCCGGACCAGTTCTACATCCTCGCCTCGAAGGAGGCGGTGCGCGTGCCGCCGCTCTACGCGGCGGAGATGGTGCCCTTCGATCCGCTGGTCGGGGAGTTCCGGGTCCATTACGCCGGGTTCTTCGATCCGGGCTTCGGCCATTCCTCCGGTGGCGGCGAAGGGTCGCGCGCCGTGCTCGAAGTGCGCTCGCACGAGGTGCCGTTCATCCTCGAGGACGGACAGATCATCGGCCGGCTGATCTACGAGCCTCTGAGCGAGGAGCCGGATTTCGTCTACGGCAGGGACATCGGTTCGCACTACCAGCGGCAGGGACTGAAGCTCTCGAAACACTTCAAGCCGTTCGAATGACGGAAAGGAGGGGCATGCGCGAAATCTGTCTCGATACGGAAACCACCGGCCTGAAGCCGCAGGAGGGACACCGCGTCATCGAGATCGGCGCCGTGGAGCTGGTCAACCACATACCCACGGGGCGAACGTACCACGTCTACATCAATCCGGAGCGGGACGTGCCGCAGGAGGCGGTGAAAGTCCATGGCATCACGGAGGAATTCCTCGCCGACAAGCCGAAATTCGCGGACATCGCGCAGGAATTCCTCGATTTCATCGGCGATGCGCCACTGGTCATCCACAATGCCGAATTCGACCGGGGCTTTCTGAACTGGGAGCTCGGCATGCTGGACCTGCCGCAGATCCCGCAGGAGCGGTGCATCGACACCCTGATGATCGCGCGGCGCAAATTTCCCATGGCGCAGAACTCCCTGGACGCGCTGTGCCGCCGGTTCGGCATCGACAATTCGCACCGCACGCTGCACGGCGCGCTGCTCGACGCCGAGATTCTGGCGGAGGTCTATCTGGAACTGATCGGGGGACGGCAGATCGGACTCAGCCTCGTCACGGAGGATGCCCCGACGGCGACGACCGGAGCCGGCGCGCAGCCGGCCGCCCGTTCCACTCCGCGCAGGAGGCAGCGCCCCTCCCCCCTGCCCCCGCGTCTGACGGAGGAGGACATCCGCCGGCATGCCGCCTTCGTGGAAACGCTGGGCGACGATGCGCTCTGGAAGAAATACGGCGTCTGAAACCGGGCCGGCCGTCATGTCCCCCGTTCTTCACGTGGCGCTGTACCAGCCCGACATTCCGGCCAACATGGGAGCCGTGGCGCGCATCTGCGCCTGTTTCGGTCTTCCGCTCCATGTCATCGAGCCGGCCGGTTTTCCATGGAACCACGCGGCCCTGCGGCGGGCGGGAATGGACTACCTGGACCATGTGGAGATCGTCCGCCATGACGGCTGGCGCCATTTCCTGGCCGACATGGGCGGCCACCGCATCGTGCTCGCCACCACGCGCGGGGCCGTGGCCCATCATGTCTTTCCATTCGCCGCCGGGGACATCCTTCTGTTCGGCCGCGAGAGCGTCGGCGCGCCGGAAGAGGTGCACGCGCGCGCCGATGCGCGGATCCGCATTCCGCTGCGTCCGGGACTGCGCTCGCTGAACGTCGCCGTCAGCGCCGGCATCATCGCCGCGGAAGCGTTGAGGCAGCTTTCAGCATTTCCCGCGGAATCTCCATGAGCGAGGGCGTGGCGGTCCACACGAGGACGGCGCGCACCGGCCTGTCCGGCCACAGGCTCTCCATGGCGCGCGTGTAGACGGCCAGCTGTCCGATGTATTCCGCCGGCACGTCCCGCACCCGCTCCGGTGCCGGACGGGCCGTCTTGTAGTCGGCGACGACGATCTCCTCCTCCGTCACCACCAGCCGGTCGATCTGTCCCGACACCAGCATGGACCCTCCATCCTCCGTGGCGATCCGCGCGGCGAACGGAGCTTCCGCACGCGATCCGGGACCGAACAGGGGGGCGAAGCGAGGATCCTCCATGACCGCCAGAACCTCCGCCGCCAGCGCCCCGGCCTCCTTGTCGGAGAGCGCGTGCGGAGGACGCTTCAGCCATGCGACCGCCGCCGCAGCCCTTTCCGTCTCCGGAAGCTCCGGCAGGTGCTGGAGCAGCCGGTGCACGAGAATTCCCCGGGCGAACCGCCGCTCCTCCGCATGTCCGTTCCGTCCCAGCGGCGAGGCCACCTGCCGCACCCTTCGCGTTTCCGGCGAACCGTTCTCCGGCTCCGGGCGTTCCTCGAGGATGCGCGAGGGGGCGAGCCATGCCGACGGCCCGGGCTCCGCAGGCGCCTTCCGCCGCACCCATTCCGGCAGTCCGTCGACCCCTTTCCCCTCCGGGGCGGAGCCGGGCGGTTCGGGCACACGCCCCTCCTCGATCCGCCAGCCGGTCACTGCGCCCGTTTCGTCGCGCAGGGCATGGGGATCGTTCTCCCCTCCCGGGAAAAGCGCATCGCGGATTTTCGCGTACCAGCTGTCGGCATCGGGCTCCGGGGCCTCGCCATCCTTCCTTTTCCTCCCCGAAAGCAGTCCCCCCACGTAGAGCCGGTCGCGCGCCCGCGTCATGGCCACGTAGAGCAGCCGATAGTATTCCCGCCTCTGCTTCTCCTTCCATTCGTCCACGCGCTCGGCCGCCTCTCCGGACCGGAAATCACCGCGCATGGTCCACAGGGGCATCTCGGGACCTTCCGGATCGTCCGGATGCATGGCCATGCGGATGACGCCGCCCTTCGGATCACCGGGAGCTTCGCAGGTATCGGGCAGAAAAACGATGGGAGCCTCCAGTCCCTTGGCACCATGCACCGTCATCACCCGCACTTCGTCGGCTCCCGCCTCCATTTCGCGTTTCAGTTCCGGTTCCGTCGTCTCCAGAAAGTCCAGGAAACCGGTCGGACTGGCCGGATGGTCCATCTCGTAGGCGCGGGCCATGTCGAGGAAGACGTCGAGCGGCTCGGCGGCCTCCGCCCCCATGCGTGCCAGAAAGGCCCGCCGTCCGCCGTCGCGTCCCAGCAGACGGGCGTAGAATTCGTATGGCGGCAGGAAGCCGGCCTGCCGCCACCAGCTCTCCAGCCGCTCCACGGCGCGGCCGTAGGGGGCGCCCTCCCTCTCCGCGCGACGCAGACGCGCCCACAGGGAGCCCCGCCCGTCGGGACCCGGGCACAGCGCCATGAGATCGCCGTCGTCGAACGGCCGGCCGTCGTCCCGTTCCACGAGCGGACTCTTCAGCACGCAGGCGAGCGATAGATCGTCCTCGCGGTTCAGCAGAAACCGCCCCAGCGCCACGAGATCCCTCACGGCGAGATGCTCCGTCACCTTCAGGCGGTCCGCGCCGCTCACCGGGATGTTCTCCCGTTTCAGCGCCGAGATGATGGCCTCCATGAACCCGGCACGCCGGCGCAGCAGAACGAGGCAGTCCCCGTAGCGCACGGGACGGAAGCCGCCGGGGGCCTCCGGGTCGCGCACCGGCACCCGGCGGTCCACGAGTTCGCGGATGGTCCGGGCGATGCGTCCCGCCAGACGCATGCGCGGATGGACGGGCGTTTCGAGCCGGTCGGGGGCATGCCAGAGATCGCGCCTTCCGGTGTCGCCGGAATGGAATTCCGGAACCCAGACCTCCACGCTTCCCGGCGCTCCGCTCCAGACCGCAAGATGCGGCTCCGGCCTGTCCTCCAGCCCGAGGTCCACGTTCTCCAGCACCTTGTCCACCGCCCTCAGAACGACCGGTGCGGTGCGGAAGGATATGTTCATCTCCTCCTGCACGAACTCGATCCGCGCCTCGTCGTAGCAGGCCCGGAACCTGTCCCTCATGATCCGGAACGCAGCGGGTTCCGCTCCCTGAAAGGAATAGATGGACTGCTTGAAATCACCCACAGCGAAGATCGTCCGGGGGCGCTGGGTGTCCCGCGCACCTTCTCCCGAGCAGAACTCTTCGGTCAGTAGGCGGATTATCTCCCACTGCTCCGGCGAGGTGTCCTGCGCCTCGTCCACCAGCACGTGGTCGATGCCGCCGTCCAGCCGGTACAGAACCCATGCGGAGCTGACGTTGTCGTCGGAGAGCAGATCCAGAGTGCGGGCGATGAGATCGTCGTAGTCGCAGAAGCCGCCACTGCGTTTCAACGCCTCGTAGCGCTCCATGACGGCCATGCCCAGATCCAGCAGGGCCAGATTGGCCTTCAGCAGCTCCGCCGCCCGCAGATCCCCGTCGAGCCGCAGGACGTCCCCGGCCAGCTCGGCGTAGGCCTCGGCGGCCGACGGATCGGCCTTCTTCACGCCTCCGGTCAATAGAGTCTTCCGCAATTCGCCCTTCCGGGTCAGGACCAGGTCCTTCAGGATCGCGAAGATCTCCGCATGAGGCCGGTTTCCGCCGCCCGTCACCGCCTGCAGCGCCGGCAGCTTTCCCGTCCTCTCGGCTTCCGTCCCATGCCGGTCGATCAGATCGGCGACGTGTCGCAGAAAATTCCGGTCGAGTTCCTCCATCCACCCATCCAGCAGATCCTCCGGATCCATCTCGGGATCGGCCCCGATACGTTGGGCGAGAACGGTCCGCCAGCTCCTCTGCAGGGCCTCGTCATGCCACATGCGCATGAGGATGCGCCGGTGCGCCAGAAGGTCGTTCAGAAGCCTGTCGAAGCTCTCCTCGCGTGCATGACCGGCCAGGATGCGCAGCGCCTCCCGCATCCGCCCGTCGGCGGCGGCGCCGGAGATGACCTCCGCGCGGGCGCGGGCGAGCAGCTCGGCGGCCAGCGGCTCGTCCAGCACCTCGAAGCCGGGGGCCAGCCCCGCCTCGACGGGAAACGCCTGAAGCAGCTTCTCGCAGAAGGCGTGGATGGTCTGCACCTTCAGCCCGCCGGGCGTCTCCAGGGCGCGGGCGAACAGTCTGCGGGCATGTTCGAGAGGTTCGTCGGGGAAACGGATGTCGTGGCCCACCTCCGTGCGGATGGCTTCGCGCAGGGCATCGTCGTCCTTGTCGATCCAGCGTGAAAGACGGTCGAACAGGCGGTTCTTCATCTCCGCCGCGGCGGCGCGGGTATAGGTCAGGCACAGGATGCGCGACGGATCGGTATTCAGCAGCAGGAGCCGGATCACACGGTTCACCAGAACATGGGTCTTGCCCGATCCCGCATGGGCGCTCACCCATGCCGCCCCGGACGGATCGGAGGCGCGCACCTGCCGCCGCGTGGCCTCCCGCTTCCTTTCCGGTGCCTCCATCTCCGTCATCGTCCTTCCTCCGCGGCCAGACGGAAGATCCATTCGCGCCAGCGGGAGAGGTGCTCGTAATCGCTCGGCCGATCGGAGCCCGTCCCGTGACCGACGGGCAGATAGGGCTGATCCTCCCGGCCGTAATCCCCCAGCAGCGTTTCCAGTCTTTCAAGGGCAAGATCAGCCCGCTCCGGATATCCCGTCGTCTTGCCCGCAAGGGACCGCGTCTCGCCCGGCGGCCAGCCACCGTTCACCCTGACGTAGAGCGCATCCGTGACTTCCCGCACCACCGGCTGTCCGTGGAAGGCCCCGCGCAGCAGCATGGCCGCCTCCAGATCGAGCTGGGCGTCGTATCCGGCGGCATCCGGATCGATGGACGGCAGGGTGCCCGTCTTGTAGTCGAAAATCCGCGCCGCGCCACCGGCCAGGATATCCACCCGGTCGGCCTTTGCGGTGAGAACCACGGGCCTTCCGGCCATCCGCACGTCCATTTCGAGTTTTCCGGAAATCTCTGGAAATATCTTCTCCACGCCCTCCCGCCACGTCTCCTCCCGCTTCACGATCCACTGCGCGATGCGCCGGAACCGTTCGCTCCACCAGGCGCGGCTGGCCGGATCGTCCACCCGTGCGTCGAAGGCTTCGAGAAAGAGGGCATGCAGGCGCTCCTCGGCCTCCTTCGGCACGTCCACCGGAAAGATGGTGACGAACCGCTCCAGCGCCTCATGGACGATGATGCCCAGCTCCCGCCCGGTGATGCGGATGGCGAGGGGCGGGAACGGCTCCAGCCGCAGGATCTCGCGGGCGTAGTAGCCATAGGGATCGCGGGCCAGCGTCCGCACCCGCGTCACCGATATGCGGGCGGGGCGGGCGGACACGGGCGGACATGGCGCGGGCGGCTCGATGCGCCGGAGTTCGTCCCCGCCGGGCATGTCCTGCAGCATCGCCCATTCCGCCCAGGGTTCCTCCGGCGCAAGCGCCCCTTCCGCCCCGGCCGCCTGGAGCAGGGCCCGCAGCCGCAGCAGCCAGCGCGATTCCACCGCCGGCTGCTGATCGATGCGCGCGGAGGATGTGAGCCAGACCTCGGCGTTGCCCGCCGCCTGGACGAAGTCGTGGGCGGTCAGGCCGATGCGCCGTTCCGGTACCGGCAGCCCCATGGCCGCCCGGTCCGGACGGTTGAGGAACGGGTCGTTCTCGGCCACCGGCGGCCAGACATCCTCGTTCAGTCCGCCCAGAATCTTCACGTCGGCCGGCACTAGACGGGCCTCCAGCAGCCCCAGTATGGACAGCCGGGCATGACCGGCATGCGCGGGGCGCACGGGCCGCGCGGCCAGTTCCGACACAACGAATGCGGCATAGTCGCGCGGCGTCAGTTCCGGCGCCGCCCCGGCGTGTTCGAGCAGTTCCGCGATGCTGGCCGCCAGTGTCTCCCCGGCTTCTCCCAGCCACAGCTCGCAGATGCCCTCGGCATCGGTGGCGATGGTTTCCGCCGTGCCGACATGGGCGCGCAGCAGGCATTCCAGCGGTTGCGGGCGGGACGTGGAGAAGATGCCCGCCAGATCGCGCAGCCGTTCCGAAAGCAGATCCGCGAGCGTGCGCATGTCGTCCCAGTCCGAGGGTGCCATCTCGCGGACGGCCCGGTGTCCATGTCCCGGATTCAGGGCCGTTTCCCTGCAGCGGCGGCGCACCACGTCCGGGAGTTCCGCAATTCCGGGAAAGGCCGGAAGGTCGCGCAGCACGGCGGTTTCGAGCTTGGCGAAGCGGCCGAGGAAATCGCCGCGGCGCAGGCCGAAACGGCTGAACGGATGGGCGGCCAGCGCGGCCAGAGGCGCGGGGGCGAAACCGGACAGCGCGGCTTCCGCCAGCAGTTTCAGGAACATGCCCGGGGGGGTGTCGGAGAGGGGCTGTCCCGCCGAATCGTCCACCTCCACGTCCCAACGGGCGAGCTCCGCCCGCACCTGGCGGGCCAGCGTACGGTCGGGGGTGACGAGCGCGGCGCTCCTGCCCGGCGTCTCCAGCACATGGCGCATGAGCAGAGCGATGGCCGCGGCCTCCTGCTGGCGGTGTTCCGCATGGATGTGCCGCATGCCCCGCGCGCCGGCGACGAGCCGCGCACCGTGCCGGGAGACGACGCCGCGCCATCCATCCGTGGTTTCGGCCGGGCGCATGGCCTCCGACAGCAGAAAGGCCCGATCCGCCCCTCCCGCCGGGCGCTCCATGCCCGGCAGATCCTCCACCTCGCTTCTGTCCGCGTCCATCACGCGCAGCAGGCGCGCCAGGCCGAACTGCGGATGCCCCGCCGGCAGGTTGCGCCAGCTCTCCTCGTCCATGTCCCTGTCCAGACCGGGCAGGATCACGCATCCTGCGGGCAGGCGGGCGATCACGGACAGAAGCTCCGCCGTCGCCGGAATGCTGCCGGTGGACCCCGCCGCGATCACCGGAGCCGTCGGGGAGGTCCGCCGATACAGCTCCGCCCGGGCATGGATCAGGCGCGCGCGCCGGTCCGCCGCGCCCATGCAGCCCATCCGCTCCAGTTCGACCGGATAGCGCACCCGCACATGCTCCAGCAGCTCCCTCGCCGCCAGCCGGTGTTCCGGGCGTTCGGCGGAGAGCAGACGGTGAAGGTCGTCGAAGCGGACCTCCTCGTTCTCGAAACTGTCGATGAGGGAGGCCAGCGCGCGCGCCATCTTCATGGCCTCTCCGGCATGCTCCCGGATGATGCGGGCCAGCGGCCAGGTATCGTCGGCCTCCGCCCATTCGCGGATCAGGCGGGCCAGCAGAAAGCGCCGGGCCAGCGGCGGCACCGGCGGCGGAAGGTCCCCCAGCAGTTCCTCCTCCTCCGCGGCCGAGGCGAGCGCAAGCTCGTCCTCGTCCACGTCGCCGAGCGGATGGATGCGTGCCAGAACCTGGCTCTCCGCGGGCGCGGCCCGGAGGAGAGCCGCGGCCAGTTCGCGCGCGGTGCGCCGGTTGGGCAGGAAGATCGTCCAGTCGGCCAGGTCGGCGGGGCCGGGCCGGCCGTTCTGGAAGGGAAGGGCTCCAGAGAGCATGGCCCGGGCCAAAGCCGGAAGAAACGGTACGTCCGGTGGAATCGTATACAGTCTGGGACGTCGCCTGTCGCTCATGCACTCCCGTCCGTCTTCCGGGCGGACATCGCCCTCTCCGCCTCCGCGACGGCCTCCGGCGTGCCCACATGCAGCCATAGACCGTCATGGGACAGAGCATACATCCGCCCGGCCCGCATGGCGACATCGAACAGAAGGTTCATGGAAAACGGTCCCTCCGGCGCATCGTGGAACAGACGGGGATGGACGATCTGCACGCCGGTGAAGACTTCCGCACCCGGCTCCCCGGCCGCGCGGCGCACCCGCCCGTCGCCGGACACCGCGAAGTCTCCGCCGCCGGAATGCCCCACGGCCCGCTCCGGCGGAACCGTGAGGACGAGGCAGTCCATGCGCGCATCGTCCCAGGCGTCGGCGAGGCGGCGCAGTGCCGGTGCGCCGTCGTCCAGCCAGATGCTGTCCGTGTTGATGGCATAGAAGGCCTCTTCGCCGAGCAGTGGCAGGGCTCTCTTCAATCCGCCGCCCGTTTCCAGAAGCACGTCCGTTTCGTCGGAAACGAGAAATTCGGGGGGCGGGGACTGTCGCTCCACCCATTCCCGCATGCGCCCGGCCAGCCAGTGGACGTTCACCACCACCCGCTCCACGCCGACGGCGCGCAGCCGTTCCACCGCGTAGTCGATGAGCGGCCGGCCGGCCACCTCGATCAGGGGTTTGGGGCGTGTCAGGGTGAGCGGCCGCATGCGGGTGCCAAGCCCGGCGGCCAGCAGCATGGCGGAGGACGGCACGCTCATGCCCCGTCCTCCGGAACTTCCGGGAAGTGCCTGCGGAACCATGCCTCGAGCGGCGCCAGGACGGGGTGCTCCAGATTTCTCCCCAGCCATCTCCGCACCCGGGGCACATGCGCCAGATAGGCCGGTTTGCCGTCCCGCCTGTCGAGCCGGGCGAAGATTCCCAGCACCTTGCAGGCCCGCTGCGCTCCCATGACGGCATAGGCCGTGCGGAAGGCCTCGGCGTCGAATGTCGGGTCGGCGGCGCGCCGGGCCGCCACGTAGCGTTCCAGCATCGTCCGTTCCATGTCCTGCGGGATGTCCACGCGCGCATCCTGAAGCAGCGAGGCCAGATCGTAGGCCGCCGGTCCGCGGACCGCATCCTGCGTGTCCACCAGCCCGACACGCGCGATCCCCCGCCGTTCGGGCAGCCATATCAGGTTGGGGGAATGGAAATCCCGCAGCACCCAGATTTCCGGACCCGTGCGGGCATGCGGGAGCAGCGTCCGCCATGTGTCGCGCCATTCCTCCACCGCCTCCGCCCCGGCTTCCGTTCCGCGCACGTGGGGCCAGTACCAGTCCGTCAGAAGCTCCGCCTCCACGAGGAAGGCCCCGTCGTCGTATCTGTGCACCACGTGCTCCCCGGCCGGCGTCTCCACCCGGTGGGGCCAGTCCATGCCGGACATGGCGACGAGCAGATCGACGGCGGCGGCCAGCGGCTCCTCCATGTGTCCGCGCGCATACAGATGGCCGTAGACCGCGTCTCCCAGATCCTCCATGAGCATCAGGCCGGCGTGCAGATCGTGCGCCCAGGTGCGCGGCGCGGAGAGTCCCTTCCCGACGAGAACGTGGTTGACCGCCCAGACGGCGCGGATGTCGCGCGACAGGCGCGCCACTTCGTCGTAGCTTCTTCCGTCGTGCACGGGCGGCCCGTCCGGTCTGGAGGGCATGTCCATCAGTACGGCCGGCGGATGCCCTTCCGCGCGGATCCTCTCGTATCGCCGCGCGGAGGCGTCCCCCTGCAGGAACGTCCGTTCCACCGGCGCGCTTCCGTAATGCCCCGCGATGAATTCGCGCACCGCGAAGAACCGTTTCAGGCGCTCCGCCCATGTTCCGTGTCCCTGCAGCCGGGCCGTGCGCCCCGCGCCCGCGTATTCGAGACGGATCTCCAGCCGGTCGGCCGGGATGTCCGGCAGCCGGTCCGGCCACTCCACGAGAAGGACATGCGTCGCGGCCAGCTCCTCCAGACCCAGCTCGTCCACCTCGCAGGGATCCGCGATGCGGTAGAGATCGGCGTGGACCACGGGGATGCGCGTGAATTCGTAGGGCTGCACGAGAGTGAACGTGGGGCTGGGGACCTCGAATTCACCGGCCTGCGGCGCCATGGACCGGATGAAGGCCCGCGCGAACGTGCTCTTGCCGGCCCCGAGATCGCCGGAAAGCAGCAGGCGGTCTCCGGGCGCCACGAACAGCGCCAGCTCCCGCGCCAGCGCCGCGGTCGCCTCCTCGTCCGGGAGGGAAACCTCGAATGCCCGGGACGTCTCCGTCATTCACGACGCCTCCGTGCGTCCCGCCACACGGCCGGCATCCTCTTCCCCGGCGGCACCGTCGGCCGTCATCTCCCCTTCCCCGCGGACGGGGAAACGGCAGATCACCGTCGTGCCTTCGCCCAGCCGCGAAATGAGCTCCATGGAGCCGCCGTGCAACTCCACCAGGCTCTTGGCGAGCGGCAGTCCCAGGCCCAGCCCCCTGCCCTGCTGGCTGCCCGCGGGCGGACGCGAGGAGAACCTCTGGAAGGCCTTCTTGACGGTTTCCGCGTCCATGCCGATGCCCTGATCCGCGATCCACAGCTCGATGAAGTCGCCGGAGCGGCGCGCGCCCATGCGGATGGTGCCGCCGCGCGAGGAGAAGGTGATGGCGTTGGAGAGCAGATTGGCAAGCACCTGCTCCAGCCTTCGGCGGTCGGCATGCACGAACTCCGCGTCCTCCGCCAGATCCACTTCGAGAACGAGGTCGCGCTGCTCCAGCCGCGCGGCCATGCGCCGGGCCACGCCCTCGAGAATCTCCGCCACGTCCAGACGGTCGATGTTCAGCTCCATCAGGCCGGCGTCGATGGTGGAGAGATCGAGGATGGTGTCGATGGCCGCCAGCAGGTCGGTGGAGGCGGTGAAGATGTCGCGCACGTACTCCTTCTGACGCGGCGTAAGATCGCCGGCGATGCCCATCTCCAGCGTCTCGGTGAAACCGGTGATGGAGGTGAGCGGCGTGCGCAGTTCGTAGGACACGGAGGAGAGGAAATCGGACTTCAGGCGGTCCGCCTCCATCAGCGCCTCGTTCTTCTCGCGCAGGGCCCGCTCCATGCGGGCGCTGTCGGTCATGTCGTACCAGGTGACCAGCGTGTTGCCGTCCGGCAGGGGCACGATGACGCATTCGTAGATGCGGCCGTCCTTCAACTCGATGCGCACCTTGCGCCCTTCCCTGCGCTCGCTCATGCCGGTGACCGAATACTTCAGCAGGTCCCACCAGCCGTCGTCGTCGGCCAGACGGCGCGCCTTGCCGATGATGCGGTCTATGTGCGGATTGTCCGAGAGCTCCTCCTCGTTCAGCTCCCAGAACCGCGCGAAGGAAGGATTGAAAAGCTTCAGCCGCCCGTCGGTGCCGAAGAGGGCCACGGCCTCGTAGAGATTGTCCAGCGTCTCCCGCTGCACTTCCATGAGCGCCTTGTAGCTGCTCTCCAGACGCCGCTTCTCGGTGATGTCCTCGAACACGAAGATGACGCCGCCCTGCGGGTGCGGCTCGGCGACGACGTTGATGAACCGGCCGTCCGGCAGCGCCCACTTCTCCTCCCGGCCCTCGAGCGCCGTGAAAACCTCCAGCTGCCGCTCCTTCCAGGTGCGGAAGTCGGCCTGCTCGGGCAGCGAGCGCATCTCGCGCAGCCGCGCCAGGATCTCGTCCCAGGTGACGCCCTCCTCCAGCCACTCCTTGTCCAGCTTCCACAGCCGGGCGAAGGCCGCGTTGCAGAACAGCAGGCGGCGGTCCTGTCCGAAGATGGCTATGGCCGTCAGCAGTCTGTCGAGGGTGCCGGTGTGGGCGGCGATGTGGTTCTTCAGCTCCTCCCGGAGGCGATGGACGTTCGTGATGTCCACGGCCCAGCAGGCCACGCCCCCTTCCTGCGGCATCTCGTGCACCTCGAGGATGCGTTTCTCCCCGCGGATGACGGTGGAGCCGTGGAACACGCTCAGGCCCGTCTTCTCGTCGCGGTGCACGAGACGCATGTCCTCCGGCTTCACGAGCTGGAGTCCCGCCGCCGCGGCGACGTCCAGATCCTCCTGCTCCAGGGCCTCCAGCCAGGCGGCGTTGGCCCACAGCAGGTCCCCGTCGGCATCCCGCAGCCACACGGGCAGCGGAGCGGTGTCGAGGATGCCGGAGAGCCGCTCCACCTGTTCGTTCAGGCGACGGGTGTCGCAGACCATCTCCATGGCCGCCCGCCGTTCGCCCACCGGAACCCGGAAGCGCAGCACGATGCTGTAGCCAGCCGCGCGGCCATCGGCTTCCAGCAGGTCGCCTCCGGCGGTCCGCACGGCGATGTTGAACGGTTCGCCCGTGGTGCGCAGACCGCGCAGCGCCTCCCCGAGCCGTTCCGCCGAATCCTCCTCCAGCCATTCGGAGAACCGCACCAGCTTCTCCTCGCTGCGCGGTACGCTGGAGACCACGTGCAGACGCGCGGAAACATGCGAGGGCGCATCCTCTCCGCCTTCCCAGACGATCATCGCGTGCGGTTCGGCGGCGAGGAGATTCTCCGTCTCCGTCAGCCGCTGTTCGAGCTCGGAAATCCGCTCACGCAGGCCCGCCGTGCGCTTCGCCTTCCGCCATGCGGCGAGGAGCAGGGCCAGGCCGGCGGCGAGCCCCGCCACTCCACCCGCGGCCAGCAGGCCGGACACTTCGCCGGAAACCCCGAAGGGGGATGCCGCCACCGCCTGTCCGGCGGAAAGCGCCAGCAGGGAGACGGCGCGCGCCGAGACGCCCGGCAGTTCCGTGATGATTTCCTCGATGCGTCGCGGCATGCCCATGCCGTAGTCCACCCGATCAGTTTCACCGTCCCCCGCACGGCCGCGCCATGCGCCGACACGCCTCGCGCATGGAATGCGCAGGCCGACCCCAAGACTACCGGAACTGACCCCTCGCGGATTTGCCCACCAGCCACAGGAGCACGAATCGCTCGGTACTCAGACACTACATCCAAATCCGCGATTTGCCCATAAGGAACAGACTGCGAATATCCCGCGGACACCCGCCGGAAAACCGCCCCGCCGCCGGTGCGCCGTCAGCTTCCGGGGAAGCGGGCCGGTGCCTGTTCGACGACCTGCGGTCCCGTGGCGGTCACCTGCAGGATGGCGAGTCCCCGCTGGATGCGGCCGTCCTGGCGGAAACGGAACAGACCGTTCATGCCCTGATAGCCCTCCGGATTCAGAAGCTGGGCGCGCGAGAAGGGCGTGCCGTCCGGGCTGCGGGCCAGGGCGATGGCCAGCGATGTGGCGTCGTACGCCAGCGAGGCGATACGCGGCGGCGTGGTGCCGTAGGTCTTCATGTAGTGATCCGCGAAATAGCGCACCAGCCGGGGCTCCACGCCGGCATACCAGCCTCCGATGGCCAGGGGCGTGGTGCGGATGGCGGCGGTGTCCCACAGCCCGGTGCCGAGAAGCTGCACCGAACCCGGCGCGACGCCGCTGCGGTTCATGACGTCTCCGGCGGTACGCATCAGCTTCGGCCCCTCGGGGAAGAACAGGGCGTCGACCTTGCTCGCGCCGCTCAGCTTGCGGGCCATCCGCGAAGCCGGGGCGACGATGCCCGTCGTGGTGCGGACATACCGCTCCTCCGCGACGATGGAGGCCCCATGGCGTTTCGCCGCCTCGCGCAACGCGCGTCCGACGATGTTGCCGTAGTCGGACTGGGGAATCAGCGCGGCGAGATTGCGCTTGCCCGCCTTGACCGAGTAGCGGATCACGTTGTCCACCTCCTCCTCGGGCAGGAAGCTCATCAGATAGACGCCGCCTCCGGCCACGGACGACTGGGAGGAGAAGGCGATCACGGGAATGCCCGCACCGGCGGCCACCGGCTTCACCGCCTTCACCGAGGGCGCCAGCAGCGGGCCGAGAATCAGCTTCGCCCCCTCGCCGACGGCCGCCTCCGCGGCCAGACGCGCGCCCCCCGCGGTGCCGCGCGTATCCTTGGCCACGAGGGTGATTCCCGGATTGCCGGCGTCGACCATCGCCAGTTCGGCGGATTTCTTCATCGCCCTGGCGATCTGGCCGAGCTTGCCGGGAGCGGAGAGGGGCAGCAGCAGGGCCACGCGCGGCGTACCCTCACCCGGCGTCTGCGGGGCGACGTCCGCCGCTCCGCCCTGCGTACCGGGCTGGCCGGTGTCGGAAAAGAGCTCGCCGAAATCCATGCCGCCGCCGCAGCCGGCGAGAGACAGCGCCACCAGGCCGGCGGCCATCCAGCGGGCCGCGTTCCGCGCGCGTCCGGCGAAAGCGGTGATTCGCCCCCAAGCAGCAGTCAACAAGGTCACGACTCTCCACCCCCCTCGATGATCAGGCCCCGGCGCGGCATGCGCCCTGTGCCGATGTTCATGTCATCAATCATCCAGATGGTTTAGGATTTGTAAAGGTCAATGAAAAGTTAATCAGGCGATTTCGGGGCAGGAACATGCATGACGACGAACGGAAGCCCTCCTTCTTCCACATCTCCGGCTGCCGTCTGGAGGCGGACCGCCCCCCGCCGGGGCTGCATCTGGTCGCCACGCCCATCGGCAATCTCGAAGACATGACGATACGCGCACTCCGCACGCTGGCCGGCGCCGATGCCGTGCTCTGCGAGGACACCCGCCACACCGGCCGGCTGCTGGAGCGGTACGGGATCCGCGCCCGTCTGATGCCCTATCACGATCACAATGCGGAAAGAATGCGCCCCGCCGTCCTGAAACTTCTGGAGGAAGGCAGGGCCGTCGCCCTGGCCACGGACGCCGGAATGCCCGTCGTTTCCGACCCGGGCATGAAACTGGTCCGCAGTGCCGTGGAGGCCGGCCATTCCGTCCACGTTGTTCCCGGCCCCTCCGCCCCCCTTGCCGCCCTCGCGGTCTCCGGCCTGGCGTCCGACCGCTTCATGTTCGCCGGCTTTCCTCCGGCGAAAGGCGCGGCCCGCCGCCGGTGGCTGAAGGAACTGGCGGAGGTGCCCGCGACCCTGATTCTGTTCGAAAGCCCCCACCGCATCGTGGCGTCGCTGGCGGACATGGCGGAGATTCTGGGCGCGCGCCCGGCGGCGCTGTGCCGCGAGCTGACCAAACTGCACGAGGAGGTGGTCCGCCTGCCGCTGGACCGGCTGGCGGAGGAGGTCGCGCGGCGCGATGGAGTGAAGGGCGAAGTCACCCTCGTGATCGCTCCGCCGACGCCCCGCGAGGCATCCGTCCGGGAGATCGAGGAGGCGCTCCGGCGGGCGCTGGCGGAGATGCCGGCAAGCCGCGCCGCCGCCACGGTGGCGAAGCGGTTCGGCATTCCCCGCAAGCGGGCCTGGGACATCGCCATGGGGCTGACGGATGGGAAGTGACACCCGGCGCCGCAGGGCCGGCTACCGGTCCGGCCTGCTGGCGGAGAGCGCCGCCGCGCTGCTGCTGCGCGCGAAGGGCTGGCGCATTCTGGCGCGGCGCATGCGCACACCGGTCGGCGAAATCGACATTGTCGCCGAAAGGAACGGTACGGTGGCCTTCGTGGAAGTGAAGTTGCGACGGGATCTGGCCACCGCCAGGGGTGCGCTCGCACCGCGCCAGCGCCGCCGGCTGGAAAACGCCGCACGCTGGTGGCTGGCGGCCAATCCGCGTTACCTTGCGTCCACTTGCCGCTTCGATCTCGTGGCCGTAAACCGATGGCTGTTTCCCGTGCATCTGCCGAACATCCACGAAGCGGGCGGACGCGATCCATGACGAGGGAGAGGTCATGAACCTGAAGGTTGCCGTCCAGATGGATCCTCTGGACAGAATCGACATCCGCGGCGATTCCACCTTCGCGCTCATGCTCGAGGCCCAGGCAAGGGGGCACGGTCTCTTCGTCTACCGGCCGGACGCCCTGGCCTGCGGAACGGACCGCGTGACGGCACGCGGCCGGCAGGTGCTGGTGCGGGACGTGGAGGGCGACCATTTCAGCGCCGAGGCGGAGGAGCTGGTCGACCTTTCGGATTTCGACGTGGTGCTGATGCGGCAGGATCCGCCGTTCGACATGGCCTACATCACGGCCACGCACATCCTGGAGCGCATCCATCCGCGGACGCTGGTGGTCAACGATCCGCGCGAGGTGCGCAACGCGCCGGAGAAGCTGTTCGTTCTGGAATTCCCCGATCTCACGCCGCCGACGCTGGTCACCCGCGACGTGCGGGCGCTGATGGATTTCCGCGCCGAACACGGCGACATCATCCTGAAGCCGCTCTACGGCAACGGTGGCGCGGGCGTGTTCCGCCTGACATCCGACGACGGCAACTTCCTGGCCCTGGTGGAGCTTTTCGAACAGAGTTTCCGGGAGCCCTTCGTCGCGCAGAAATATCTGCCGGCCGTGCGCGAGGGGGACAAGCGCATCATCCTCGTGGACGGCGAGGTGGCCGGAGCCATCAACCGCGTGCCGCAACCGGGAGAGATCCGTTCCAACATGCATGTGGGCGGCCGGCCGGAGCCCGCCGACCTGACGGAACGCGAACGTGAGATCTGCGCCCGCATCGGCCCGGAGCTGAAGAGGCGGGGGCTGCTTTTCGTGGGCATCGACGTCATCGGCGGCTGGCTGACCGAGATCAATGTGACCTCGCCCACGGGCATCCGCGAGGTGAAGCGTTTCGGCGGCGCCGACATCGCGGTTCTGGTCTGGGACGCCATAGAGCGGCGGCTGTCCGCCTGAGGGCGGCAGCCCTTTCGCTCACACCGCCCGCTTCAGCGGCTCCATCGTGCTGGCCATCGGCTGCATCCGCTGCACATGCGGCCGCAGCTTCACATCCTCCCCGAGGATATGGGCGATCAGCCAGCGGGTGAGAAACCGCTTCATCTCGTGCATGCGTTCCTTGCACTGTTCGGGAGTCATGTCGGCGCAACTGAAGGAGGAAAGGCTCCGGATGTATTTCTGCAGGTCGTCCATGAGGCGGGCATGCACCGCGCGGTGTTCCTCGAAGCCGGGATAGCCGGATGCCATCTGCAGCGCCTCCTCGCGCTCGAAGTGCTTCCGCGCGAAATCCTGCAGCGCTCCCATCATTGCGATCACGGCCCCCTGCGGCGCCCTGCTGGACACCAGGATCATCAGACCGTCCATGATCTCGATGAGGTGTCTGTGATCGTTGTCGATGACGCCGCCGTCGACGGCCATGCTGTCTTTCCATACGAAGAACATGCTTTCCCGCTCCCGATACCGATGCTCCGCACAGCCGTCGCCGCGCCCACGGAACCAGCATTAGGAAAAGAAGCTTGGGCGAGGCTTGCCGACCGGAAAGGCCGTCGTCCGACTCCGGAGAAGCGGGATGCGGTCCGGAAAACTGGTGCGATGGGATGTTCCGCACGGGCGGCACGGCCCCTCGGGATCATTTCCTCCGGGTGGCGCGTTTCAGGCCGTCCACCCAGGCGTCGAGGAACAGATCTATGGACTCGACGAAATCGGGATCGTGCTCGGGGCGGTTGATTGTGGCATGGACGACGATCTCCCCGGGCCGTGGCGGAAGATCCGTGGTGACGGTCCAGGCGAAGGCGTTGGGGCACTCCGGGAGGGTGAAACGCACGCCGCCGCGGATGGGCTCCCGGCGCACCCTGAACCCGCCCCACAGGCACCAGATGCGCCCCTCGTCCCCATCCGCATCCAGCACCTTCTCGATCTCTTCGCAGAACCGCGGCAACGCTTCGATGGTCACCTCCCGCCGGATCCACTCCCCGTCCCGGCCCGCCGCGATCCGCCGGAAGAACTCCATGCCGCAACTCCCTTTCCCGCCGCATCCCGCGATGCATGATGACATGTTTCCGCAAACGCGATGGATAAGCTCTCCATGCGGAGCACACAAGCCCCTGCCGCGGGTCGGGATCGGAGATTCGGAGCAATGGAAAATGCTTCTACGCCTGCTGCGGGTCGGGGCCTCCCGACCCCGACCCGAATTTTCATGCCCGCCCGTCAACTGCATCAAGACGCGGCGTGACAACGGCTCGAAAAGGCATGAGCGTTCCGGTCCGGGTCAGGAGACCCGGACCGGCTGTAAGGCTATTTCGTAATTTCTTCCTCCCCCACAACCTCGACCTCGAATGCCGCCTTGAGCAGCGCCTTCGTGTAGGGGTGCCGGGGGTTGTCGAATATCTCCGCCGCGGGTCCCTGCTCGACCACTTCGCCGAGGCGCATGACGATGAGTTCGCTGGCCAGGGCCTTCACCACGCGCAGGTCGTGGGAGATGAACATGTAGGCCAGATCGTGCCGCTTCTGCAGGTCGCGCAGCAGATCGACGATCTGCGCCTGCACGGAGAGATCGAGCGCCGAGGTCGGCTCGTCGAGCACCACGAAGCGCGGCTGCAGGACCATGGCGCGGGCGATGGCGATGCGCTGCCGCTGGCCGCCGGAGAATTCGTGCGGATAGCGTTCCATGGCCGCCGGATCTATGCCCACCTCGCCCAGCGCCCGGGCCACGAGCGCCACCCGCTCGTCCCATGAGAGGTCCGGCGCCTGGATGAGCAGTCCCTCCTCGACGATCTGGCGGATGGACATGCGCGGACTGAGCGAGCCGAACGGATCCTGGAAGACGATCTGCATGTGCCGCCGCAGCGGCCGCATGGCCTTCGCGTCGAAGTTCTCGATGCGGCGCCCCATGAAGACGATGGGCCCCTCCGACTGGATGAGCCGCAGCAGGGCGAGTCCGAGCGTCGTCTTGCCGGAGCCCGATTCGCCCACCACGCCCAGCGTCTGCCCCTGCCGGATGCGCACGGAGACGCCGTTGACGGCCTTCACGTGTCCCACCGTGCGGCGCAGGAAGCCGCGTTTGATCGGGAACCAGACCTTCAGGTTCTCCGCCTCCATGACCACCGGCGCGGATTCGTCCAGCGGCGGCGGGTCGCCCTTCGGCTCGGAGGCCAGCAGCATCCGCGTGTAGGGGTGCCCGGGCCGGGTGAACAGCTCCTCCGTGGGCTTCTGCTCCACCAGCTCGCCGTCCTTCATCACCGCAACCCGGTCGGCTATGCGCCGGACGATGGTCAGGTCGTGGGTGATGAGCAGCATGGCCATGCCCTGCTCCCGCTGCAGACGCTTCAGCAGCTGCAGGATCTGGGCCTGCACGGTGACGTCGAGCGCCGTCGTCGGCTCGTCGGCGATCAGCAGATCGGGTTCGTTGGCCAGCGCCATGGCGATCATGACGCGCTGCCTCTGGCCGCCGGAGAGCTGGTGCGGATAGCTGTTCAACCGCTTCTCGGGCTCGTGGATGCCCACCCTGTCCAGCAGCTCCACGATTCGGGCGCGGGCCTTCTCGCCGGTGATGCCCCGGTGCACCTCCAGAATCTCGCCGATCTGCTTCTCCACCGTGTGCAGCGGGTTGAGCGAGGTCATCGGCTCCTGGAAGATCATGGCGATGCGGTCGCCGCGCACCTCGCGCAGCTTCCGCTCCGGCGCATGCAGCAGCTCCTCGCCGCGGAACCGGATCTCGCCGGAGACGTATTCCGCCGGAGGGACCGGAAGCAGACGCAGGATGGAAAGGGCGGACACCGATTTTCCGGAGCCCGATTCCCCCACCAGCGCAAGCGTCTCGCCCCGGTCGATGTGGAAGGAGACGCCCTTCACGGCATGGGTCACCTTGCCGCCCTGCACGAAATCCACGGCAAGGCCGTCCACGGTGAGCAGATGGGAATTCCCGTCCGTCATGGACACACCTCCGGATTGCGGAGCGGCGGCAGGGCCGCGCGCATCCCTCCGTTCCTGCGTTCCAGCGTGTCGAACCACTTCATTTGAACGTCTTCCTCGGATCGAAGGCGTCGCGCACCGCCTCGCCGATGAACACCAGCAGCGACAGCATGAGCGAGACGATGAAGAACCCCGTGAGCCCGAGCCAGGGCGCCTGGAGGTTCACCTTGCCCTGCTTCAGCAGCTCGCCAAGGCTGGGCGAACCCGGCGGCAGGCCGAAGCCCAGGAAGTCCAGCGCCGTCAGGGTGGTGATGGAGCCGGACAGGATGAAGGGCATGAAGGTCAGCGTCGCCACCATGGCGTTGGGCAGGATGTGGCGGAACATGATCCGTCCGTCGCTCAGACCCAGCGCACGGGCGGCCCGCACGTATTCGAAATTGCGGCCGCGCAGGAACTCCGCGCGCACCACGCCCACCAGCGCCGTCCAGGAGAACAGCAGCATGATGATGAGCAGCATCCAGAAGTTCGGGACGAAGAAGACCGACAGGATGATGATGAGATAGAGGGTCGGAATGGACGTCCAGATCTCGATGAACCGCTGGAACAGAAGGTCGAGCAGGCCGCCGGAATAGCCCTGCACCGCGCCGGCCGCCACGCCGACCACGGAGGAGAGCGCCGTCAGCAGCAGACCGAAGACCACGGAGATGCGGAATCCGTAGATGAGACGCGCCAGCACGTCCCGCCCGTGGTCGTCCGTCCCCAGCCAGTTCAGGTTTCCGGCCACGCAGTTCGGATCGTCCACGCCCTTCGGATACTTCTTGCAGGCCTCCTCCCGGGACATGAGGAAGGCGGGCCTGGAGGGGGCCGGATGGGGCAGCTCGTTGTTCACGGTGTCGTAGGAATAGCGGATGGGCGGCCAGATCATCCAGCCGTTCCTGCGGATCTCCTCCTGGATGAAGGGATCGCGGAAATCGGTGCGGGCGAGGAAGCCGCCGAACTTCGATTCCGGATATTCCGTGAAGACGGGGAACAGATATTCCCCCTTGTACTGGACGATGATCGGCCGGTCGTTGGCCAGGAACTCCGCGAACAGCGAGATCACGAAAAGGACCAGAAAGATCCACAGCGACCAGAAGCCGCGCCTGTTGGCACGGAAGATGGCCAGCCGGCGGCGGTTGATGGGCGACAGCCAGCCGCGCACCGCAACCGCGTCGGGCACCGGCACGCCCGCCGCCGCGGCCTCGCGGGCCACCTCCCGGATGTCGCGCACCTCCGTCGGGTTCCCGGCCTCCTCGCGGCCCATGTCGTCGATGCCGGCCATGTCGCTACAGCTCCCTCTTTTCGAAGTCGATGCGTGGATCGATGAGGGTGTAGACGATATCGGTGATGAGATTCGTGAGCAGCCCCAGAAGCGAGAAGATGTAGAGGGTGGCGAAGACCACCGGATAGTCGCGGTCGATGGCCGCCTTGAACCCCAGCAGCCCCAGACCGTCGAGCGAGAAGATCTGTTCGATCAGCAGGGAGCCGGCGAAGAAGGCCGATATGAAGGCTCCCGGAAAACCGGCGATGACGATCAGCATGGCGTTGCGGAAGACATGACCGTAGAGCACCCGCCGCTCGGTGAGCCCCTTCGCCCGCGCCGTCATCACGTACTGCTTGCGGATCTCGTCAAGGAAGGAGTTCTTGGTCAGCAGCGTCATGGTGGCGAAGGAGGATATGGCCAGCGCCGTCAGCGGCAGCACGAGGTGCCATGCGTAGTCGAGGATCTTCTGCCACCAGTTCAACTGGTCGAAGTTGTCCGACACCAGCCCCCGGAGGGGGAAGATGTTCCAGAAGCTGCCTCCGGCAAAGAGCACCACCAGCAGGATGGCGAAGAGGAACGAGGGGATGGCGTAGCCGACGATGATGACGGCGGAGGTCCAGACGTCGAAGCGCGAGCCGTCGCGCACCGCCTTGGCGATGCCCAGTGGAATGGAGACGCCGTAGGAGATGAAGGTCAGCCACAGCCCCAGCGAAGCGGACACGGGCAGCGCGTCGACGATGAGATCGATCACCGGCCGGTCGCGGAAATAGCTGGTGCCGAAGTCGAAGCGGGCGTAGTCCCAGAGCATCTTCAGGAAGCGTTCGTGGGCCGGCCGGTCGAAACCGAACTGCTTCTCCAGCTGTTTGATGAACTCCGGATCCAGCCCCTGCGCGCCGCGGTACTTGAAGCCGCCTTCGGCCGCCGCGCCGGCGGCCGCCCCCTCGCCCCCGGTCGCGCCCATGTCGCCGCCCGCGCCGCCGCCTATGCGGGCGGTGGCCGAGACGTCATGCCCCTGGAGTTTCGCGAGCACCCGCTCCACCGGCCCGCCGGGGAGAAACTGGATGATGGCGAAGTTGATCAGCATGATGCCCACGAGCGTGGGAATCATCAGCGCAAGCCGCTTGAGAATGTAGGCTCCCATCCGGTTCCTTCGCCCTTCAGGTGATTCGCTTGCCGGATATTAGCGCCTTTTGTGGCAAAACGCGCGCTTGCGGGGACATTTGCCGTCCATGCGCATGCGGGAGCATATGGCATTTCCGCAGCCGCGCGCACCCGAAAGGACGGGACGGCCCCGCACCTCTCCCCGGCTCACCGCCTGACGCGTCCCGGCAGTCCGAAAGGAGATGCACCGCCGTGCTGCCGGCGCAGCAGGATGTCGCGGGCGGAGATGGCCGTGCCCAGAGCATGGCGGATCTCGTCCAGCGTCATGCACATCAGTTCCGGTTGCTCCGGCGGATGGACGAACATCCAGTCGAGAACGTCACAATGGGCCCTCGGCCTGTTCAGGGCGTCATCGAGGGTCTCCACCGCCGTTTCCACAATTTCTCCGCCGGTGCAGGATGAAGGGGGCCGGCGCCCCTGATCGCCGTTTCCGGTCAAGATCGTCGCTCCTCGGCTCGCGTTGCCGGAACGACGGACGTTGCCTGCGTCTGGCGTCCCGGGGGTAGCAACACGGCCGAGGTCGTGCCAGTACGCCTTTAGGCTTCCGCCCTGGACATGCGCGCACTGCCCCCGGGACAGATAGACGTTCTTCGGGCATGAAAATGCCGCCATCTGACGGGGGCGGATGTCCGCCTCGACCGGAGTTGCTAGCTCCGGTCGCGATCATGCCAGTGGCCATGTGCGGGGTCAAGGGATGGAATGTCCGGGCATGAGCCGGTGTTTGAGGCACGGCCTCGTGCCCTCTCCGGCTCACCGATCCTTTTCCAGCCGGGCGGCGCGCCTCTCGTCATACCACCAGGTATCCAGGATGCCGCGCGCGTACTTCGGCTTGATGGCGGGGCGGCCGAACTTGTCCCACCACGCCACCGTGTGGGAGGCCTTGTACCAGTGGGGCACCCAGAAGTGCAGGCTGCGCAGCGCGCGGTCCAGCGCCCGGCCGGCGGCGTTCAGCTCCTTCCGGGAGCGGGCCGAGATCACGTCCTCGATCAGGGCGTCCACACCGGCGTTGCGGATTCCGGCGATGTTGTAGCTGCCGGGCATGTCCGCCGACTTCGAGCCGAAGAAGGCGCGCAGCTCCACCCCCGGAGTGAGCGAGAAGACGAAACGCTGCGTGGTGATGTCGAAGTCGAAATCCTTCAGCCGCCGCTGGAACTGGGCCGATTCCACCAGACGCATGGAGGCGTCGATTCCCAGCAGGCGCAGATTGCGCACGTAGGGCGCGATGACCCGCTCGAACGCCGGGGAGTACATGAGGAACTCGATGGTGAAGGGCTTTCCCTCCCCGTCCACCAGCCAGCGGCCCCTGCGCTTCCAGCCCGCCGCCGTCAGCAGCTCGTGCGCCTTGCGCAGCAGCCGCCGGTCCTGGCCGGATCCGTCGGACACCGGCGGGCGGTAGACCTCGCCGAAGACGGATGCCGGCAGATGTTCGGACACCGGCTCCAGGAACTTCAGCTCCTCCGGCGTCGGACGTCCCTTCGCCTTCATGGGCGAATTCTCGAACACCGATTCGGTGCGGCGATAGAGGTTGTAGAACAGTTTCGCGTTGGCCCACTGGAAGTCGTAGGCGTAGTCCAGCGCCTTGCGGGTGCGCGGATCGGAGAACTTCTTCCGCCGCATGTTCATGAAGAACCCCTGCGCGCCCGACGGCCGCGCATCGGGCAGAACGCCCTTGATCAGCCTCCCCTCCTTCACCGCGGGAATGTCGTAGGCGGTGGCCCAGTCGCGGGAGGTGAACTCCTCGCGCAGATCGATCTGTCCGGCCTTCAGCGCCTGCAGCTCCAGCGCCCGCTCGCGGAAGTAGACGAACTTGATCTCGTCGAAGTTCCAGCGGCCGCGGTTCACGGGCAGATCCTTTGCCCAGTAGTCGTCACGCCGGACGTAGGATACGAAACCGCCCTGCTTGTAGCCGCCGATCCGGTACGGACCGGATCCCAGCGGCGGGGTCAGCGTGGCGCGGGTGAAGTCGTGGTCGGCGTAGAATTTCTTCGACAGTACCGGAAGAGTGGCCACCACACGCGGCAGATCGCGGACGTTCCCGCCGGAGAAGGTGTAGCGCACCCTGTCCGGGGCGAGCACTTCGCAGCCCTTCACGTCGCGCAAGGAGAGCCGGTAGCGCGGATGGGCCTTTTCCTTGAACAGGTCGAAGGTGAAACAGACGTCCCCGGCGGTGACCGGCGTGCCGTCGGAGAAGCGGGCGGCCCCGCGCAGGCCGAAGGTGACGGACATGCCGTCATCGGCCACGTCCGCCCATTCGGCGATCAGGCCGTAGACGGCATCTGGCTCGTCCATGGCGCGCACCATGAGCGAATCGAAGAGCATGTCCAGCCCGTCCGCCGGATCGCCCTTGAGGATGAAGGGATTGAAGGAGTCGTAGCTGGTGAGACCGGAATCGCCCACCGTGACGATCCGCCCTCCCTTCGGGGCCCGGGGATCGACGTATTCGAAATGCGCGAAATCGGGCGGATACTTCAGGTCTCCGAAGGCGGAAAGGCCGTGCCGGGGTTCGGCCCGAGCCGGAGCCGCGCCGGCGAGAATGGCGGCTCCCAGAAGGGCGGCGGCGAGGGCGGGCGCCCATGTCGCGCGCCGTTTTGCGGTTTCCGACGGCATCAGCCCTTTCCTCCCTTGATGCGTGCGGCCTTCTCCTCGTCCCACCACCAGATGTCCGGAAAGCCCACGGAATAGTCGGGGATCCTCGCCGGCTTGCCGAAACGGTTCCAGCGCGCCGTGCGTTCGTAGGTGATGTGCCAGGTGGGCAGGACGTAGAAGTTCCACAGCAGCACGCGGTCCAGCGCGCGGGTGGCGGCGACCAGATCCTCCCGGCTCTTCGCGAAGATGATCCGTTCGATCAGCCAGTCCACGGCCGTGTCCCTGATGCCCGCCAGATTGCGCGATCCGGGCCTGTCCGCCGCGGCGGAGCCCCAGTAGTTGCGCTGCTCGTTGCCGGGACTGAGCGACTGCCCCCAGCCTCCGACGATGATGTCGAAGTCGAAGCTCTTCACCCGGCGCTCGTACTGCGCGGAATCCACCGTGCGCACCGTGGCGCGGATGCCGATGCGCTTCAGGTTGCGGATGTACGGCAGCACGATGCGCTCGAAGGCGGGGGAGACGAGGAGGAACTCCACCGTGAACGGTTCGCCTTCCGCATTGCGCAGGATGCCGTCCTTTCCCAGCTTCCATCCGGCCGCCATCAGCAGTTTCATGGCCTTGCGCAGATGGTTTCGCAGATCTGCCGGCGTCCGGTTGACCGGATTGCGGTATTCCTTCGTGAAGACTTCCGGCGGCACCCGGTCCTTCACCTTTTCCAGCAACTCGCGTTCGCGCCCCTCCGGCAGGCCGGTGGCCGCCAGCTCGGAGTTGGAGAAGAAGGAATTGGTCCGGGTGTACTGCCCGTAGAACAGATTCGCATTGGCCCATTCGAAGTCGAAGGCGTAGTTGAAGGCTTCGCGCACCCGCCGGTCCTGGAACTTCTTCCGGCGGAGATTGAAAACGAAGGCCTGCATGCCGCGCGAATTCTTCAGATGGAATTTCTCGAGCACGACGTCGCCGCGCTTCACCGCGGGGAAATCGTAGGCCGTGGCCCAGTTCTTCGAATTGTTCTCGTCGCGCCAGTCGTACTGATCCGCCTTGAAGGCCTCCAGCGCCACGGTGTCGTCGCGGAAGTAGATCAACTCCATCTCGTCGAAGTTGTCGTAGCCGACGTTCACCGGAAGCTCCCTGCCCCAGTAGTCCTTCACCCGTTCCAGGACCACCGACTCGCCGGGCTTGACCTTCCGTATGCGGTAGGCGGCGGAACCGAGCGGCGGCTCCAGCGTGGCGTCCAGCAGGGAACGGGGCTTTCCGGAGGCGTCGCGGCCGCTCCACCAGTGTTTCGGCAATACGGGCATCTGGCCGGTGATCTGCGGCAGCTCGCGGTTGCCCTTCGCGGAGAAGACGAAGCGCACCTCGCGCTCTCCCGTCTGCTCCACCTTCTCGATGTTGCCGTAGTAGAAATTGTAGAACGGATGGGCCTTCTTCAGGTTCTCCATCGACCAGATGATGTCCTCCGGGGTGATCGGCCGGCCGTCGTGGAAACGGGCCTGCGGCCGCAGGCGGTAGCTGACGGAGGAGAAGTCGGGGGGATGGGAGACCGCCTCGGCGATCAGGCCGTATTCGGAACCGGGCTCGTCCAGTGCGGGCTTGATGAGGCGGTCGTAGATCGACCCCACGATGCCGGCCGCCTCGCCCTTGTAGGTGAAGGGGTTGAGGCTGTCGAAGGAGCCCACGGCGAACAGACGCACCCGCCCGCCCTTCGGGGCGTCCGGCTTCACGTAGTCGAAATGGGGAAAGTCCGCCGGATATTTCAGATCGCCGAAGAGGGAGAGACCATGCCTCCAGACGGCCCCGGAGGCCTCCTGCGCGGAAACGCCGACGATGCGCAGTCCGAACATCGATCCCAGGGCGGTGAGGCCGCGCAGCACGGTGCGGCGGGAAAGGGTGATCATCTGCTGGCACTCCTCAGTCTGCGACCTGTCGCCGGGGAGGGTATCAGAAAGCCGCCCCCGATCAACCCGGGCGAAGATTAAAAGACGGTCAGCGGTTTCCATGCCGCCGGGACCGGGAGAACGGCATCCCTTTACGGCATCTTCATGCATTGCGTGCAAGATGCGGCAAGAACACTTGCAGTCATCGGGAGCTGGGGCAATGGGCTTTCTTTTCCGTTTCTCGGGCCGCATCGGCCGCCTTCATTGGAATCTGGCGCAGATCGCGATCGGCGTTCTGCTTCTTCTTCCGTTTCCGGCCCTGGTGGAGTTCCGGCATGGAACGGTCGAACTGAAGGAGCCGGGAATCGCCGTGCTCGGCATTCTTCTTCTGACCACCTGGATCGGCATCGCGGTGTCCGTCCAGCGTCTGCACGACAGGGACAGGAGCGGATTCTGGCTCGTGCCGATGCTGCTCGTCCCCTTCATCGGGTCCCTCTGGATGATCGTCGAGCTCGGCTTCATGCCGGGAACGCCGGGACCGAACCGCTTCGGACCGCCGCCCGGACGCGACGGCGCCCCGGCGCGGGACCGGGACGGTGCGGAAAGGCATGCCGGCGGAGAGAGCGGCCCGCGTTTCGACATGGATGGCATCGACCGGGCCATCGCGGAACTGAAGGCCCGTCGCGCGGAAAGCATGCATCGGGCGGAAACGGCGCGTGGCGACGCGGAGGCCGCTTCGGCCACCGGACGACGGCCGCAGCCGGCGACACCCCTCCCCGCCGCCATACGGCCGGTCTTCGGACAGCGGGTCTGAGCCCGGAACGGCAAAGGGCTCCGCGGAAGCCCGCGGAGCCCTCGCATCCGCCGAAATCCGGCGTGTCCGTTCCTACTGATTGGATTTCAGATAGGCGATCACGTCGGCGATGTCCTTGTCCTTCTTCAGACCGACGAAGGCCATCTTGTTGCCGGGCACGAACTTCTTCGGCGCGGCCAGATAGGCCTTGAGGTTCTCCTCGGTCCAGACCAGCCCCTCGGCGGCCTTGGCCTTCATGGCGTCGGAATACTTGAAGCCCTCCACGGCGGCGGCCTTGCGGCCCACGACACCCTTCAGATAGGGGCCGACCTTGTTCTTCTCCTTGTCGGCGAAATGGCAGGCCTTGCACTTGTTGAAGACCTTCTTGCCGGCGGCGGGATCGCCCGCGGCAGCCTCACCGGCGGCCGGAGCCGCGGCCTGCTGCTGTTCCGCCGGAGCGGCCTGCTGTTCGGCGGGAGCCTCGGCCTGCGCGGTCTGCTGCTCCGCCGGCGCCTGGGCGGCGGGCTGTTCCGCAGCCGGAGCCTCGGCCTGCTGCTGCTCCGCCGCGGGGGCCTCGGCCTTCTTCTCGGGCTCGGGCGCGGCCTCCTCGGCCACGGGCACGGGGATCGCCGGCTTCTCGGGGGGCTGGACGGCGAAGAGATAGCCGGCCAGTCCGCGCACGACGAAGACCAGACCCAGCGCGATCACGATGGACACGGCAATGTTGACAAGCGTTCTCATGCTCATTGGATTCTTCCCGATTTCATCCTCTGGCAGCGACCCCGCAGGTCCGACGCCGCCCCTGCTTCGTTTCCGGGCGGAAAGTAATGGTTTCTCGCCGCCTTCGCAACATGTATAAAGCGGGCGCGGGCGTTTTGCCGCGCGCCGGATCAGTCTTCACGACCCTTTGAACACGTTCATGACGGACGACGCCATCATTCTCATTCCCGCCCGCATGGGATCCTCCCGTCTGCCCGGCAAGCCGCTGGCGGACATCGCCGGACTGCCGATGATCGTGCACGTGCTCAACCGCGCGCGGGAGGCGGACATCGGTCCCGTGCTGGTGGCGGCGGCGGAAGAGGCCATCGCGGAAGCGGTGCGGGCCGCGGGCGGGGAGGCCGTGCTCACGGATCCCGCCCTGCCCTCGGGTTCCGACCGCATCGCTGCGGCGCTGGACGCCCACGATCCGCGGCGGCGCTACGGCGTCGTCGTCAACCTCCAGGGCGACCTGCCCGCCATGGACCCCGCCGACATCCGCCACTGCGCGGAGGCGCTGCGGAGGACCGGCGCGGACATCGCCACGCTGGCGGCGGAAATCCGCGATCCGGAGGAGATCGCCAATCCCAACGTGGTGAAGGCCGTGGCTCCCCTGGACAGGGAGCCGGTCGCCATGGCCACGGACTTCGTGCGCGAACTGCCGGGGGACGCGGAAGGCCCCTTCTTCCATCACATCGGCATCTACGCCTACCGTCGCCCGGCCCTCGAGCGCTTCGTCTCCATGCCGCCCTCTCCGCGGGAGCGCGAACGGAGGCTGGAGCAGATGCGGGCGCTGGACAACGGCATGACCATCGCGGTGGCGCGCGTGGCGCATGCGCCCTTCGGCGTGGACGCGCCGGAGGATCTGGAGCGGGCACGGCACATTCTGGGGCACGGGACATGACGACGAAAGGAAAGATCGCCTACCAGGGCGAACCGGGAGCCAATTCGCACATCGCCTGCCTGCAGGTGCACCCCGACATGGAGCCGCTGGCCTGCCGGACGTTCGAGGACGTCTTTTCCGCGGTGCACGCGGGCCGGGCGGAGCTGGCCATGATCCCGGTGGAGAACACCCTGGCGGGCCGGGTCGCGGACATCCACCACCTGATCCCCATTTCCAACCTCTACATCGTGGGAGAGCACTTCCTGCCGATCCACCATCAGCTCATGGCTCCGAAGGGCGCGACCCTGGAGACGATCCGCACCGTTCATTCGCATGTGCACGCGCTGGGCCAGTGCCGGGAACTGATCCGCGAGCTCGGCGTGGAGGGGGTGATTGCCGGCGACACCGCCGGGGCGGCCCGGGAGGTGGCGGAACGGGGCGATCCCACGGAAGCGGCCATCGCCTCCGAACTCGCCGCGGAGATCTACGGACTGGAGATCCTGCGCCGCGACGTCGAGGACGAATCGCACAACACCACGCGCTTTCTCATCATGGCGCGGGAACCGCTGGAGGTGCGGCCCGAGGACGGCCCCCTCATCACGTCGTTCGTGTTCCGGGTGCGCAACGTGCCGGCAGCGCTCTACAAGGCGCTCGGCGGCTTCGCCACCAACGGGGTCAACATGACCAAGCTGGAATCCTACCAGATCGGCGGACGGTTCCACGCCACGCAGTTCTACGCCGACGTGGAGGGCCACCCGGAGGAGCGCCCGCTGCGGCTGGCCCTGGAGGAACTGGACTTCTTCACCTCCTGCGTGAAGATGCTGGGCACCTATCCCGCCTCTCCGATGCGGCGGGAGATGGCCGGGGATGCGGCCGGGGAGGACGGGTTCACGGCCTGCGAACCGCGGTGACGGGTCCGCCGCCGGACGCTTCGATGCGGCTCACGGCATCCGCCAGCGGCTCGACGGCCACCCGCATGTGATGGGCGTTGGCGTGGATGATGCGCCGTGCGTCCAGCATCATCGCGACATGTCCCTTCCAGAAGATCAGATCGCCCCTGCGCAGCGTCCCCGCGAGGGCCCGCTCGCGCGGCAGGGGGCGGCCGATGCGCTCCACCTGGTCGCAGGTGTCCCGTGGTATGTCACGGTGTCCCGTCATGCGCAGCACCAGTTGGACGAGGCCCGAACAGTCGATGCCCTCCGCCGTGCGGCCGCCCCAGAGATAGGGAACACGCAGAAACATCTCCGCCAGCGCCGCCGGATCGTCTCCGATGGCTCCATGGGGCGCCAGGTGCGAGCTGGGAATCCAGCCCCCGGCGGCGCGCGTGAACCGGCCCTCGCGCTCCTCCGGCTCCAGCCGGGCGCCCATGAAGACGGGGCGCACGGGCGCCGCCCTGATATCGGGGCGCGGAAACATCAGGGTTCCGGGAAACCGGGGCGTCAGTGTTCCGTCGTCCGAGGAAGGCTCCTTCTCCGGGAACGGCGCGATCTCCGCGGCGCGGAGATGCCCCTCGTATCCATCCGCATCCAGCCGGACGCGGCACCAGCCGTCCGCCGCTTCGAGAACGCGCAGCGTCTCACCGAGGAGAACCTGCGTCAGCTGCTCCGCATCCTCCCGCGGCTCCCTGCGGACCGCCGCCACGGGCACGCGGGCGCGCATGCGCTCCCCCGCCCTCATTCCTCCGCTCCGCGGACTTCCACCACGTCCTCCAGGCCGCCGGCCTCTCCATCGTCCGGTTCTTCCCCGGCTCCCGGCGCGGAACCGGACAATCCCTCCGCGGCGCGGACCAGCAGACCGGCAAGATGATCCAGGTAGAGCGCTCCCTCCACGGTTCTGTGGATGAGCACGTTGCGCCGGTCGTCCGGATCGCGCCGCCGCATCAGCAGATTGTAGCGGCCCATGGCGTTGAGGGCCCGCGTGACAACGGGTTTCGTGACGCCCAGCTTCGCCGCCAGCCCGCGAACGGTATGCGGCGGCGGATCGAGATAGACCGTGAGAAGGATCGCAAGCTGGCGGGCGGACAGATCCGGTGCATCATCCCGCACCATGGCCAGACATGCATCCCGCCACAGCCGCAGGGCCTCGCTTTCCGTCAGTTGCACCGCTTTTCCCGCCTCGTTCGTCACGGCGCGGCAGGCGCCGCGATTTCATTTCGTATCCGTTTCATTCAAACCCATTTCCCTTCCCATGGCAAGCGCCGACCGTGCAGGAGCGGACATCTTTTCCATCCATGCATTTCATGCTAATGTTTCTCAATAACAACAAGGGCCGGAACATGCCGGCGATACATGAAGAAGATGTGGAGGAAACGACCATGCCCATGACGATGCAGGACATCATCAATCCGGGATCCGCGCGACACGTCCCGGAATTTCCGGATGCGCCATCCGGCTGGAGTCTCGAATCGGCGCGGCGGGAGGCCGAGCGGATGGGGATCAGGCTGGGGGCGGAACACCTGGAGGCCATCCGTGTGATCCAGGGAGCCTACCGCGACGAACCCGCCCCGCCGCTGAGGCGGATCCACGACGCGCTCGAAGCCCGTTTCGCCGACGTGGGCGGCATGCGTCACCTCTACGAGATCTTTTCCGGAGGCCCCGTGACGCGCGGATGCATTCTGGCCGGCGTCAAGCCGCCCGCGGGGGCCGTGGACGAAAGCTTCGGCTCCACGGCCTGAGCTCCCGCAAGGATGGTACGCCCGGGACATGGCGCATGCGCCGGACGGAGCCTGCGCCATGTCCGCACCCCCCTCTCCCGCGCACGAAACGATGCGGGACCATACAAAAAAGTAATCGTTCCTCACTTGACCTTCCAGCTACTGGAACCCGGAGCATCTCTCCCGGACATTCATCGCATGACGGAAAGGGAGGATGCGCGAATGAAAATGAACTGGACGGCCATCATGGCCGGAGCAGGCATCGTCGCGGTCGGCGCGATTTGGGCGGGCAGACTGCTGGACGCCGGCTCCGGCGGGGAGGCGATCCTGCGTCCGGACGATGCCGCGCTGGTGGCTCGGGGCGAAGAGCTCTACGGAAAGAACTGCGCCAGCTGCCACGGCGTGGATCTGCGCGGCCAGCCCGGATGGCAGACCACCGCGGGCAAGGCACCACCCCATGACGCGACGGGACACACCTGGCACCATCCTGACCGGATGCTGCTGGCGGTGACCAGAACGGGGACGATGCGCCGCGGCGGGGCCATGCCGGGTTTCGCCGGCCGGCTCTCCGACGGGGACATCGTGGCCATACTCTCCTACATCAAGAGCCGCTGGCCCGAGGAAATCCGGGCGGCGCACGACCGGATCAACGCCCGTTCCGCCGCCGGCGCGGGCTGAGGTCCGTCGCCGCCATTCCATGATGCGACACACCGGCATGCCACCACTGCGTGCGGTGTGACGGGTTGGCCCTTGCAATTCCACCTTCCGGAGGGCTACACATAGCGAAGATCCTATGTGAGCTCCTTCGAAGCCTCACTGGTCCAGCTGGCACACCAACGAGAAGAAACAGGAGAGGGACATGGCCCATATCGTCGTCATGGGGGCAGGAATCGGTGGTATTCCAACGGCATATGAACTGAAAGAGGCCGTCAGGCCGGAAGACAAGATCACGGTGGTCAACAACCGGCCCTACTTTCAGTTCACGCCTTCCAATCCCTGGGCGGCCGTTGGCTGGCGCAAGAGGGAGGACATCACCATCGACATGGCTCCGGTGTTCGCACGTCACGGCATCGACTTCATCGCCAAGCCGGTCGTGAAACTGCATCCGGAGGACAATCGCCTGGAGCTGGAAGGGGGCGATTTCATCGAATACGACTATCTGGTGATCGCGACCGGCCCCCGTCTCGCCTTCGAGCGCGTCGAGGGCCTGGGGCCGGAGGGCGGCTACACCCATTCCGTCTGCACCATCGACCATGCCGAGAAGGCCTACGGCGACTGGGAGAAGTTCTGCGCCGATCCCGGCCCGATCGTGGTCGGCGCGGCGCAGATGGCGTCCTGTTTCGGTCCGGCCTACGAATTCGCCGCGATCATGGATACCGACCTCAAGAAGCGCGGCATCCGCGACAAGGTGCCGATGACCTTCGTCACCTCCGAACCCTACATCGGCCATCTCGGCCTGGGCGGCGTCGGCGACACCAAGGGCATGCTGGAGTCGGAGTTCCGCGACCGCAACATCAAGTGGATCACCAACGCCAAGATCGACAAGGTCGAGCCGGGCAAGATGTACGTCACGGAGGTGGACGAGGACGGCAACGAGAAGAAGAAGCACGAGCTGGACTTCAAGTTCTCGATGATCCTGCCCTCCTTCGCCGGCGTGGACGCCGTGTTCGGCATCGAGGGCCTGACCAACCCCGGCGGCTTCATCATCGTCGACAAGCATCAGCGCAACCCGAAGTATCCGAACATCTTCGCCGTCGGCGTGTGCATCGCCATCGCGCCGCTGGAGGAGACGCCAGTTCCGGTCGGCGTTCCGAAGACCGGCTACATGATCGAATCCATGGTCACCGCGGCGGTGCAGAACATCGGCGAGCTTCTGCGTGGCGACGAGCCCACGCACGAGCCGACCTGGAACGCCATGTGCCTGGCCGACCTGGGCAACACCGGCATGGTCTTCTATGCCAAGCCGCAGAATCCGCCGCGCAACGTGAACTGGTCCACTTCGGGCAAGTGGGTGCATCTGGCGAAGATCGCCTTCGAGAAGTACTTCCTGCGCAAGGTGCGCAAGGGCGTCTCGGAGCCGTTCATCGAGAAGTATCTGCTGGGCATCATCAAGATGCACCGTCTGAAGTCCTGAGAACGCCGGCGAAGACGGCGGAACGAAAAAAGGGGCCGCGCCCGTCGGGCGGCGGCCCCTTTTTCATGTGCGCGGCGCGGCGGCGATCCGCCGCATCACCATTTGTCGGCCAGCATGAGGAACGAGGGGCCGAGCACCACGATGAAGATCACCGGCAGGAAGAACAGGATCATCGGCACGGTGAGCTTGGGAGGCAGCGAGGCCGCCTTCTTCTCCAGCTCCATCATGCGGTCGTTGCGGTTCTCCTCCGCCAGCACGCGGAGCGACTGGCCGAGCGGCGTTCCGTACCGCTCCGACTGGATGAGGGCGGTGACCACGGCCTTGATCGTGGGCAGATCCACACGCTTGGCAAGATTGGTGAAAGCCTGGGGGCGGTCGCCGATGTAGGAGAGCTCCGCCAGCGTGTACTGGAGCTCCTCGGCGAGCGCGACGGAGGCGCTGGCGATCTCCATGGAGACCTTGTGCATGGCCTGCTCCACCGACATGCCCGCCTCGACGCAGATCAGCAGCAGGTCGAGAGCGTCGGACCATACCCGCTTGATGGACTCCTGGCGGCGCTTGATCATGTTCACCACCACCAGATTGGGCAGGTAGTAGCCGAAGGCGGCACCGCCCAGGGCGGCCACCATGCGCATGAGCGGCGGCATGTCCTGGAGCTGGCTCATGTAGATGTAGCCGACGACGGCCAGCACCACGGGGGAGATCACGCGCGCGGCCAGGAAGGTGATCAGATGTCGTTCCGTGCGGTATCCGGCGCTGCGCAGCATCTGCCGCGCGTTGTCGGCCTCGAACAGCGTTTTCAGATTCAGGGCCTCAACGAGCTGGAGCATCAGGCCCTTGGGCTTGTCGCGCAGGCTGCCCGATTTCTTCTGCTGCTTCAGCTGGGCCTTGTGGCGGGCCCGCATCTGCTCGCGCTCCACCGTCACCAGGTCGGCCTTCTTGTTGAGGTTCTGCTGCTCGAACATGGGCACGACCACCGTCATGATGGTCAGGAAGACCAGACCGGCGATGACGATGGAAATGAGATTCTGAAGCTCGAACAGGCTGAGGACGGTTTCCATCGGAGGATTCTCCAGGACTCAGAACTTGAAGTTGATGATCTTGCGCATCACCAGCACGCCGATCAGCATCCAGATGGCCGAGGCGGTGACCATGATGTTGCCGGTCTTGGTGGTCCACAGCGGATTGAAGTAGCCGGGGCTGAGGAACGAGATCACGCCCATGATGACGAAGGGCAGCGAACCGATGATCGCGGCGGACGCCTTGGCCTCCTGCGAGACGGCGCGCACCTTCTGCTTCATCTTCTTGCGGTCGCGCAGCACGCGGGACAGATTGGCCAGCGTCTCCGACAGGTTGCCGCCCGTCTGCCGCTGGATGGCGACGACGATGGCCAGGAAGTTCACCTCCGGCAGCGGCATGCGGGTGTACATCCGCTCCAGTCCCTGCTCCAGGGAAATGCCGATCTTCTGCCCCTCCACGACCTCGATGAATTCCGGCCCGATGGGCGGGGGCAGCTCGGTGGCGATGACCTTCATGGCGTCCGTCACCGGCAGGCCGGAACGCAGGCCGCGGACCATGATGTCGATGGCGTCCGGCAGGTCGTCGAGAAACTTCTGCTGCCGCTTGTTGGCGAGCATGGAGATGTACCAGCGCGGCAGTCCCAGAAAGCCCACCACGCCCGCGCCCGCCGCCAGCAGGTTGCGCAGCATGGGCGAATCCAGATCACCCAGCAGCATGTAGGTCATGAAGGCCAGGAACATTCCGACGGCGGCGGAGAAGGTGTAGAACTGGCGCTCGTTGATGGACAGCCCGGCGCGACGCAGGCGCACGGCCAGCGTGATGCGCCGCTTGCGCTCCTTCTCGTCCTCCTCCAGCTGGCGCAGCGTCTCCTCGATCTGCCTGCGGCGGCCTTCCTTCTTCTTGTCGACGAGCGAATCGAGCTTGCGTCTGCGTTCGGCGCCGCCGACGATCTGCTCGGCCCGCTTCGAGGCGCTGTTCCCGGAGAAGAGCGCCGAAACGAGAAACCAGGCCGCGCCGGCCATGACGACCGCCACACCCGCCAGCACGATCATGGTCATGTACTGATCATTCACCGTCCGTCACTCCCGTTGCCGGTGCGCCGGCCACGCGGCCTGGCGCCTCCGGGCGTCCAAATTCCTCAGTACGAGCGGAGATCCGATGTCTCTCCGCCACCCTCGGTCCGCCTCTCGGCCTTCTCCAGGGCGTCGGACAGCCGCGCCTCCTCTCCGTAGTAGCGGGCGCGCTCCCAGAAGGCCGGGCGGGCGATGCCGGTGGACCTGTGGTGGCCGATCACCTTTCCGTCGGCGTCCTCGCCCACGATGTCGTAGACGAAGAGGTCCTGCGTGATGATCACGTCGCCCTCCATGCCGGTCACCTCGGTTATGTGGGTGATCTTGCGCGATCCGTCGCGCAGACGGGCCGCCTGGATGATGACGTCGATGGAACCGACGATCATCTCGCGGATGGTGCGCGAGGGCAGGTCGAAGCCGCCCATGGTGATCATGGCCTCCAGACGGGACAGCGCCTCGCGCGGGCTGTTGGCGTGCAACGTGCCCATGGATCCGTCGTGGCCGGTGTTCATGGCCTGCAGCAGATCGAAGGCCTCCGGACCACGCACCTCGCCGACAATGATCCGTTCCGGGCGCATGCGCAGACAGTTGCGGACCAGATCGCGCATGGTGATTTCGCCCTCTCCCTCGAGGTTCGGGGGGCGGGTCTCCAGGCGCACCACGTGCTCCTGCTGCAACTGGAGCTCCGCGGCGTCCTCGCAGGTGATGATGCGCTCGTCGTGATCGATATAGGCGGTCAGGCAGTTCAGAAGCGTCGTCTTGCCCGAACCGGTGCCGCCGGAGATCAGCACGTTGCAGCGCACCCGGCCGATGATCTTCAGCAGCTCGGCGCCCTCGGGCGTGATGGAGCCGAACTTCACCAGATCCTCGAGCTTCAGCCGGTCCTTCTTGAACTTGCGGATGGTGAGCGCCGGACCGTCGATGGCCAGCGGCGGCACGATGACGTTGACGCGGGAGCCGTCGGCCAGACGGGCGTCGCAGATCGGACTCGCCTCGTCGACGCGCCGCCCCACCTGGGAGACGATGCGCTGGCAGATGTTCAGAAGCTGCGCGTTGTCGCGGAAGCGGATTCCGGCGTCGACGACCTTGCCGTCCACTTCGATGAAGCACTTGTCGGCGCCGTTGACCATGATGTCGGCGATGTCGTCGCGCTTCAGCAGCGGCTCCAGCGGACCGAAGCCCAGAACGTCGTTGCAGATGTCCTCGAGCAGCTCCTCCTGCTCGGCGATGGACATCGCCACGTCCTTGATGGCGATGATCTCGTTGACGATGTCGCGGATCTCGTCGCGTGCGCTTTCCGGGTCCAGCTGGGTGAGCTGGGTCAGGTCGATGGCATCGATCAGCGCGTTGAAGATCCCGGCCTTGATGTTGTAGTAGTCCTCCGACCTTTTGACGGGGCGTGGCGCAGTCCTCTCCTGCGTCGGCGGCTGCGGAGCCTGCGCCGGCTGCGGCTGCGGGGGCTGAACCGGCTGCGGCGCCACGGGCGAGGCCGTCGCGGCCATGCCGTCCATGGACAGGGACGCCATTCCGGGGGTCGCGCCGGATGCTCCGGGAATGTCTCCCGGCGACATGGCGGCCGGTCCCGCGGGGGTGGCGGCTCCCGCATCCGGTGCGAAGGAGGCGGCCGCCTGGAAGGCGCCGCCGGCATCCGGCGCACCGGCAGCTCCGGGCATCTCCGGCATCGTGCCGGTCGCCGCGGGACCACCCGGAAAGACGGGTGCGGTCCCCGCGCCGGCGGGTGGCGTGGTGCCGGCATCGGAGACGGGCATCTCGCCCGGCCCCGCACCTGCGGCCGGAACGGCGGGCCGTCCAGTTCCCTCCTCCGGCACGGCAGGCCCCTCCGCGGGAGGAACCGGCGGCCGGGAGCTCATGTCACCACGCTTGCCAAACATCTACCTACTCGCCCCCTCGTTCAACCTTTTCTCTTCAGCTTCTCCAGTATCGGCTGGAAGATCGACTTTCCGGACTTCTCGTCCTCCTCCTCGATACCGAGAAGACGGCCGGCCAGTTTCTCCAGCTCCCGCGCCGCCCTGGACTTCGGCGCGACCTCGGCGATCATTTCGCCATTGGTCACCGCCTGCCCGAAGGTCTGCGCATCGAACGGGATCTCGGCCGTCACCTCCAGTCCCACGGCGCTGGAGAACTTGGCCGCCGGAATCTCGGGACGGTTGCCCATCTCCACCTGGTTGAGCACGAGCAATGGCGGCTCGTCGTTGGGACGGATGGCCTTCAGCATGTCCACGAGGGACTTGGTGTTGCGCAGGGAGGCCAGCTCCGGGGTGGAGACGATGACCAGCGTGTCCGTCTGGACCAGCGCCGCCTTCATCCAGTCCGCCCATGTGGTGGGCATGTCCACCACGGTCCAGGGGCTGGTGGAGCGCAGGATGTCCAGAACCATCTCCAGAGTCTCGGACTGGATGTCTATCACCTTGTCCACCGATCCGGGCGAAGCCAGAAGCATCAGACGTTCGGAGCACTTGTGCAGCAGCCGGTCGAGGAACGTGCTGTCCAGCCGCTCGCGCGAGGCGAGGGCGTCGAGAATCCCCTGGGCCGGATCGACGTTGAAATCCAGCCCGGCGGTGCCGAACGCGAGGTCCAGATCCGCGATCACCGTCCCCGTCTCGTGCCGTTCGGACATCAGCCAGGCGACGTTGTGGGCGATCACCGAGGCGCCCACGCCGCCCTTGGCGCCCATGAACGTCGCCACCCTGCCCAGCTGTTCGGCATCCGGGCGGAACAGGGCAGAGAAGGAGGCGAGCAGCTGCGGAACCGCGACCGGAGCGGCCAGATAGTCGCCCACGCCCTGGGACATCAGCAGGCGGTAGAAGGAGATGTCGTTGATGTGACCGATCACCACCACCCGGGTCTCCGGCGAGCAGACCTGGGCGAGCGCGGCGAGTTCGTTCAGCATGGCCTCCCGCGGTTTCGCCGACTCCACCACCAGCAGATGCGGCGTCGGCGTCTGGGCGTAGTACTGGACGGCCGCCGGAATTCCGCCGGAGAAGACCTCGGTGAAGGTCCGGCTCATGCGCCTGTCGGCCGCGGCCGTCTGCATGACCTGCAGGGTTTCCGGGGTATCGCAGAAAGCATGCACGTTGATGCGCGGCAGCGGCGGGAGGTTTTCCTCCATGGTCGCGGCGGCGGGAATGGTTTGCGGCGTGTTCATTACTTCTTCTCCACGGACCGGTTGTGTCTTTCTGCTCATGTCTTGCTGCCGTCACGGATGCCGGATGCGCCGTCCGGAACTAGCGGTTCTCGCGGTACTTCGCGATCGCCTCCGCGCGGTTCGCGCCATCGACGGGATCCATGACCTGCGGACGTTCGAAATCCTCCGGGTTGTCCACCATGGCGGCGATGTTGTGCTGCTGGGCGCAGCCGAAATTGTTGTAGGGCCGGTTGTCTTTCGTCTCGGTTACCGGCGTGCTCCAGTCGCCGCAGGGTTTCGTCACGGCGAACTTGCGCCGGTACGTGACGATCACCGGGCCGCGCCCCTTGTAGGTGGTGTGCCGGATGCGCTCCGGCAGAATGCCGCCCTCGGTCAGAAGACGCGTCACCCGGGCGGCCACCACCTCGGCGTTGAGGGAGCGGGAGGGCCTGCGAACCTCGATCTTCGATTCGAGCATCTTGGCCCGTGCGGCGAGCCGCCGGACGGCATCCTCCTCCTCCACCGAGAGGCTGGCGGAGCGGGCCGGCAGCTTCAGCTTCACGGCGCCGCTGGCAACGTCGATGGGATAGACCTGCCAGGGAAGCTCGGGCGAATATCCCCGCGCATCGTGCAGATCGTCGTACATGTCCTTCGAGCATCCGCCCAGAAGCGTCGCCACGCCCAGGGCCGCCACGAGTTGTACCCAACTGCTTCGCATCATACCTGTCTCCTCGAATTCCCCTGTCGGCTCACTCGATGATGAAGCCGACGTCCCCGTGATAGGTCAGGGCTCCGCCCTTGCCCCCCTCGGGCGCGCCGTAGACCCGGTGCAGACGGCCCAGGAAGATGGTCTGCGGGTCCGAGGCGATGTTCAGCCGGTCGATGGGCGTGCGCAGCTTCTTCTCGTTGACCGGGTTGACGATGTAGGGCGTGATCATGATGACCAGCTCGGTCTGGTCGCTCTGGAAGTCGCGGGAGCGGAACAGCTGTCCCAGGATGGGCAGGTTCTTCAGTCCCGGAATGCCGGAGATGTTCTGCTTGGTGGTCTCCTTGATCAGCCCGCCGATGACGAGGGTGCCGCCGCTGGGGATCTCCACGGTGGTCTCCGTGGAACGCTGCTCGAAGCCGGGCACGCTGTAGCCTCCCGTGATCGCCAGGGTGTGGCGGCTGCTGACGTCGGTCACCTCGGTCTTCACCTTCAGCGAGATGCGGCCCTTCGAGAGCACCACGGGCTTGAAATCCAGCGCCACGCCGAACTTCTTCATGGTGTACTGGCATGCGAGATTGTTGTTGTCGTCGAACTCGCATCCCGAGACGACGGGAATCTCGCCGCCGGCATAGAACTTGGCGTCCTGGCCGGAGATGGCGGTCAGAGTCGGTTCCGCCAGCATGCGCATCAGGCCGTCGCGCTCCATGGCCTGCAGGATGCTGGTCGAGGACACCTTGCTGCCGTTGTAGGTGAGGGAAAGATTGGAATTGCCGATCGAATTCCCTAGGGAGTAGGGAAACGACAGCAGGGCGCTGGCGCTGAAGTCGCCGAGATTGCGGATCGCAAGCTGGGTGTCGACGCCCAGCTGCTTGGCCACGGAGCGCTGCACCTCGGCGATGCGCATCTTGAGCATCACCTGATCCTTGCCGGCGATGGTCATGGCGTTGACGACGCGCATGTTGCCGTTGGATCGGAACCCGAACAGCCGGGCGAATCCCTTGCTCTCGGACATGAACTGCTGGGCCAGCTTCAGGGCCTGCTCGGCCTCGGAGGCGGTGCGGGCCACGCCGGAGAGAATGAGCGTGTCGCCCATCATCTCCACCTTGATGTGGGACTTGGGCAGGGCCCGGTTGATGATCTTCTGGAGCGAAACCGGATCCTTCGCGACCTCGACGTCCAGGGAGAGGATCGGATTGCCCCCCTTGTCCAGGAAGAAGATGTTGGTCTCGCCCTGCTCCTTGGCGAAGATGTAGATCATCTTCTTGGAGCGGATCACCGCATCGACGATCTTCGGATCGCCGATCAGGATGTCGGTGGCGCCACGCGGCAGCCGGACCACGATGGACTTGCCCTGCCCCAGGCGCAGAAAACGCTTCTTGGCGGCCGCCGCCTCGGCGCTGGAGACGCCCGCGGCGCCGATGACGGTTCCGGTGGCGACCATGGCGGTGGTCATGGCGAGGGCGATCATGGAGGCCCTCAGCACGCGACCGGCGATTATGGATGTCTGCTTCCTCATTGTCCTGCCCATCGTTCAGTTTCTGGCCTGGTAGCGCGGGATGCCGTAGCGCAGAATGCGGACCTCGCCGCCCTTGCCCCTGGCGAACTTGGCGGACAGGCGCGGCCCGTCGTCGCCCAGATCGCTGTCGCCGATGTCGGCCATCGAGCGCAGCACCAGGGCCAGCTGTCCCAGGGATTCGGCACGCGCCAGCTGCTCGGCCTGCTCCGGTTCCAGCTCCAGCGTGGCGGTCTTGATGGTGGGATCGGCCACCTTCTTGCCGTCCTTGTCGAGCTTGTAGGTCTGGTTGATCGCCAGCACGCGGACGTTGCTGAGCACGGTGTCGGTGATGGTGCGGCGCTTGACCTTGCGGGTCAGCAGCACGTCCACGCGGTCGTTGGGCATGATGAAACCGCCTGCGCCGGTGGCCACCGAGACGCGTACGGCGATGGCCCTCATGCCCTTCGGCAGCATGGCGGACAGCACGCCGCCCTCCTTCACCGTCAGGATCTTGCCCTTGACGATCGGCTCGCCGGGGAACAGCGGCGACTGCGCGCGACCGCCGACGAACGTGTCGATGGTCGGCGAACCGGGCTTCTTCACGATCATGCTGGCCGACACCATGTTCTTCGGCCAGTCGATCCAGTGCAGCATGTTCCTGCCGATCTTCGAGCCCATCTCGATCTTCTTGGCCGCCGCCAGGATCTGCACCTTCTCCACGGTGTCCTTGACCACCACTTCCGGGTTGCCGGAGCCGCCGGCGAGATAGTTTCTGGCCACGAAAAGCGTCAGGACCGCAGCGCCCAGGGCTCCCGTGACCTGCAGAATGCGCGTCTTGTTCATCTGCTGTTGTCCATTCCCCTGCCCGAGGGCCGTCACGAAACTGCCGGCAACCTCGGAAGTTGATGTCCGGGTTTCATCTTTCAGGCTCAATTTGGCCCAAAATCCTCAAGGTATGGTTAATGAAAGGCAAGAAATGCCTTGTGTGGTTGAGATTTGGACAACCATTCCTCGATCCTGCCACGAAAATGCCTCCGAAGCGGGTGGCTTCGGAGGCGCGATTCCGTTGGAAGAACCGGCGGCGGGAGGAAGCTCAGCCGAAGAGGACGCCGCTCCACCAGCTCTGCGGAAAGGCCGCAAGGGCCCCGGCGGCGATGGGCACACCGTAGGGGAAGTTCATCTCGCGGTTGAAGATGCGCTTCAGCGCCGATCCGCTGGTCCAGACGCCGACCTCCAGCGAGATCACGCGCCACAGCAGAACGCCGACGGCCATCAGGCCGCCGATGAGCGCCGTATAATAAAGAAAGGCGACCAGGGGTTCGCCCCAGCCGATCCAGACGGCCACGGCGGGTATCATCTTGGCGTCGCCGCCACCGATGACGTTGAAGGCGAACAGCGCGAAGCCGGCGGCGAGCGTGACCGCGAAGGCCACCAGGCTCCAGCCGATCATCTCCAGCGGCATGCCGGCCAGCAGGGCCACCGGGAAGAAGGACAGGAACAGGCCCAGGTTCAGCCAGTTGGGGATGCGCCGGGTGCGCAGGTCGCTGACGGCGGCATAGGTCACCAGAACCGGGAAGATGGTCAGCACCAGGAAACGGATCATGGGTCGCGAACTCCGTGAATGCGGCGCCACAAGTCGGGCGAATTTCGGGCAGCCTAGCCCGCGCGGCGTAAAATCGGGGTTAACCGCCGGCCGGTGACGATTGTGGCACCGAAAACTGTTGCCAAGATGGCGTTCCTTTCCTATAAGCCTGTGGTCCCGGGCCTCCCTGCGAGCGCCCGGACTTTGCGCATGAGGGCCCCGTCCGGCCGATCAAGGGCTGCCGCGGCGGGGCGCAAGGCTCGACCAGTGGCGGCATCCGCCGCCCGCATCAGGAGAAGCGAAATGCCCAAACTGAAGAACAAGGCCGCGGCGAAGAAGCGGTTCCGGTTCACGGCCACCGGCAAGGTGCGCGCCACGCAGTCCGGCAAGCAGCACGGCATGATCAAGCGCACCAACAAGCAGATCAGGAATCAGCGCGGCACCACGGTCCTGTCCGACGCGGACGCGAAGATCGTGAAGAAGATGATGCCCTACCGCTGATCCACGAACCGGACGACGAAGCTTTTTCAAGGAGATCGAAACATGTCCCGCGCAGCCAAGGGCGGGCCTCGCGCCCGCGCCAGACACAAGAAGGTCATCCGCCAGGCCAAGGGCTACTACGGCCGCCGCAAGAACGTCTACCGCGTCGCCGTGCAGGCCGTGGAGAAGGCCGGCCAGTACGCCTACCGCGACCGCAAGCGGCGCAAGCGCACCTTCCGTGCGCTGTGGATCCAGCGCATCAACGCCGCCTGCCGCGAGCTGGGCTTCACCTACGCCCGATTTATCGACGGGCTCGGCAAGGCTGGGATCGAGATCGACCGCAAGATGCTGGCCGATCTCGCCGTGCGCGAGCCCGAGGCCTTCAAGACGCTGGTGGAGAAGGCCAGGGCGGCACTGGGCTGAGCGCCCGGTGCGCCTCAGGCTGAGGCACACGACACATCATCGCAGCCAGGGCCGGGCCCCGAACGCTCATCACGGCATGAGCACGGGTCCGGCCCTGTCCATGTTCGAGGTCACGACATCATACATCATGAAGACGGGACGAGGCTCATGAGCGATCCGCAGGATCTGAAGGAACTCGAGGAGCGTTTCTCGCGGGCCGTAGCCGAGGCGGCGGACGAAGCGGCTCTGGAGGAGGTGCGCGTGCGCGCGCTGGGCAGGAAGGGCGAGATAAGCCGGCTCATGAAGGGGCTGGGCGGCCTCTCCCCGGAGGAGCGCAAGACGCGCGGACAGGCGCTCAACGCACTGAAGGGCCGTATTTCCGAGCTCATCGCCGCCCGCCGGCGGGCGCTGAAGGACGCCGCGCTGGAGGAACGCCTGAAGACGGAGTTCGTGGACGTCACGCTGCCCGCCCGTCCGGAAGCGCGCGGCGCCATCCACCCGGTCAGCCACGTCTGGGACGAGGTGGTGGAGATCTTCGCCGACCTGGGCTTCTCGGTGGCCGAGGGACCGCACATCGAGACCGACTGGTACAACTTCGAGGCCCTGAACATCCCGCCGGAGCATCCGGCGCGCCAGGAGCACGACACCTTCTATTTCCACAAGCGGGAGGACGGTACGCGCAAGGTGCTGCGCACCCATACCTCCCCGGTGCAGATCCGCACCATGGAGAAGAGCGCGCCGCCGATCCGGATCATCGCTCCCGGACGCACCTTCCGCTGCGATTCCGATCAGACGCATACCCCGATGTTCCATCAGGTCGAGGCCCTGGTCATCGACGAGCACACCCACATGGGGCACCTGAAGTGGACGCTGGAGGAGTTCTGCAAGGCCTTCTTCGAGACGGAGAACGTCAAGATGCGGTTCAGGGCCTCGCACTTCCCGTTCACGGAGCCGTCCATGGAGGTGGACATCAACTGCTCGTGGGAAGGCGGTCAGGTGAAGGTCGGAGAGGGTGACGACTGGCTCGAGATTCTCGGCTCCGGCATGGTGCATCCGAACGTCATCCGCGCCGGCGGCCTGGATCCCGACCGCCATCAGGGCTACGCCTTCGGCATCGGACTGGACCGGCTGGCCATGCTCAAGTACGGCATCCCGGATCTCAGGGCCTTCTTCGAGTCCGACCTGCGCTGGCTGCGGCACTACGGTTTCCGGGCGCTCGACGTGCCCACGCTTTCGGGAGGGCTTTCGGCATGAAGTTCACGCTCAGGTGGCTGAAGGAATATCTCGACACCGACGCCTCGCTGGACGAGATCGTCGATGCGCTCAACACCATCGGTCTCGAGGTCGAGGAAGTGAAGGATCCCGGGGCCGAACTGAAGGACTTCACCGTGGCCCGCATCCTTTCGGCGGAAAAGCATCCGGACGCCGACAAGCTGAAGGTCTGCCGCGTGGAGACGAAGGACGGCGAGGTGCAGGTGGTCTGCGGCGCCCCCAATGCGCGGGCCGGTCTCGTGGGCGTCTTCGCCCCTCCCGGCACCCACGTTCCGGGCACCGGCCTCGACCTGAAGGTGGCGAAGGTGCGGGGCGTGGAATCGGCCGGGATGATGTGTTCCGAGCGCGAGCTCATGATCTCCGACGATCACGAGGGCATCATCGAGCTGCCGGAGGACACGCCGATCGGCCTGGCCGCCGCGAAGGCGCTGGGCGTGGACGATCCGGTGATCGAGATCGCAATCACGCCGAACCGTCCGGACGCCCTGGGCGTCTACGGCATCGCGCGCGATCTCGCGGCCCGCGGACTGGGCGAGCTGAAGCCGCTGCGCGACGACACCTTCGAGGGAACCTTCGACTCGCCCATCCGGGTGCATCTGGATTTCCCGGACGGGGACAACACGCCCTGCCCGCATTTCGTGGGCCGGTACTTCCGGGGCGTGAAGAACGGTCCCTCGCCGGAATGGCTGCAGCGGCTGCTGACGGCCATCGGTCTCAGGCCCATCTCGGCGCTGGTCGACATCACCAATTTCATGACCTACGCCTACAATCGTCCGCTGCACGTCTTCGACGCCGACAAGGTGAAGGGCGACATCCACGTGCGTCCGGCCCGCGCGGGCGAAAGGCTGCTCGCCCTGGACGGGCGGGAATACGAGCTGGAGGAAGGCATGACCGTCATCGCCGACGAGGCGGGCCCCGAGGCCCTCGGCGGCATCATCGGCGGCGAGCATTCCGGATGCACGGAGGAAACGACCGACGTCTTCCTGGAGGTGGCCTATTTCGATCCCATCCGCACGGCCATGACCGGGCGCAAGCTGAACATCATGACCGACGCCCGCTACCGTTTCGAGCGGGGGGTGGATCCGGCATTCCTGCACAAGGCCGCCGACCTGGCCACCCAGCTCATCCTCGAGCTGTGCGGTGGCGAGGCCTCCCGCATCGTGGAGGCGGGCAGTCCCGCGGTGCCGCCGCGCGATGAGCGCACCTTCACCCTGCGCCGCGACCGCGTGCGCACGCTCGGCGGCATCGAGGTTCCCTTCGAGCGCCAGAAGGAGATCCTGGAGAAGCTCGGCTTCGAGGTGGAGGAGACCGACGGCGGGCTCTCCGCCGTGGCCCCGACCTGGCGGCCCGACATCCATGGCGAGGCCGATCTGGTCGAGGAGATCGTGCGCATCGTGGGGCTGGACGAGATTCCCTCCGCGCCCATGGAGCGGCCGCACGCCATCGCCCGGCCGGTGCTGACGGATCTGCAGAAGCGCATGGTGCGCGCGCGCAGACGGCTCGCCGAGCGCGGCCTTCTGGAAGCTGTCTCCTATTCCTTCCTGCCGAAACGGCACGCGGAGCTGTTCGGCGGAGGCGCGCGCGAACTGGAGCTGGCCAATCCCATCTCCACGGAGCTTTCGGACATGCGCCCCTCCCTGCTGCCCAACCTGATCGCGGCGGCCGGGCGGAACGTGGCGCGCGGCCTGTCGGACGTGCGTCTCTTCGAGGTGGGCAGCATCTATCTCTCCGACGAACCCGAGGGAGAGAAGGTCGTGGCCGGCGGCATCCGCCGCGGATTCTCCGGTCCGCGCCATTGGGCCCGCGCGCGCCGGGCGGTGGACGTCTTCGACGCCAAGGCCGACGCGCTGGCGGTTCTGGAGGCGGCGGGCGCGCCGGTCTCCTCGCTCCAGATCGCGCAGGGGAACGCTCCGGAGTGGTATCATCCGGGACGGTCGGGACTCGTCACGCTGGGGCCGAAGAACGTTCTGGCCCATTTCGGCGAGATCCATCCGCGGGTTCTGGAGGCCATGGGCGTCAAGGGACCGCTTGTCGGCTTCGAGGTCCTTCTGGAGAACATTCCCGCCGCCCGCCGCAGGGGCACGGCCCGTCCGGCGCTGGAAGCCTCGGACCTCATGCCCGTGAAGCGCGATTTCGCCTTCGTGGTGGATGCGTCCGTGCCGGCGGCGAAGATCGTCCAGGCGGCGAAGGGCGCCGACAAGACGCTGATCTCCGAAGTTTCCGTCTTCGACGTCTTCGAGGGCGCGAAGGCGGAAAGTCAGCTGGGGGAGGGCAAAAAGTCCGTGGCCATCGAGGTCACCCTGCAACCCCGGGAGAGAACGCTGACCGACGAGGAGATCGCGGCCGTCGCGGACAGGATCGTGGAAAAGGTGCGCAAGGCCACCGGGGCGGAGCTGCGCGGCTGAACCGTCTCTTCAGGGGTTTGCGCCATTCCGGAAAAACGCCGGTGTCCCGCAGGGGGCACCGGCATTTTCATGTGTGGAAGATGTGGAAGATTCCGTGGATACGCACCTGACAACCTGTTCGGAACCCGTGCGGAACCTGTGGATACCGCGCGGGAAAACGTACTTCGCGCCCTCCTTCAGCCCTGTTCGATGATGCGCGTGAGCAGATCGATCTCGCTCTTGAGCTTCTCGTTGGAAGCCAGTTCCCGTTCGATCTTGCGGACCGCATGCAGCACCGTGGAATGGTCGCGGCCTCCGAAGCGGCGGCCGATCTCGGGCAGCGAGCGGGGGGTGAGCTTCTTGGCCAGATACATGCCTATCTGCCGGGGCAGCACGATGGACCGGGCGCGGCGCGGAGAGAGCAGATCGGATTTCGGCACGTTGTAGTGCCGGCCCACCACCCGCAGGATGTCGTCGATCCGCACCGGCTGGTTGCCGGCGGGGCGCGCCAGGTCGCGCAGGGCGCGGGCCGCGGCGTCGACCCCGATGCGTCCGGCCCCCATGAGCTGGCAGTGGGCGATGACGCGGTTCAGCGCGCCTTCCAGTTCGCGGCCGCCACCGGTGATGGCGCCGGCGATGTAGTCGAGCACCTCCTCGCCGATCTCCAGCGTCGGATCCTTGCGGCGCGCCTGCTCCAGCTTGTAGCGCAGGATGGCGCGGCGCAGCTCCTGGTCCGGCTTCTCGATGTCCACCACCAGTCCGCCGACAAGGCGCGAGCGCATGCGCTCGTCGATCTTGTCGAGCTGGTGGGGCGGCACGTCGGCAGCGATGACCACCTGCCGCTTGGCGTCCACCAGCGAATTGAAGGTGTGGCAGAACTCCTGCTGCATGGTCTTGCCCTGCAGGAACTGGAAATCGTCGATCAGCAGCACGTCGATCGACTGGAAGGAGTCCTTGAAGGCCAGCATGTCCCGCGCCTTCAGGGCGGCGAGGAAATTGTACATGAAGCGCTCGGCGGAGATGTAGAGGATGCGCCGCTGCGGCATGTTCTTCCTGATGTGCCAGGCGATGGCGTTCAGCAGATGCGTCTTGCCCAGACCGGCCGAGGAATGGATGAACAGCGGATTGATGCTGACCGGCGCGCCGGAGGGCGTTTCGGCGACCCGCCGCGCCGCGGCATGAGCCAGGCCGTTGGACGGGCCGGTGACGAAGGTTTCGAAGGTCAGCGCCGGATCCAGCGGCGAGCCGCGCTCCACGCCGTGCACCGCGGGAGCCGCCGTGGCCGCCGTGCCCGCCGAGGCGGTGGCGGGTGCGGCAGTGGTGCCGCCCTCCACGGCACGGGGAGCCTCCGGACGGGGCCGCGCCGCGGACCGCACGTGCAGAGACAGAACCCGCACGCCATCGAACTCGCTTTCGCAGATCCGCTGCAGCAGATCCCGGTAGTGGGTCTCGATCCAGCTTTTCAGGAATTTCGTGGGAACGGACAGCACGAGGCTGCCATCACGGACATCCTCCAGTTCCATCCGTCCGAACCAGCTCGAGAACAGATCCTTGCCCAGCTCCGCACGCAGCCTCTCCCTGACCTTCCGCCATTTCTCCTGCACGGCGTCATCCGCCTTGACATTATCCATTGTTCTTATGCCGCCTTTCCTGTCCACGGTTTCCACATCCTGCGAGGCAAAGCTCTCCCGGCTGCGGAACATGCCTGCATGTCCACATGATCCGAAAAACCATTCTGGAGTCCGTACCGGTCCCGAGTATCGGGACATCCCCCCGGCCCGTACCGGAAGCTCCGGCCGGTTTAGGAAGGAGCGGCCCGCGCGCTGCCTCCGGACACGTCCCCCCTTTCCCCGGAATATCTTCCGGAGGCGATGGTCCTTCCGCTCCTGTACCTGTTCAACCGCTGCATAGTGCCCCCATGCGCTAGTCGTGGATCCCGAAGCCTCCCCCGTCATCCCCCTCCACCTGCCGATGGAAACGGACTGCGGGCAAGATTCGAGCCGTCACGCGCCGACACGTACGCTCACGCGAACCGTACAGCGCGCACTCACTCGAAAGCCGGAACACCCCTACCGGGAACCGGCCCTACTCCCTAATCAAACGCTTTTCCCCTGCCCCAGCCAGACGCCCCAGTTCTGTTTCATGCCCCTGTTCGCGATAGGTGGCCTTATTGCTTCCGGGTCTGGCGTTGCAAGTGACCTGGCACGATCGCATGCCCCAGGAGAGCCTTCAACCGCACCGGATCGGGTGTGCCATTCAGTTGCAGCGGGTGCCGCCCGACTGCATGGCCACTATAAATTTTCGGGCGCGGGGCAGGCAACGGTTTAGTTCCGCGACGGACCGCCGCCGCCAAACCTTAACGTTGCAATACCAAAAAATCCGTCCACTGATTGACTGTGGCAAAATGTTGAATCCCCTGCGAGAATCGTTCGGTGTGACATTATCGCTACAGCGCGGGGGAATGTATCGCCATGATCCTTCCGCTCCCCCGCCCGCCGCCCGGAATCTCCGCGACAAAATTCCCATTCTCAGGCCATGACGGCAAATCATTGATTCTTATTGTATTTTTGAGTCATCTTGTTTCTATTGGAGCGCGCGCGTTCAACTTTATGCACGCATCGGAAGAATCCCCCACAACCTCCTGAAAGAACGAGGCTTTTACTTTCTGTTAAGAAATTGGTCAAAGTTTTGTCACAATTATGACCGCCTCCGCACGCATTGCGCGCACCATCGTTGTGACATGACGCTACGTCATGCCATTCCGTCACGTCCACGATGCGGGCGGGGGCGCTCCATGTCCGAAATGCCGGATTGAGGCCGCAAATCCGACACGGATGCGGTGCTTTCTATGAGCATGACGGAACGGGCGGACGACCTTCCGGCCGTCCGCCCCGGGCAAATCCGATGGTATGGAAAGTCCGTCCGTTCAGCCGACTTCGGGAAGGGATCCGAGGGCCGCCTCCAGCGCTTCGGGATCGTAGTCCCTGTCCTCCAGCCGCCCCGCGAAATAGTCCTCGTAGGCGGAGAGGTCGAGGAAGCCATGGCCGGAGAGGTTGAACAGGATGACCCGCGCCTCGCCCCTCTCCTTCGCGTCGAGCGCCTCGTCGATGGCGGCGCGCACCGCATGGGTGCTTTCGGGCGCGGGCACGATGCCCTCCGCCCGGGCGAACGTGATGCCCGCCTCGAAGCTCGGATTCTGATGCACGGCGACGGGCGTGACCTCGCCCAGCTCCACCAGATGGGAGACCAGAGGCGCCATGCCGTGATAGCGGAGTCCGCCGGCATGGAAGCCCGGAGGCATGAAGGTGTGGCCGAGGGTGTGCATCTTCATCAGCGGGGTGAGATGTTCGGTGTCGCCGAAATCGTAGGCGTATCTGCCGCGGGTCATGGTGGGGCATGCGGCGGGTTCCACGGCCACCGCGCGGACCTTCCTTCCGCCCCGGAGCCCCTCGCCGATGAAGGGGAAGGCCAGACCGGCGAAATTCGAGCCTCCACCGGCGCAGCCGATGACCACATCCGGATATTCCCCGGCCATCTCCATCTGCGCCATGGCCTCCCGGCCGATGACCGTCTGGTGCAGCAGCACGTGGTTGAGCACGCTGCCCAGCGCATACTTCGTATCGTCATGGGTGGCGGCGACCTCCACCGCCTCGGAAATGGCGATGCCGAGGGAGCCGGGGCTGTCCGGATCGCGTTCCAGGACGGCCCGTCCGGCATTGGTGGTATCGGTGGGCGAGGCCAGGCATTTCGCCCCGTAGGTTTCCATGAGGACCCGCCGGTAGGGCTTCTGGTGATAGGACACCTTCACCATATAGACGAGCACCTCAAGTCCGAAGTGCGCGCCCGCGAAGGCCAGAGAGGATCCCCACTGTCCCGCGCCCGTCTCCGTGGAGAGCTTCCTCACCCCTTCGCGCGCATTGTAGAAGGCCTGCGCGACGGCGGTGTTCGGCTTGTGGGAGCCGGAGGGGGACACGCCCTCGTACTTGTAATAGATGTGCGCGGGGGTATCGAGCACCCTTTCCAGATTGCGCGCACGGTAGAGCGGAGAGGGCCGCCACAGACGGTAGACCTCGCGCACCGGGGCGGGGATCTCGATCTCCCGTTCGACGGAGACCTCCTGTTCGATGAGCGCCATGGGGAACAGCGGCGCCAGATCATCGGGGCCGAGCGGCCGGCCCGTTCCCGGATGCAGAGGTGGATCCAGGGGCTTCGGAAGATCGGCCGCGATGTTGTACCAGAATTTCGGCAGGCGGCTTTCGTCCAGCAGATACTTCACCGTTTCCGACATGGGGCTCCCCTCCTTGTAATGCCATCTTTTCATGTACGGCCCTGCGTGGTGGCCTTGCGGCATTGTGCATGATGCGGGGGGCATGACAACCCATACGAAAAGGCGGGAGGGGGCTTCCGCCATTCCCTCCCGCCGGTGTTTCCGGGGTGTCGTGGACGGCGGAACGCGGCCCGCCGCCCTTCATCGTTCACTCCGCCGCCGTGGCCCGCCGGCCGACCCGGCAGCGCAGGCAGTCCGGCAGAACGAAGGCCAGGGCGATGAAGCCCAGCCCCATGGCGATTCCCGCCCACTCGCCGGGGATCGCGGTGATCAGCGCCGGATAGTCCGTTCCGGCGATGGGGAAGATGGTGACCTTGCCTCCCGCGATCTTCGCCAGCACGCCGGTGGACTTCACCCAGCCGTAGGCGAGCATGTAGGCGAAGGCGCCCAGCAGGCCGCCCCCGATGAAGAACAGGGCGTCCTTGCGGCCGGTCGCCGCCGCGGTCACGGACGTGCCGGGGCAGTAGCCCGAGACGGCGAAGCCCGCGCCGAGCAGGATGCCGCCCAGGATGACGCCCCAGTTGGCCGTCTTGATGTGGACGTGCGCCGGATCGACGATGCCGGTCAGAAGGCCGGCGAAGAGCAGCACCTGCGCCACGCCGATCGCCAGCAGGATGACCTTGGCGAGGTGCAGCCGCGACAGGCGCAGCATATGGATGATCAGGTTCGGATTGGTGGCCCCGGCCCGGTCGAGAGCGAAGCCGAAGGCGCCGCCGAGCAGCAGTGCGAGCAGAATCTTCATGGACATGGCTTCAGGCCTCCTCTGCCGGATAGAGCCAGATGGCGGTGGGTATCGCCGTCAGGAACGCGGCGATGGTGAACAGGAATCCGGAGTACGCCATCTGCATGATGCCGCTCATCATATGGCCGGATGTGCAGCCCCCGGCCAGACGGGCCCCGAAGATCACCACGAAGCCCGCTGCGAAGGCGGCCAGATACCGCTTCCATGGTGCATCCCCGAAATTCGCCCTCCAGATCTCCGGCATGGTGCGCTCCCGACGCCCCACGCCACCGCGGAGAAAGGCGGAAACGGCCGCGCCGACGATCATCGCGATGACGAAGACGAAGCTGTAGTTCAGGGGATTGGCAACATTTTTGGCGTATTTGCCGCCCCCCTTGTTGAGATAGGGATTGGGGCTGGCATAGCCATGCTTCGCCGCGGGATCCTCCACGACGATCTGCGGATTCACGGCATCCCATACGATCCCGTCCAGGATGACGAACTGGGTGGAAACCCCGATGGGCTTGACCAGCAGCACGGCGGCGAAGAACACGAGGCCGAGCAGCAGGCCGCCCCACTTCCAGGAAAGGGTCATCGTTCCGACTCCCTTGGTGATTGAAACTTTCGGATCTGTCGCGATTCGTTTCTTTTATTAGAAAAACCTAATATGATGCACGCGGTTTTCAAGCGGACATTGCAGATGACATTTCGCCATGCAGAATGCCTGAATGCGGAACGTCGGTTGTCGGCGAACCGGGTTCGATAGTGGACGCACCGGATTTTGCACCGGTGGGCGGAACGGACTAACATGGGGCGGTACAACGGAGACCGGCATGCAGGAACCCGAAAGAAGCGGAACGGAGGGAGGAAAACGGCGCCGCAGGGAGGCGGCGTCGGCACGGCCGCCCCTCTTCCGTTCGCTGTCGGCGAAACTCCTGATCCTGGCCATGGCGTTCGTCCTCTTCGGCGTGGCCTTCATCTTCATGCCCTCCATCGCGGGTTTCCGCGTCACCTGGCTGAAGAACCGGCTCGCCATGGCCGAGGTGGCCTCGCTGGCCGTGGAGGCGGCCCCGGGGCAGAAGCTCTCCGACAATCTGCGCAAGGAACTCCTGCGGGCGGCCGGCGTCCGGGTGGTGGCCATCAAGCGGGGCGGCGCGCGCCAGCTGGTGCTGCACGAGGACATGCCGCTCATGGCGGAGCGCCGCTACGATCTGCGCGGTCTCCACTGGGCGCAGGCCATTCTGGACGCCTTCGACACGCTCGCGCATGGCGGGCGGCGCATCATCACGGTGGTGGACAGCCCCCCGAACGTGGAAGGGGAGTTCATTGAACTGGCGCTCGACGAGCGTCCCCTCTTCCGGGCACTGGTCAACCATTCCCTGCTGATCCTGAAATATTCCCTCGCCCTGTCGCTTCTCGTGGCGCTGCTGCTGTTCGCGGCCATCCACTTCATGCTGATCCGCCCCATACGGCGGCTCAGCTCCGCCATGGTGCGCTTCGGCGAGGATCCGGAGGACACCACGCGCGTCATCCGCCCCTCGGGGCGGCGCGACGAGCTGGGTGTCGCGGAACGCGAGCTGGCGCGGATGCAGCAGCAGACCGTCTCGCTTCTCAAGCAGAAGACCCGGCTTGCGGCGCTCGGACTGGCCGTGTCCAAGATCGCCCACGAACTGCGCAACATGCTGGGAGCGGCGCAGATGATCTCGGACCGTCTGGCCATGGTGGACGACCCCACGGTCAAGAAGTTCGCGCCGAAGCTGATCGCCTCTCTGGACCGGGCCATCGACTTCTGCGTCGGCACCCTGAAGTACGGACGGGCGCAGGAACCGCCGCCGCGGCGGCAGACCGTCCTGCTGCGTCCGCTGGTGCACGAGGTGCTGGAGAGCCTGCCCTCCGATGGGGAGGTGCATCTCCACAACGACGTGCCCGACGGACTTGCCGCCGACGCCGACGCCGACCAGCTTCACCGCATTCTTTTCAATCTGACGCGCAACGCCCATGAAGCGCTGTCGGGCATGCGCTCGCACGAATCGACACGCGAGATCCGTGTGGGCGCATGGCGCGACGGATCCGTCGTGACCATCGCCGTGGCCGACAACGGACCGGGACTTCCGCCGAAGGCGCGCGCGCATCTCTTCGAGGCCTTCACCGGATCGGCGCGCCGCGGCGGCACGGGCCTCGGCCTGTCGATCGCGAGGGAACTGGCCCGCGCCCACGGAGGCGACGTGGTTCTGGCGCCCCATGACGGCCCCGGCACGGTCTTCCATGTCATCATTCCGGACCGGGCCATCGAGCTGGACACCGAACGCAGGAAGCGGGCCGGAGGATCCGCCTGAGCGCCCCTGTCCCGTCCATCCTGGAGGATGGAGAGGCTCAGAAGCCGTTCTCGCGGGCCACTTCGTGGAAAGGGCGGATGGCGCGCGCACCCATCTGCTGGATGATCTCTCCGGCCGCCAGAGCCCCCATGCGGGCACATTCCGCCACCGGACGCCCCTGGGTGAAGCCGGCAAGAAAACCGGCGGCGAACAGATCGCCGGCGCCGGTGGCATCCACCACCTTCTCCACCGGGAACGCCTCGATCACGTGCACGTCGTTGCCACCCTCCACGATCACCGAGCCGGCGGCGGAACGGGTCAGAACGGCCAGCGGGCAGTCCTCCCGCACGGCATGCATGGCGTCGTTGAAATTCGACACCCGGTAGAGGGAACGGATCTCCGCCTCGTTGGCGAACAGGATGTCCACCTGCTTGCGGATCAGCTCCAGGAAGTCCTCCCGGTGCCGGTCCACGCAGAACGAGTCGGACAGGGTGAGCGCCACCTTGCGGCCGGCACCGCGAGCCACCTCGGCGGCCTTGCGGAAGGCCTCCTTGGCATGCGGCGGGTCGAAGAGATAGCCCTCCAGGTAGGTGATCCGGGAATCCTTCACCAGATCCTCGTCGACATCCTCCGGGGAGAGGTTCTGCGAGGCACCGAGCCAGGTGTTCATCGTGCGCTCGCCATCCGGCGTGACCAGGACCAGACAGCGGGCGGTCGTCGGCCCCCGGGTGGCCGGTGCCGTCTCGAAATGTACGCCCACGGAGCGGATGTCGTGCGCGAAGATGCCGCCCAGCTCGTCGTCCCGTACCTTGCCGATGAAGGCCGCGCGCGCGCCGAAGGAGGAGACGCCCGCGATGGTGTTGGCCGCGGAACCACCGGAAACCTCGATCGTGGGTCCCAGCGCCCCGTAGAGGTCCTGCGCCTCCACTTCGTCGATCAGACGCATGGCCCCCTTGACCAGTCCGTGCCGGGCCAGGAAGTCCTCCGTCACCTGTGCCAGCACATCCACGATGGCGTTGCCGATGCCGAGCACGTCGAACCGCGCACCTTCGTTGCCGCTCATGCCTCGATCCCTCCCCGCCGGAGCCGGTGATCCTCATGTCCGGGCGGCAGTATAGGCATCGGAGACCGCATGGCAACGCCGGATGCCATCCGGTGGGTTCGCTATAACATCCGTATAGGGATATTTTGGCTGGAAAGTCCTTGTACGGCCCCCTATTCTGGGCCCGCAGAAAACGGGAACGGGGAGAAGGAAATGGCTCTGCTGTTTCACGCGACGGGATGGCCGCGGGAGGAATGGCTGGCGGAACTGGCGCACCAGGCCCCCTGGCTGGACGTGCGCACCGCCGACAACCTCGGGGACCCCCGGGACATCACCCATGCCCTCGTGTGGAAGCCGCCGGCGGATCTGCTGACCGGACTGCCCTCCCTGCGCCTGATCATCTCCGCGGGCGCCGGCGTGGACCACCTGCTTTCCCTGCCGGATCTTCCCGACGTTCCCGTCTCCCGCGTCGTCGATCCGGATCTGACGCGGCGCATGGGGGAATACGTGGCGCAGCAGGCCCTGATGCATCTGCGGCGGCAGCGCGACTACGACGCCTGTCGGAAGCGCCGCGAATGGTGCCAGGAGATCGTGCCGCCCACCGCGCCGGAAGTGACCTGCGGCGTCATGGGGCTGGGCGCGCTGGGGGCGGAATCCGCACGGCTGCTGCGGCTGCTCGGCTTCCGGGTTGTCGGATGGGCGCGGACGCGACGCTACATAGAGGGCATGCGCTGCCATGCCGGCAAGGAAGAGCTGGACGAATTCCTTTCTGGAACGGACATCCTCGTCTGTCTTCTGCCCCTGACGCCGGAGACGGAGGGCATTCTGAACACCGACCTGTTCCGCCGTCTGCGGCAGGACGGCCCTTTGGGCGGCCCCGTGCTGATCAACGCCGGGAGGGGACGTCTTCAGAAGGATGCGGACATCCTGACGGCACTGGAGGACGGCACGCTGAAGGCCGCCTCGCTGGACGTTTTCGAAACGGAACCCCTGCCGCAGGACAGTCCTCTGTGGGACCATCCGGCAGTGAGCATCACACCGCATGTCGCGGCGGTCTCCTCGCCGCGTGCCGTCGTCGCCTACGCCCTGCGTCAGATTGCCCGCATGGAACGGGGTGAGGAGCCGGAGAATCTCGTGGAACGGGCACGGGGTTACTAGCCGGAGAAACCGTGCGGACCACCTTGCCGGATGCCCTCCGCATGGGCCATAACATAACGACGCAGCACATCGTCCCACACTTTCCGAGGGGAAAAGCACCGTGGAAACCGAAGGCCGTTTCAATCCGTCCAATCCGCTCGACGAAACCCTTTTCGGCGGCGCGGAAAAAGCCGTCTACAACCTCGTCCAGCCGGAGCTCTACGAACTGGCCGTCGCCCGTGGCGAGGGGCTGGTCACCGCCCAGGGCGCCCTGAGGGTGCTCACCGGCCAGCACACGGGCCGCTCCGCCAACGACAAGTTCACGGTGCGCGACGCCACCACCGAGAACACGGTCTGGTGGGACAACAACGCCGCCATGAGCGAGGAGCATTTCGCCCGGCTGAAGGCCGACTTCGCCGAGCACATCCGGGGACGGACACTGTTCGTGCAGGATCTCTACGGCGGCGCCGATCCGGAAAACCGGATCCGCGTGCGCGTGGTCACCGAGAACGCCTGGCATGCCCTGTTCATCCGCTATCTTCTGCGGCGTCCCGACATTTCCGAGCTCGAAAGCTTCACCCACGAACTGACGGTGGTCGATCTGCCCTCCTTCAAGGCCGACCCGGAGCGCCACGGCACCCGCTCCTCCACGGTGATCGCGCTGAATCTCACCGAGAAGCTCGTGCTCATCGGCGACACCTCCTACGCCGGCGAGATGAAGAAATCGGTATTCACCACACTGAACTTCCTGCTGCCGGAAAACGACGTGCTGCCGATGCACTGTTCCGCCAACGTCGGACCGGAGGGTGACGTGGCCCTGTTCTTCGGCCTTTCGGGAACGGGCAAGACGACGCTGTCCTCCGACACCGCCCGCACGCTCATCGGCGACGACGAGCACGGCTGGTCGGACAACGGCATCTTCAACTTCGAGGGCGGCTGCTACGCCAAGACGATCAACCTCTCCCGGGAGGCCGAGCCGGAGATCTACGGCGCAACGCAGATGTGGGCCACCGTCCTGGAGAACGTCGTCCTGGACGACCTGCGCAATCCCGACTTCGACGACGACCGCTACACCCAGAACGGCCGCGCCGCCTATCCGATGCATTATATCCCCAACGCATCGGAAACAGGCATGGCGGGACAGCCGGACAACGTCATCATGCTGACGGCCGACGCCTTCGGCGTGCTGCCGCCGATCGCGCGGCTCACCCCGGCTCAGGCCATGTACCATTTCCTCTCCGGCTACACGGCCAAGGTTGCCGGCACGGAGAAGGGCGTCACGGAACCGCAGGCCACCTTCTCCACCTGCTTCGGCGCGCCCTTCATGCCGCGTCACCCCTCCGTCTACGGCAACATGCTGCGCGAACGGCTGAAGAGGACGGGAGCCACCTGCTGGCTGGTCAATACCGGCTGGACGGGAGGCCCCTACGGCGAGGGGCACCGCATGCCCATCCGCGAAACCCGTGCGCTGCTGCACGCGGCGCTCGACGGCTCGCTGAATTCCGTGGAATTCCGCACCGACCCGCTGTTCGGTTTCGAGGTGCCGGTATCGGTTCCCGGCGTGGATCCGGGGATCCTCGACCCGCGTTCGACGTGGGCGGATCCGGAACGCTACGACGCGCAGGCCGCGAAGCTCGCCGCCATGTTCACCGAGAACTTCGCCAAGTTCCTCGACTACGTGGACGACGAGGTGCGGGCGGCGGGTCCCCGTACCGGGGCCTGACGCACCCGTACTGCCGCGCGCGGCGGAGACGGCGGAGCGCAGGGGTCATCGCGTGTCGCCGTCGCCGCGATCCAGTCCGTACTTCTTGATGAGCCGGTAGACGTTGCGTTCGGAGATGCCGAGCGCGCGGGCGAGCTCCGCCCTGTGGCCGTTCAGCCGCTCGTACATCCTGCGGAAGTAGTTCTCCTTCAGCTCCTCCAGCGTCGGCGGACGGTCGAAGGAGAAGCGCAGATCGCCGCCCACCGCGGCGACGGACTGCGGCAGGGCGAAATGGCGCGGTTCCAGCACCGGCGCGTCGCCGGAGAGGATGATGGCCCGCTCGATGACGTTGCGCAGCTCGCGGATGTTTCCGGGCCAGTCGTAGGCCACGAGCATCTCCATCGCCCGCGGCGAGATCTCCTTGGCGATGCGTCGCGAGAAGTCGTGGTTGGCGAGGAAGTGGCCCACCAGATCCGGAATGTCCTCCCGCCGCTCCCGCAGCGGCGGCAGCTCGATCACGAAGGTGGAGAGCCGGTAGTAGAGATCCAGCCGGAAGTCGCCGCTTTCCGACATGGCCTTCAGGTCCCGGTTCGTGGCGCACAGGATGCGGGCGTCCGAGTGCAGCACGGTGTTGCCGCCCAGCCGGCGGAATTCGCCCGTCTCCAGCACCCGCAGGAGCTTGGCCTGTATGGGCGGACCGATCTCGCCGATCTCGTCCAGGAACAGCGTGCCGCCGCGCGCGCCCTCTATGAGGCCCTTCTTGCGCCGGTCCGCGCCGGTGAAGGCCCCCTTCTCGTGACCGAAGAGCTCGGATTCGAAAAGGTTCTCCTGGAGCGTGCAGCAGTCGAGGGTGACGAAATTCTTCTCCGCCCGCTGCGAGCTTTCGTGGATCTCGCGCGCGACCAGCTCCTTTCCCGTCCCGGATTCCCCCGTGATCAGCACGGTGACGTTCTCTCCGGCCACCGCTTCGATCATCTCGGACACCCGTCTCAACGCCCGGGACCGCCCGACCATGAAGGACTTGCGGTTCCTGCGTTCCCGGGTGCGGACGAGATTCAGACTCTCCTTCAGCTCCGCATGGCCCAGCGTGCGGGCGATGGCCAGCTCCAGTTCGTCCAGATTCACCGGTTTGACCAGATATTCCGCCGCCCCGAACCGGATGGCCTCCACGGCGGACCGCACCGAGCCGTAGGCCGTCAGGACGATCACCGGCACATCGGGAACCAGCTCGCGCAGCACCTCCAGCCCCTCCGCGTCGGGCAGGCGGATGTCCAGAAGCACCAGATCCGGCTCGTGGCCGGTCAGCCACCGGCGCGCCTCCCGCCAGGAACGCATGCCCGTGACGCGATAGCCGGAATCGGCGAGCTGGCGTGTCACCAGATCGTTGAACAGTCTGTCGTCATCGACGATGAGCAGACTTCTGGCCGTGCCCATGGCCCCCTTCTCTCCCTGCCGGTTCCTCTTCGCCGCCGGGACCGCCCGCCCCGGCGGCCGGCATCGTGACGGTGAACGTGGTGCCGCGGTTCCGCGCGCTGCGCACATCTATGCCGCCGCCGTAGCGTTCGACTATGGCCCGGCATATGGTCAGTCCCAGGCCGGTTCCCTCCGCGCGGTCGGCGCGCCTGGAGAAGAACGGCTCGAAGATGTGCTCCATGGTCTGCGGATCCATGCCGACGCCGGTGTCGGAAACGGTCAGCAGGACGACATCGCCGCTCCTGCGCGTGGAGATCCGCAGTTCGCCTCCCTCCGGCATGGCATGGAAGGCGTTCTGCACCATGTTCAGCACCACCATGCGCATCTCGGTGTCGGTGGCCAGCAGCCGGTGTCCATGATCGACGTCGAGACGCACCTCGACCCGCTGCCGCTCCGCCTCGAAACGGAGAAGGGAGACGATGTCCTCCACCACCTCCGCGATGTCCACCACCTGCAGATGCTCCGCGGGCGGCATGGACAGCCGCAGCAGTTTGCCCGTCACGGAGATGCACTGGTCCACCGCTTCGTCCACCTGCCGCAGGTAGGCGAATATCTCCTCCCGCGGCCGCCCCCGTTCCGCGGCCCGGATCATCGCCTGCAGGCCGAGCCGGACGGAGGCGAGCGGATTGTGGATCTCGTGGGCCACCCCCGTCGCCAGCTGCCCCAGTTCCGCCATCCGCTGCTCCTGGGTGACGGTGATCTGCGCGGAAAGGTCGCGGATGGCCTCCACCACCAGGCGCTCGCCCGTCGCCGGATCGGTGAGCGGCGCGCTGACGATCTCCACGGGCATATCCGTGCCGTCCGGGCCGGAATGGGTGTGCATGATCTTCATGCCGCCCCGCCCCCGCTTCACGGCCTCCAGCGGGCAGGCGACGAGGCTGTCGGGGCATGGTTCGTCCCGTCCATGGGCGGAGGCGTAGCAGAATGCGCCCGCGACCTCGGCGGAGCCGTCGCCGCTCTGCTCGCGGTAGGCGCGGTTGGCCAGCCGGATGCGGTAGTCCGGACCGATGACCCGGATACCGTCCGGCACCGCGTCGATGAGGGACTGCAGGAAGGCGTCGTGGGACCGCAGGCGCTCCACGAGTTCCTGCACCTTCTCCGCCATGGTGTTGAACCCCCGTCCCAGCCGCCCCAGTTCGTCCCGCCCGGAGACGGGCGCGCGCGCGGAGAGATCGCCGGCCGCCAGCCGCGAGGAGGCGCGCTCCAGGGACCGGACGGGCAGAAGCACGGAGCGCCGCAGGAAATACCAGGCGGCGAGCAGCGTCAGCAGCGTGATGACCGCTCCGGCGCCGGCCATGCCCGCCGCCCCCAGGACGGCGCTGGTCCTGAGGTTGCGCGCATCGAAGTCCGCGATCAGCACGCCGTTGACGGGATGGGTCTCCAGGGGACCGTGGCAGGGCGTGCACACGGGCTTGTTGTAGATGGGCTTGACGGTGCGCAGCACCGTGCCGAGCACGGGGTCCTCGTAGAACCGCGAATAGGGACGCTCCGGCGGCCAGCTTCCGGAACAGGCGGCGCCCCTGCACGCGGCCAGTTCCCTTTTCACGACGGGCTTCTTCAGCAGCCGGGAATGGGAGGCGAAACGGATCTCGCCCGCCGGATTGGCCAGCATCACGCCATGGACCGCCGGCTGCCGGCCGAGGCGGCGCAGGATGTCCCGGACGCCGGGCAGATCGCGTTTCACCATGGCGTTCTCCAGGGACGCCTGGAACAGCATGGAGATCTGCTGCGACGCGAATGTGCGCTCCTGCGCCAGCTCGGCGCGGTAGAGCCACGCGAAGGCGACCAGGAAGACGAGGGACGAGACGGTCATGAGCGATGCGAGCATCGCCAGCAGGCGTGCCCCAAGGGAGGTTGCCAGCCATTGCCTCAGACCTGCCATCATGGGTTGTCCCGGTGCATCGCCCGGGAAGGATACCACGTCCCCGTCGCCGATGCCCGGAAATTCGGCGAGGGCGGGAGCTGCCACGTCCTTCCGGCGCATGGCGTCCTACACGGCCGGCCCCACGCCCGGCACGTAGGGTCCTTCCAGCGGCCGCCCGGCGTCCTCCGGACGCTTCCGGCGCTCCGCCCTCTCCTCGGGAGTGGGCGGTGCGATGCCCGTGAGGCGTTCCAGCATCTCCCGGAAGGCCCGCATCCATGCGGCCGTGAAGATGGCCAGCCCCGCATAGAACGGCGTATGGCAGCGGCTGGCGGCCGCGGAAGCGAAATCGTCCAGCCACAGCAGCAGATGCTCGTCGAGAAACCGCGCCGCATCCTCCAGCGCGGCCGTTCCGTCCCCCTTTCCGCCGTCCATCGTCATCAGATGGGAGACGAATGCGAGCTGAAGGGCGATGTTGTCGTCCGGCGTCTTCCTCCAGTCGGGAGCGGCGAGGCCATGGCGCGCATACCACCGGCGCACCTCCAGCATCGGCTGCTGCCGCACCAGCCCGTCCTCGTCCAGCCACGGGGATTCGTCCGGTGAAACCCTGTGCCTGTGCGTGAGGTAGAGCGCGGCGAAATCCGCGGCCAGCCGGTCGCGGAGCCGGGCGGGATCGCCCTCGTCGAGGAGCCGCCAGCCCCTGTCCACGACATCGCATGCCTGCCGCGCCATTTCGCTTTCCGGCACGAGGGCGAAGCAGTCGGCGAAGGGCGTCGCCATGAGATGTTCGAGCGTCTCCGCGTCCAGCTCCGCTCCGTGCAGACGCGCGAGGAGGGCGAGGTCGCCGCCGGCGGCCCGCCTTATGGCGTCCCCGCCCTTCCCGCCCCGGGCCGGATCATGCCCCCCGGAGCTCTCCTCCCCTGTTCTTTCCGCAACCATGCTACTTCGCCTTGTCCTGGACCTTTCCCTGCGAGTGGGCCACGAAGCGGATGGACGGATTGGTCAGATCCGGATTCGCCATGTGCTTCACCCGGCGCACGATGTTCGCCTTGTCCGCCTCGGAGTAGGCCTTCGTCTCGTAGGTGCCCTTGTCGATCTGGTCGATGGGCCCCACGTCGAGCACGCGCATCATGCAGGCCATGACGCAATAGGGCTTGCGGCCGGCCTCCAGCTCGTCGATGCACATGTTGCACTTGGCCACCACATTGAGTTCCGGAATGTACTGCGGCGCGCCGAAGGGACATGCGGCCTCGCACTTGCGGCAGCCGATGCACAGCGTGGAATCGATGTCCACGACGCCGTTGTCCGCGCGCTTCCATATGGCGCCCGTGGGACAGCTCGGCAGGCAGGCGGGCTCCGCGCAGTGGTTGCAGGACATGTTCACCTTGTAGGCGTACACGGCGGGGAAGATGCCGCCCTCTATGTACTGCACACGGCGGAAGCGCGGCCCCGGCGGCAGTCCGTTCTTGTCCTTGCAGGCCATTTCGCAGGCCCGGCAGCCGATGCAGTCCACGTTGTTGTGGATGAAGCCCATCTGCACCTTCGGCTTCACGGGCTCGTAGATGGCGCGCACCTTCCGCTTCAGCGCCGCCCTGACCTTTTCCTTGTCGAGTTTCTTCGCCATGTCGTTCCGTCCTCGTATCTCGAATCAGGTTCGCGCCGTCTTCAGTCGTCACGCCGGAAGATGTAGGAACGGGCGGTGGCCAGCCGGTCCCATCCGGGCTTGTGCTCAAGCCCGCTCTTCCTGATGTTGCAGAGGATGGTGTTGTAGGCGAACGCCCCGGCCGGGGACGGATCGTCCTTGGTCAGGAAGTCCGGGTTCCCGGCCCGGTCCACGCCATTGTCGTCCAGATCCATCCAGACGCCCTCGTGCACCACCACGACGCCCGGCATGACGCGCTCGGTGACATAGGCGGGCAGCACGATCCTGCCACGGTCGTTCCACGCCTCCACGATGTCGCCCGTGCGGATGCCCAGCCGCTTCGCGTCGGACGCGTTGATGGTGATCTCCTGCTCGTAGGTCTCGCGCAGCCAGGGGATGTTGTTGAAGATGGTATGGGTGCGCCAGCGCGGATGCGGCGTGATCATATGGAAGGGATACTTCTTCGTCTTCTTCTCGTCCCCGAGCCATTCCCACGGCTCGATCCATTTCGGGATCGCAGGGATGGGATATCCGTAGGCCGTGCGCGTCCAGTCGGAATACTGGGCCAGCGTGGTGGAGAGGATCTCGATGCGGCCCGAGGGCGTGTTGAAGGGCACCCCCTTCTCGATCTGGTCGCGGAAGGCCACGTGCGGCTCCTTCAGGCGGAACTTGTAGACGCCGCGACGCTTGAACTCCTCCCAGCCCATCTCCACGCCGAGATGGCCCATGACCTGGGTCTCCCAGAATTCGCGCAGATAGGCCTCGTCCACGGCGTCCGGATCGTTGAAGTAGTCGCGCGTGGCCTTCGGATTGTACTGCGGACCGAAACCGAGACGGTAGGCCAGCTCGGTGAAGATCTGGAAGTCGGTCTTCGATTCGCCCAGCGGTTCGATGACCTTGGGCCTGTGGATGTAATAGTGCCCCTTGTACCAGGGCAGGGCGATGTCGTGGCGCTCGAAATGGGTGGCCACGGGCAGCAGCACGTCAGCGTAGAGACCCGTCGGCGTGATGGTGCTGTCCATGCAGACGGTCAGCTCCAGCTTCTCGATCGCCCTGATCTCCTTGTTGATGTTCGTGAGCTGGTTGAACCAGTCCGACCCCTGCCAGAAGATGCCCTTGATGTTGGGGATCACGCCGTCCAGCCCGTCGGCGCGCGGCCACAGACCGATCTCCTCCCGCTTCACGTCCGGATAGTTCAGGACGCAGTGCGCCCAGCGGTCGGACTTGATGGAGGCGAACCAGATGTTCGCGTACTGGTCGTAGGGATAGGCGGTGCCGGCGACGTGGAAGGCCTTGCCGACGCCCTCCGAGGAGCCGCCCAGCTTGCCGATGTTGCCGGTCATGGCCTGCAGGGCCGCGGCCATGCGGTTGTACTGCTCGCCGTACGCGTTGCGTCCCGGCGCCCAGGAGGCCTTCAGGGCCGCCGGTCTGGTGGTGGCGTACATGTGCGCGAGCTTGCGGATGTCGTCGGCGGGCACTCCGCAGATCTCGGAGGCCCATTCGGGCGTCTTGGGCGTGCCGTCGGACTTGCCGAGGATGTAGTCCTTGAAGCTCTCCAGCCCCTTGCTCCTGGCCCATTCGGGCATGGTGCCCTCGTCCATGCCCTGCACGAACCGGTCGATGAATTCCTGGTCCTGGAGGTTCTTCTCGAAGATGTGGTACGCCATGCCGGCCATCATGGCGGCGTCGGTGTTGGGACGTATGGGAATCCACCAGGCGTCGTAGGCGGCTGCGGCATCCGTATACTGCGGATCCACGAGCACGAACCTGCAACCCTTCTGCTTGGCCAGGCGCATGTAGTAGAAGGTGTTGCCGCCGTGGAACGTGTAGGCGGGATTCCAGCCCCACATGATGATCAGCTTCGAATGGGCGAAGGCGTCGTCCTCGTTGCCGTCCTCGATGGTGCCGAAGGTCATGCGCGAGGAGAACGTGGTCCCCTGGTAGGACGGCACCGACCAGGAGGAGGTCCGGCATCCGAACATGCCCAGGAACCGGGCCAGGAGCCCCTCGATCTGGTCGGACTTGTGCAGCGCGCCGAAGGAGGCCCCGGCATAGGACTGGTCGAGCAGGGCGGTGGGGCCGTACTTCTCCTTGATCTCCACCATCTTGCGGACGATGAAGTCCAGCGCCTCGTCCCAGCTGACGCGCTTGAACTGTCCGGAACCGCGCGGCCCGACCCGCATCATCGGATAGAGCAGGCGTTCAGGGGAATAGAGGCGCAGCCGGTAGGAGCGGCCGCGCAGGCATGCGCGCAGCTGCGGCTCCTCGAAGGTGTCCTTGCCGAAGGCGCCGTCCTTCTGGAAGCGGCCGTCGTCGGTGGACAGGCGGACGATCACGTCCCCCTTCTTGTGCGCCACCAGCATGTGCCGGGAGCCGCAGTTGTGGGCGCAGGAGGTCACCACCGTCTCCAGATCGTCGTCCCGCGGATAGGGTTCGTAGGCGAAGGCCTCCGCCTTCCGCGGCCGCGTGGAAAGGACGGAGAGGAACCCCGCTCCCGCCGCGGTCGCCGTGGCTCCCTTCAGGAAGGCCCGGCGGGTGGGATTGATCCGGAAGACCCCTTTCAGGACGTCTTGGAAATTGGTCAGGTCCGCGGCGCGCGGCGCGTCCGGAAGGGGATCGGAGCGCAGATCCAGGGTTCCGTGCGCGCCCGCCTCATGGTCCTTCAGCATCACTTCTTCCTCCTGTAGCGCGCTTCGGATTGCGTGGGACGGTTCTTCGCCCATTCGGGCGTCTCCGGCACGACATCCTTCATGCCGGGCCACGGATGGCGGGGATACGGATAGGAGATGCGGTACCACTTCCGGCCGCCGTGGCAGCCGTAGCAGACGTCGGAGCTCTCCTTCGCCAGCTTCTCGATGTTCTCCGGCTTCAGGTAGGTGACCTGGTGGCGGACGGTGCGGAACGTCTCGCCGTGGCAGGCGGCCAGGCAGCCGTTCTTCGTCTCCTCGTCCTCGAAGTCCTTGCGGATCTTCGACCAGTCTCCCTCCAGTCCCTCCATGAACTCGAAGGGGAACTTGCCGTGGCAGCGCAGACACGTCTTCTCGGGATCGACCATCTTGCGCAGCGTGTAGCCGGTGTCGTTCACGTTCCCGGCATGCGATCCCGGCGCCTCCTCACGTGGATCGCTGCCCTGGTGGCAGAAATTGCATTTCAGATCCATCACCTGCCGGGCGTATTTCGACGTCAGGTGGCGGGCGTGGAAGGTCATCTGGGGGCCCGAATAGGTGTCCAGCGTCTGGTACCAGGCAAGAACGGAATCGGCCCGCCAGCCGGCGGGAGAGACCTTGCGGGGCTCGCGGGTGAGGATTTCCCCGTGACAGGCGAGACACTGCTCGTTGGTCGCCTTGTCGATGTTCGGCTTGAAATGAATCGGATCCCATCTGGCCCGCAGATAGTCCTTCTTCTTCGCCGCCTTGCCCGCCAGAGCATCTCCTCCCGCGCCAGGAACCACAATCATGGCGAAAACGCCTGCGAGCAGCAGGCCCGGGAGCCCGAATACCTTCCGCGATCTCATGATCCGCTCCACCTTGCCTGGGAATACCGCATGAAGAGCGGCATGCCCGCGCCAAACGGGCATGCCGCCTGCCGTCGGGGCTACTTCTTCGGGGGCGTCCAGGTCTTTCCGGACATGCCACCCATGCCGGACATACCGCCCATACCGGACATGCCACCCATGCCGGACATACCGCCCATACCGGACATGCCTCCCATGCCGGACATGCCGCCCATGCCGGACATTCCGCTCATTCCGGACATCCCGGCCATGCCGCGATAGGTCCACTGGGTGCAGACCCAGCCACCACCACCAGCCATGCCGGCCATTCCGGACATGCCTCCCATTCCAGACATGCCACCCATGCCGGACATGCCACCCATCCCGGCCATGCCGCTCATGCCTTTCATCCCGGCCATGCCGGACATGCCCTTCATCCCGGCCATGCCGGACATGCCTTTCATCCCGGCCATACCGGACATGCCCTTCATCCCGGCCATACCGGACATGCCCTCCATCCCGGCCATACCGGACATGCCTTTCATGCCAGCCATGCCGGACATGCCTTTCATGCCAGCCATACCGGACATGCCCTTCATTCCGGCCATGCCGGACATTCCACCCATGCCGCTCATTCCGGACATTCCAGACATTCCGGCCATGCCGCGATAGCTCCACTGGGTGCAGACCCAGCCACCACCACCGGCCATCCCGGCCATGCCAGCCATGCCGGACATTCCACCCATGCCGGCCATGCCGCTCATACCCTTCATGCCGGCCATGCCCTTCATTCCGGCCATTCCGGACATGCCGCTCATCCCGGACATGCCCGCACTGGCGGCAGCCGCCGCGAGCATCATCGCCGCGGAGGACATCATCGCCAGTTTCATCATCTTCCTTGTCATCGCCGTTTCTCCCTTGATGGTTTTCCGGTCCCGTCGCGCATGGTGGTCGTTCATCGGGTCGGCTTCTGCCGGGACTGTTCGGTTCCGACCCGACGGCCCCCTTCCTGCCGGGCCACCGCGGCGGCCCGGTCCGCAGGTATCCCGTTCATTTCTTCGTCGCCCGTGTCCCTCCCCCGCGGTGCCAGCCCCGCAGATCGTAGGGCGGCAGCATTCCGGGATGGATGAAGGGCGTGTACCAGGCCCCCTGATCCTCCAGGAACCTCAGGCTGTAGGGATAGGGAGGAACGACTCCCGTCAGGGCGCGTTCGTACCAGGCCGCATCCTTCGGATATTCCTTCACCACCGGAGCACCCTCCGGTCTGCGGTCGGGCTTCACACCCGCCACGAACGGATCGTCCGGCGAATACTGGGCCGTCACCCCGGAACGCGCTCCGGCCGCGAGTCCGGCAAACAGGATCAGCAGCACCGCTCCCCCGAGGGCGGGCGACATCCGACCCTTCCTGAGCATGGCAAGCATTCCTCCCCTCCTCGAAAGACCTTCTCCGCCCGCGCTTCGCCAATGATGCGCGCAGCGGTGTCCACCATCCGGGAAGCAATGCGCATGCCAGAAAGGTAAATTTCCTTAACTAATTGACTTGAAACGATATTTCATGTTCCATCCCTTTGCCGTCGGATGCCGGACGATCCGAGGGGCTGACACAATGTCAGGGCCGATCGCGCAAATTCCCGCAACCCGCTGTTTTTGCGCCTCCTTCTGGTTTCCTGACATTCCGTCATGCCCTGACCGTCTGACAAGGCGGCGGCCCCGGCATTCCTTTTCGGCCTTCGCGCATGGCGGCATTTGCCCTATTCTGCCGGTCGGCGAAGGCTCCGGACGGGAGCTCGGACAAATCGAACGGGAGAAATGCGATGGCGTTCATGACGGTCGATGGCGTAACGCTTCACGTGCGGCGGGGGCGCAACAGGGACGCCCGTCCGCTGGTCTTCATCAATTCCCTGGGGACCGATTTCCGCATCTGGCACGGCGTGGCCCACGCTCTGCGGGAGGAAGGCTTCCAGTTCCTGTTCTACGACAAGCGCGGCCACGGCCTCTCCGAGGTCGGCGAGCCGCCCTGGTCCATGGAGCGGCATGTTTCCGACCTCGCCGCGATCATGGACGCCTACGGCATGAAGGACGCCATCGTCTGCGGCATCTCCGTGGGCGGACAGGTGGCGCTCGGCCTGCACGGCAGCCGTCCGGATCTCGTTTCCGGACTGGTCCTGTGCGACACCGCCCACAGGATCGGCACGAAAGAGGCCTGGGACGCCCGCATCGCCAAGGTGGCGGCGGAAGGCATCGCCAGCGTGTGGCCGATCACCGAGAAGGCCTGGTTCACGGAACGCTTCCGCGGGGAGCGCGCGGCGGACGTGGCGGGCTACCGCAGCATGGTCACCCGCTGTCCCACGGGCGGCTACATCGGCACCTGCATGGCCATCCGCGACACCGACTACACCGAGATCGCGAGGAACGTCTCCGTTCCCTCCCTCGCCCTGTGCGGCGCGCAGGACGGCTCCACGCCGCCCGCGCTGGTGAAGGGCATGGCGGACATCATTCCCGGCTGCCGCTACGTGGAGATCGAAGAGGCGGCGCACATGATCTGCATCGAGCAGCCGGAGGAAACCGCCCGGCTGATCGCGGAATTCGCGCGCACGAACGGCCTTGCCTGAGGAGGGATCCATGAAGCCAGCCCCCGCCACCGCCCTTGCGGCCCTTCTCGCCCTGTCGCTGTCCGGCCCGCCTGCCGCGGCGGGAAAGGTGGAGCGCCTCCTGCCGCAGATGCGCTGCATCGACACGATCCGCAGCGGTGACGCCCTGCTCGGAGGAATCCATACCGGCTCCCTGCCCGGCCACGTGTTCTTCCAGCGTTGCGACACGCTCTGGATGGTCCTCAAATTCAGGAACGGCGCCCCGCATCTCACCCCCATCGGCGGGCGCTTCATCCCGAAGTTCCGGGCGAAGCGCAAACCCTTCGCCATTCCGGACGCCCGTGTCACCGTCGGTGCGCGCAACATCCAGGAGGCTTGGCTGACGCGTCCCACGCGACGCTACGACCATGCCGTCCTCGGCGACGACATCGAGGCCGGCGGACTGGCGGCGAAGGACGCGCGGGGGCGCAAGGTGGAACTCGTGCTGCCGGAGACGGAGGTCTTCGAGGACCGCATGGCCCGCCTCGTCGATCTGGATGGAGACGGCAGGGACGAGATGGTGGTGGTGCACACCCGGCGCGACAGGGGCGCTTCCCTGGGCGTCTATGCGATACGTGGCGCCCGCGAAAGCGAGCGCATCGTGCGGCTCGCCGAGAGCGCGCCCATCGGCAGAACGCACCGCTGGCTCAACCCGGCGGTCGCGGCGGATTTCGACGGGGACGGCCGCATGGAACTGGCCTGGGTGGAGACCCCGCACATCGGCGGCACATTGAAAATCGCCCGTCTGGAGGGCACCGGCGACGACCGCAGGCTGGTTCCCGTGGCGGAACTTGGCGGCTTCTCCAATCACCGCGCGGGCTCGCGGGTATTGCAGGAAGCCGTGACCTTCGACTGGGACGGGGACGGACGACCGGACATCATCCTGCCCGACGCGGAGCGCAGGCGCATCCGGGTGGTGGCCTTGAAGGACGGACGGCTGCGGACGATCGATTCCATGGAGATCGGCGGCGAGATCGACTCCCCGATCCTGGCCGCGGATCTGGACGGCGACGGCCGCGGCGAGGCCCTGCTGGTGACGAAGGACGCCCGCCTGCTCTCCTTCCGCCCGGACTGAACCGGCCGGACCGGCATGCCGCGGCGCGGAGGCCCCGCTATTCCTCCCGGGCCAGTTCCTCTCCGGCGCAATGTTTCTCCGGCCACTTGCAGATGTCGCAGATGATGCAGCGCTCGCACTCCGGCTTGCGCGCCCTGCACACGTAGCGGCCGTGCAGGATGAGCCAGTGGTGGGCGTTGTGGCGGTATTTCTCCGGGATCACCTCCAGCAGGATCCTTTCCACCTCCAGAGGCGTCTTTCCCAGCGCCAACCCGGTGCGGTTGGCGACCCGGAAGATGTGCGTATCCACCGCGATGGTGGGATCCCCGAAAGCCACGTTCAGGACGACGTTCGCCGTCTTGCGTCCCACGCCGGGCAGGGATTCCAGCGCCTTCCTGTCATGCGGCACCCTGCCTCCGTATTTCTCCACCAGCGTGCGGGAAAGCTTCAGGACGTTCCGGGCCTTCGTCCTGTAGTAGTTGATGGACCGCAGGCGCTCCATCAGCCCCTCCTCTCCGAGTTCCAGCATCTTCTCCGGAGTGTCCGCCTCGGAAAAGAGTTTCTCCGTCACCTTGTTCACGCCCTTGTCCGTCATCTGCGCGGAAAGAACGACAGCCACGAGAAGCGTGAAGGGATTCGTCCAGTAAAGTTCCGATTTCGGTTCCGGATTCGCCTCCTGGAACCGACGCATCATCTCTTCTATCTCTTCCGGGGAAAGGAGGGTCTTCGGCCCTTCCTCACCGTTTTTCACACGTTTTCCGGAGCTCTTCTTCTTCGGGGATTTCGTCACGACCGCTTCTCCCAGCACTCGACCGGCGACAGGATGCCGGCAAGCCGCGGACGGCGCAAGTTCATGGAGAAGTTTTTCCGCATGACTGTTGCGCTTCCCCTTCCGAAGGCGCAAAATCGGCTCCACCTGCAAACCGGGAGGCGGATGCATGATCGGACTGGTTCTCGTCACGCACGGACGGCTCGCGGAGGAATTTCGCGCCGCCCTGGAGCACGTCGTCGGAGCGCAGGAGCGGCTGGAGACCCTGTGCATCGGCCCCGACGACGACATGGAACGGCGGCGCGCCGACATCATCGCGGCCATCGACCGGGTGGACGGAGGCGATGGCGTGATCGTGCTCACCGACATGTTCGGAGGCACGCCGTCCAATCTGGCCATATCGGCCATGGAGCCCGGACGGGTGGACGTGATCGCCGGGGTCAACCTGCCGATGCTGGTCAAGCTGGCTTCGGTGCGGGACACCTCCCGCCTGGAGGAGGCGGTGGCCGCCGCAGGCGAGGCCGCCCGCCGCTACATCCGCGTGGCCTCCCAGGTTCTCGATCCACATTGACCGGCATTTCAGAAACGCATCAGCCCCGCGATACCGGCCAGCGCTCCCAAAATGGTGAAAATGATGCCGATCCATAAAGCCATACGGTTATGGAACCTTTCCCTCTCCCGCTTCTTTGCCAAAGCATGCATGAGAGGCTCATTCCTCCGCAATTCCTGATACATGGAATAGATCTTCGGAAGATTCGCCTTCAGGAGCGTGGCATAAATGGCATCCCTGTCCATCCGGTTCTCACGGGAATGGACAATGGCATCCTGTATGCATCCTAGCTCAGAAACAAGCTTGGGCATCTCTGGGTAGCAGGTCAGAACCACATCCACTCCAAGCTCATATGTAATATCATCTATCTTATCCGCAATGTAGGCAGTAATGGCGTCAATGGCATCATGCCTGGCCCGCATGCAATCGAATATGGCATCCTCGAGAAGACGACGAGCAGGATCTCCTTTCCCTTCTCTATGCAAGGTAATAGCTTCCACCACCTTGCGGCCGGCATATCTCAACTCATTGATGGATGGAGTAACAACTTCTCTTTGAATATTTTCGGCCTGCTTTAATGCTTTTTCAGCTTTGTTCCATTCAGCAAGCAGCTCCTGGAGGGTGATGTCAAAACCCTCCATTTCCCTCTTGGCCGCATCTTCCATATTAGTGGCGGACTCCGTAGAGACGCCTCAGTCGGTCGAGGCGTTCCTTCCGCGCCCCGGCGCGTCTGTCCAGTTCCTCCCGAGTCAGGAAGGCCCCTCTTTGCATGCGGATGTTGCCGCGGCTGAATCTTGCAATTACACGGCGGACGATCCCATCGTCCCGGAAAACGGAAGCGGATGGGCCGCAATTGGTTTTCTTCGGCATGTCTGGTCGACCTGTCCAGCGGTTTGTGTTAACTCCGCCACGGACTATGCATGTAAAAAACGGTTGCGTGTTTGTACTTTCCTGCGGATTTCACGTCAAGATGGTGCATCGGAGCGATGAGGCAGCCATGACGGGTTTCAGCCGACGGATACGCATCTCCAACGCGCGCGGCCTGCATGCGCGGGCGTCGGCGAAATTCGTGAAGTGCGCGGAGGCCTTCGAGGCCGAGATCACCGTCAGCAAGGACGGCGAAACGGTCCCCGGCACGTCCATCATGGGCCTGATGATGCTGGCCGCCGCGCCCGGCTCCGAGATCGTTGTGGAGGCCAGGGGGCCGGAGGCGGAGGCGGCGCTGGACGCGCTGGAGACCCTGGTGCGCAACCGGTTCGACGAGGAGGAGTGATTCCATGGCAGACAGAATGGATCCCGTGGCGCTGGCCCGGGCACTGATCCGCTGTCCTTCCGTCACGCCGGAGGATGCCGGAGCACTGGAGGTGCTCGAGGTGGCGCTCGAACCCGCCGGCTTCGTCTGCCATCGGCTGACCTTCTCCGAGGAAGGCACGGCGGATGTGCACAACCTGTTCGCACGCCACGGGGATTCCGGCCCGCATCTGTGCTTCGCCGGACACACGGACGTGGTGCCGCCCGGCGACGTGGACGCCTGGCTGCATCCACCCTTCGAAGCGGTCGTCGAGGACGGCGTGCTCTATGGCCGCGGCGCCGCGGACATGAAGAGCGAAGTGGCGGCCTTCGCGGCGGCCGCCGTGGACTGGGCCCGGGACCATGCCGGCGATCCGCCCGGCTCCGTGTCGCTTCTGATCACGGGCGACGAGGAGGGCGTGGCCATCAACGGCACCCGCAAGGTCCTGTCCTGGATGGCGGAGAACGGCCATGTGCCCGATGCCTGCCTCGTGGGCGAGCCCAGCTGTTCGGAGATCCTGGGCGACACCATCAAGAACGGCCGCCGCGGATCCCTCAACCTGTTCATCACGGCCCGCGGCGTGCAGGGGCATACCGCCTATCCGGAGAAGGCGCTGAATCCGGTGCACGCGCTGGCCCGCCTGGTGGACCGCATGGCCTCCGCGCGGCTGGACGAGGGCACGGAGTTCTTCCAGCCGACGACGGTGGTCTTCTCCACCTTCGACACGGGCAATCCCGCAACCAACGTCATTCCGGAGACGGCGCGGGCGACCTGCAACATCCGCTTCAACACCCTGCACTCGGCCGCCTCCCTGGAACGGTGGGCGCACGATGCGGCCGACGCGGTGGCGCAGGAGACGGGCGCCCGCTTCGACATCCGCATGCAGGTCTCCGGAGAGGCGTTCCTGACCGAGAAGGGGCCTCTGGTGGATACGGTACGCGACGCCATCGTCGCGGAAACCGGCGTCACGCCGCGCCTCTCCACCGGCGGCGGCACGTCGGATGCGCGTTTCATCAAGGACTGGTGTCCGGTGGTGGAGTTCGGTCTGGTGAACGAGACCATCCATCAGGTGAACGAGCGGGTGCCGGTGGCCGACATCGAAACGCTGAAGCGCATCTACAGGCGGATCATCGACGAATATTTCGCCCGCACGACCGGAGACGGGGCATGAGCTGGCTGGAAGAGGCGGCACGCGGCATCATCGGCTCCTTCCACATCCTCCGCGGGCGGGCGACGGAGGACGTCTGGGACTGGTTCAATCTCACCGAACGCGGTTTCTGGCGCTCGTTCTCGGCATTCGTGATCGCCGCGCCGATCTATCTCGCGGCGTCGCGTCTCGGCGTTCCGGCGGAGCTGGACACGGACGCCCAGAAGGCGGTGGTCGGCGCGGCCATGCTGAAGGGCCTGCTCGTGCTCGCCCTGCAGTGGATATCCTGGCCCATCGTGATGGTCTTCGTGGCGCGGCAGCTGAAGCTCTCGCAGCAGTATGCGCGCTACATCATCGTCTACAACTGGTCCACGGTGCTGGTGCTGCTGATCCAGGTGCCGCCGGTGCTGCTCTATCACTACGGACTGGTCGACATGCAGGCCGCGGCCTTCCTGATGCTCTTCGCGCTCGGCCTGGTGCTGTATCTGCGCTGGCAGGTGGCGCGCATCGCACTGGCCGCCCCGGCCCTGCTGGCCGTCATGCTGGTGCTGCTGGACATGGTGATATCGATCGGCATCAATCGGGTCTTCATGTAGCCCGGTCCGGATAGTCCACCGCCGTCAGATAGAGCCCCTCCGGCGGCGCAACGGGTCCGCAGGCGGACCGGTCGCGGGCCTCCAGCGCGGCGCGCAGCTCCCCCGCCGTCCATTTCCCCTCGCCCACGAGCTTCAGGGACCCGGCGATGGAGCGCACCTGGTTGTGCAGGAAGGACCGCGCCGAGACGGTGATGCGGATCTCGTCCCCATCGCGCGCCACGGCGATCCGGTCCAGCGTCTTCACCGGGCTGTCCGCCTGGCACTGGGAGGCGCGGAAGGTGGTGAAGTCGTGACGCCCGACCAGAACCTGGGCGGCCTCGTGCATGACGCCGGCGTCGAGCGGACGGGGCACGTGCCACACCCGGCCGCGATCCAGCGCCGGCGGGCTCCTGCGATTGAGGATGCGGTAGAGATAGTGGCGTTTCACGGCCGAGAAGCGGGCGTGGAAGTCCGGCCCGGTCTCGCGTGCCTCCAGCACCACCACCGGCGCGGGCCGCAGATGATGGTTCAGGCCGTCGCGGAGACGATGCGGCGGGAAGTGCCGGGAAATGTCGAAATGCGCCACCTGCCCCGTCGCGTGGACGCCGGCGTCCGTGCGCCCGGCCCCGTGCACCCGCACCTCCTCGCCGGTCATGGCGAGGATGGCCTCCTCGAGCGCCTGCTGCACGGACGGACCGTTTTCCTGCCGCTGCCAGCCGACGAACGGCGAGCCGTCGTATTCCACGGTGATGCGGTAGCGCGGCATGGTTCAGCCCCTCCCGAGGACGATACCCCGCGGCACGGGCGTGCCGCGCAGGAAGGCCTCGCGTTCCATGGGAGCCTTGCCGGCCCGTTGCACGATCAGCGGCCGCACGGCTCCTTCGGCACAGGCCACGGTGAAGTCGTCGTCCAGTACCTCTCCCGGCACCCCCGAGCCTTCCGCCATTTCGGCCTTCAGGATCTTCAGCCGAAGCGGTCCGTTCCTCCCCGGCAGTTCCACCCAGGCACCGGGCCACGGCGAGAGGCCGTGGATCTGCGCCAGCACCTGCCGGGCGGGCCGGCCGAAATCGATGCGCGCCTCCTCCTTGGAGATCTTGTCCGCATAGGTGACGCCCTCCTCCGGCTGCGGGCGGCAGTCGAGGCGGCCTTCGCGCTCCAGCCGCGCCATGGCCCGCGCCATCAGGCGGGCGCCGCGTTCGGCGAGAACGTCATGCAGTTCTCCGGTGGTCGTGTCCGGTGCGATCTCCACCTCCTCGCAGGCGCAGACGTCGCCCGTGTCGAGCCCGGCATCCATGCGCATGACGCAGACGCCGGTCCTTTCGTCGGCGGCCATGACCGCGCGGTGGATGGGCGCGGCGCCACGCCAGCGCGGCAGCAGGGACGCATGGAGATTGTAGCAGCCGTGCCGGGGAGCATCGAGCACCGCCCGCGGCAGGATCAGCCCGTAGGCGACGACGACCGCGGCGTCCGCATCCAGCGCGGCGAATCTCTCCTGCTCCTCCGTGCTCCTCAGGGTGCGCGGCGTGCGGACGGGAATGCCGAGCTCGTCGGCCAGCGCGTGCACCGGCGTGCGGCGCGGCTTCCTTCCCCGCCCGGCCGGTCTCGGCGGCTGGGAATAGACGGCGACGATCTCGTGGCCCTCCCCGTGCAGCGCCCGCAGGGTGGGGATGGCGAAATCCGGCGATCCCATGAAGACGATGCGCATGGCTCTCAGGCCTCCTGCGCCTGCTTCGCCTTCTTGATGACCTTCTTCAGATAGCGTTCGCGCTTCAGCCGGCCCAGATGGTCGATGAACAGGATGCCCTTCGTATGGTCGATCTCATGCTGCACGCAGGTGGCGTCCATCCCGGAAAAGGTGCGCTCCTGTTCCCTGCCGTCGAGATCCAGATAGCGCACACGCACTTCCGCCGGCCGCACCACCGTGTCGTAGATTTCCGGCACGGAGAGACAGCCCTCCTCGTACTCGCGCTGCTCGTCGGAGGTCCATACCACCTCCGGATTGATGAGGGCGAGCGGACGGGGCTCCTCGCCCTCGCCGGCGGTGTCCATGACGACGACGGAGAGCGGCACGCCCACCTGCACCGCCGCAAGGCCGATGCCGGGCGCGTCGTACATTGTGTCGAACATGTCGCGCACCAGTTCGCGGATGGAATCGTCCACCTCCGCGACGAGCATGGAAGGCTTCTTCAGAAGCGGATCGGGTGGCGTGATGATCTTGCGGATGGCCATGGCTTCTCTCCTGGTCACCCAGACATAATCGCCGCCGCCATGGCGCGCAAGGATCATTCCACCCCGTGCATGGAGAGGAAATGGGCGGTCACCGTGTCGAGCGTGGAGACGTGCTCGGCCAGCCAGTCGGGAAACTCCTCCTCCACGAACCGCTTCAGGACGGCCCGGCCCTCCTCCGTGGTCCAGCCGGCGCATTTCTCGCGCACGATCATGCGCATGCGGTCGTGCTCCGCCTTGTGGACGGGATAGGGCGGAAAGTGATGGGTGCGCATCAGATCCTCCTCGCGGGAGAAATGCTCCTCCACGTGCTCGGCCAGGGCGTTGGCGGCGGCTTCTATGCGGGCCTCGTCGCCTTCGGCCAGCGCCTCCGCCAGCTCGGTCAGCACCTCCACCTCCTCCGCATGGGTCGCGTTCATCGACGGCACCATGACCTGCGGAATTTCGATCTGCATCGGCATGCGTTCCCCTTTCTTCGAGAGAGCGGTCCCTTCACGCGCACAGATGGGGACACATCCGGCGGCGCGCCTTGACATGCATCAAGCGGCCTGCGGCCATGCCGCATCATGAAAGCTCATTCGAAGGTCATGAAACTGTCGATCCTCTCCCGGTCGTAGCCCATGGAGGCCTCCAGCAGCTGGCGGGTGTAGGCCTCCTTCGGCGTGCCCCGGCGCAGATCTTCCACCTCCAGCTCCTCCACGAACCGGCCCCGGTTCATGACGGCCAGACGCTCGCACATGTGCGCGACGACCGCGAGATTGTGGGACACCAGCACATAGGTGAGTCCGCGCTCCCTCTTCAGCCGCTTCAGGAGGTTCAGAACCTCCGCCTGGATGGAGACGTCCAGTGCGCTGGTGGGTTCGTCGAGCAGCAGCAGTTTCGGTTCCAGCATCAGGGCGCGGGCGATGGCCACCCGCTGACGCTGGCCGCCGGAGAGCTGGTGCGGATAGCGGAACCGGAACTCCGGCCCCAGCCCAACGGCGGCGAGCATGGCCAGCACGCGCTCCGCCCGTTCGCGGCGGTCGCCGATGCGATGGATGAGCAGAGGTTCCGTCAGGGTGGAATCGATGGTCCTGCGCGGATGGAGGGAGGCGTAGGGATCCTGGAAGACCATCTGCACGTCGCGATAGAAGGCGAAATCGCGCGTGCCGGTCAGCGGCCGCCCGAAGATGCGCATGTCGCCGCGGGCCTCCGGAACCAGACCGGTCAGGGCACGCAGCACGGTGGACTTTCCGGACCCCGATTCCCCCACGAGACCGTAGGTTTCGCCGGCCCGGACGGTGAAGGACACGTCGCGGACGGCCCGGACGGCCTCGCGGCCGGTCCCGAAGGTCACGGACAGGTTGCGCACGTCCACGGCCGGAATCTCAGACATGACCGCCCTCCTCCAGCCAGGCCGGGTCGCGCCTCAGGACCTCCAGATATTCCCTGCGTTCGTCGATGCGCGGCAGGGAGGCCAGAAGGCCCCGCGTGTAGGGATGCTTCGCCTCGTGCAGGCGGGAGGCCTCGCAGACCTCCATGATGCGCCCGGCGTACATGATGATCACGCGGTCGCAGAAGCTGGCCACGAGATTGAGGTCGTGGGAGATGAACATCAGTCCCATTCCCCGGCTGCTCACCAGATCGTCCATGATCGCCAGCACCTGCATGGAGACGGTGACGTCCAGCGCGCTGGTGGGCTCGTCGGCGATCAGCAGGTCGGGTTCGGGAATGAGCATCATGGCGATCATCACCCTCTGTCCCATGCCGCCGGAGAGCTCGTGGGGATACGCGCGGTAGACCCGTTCCGGATCCCGGATCTTCACCGCCTCCAGCATCTTCAGCGCCCTGCGCCGGGCCTCCCTGCGCGAAACCCGGCGATGCATCACGTAGGCCTCGGCGATCTGGTCGCCGACGCGCATCACCGGATTGAGGGAGTATTTCGGATCCTGCATGATCATGGAGATGCGGCCGCCCCGGATCCCGCGCATGGTCTTCCCGTCGGCGGAGAGCAGGTCGATGCCGTCGAAGACCATCCGTTTCGCCCGCACCACGCCGGGCGGACGGATCAGCCCCAGAATGGCGCGGCCCGTCACCGATTTGCCGGACCCCGACTCCCCGACGATGCCGATCTTCTCCCGCCCCATGCCCAGCGAGAGACCGCGCACCGCATGGGTGACGCGCGTGCGGCCGTGGAAATCCACATGCAGATCCTCGATCTCCAGAAGGGGGGCGTCCGTCATGACCGTTCGCTCCTCGGATCCAGGGCGTCGCGCAGACCGTCGCCCAGAAGGTTGAAGCCGAGGGAGACGATGAAGATGGCCAGACCGGGCATGGTGGCCACCCACCACTGATCCAGCAGGAACTTCCGTCCCTCGGAGATCATGGCGCCCCATTCCGGCATGGGCGGCTGGGCACCCAGCCCCAGGAAGCCCAGACCCGCTGCGGTCAGGATGATGCCGGCCATGTCCAGCGTCACCCGCACGATCAGCGAGGACATGCACAGCGGCATGACGTGGAAGGCCACGATGCGGGCGGAGGAGGCCCCCTGCAGACGCGAGGCGAAGATGAAGTCCGACTTGCGGATGGTCAGGGTCTCGGCGCGGGCTATGCGGGCATAGGGCGGCCAGCTGGTGATGGCGATGGCCAGGATGGCGTTGCCGATGCCCGGCCCCAGCGCGGCGACGAAGGCCAGGGCCAGAATGAGTTTCGGAAAGGCGAGGATGATGTCGGTGAAGCGCATCAGGACGGTGTCCGTCCAGCCGCCGAAATAGCCGGCCACCGTGCCGACCAGCAGGCCGAACAGCGGCGCGGAGATGGTGACCAGCGCGACGATGTAGAGCGTGATGCGCGATCCGGCCACGATGCGCGACCAGATGTCCCGGCCGAGGCCGTCCGTGCCCAGCAGGTAGCCCTTCTCCCCCGGTGGCAGGAGACGGTCGGCGAGGTTCTGGGCCAGGGGATCGTGGGTCATCAGCAACGGCGCGAAAAGCGCCACCAGAACCAGCGCCACGATGATCAGCAGCCCGGTCAGGGCCAGCGGATTGGCCGAGAACTTCAGCCATCCCAGCCACAGCTGGACGCATTTCGCCTGGAAGGCCGACGACGGCGTCTCCGATTCCAGCCAGGCGCGCAGACCTCCCGCCCCCGAAGGGGCGTCCGGCGGTGGCGGCATGACGTGCTTGTCGCTCATCAGCGGGCCCTCGGATCGACGATGCGGTACAGGAAGTCGGAAAACAGGTTCAGGCCGACGAAGACCATGCCGACGACGATGGTTCCGCCGAGTACCGCGCTCATGTCGGCGGAAACCAGCGCCGTGGTGATGTAGAATCCCAGACCGGGCCAGGCGAAGACCGTCTCGGTGAGCACCGATCCCTCCAGCAGGGAGGCGTAGGAGAGCGCGATCACCGTGATCAGGGGCACCATGACGTTGCCCAGCGCATGCACCCAGACGACGCGGGCCTCGGACATGCCCTTGACGCGGGCCGTGGTCACGTATTCCTGCCCCAGCTGCTCGAGCATGAACGAGCGGGTCATGCGCGAGATGTAGGCCAGCGAATAGTAGCCCAGGATCAGCGACGGCAGGATGATGTGCGACACGGCGTTCCGGAAGATGCCCATGTCGCCTGCGATGAGGGAATCGATGAGGATCATGCCGGTGACCTGCGGCACCATGCCCTCGTAGAAGATGTCCAGCCGGCCCGGGCCGCCGACCCATCCGAGCTTGCCGTAGAAGAGCAGCAGCCCCATCAGGCCCAGCCAGAAGACGGGTACGGAATAGCCGACCAGGCCGACGACCCGCACCAGATGGTCCGGCCAGCGGCCGGCATGCACCGCCGCCATGACGCCCGCGGGCACGCCGATCAGCACACCGATGACCGTCGCCATGGTGGCCAGCTCGAAGGTGGCGGGAACGACGCGGCGGATGTCCTCGATCACCGGACGGGAGGTCAGCAGGGACATGCCGAGATCCCCGTGCACCACCTGCCAGATGTAGATGCCGAACTGCACGATCAGCGGCTTGTCCAGCCCCATGGCCCTGCGCGTGGCCTCGTAGACCTCCGGCGGGGCGCGTTCGCCCACCACGGCCAGCACGGGATCCACGGGAATGACCCGGCCGATGAAGAAGGTGATGGCCAGAAGGCCCAGAAAGGTGACGACGAGGGAGAGGAGAAGCCGCACGAACGGCTTCGCCCTCGCGACGATGGCGGAGAGGAGGTCCCCGCCCCCTCTCCGGTGTGCGTCGGCGGTATCGCTCACTGCCCCTGCTTCCCCGGGATGGTCGCCATCACTTCTTGGTCACGGTCCAGTAGTAGGCCTGCGAAATGGCGCCGCCCGTCACGAAGCCGCCAACGTTCTTGCGCATGGCCGACTGGATGATCTCCTGGAACATGATGGCGAAGGGACCGCGCTGCTGGAGCTTCCGCTGGAGATCGCGGTACATCTCCGCGCGCTTCGCGGTGTCCTTCTCGACCACGGCGGCCTCGGTCAGGGCGTTGACCTCCGGGTCGTACCAGGAGTTGCGCCAGGCGAGCTTGCCGGTCAGCTTGGCCTCGTCCCGGTTGTCCGGGTTGTGGGCGAAGGAATCGGCGTTGGTGTGCGGATCCGGATAGTCGGGCCCCCAGGCGCCGAGATAGATCTCGTGCTTGCGGGCGCGGTACTGGGTCAGGATCTGCTTGCCGGTCCCCACCACCAGCTCCGCCTTGATGCCGGCCCGTGCGAAGGTGTTCTGGAGGGACTGGGCGATCTCCAGGCGGTCCTGCGCGTTGCGCACGTAGATCTTGACCGGGAAGCCGTCGGGATAGCCGGCCTCCTTCAGCAGGGCCTTCGCCTTGTCCACGTTCAGGGAGAAGGGGTTGTCCTTCAGCTCGCCGAGGTAGGTCAGCGGCAGGAAGGCCTGGTGGACGATGTACTGGCCGCGGAGGAAGGCCTTCGTCATGCCCTCGTAGTCGGCCAGATACTTCAGCGCCTCGACGACCTTCGGGTTGGAGAGGATCTTGTGCTTCTGGTTCATGGCGAAGTACATGACCCGCCCCTTCAGGTCGCTTTCGACCTTGATGTCGGGATTCTTCATCACCGCCGCGATGTCGTCCGGCGTCAGCTTGCGGGCGATGTCCACGTCGCCCTTCTCCAGCAGCAGCCGCTGCGAGGAGCTTTCCTCGATGTGGCGCACGAAGACCGCCTTCATCGCCGCCCTGCCGCGCCAGTAGTCGCCGGCGCGGTCGAGCACGTAGATCTCGTTGGGCTTCCAGACGCGCAGCTTGTAGGCGCCGGAGCCGGCGGAACGGGTCTTCAGCCAGCCATTGCCGAAATCGCCGTCCTTCTCGTGCTCCTTCAGCAGTTTGGAATCGACCACCGAGGCGATGGGCGCGGTGAGGCAGTTGTAGACGAAGGACGGCGCATAGGGCTTGTTGGTGACGAACTGCACCGTGTAGTCGTCCAGCGCCTTTATCTTTTCGTCGGCGTTCTCCGGCGTGAAGCCGAACTGGGTGAGGATGAACGAGGGCGTCTTCTTCAGTTTCACCGCGCGGCGCAGCGAATAGACCACGTCGTGGGCGGTGATCGGGTTGCCGGAATGGAATTTCAGGCCCTTCCTGATCTTGAAGGTGTAGGTGACGCCGTCGTCGGCCACCTTCCAGCTCTCCGCCACGCCCGGCTTCAGCGGCCCGAGATCCTTCGGATCCAGCGCGATGAGCTTGTCGTAGACGTTGTTGTTGTATTCGTAGGCGGAAAACTCGAAGAGTTCCGCCGGATCCAGAGAGATGAGATCGTCGATCTTGTCGGCGATCACCAGTATGTCCGCCGGCGTCGCGGCCTGCGCGGCTCCGGCGCCCAGCATGGCGGCGAGACTGGCGGCGCAGAACAGTGCTCTCTTCTTCATGATGCTTCCTCCCTGCAAAATTCCTCTTTCGTTCCCCCGGACGCCTTCTTGGACGGGCGGCGCGGATGACGGCATTATGCGTCAAGCGGAGGCCTTTTCAAACACCCGTCGCGTTCTGGGGCCTGCGACTCGTTCCGGCTGGCTCCATTGCCGGTTGCGCACCCTGACGTGCCGCATGGCCGGAGGGCGGAAGGGGCGCACGGCCTCCCCATCTCCCGGAACGGCCGGCCTTCCGCGCGGGCCGCGCGGGCGCATCCATTGCCGCATGGGGCTTTTCCGCCGGTCTCTTTGCTGTATAACGGGCGGCAATCCCGCCCGGCAGGGGCGGGAAGGACACTTCCGCATTTCAGAACGAGGAGGGGAGTAGATGACCTTGAAAGTAGCGATCAACGGATTTGGCCGGATCGGGCGGAACGTGCTTCGTGCGATCGTGGAGTCGGGTCGGGACGACATCACGGTCGTCGCGATCAACGATCTTGGTCCGGTGGAGACGAACGCGCACCTTCTG